>CAKUDB010000038.1 GCA_934644775.1 uncultured bacterium | reverse complement strand
GATATTTCCGGCGTTATTTACGCTTGGGGCAATATCAATGCCGATATAGGTAGTAATAGCACCCTCAATTTAACTGGGGCTATGGTAGCTTACGGAGGCGATCCCCAGAAGGATCCAGGTGAAAATAATAAGGGCAAGATAAATATCAATGCCGGTACTATCGGTCTAACCTTAGATCCCGACTATATGGGAGTCTTCCTTTCTGCCAATTCCAAACGCAAAATAAAACAAGTGATGTTCTCTAGTTTTTAAGTCTAAAATAGCCTAAACGATAAGGCCCGAGCCCTTTTTAAGAGCTTGGGCCTTATTTTTATCTTTCGAAAGCTTGAATATTTGCTCTAAACCAAGTTTAATAGAATGGGGGGCGTTTTATTTACACTTTTTATCATGCTTGGGCCATGCCCTGCTTCGCCACTAATTCTAATCCCAATAGAGAGGTAAACACTTATGCGCAAGAAGTATAAGAAAGGTATAGTCTTAATTACCACTATGCTAACGGTGGTGTTAGTCATTATGCTACTTAGCTCAGTGGTCTACTCTAATTTGGGTAGTATGCGCCTGGCTTCTAATTTTTACGGTCGTGAAGAAGCCCTCATGGCCGCTCAATCAGGCGTCCAATATGCTATTACTTGTCTACAAAGCGACGTAACCTGGCGCGGCGACAAGTCGGGTAATACCCTCTCCGATACGCATAAAGGTATAAGTGTCCAGGAGCGCAACGGCAACGTCGTGGGTATGCTTACTACTACCAACGGCCATAAGTCTTTTTTCCGCATAAAATTTAACTACGAAGACGGAGACCAAGGCTTCGACGGTATGAACAACAGTTCCGATTCAGATCGCATAAGGTCGCCTTACGTTTCTGTCAATAACCTCTTTAACACTACACCTACCAAAGTCTACGTGGCTTCTCCAGAGGGTAAATTAGAGACTGAACAATATCAAGATAGATATGGCAAAACCCGCCTGAGAGTAAAGGAGGGAAGCAGCTTTTCCTTAGGCAAATCGAGTTGCTACTTAATAGTAGAAGGTTTTGCCGGCAACGGTGTACGCGATCTTACTTTAGATAAAGTTTTTTCCTTATCCCCAGATGAGACGGCCAAGTTAATGCCTAGACGAGTCGAAACTTACTTGGCTTTAGCTTCCGACGCCCAATTTACCGATTCGGTAGCTTGCGCAGCTGGCGATTTAGATACCGATTCTAAGACTATCCGCATAAGCAACGCTAAAGGCAGCACTTCCCCTAAAATGCGCAGTTTGCACGACTTAAAAATCACTAGCAAAACTGTCGATTTCGATAACGGCCAACTCTTCTACGGAGGCACATACACTATCAACGGCCAAACTATCAGCGAAGATAGTAAATATACCGTCCACCAAAGCACTGATTCAAGCGGCTTTACCCGTTTAAAGTGGGACGACGTTACCAAAGCCAATTCCAAAGGGCAAAGGTATGAAAAAATTAATGCGGGGACTTATGTTTGGAGTAAAAATCCTGAAACAGGAAAGAATGTGCTCAAGCGCTATGTGGGCGATTATCCTCCCGGCACAAAGATCCCATCCGACGCCAAGTGCTATACAGTATCTAATTTGAACGGAATCACGATTGATAGCGAAAATTTAACCATGAAGGTCAATTCCAATCTTTTAGTGACCTCTGATGGCAAAGCTTATTCTTTAATTATACGTTACGAAAAAGAGGGCGATCAAGCTACTTCCCGGCCAATAGTAGCTTTCTTAAAGAATGAGACAACCCAAACTTCGCCTATTTTGAGCTCCGACCATGATATTTATATTGAAGGAGCCACTTTAGGCGGAGGTTCCATTACTTCCAAAAAAGATATTTCCTTACAAGGGCCCAGCATCTTAGAATCAGACCCCGGCATAGGCGTCTCTATCTATGCCCAAGGCGACGTCAACTTATTGCCTATTGAAAGCGTCACCGAGCAAGTTAAAAAGGCCGAATCAGACAA
>CAKUDB010000037.1 GCA_934644775.1 uncultured bacterium | reverse complement strand
CCATCTCCAGCAATGTCTCTTCCAGGCTTCGAACTGACCGACGCGGGCTCGGTAGCGCGGTCAATGTTCTTCGCCCTTCAGAGCCATCGCTTCCGACTGTTGGCCCAAAAAAATGCGCCGCACTGGCTGGGCTAAACTGTCCGCTAGCTATGAAATGAACGTGCCATAGCCTTAAAGTCGGCGCAGCGAATTTAATAATGCTGCACCACACAAAATGCTGAGCACAAACAAATATGGTGTAGTCCTTGGCTTCGGCCTATTGCCGGTATGGCTGCGAAGCCGCTAGGCGAAGCAGACGCCGGCAATCTCGGCCGGAAGCCTTGGACGAACCAACAAACTGGGAAAGTCTCCGTTTCTGTAATATTTGTAGCGGAGTTTAGCCTATAGCAAAGCGAAAGGCTCTTATACGCCTGTAGCTTGCTATAGGCGTAAACGTAGCCAGCGAGCGGAGAAACGGAGAGTTTAGCCCCTATACCTTTGTTCCGCTTTCAGCTATAAACTGTCCGCTAGCTTTGAAATGAACGAGCTTTAGCCCAAAAAGCAAGGCGCAGTAAGTGTAACGATACTGCGCAACCTAAAAATGCAAAAAAACGCAGCCGATCTAGTTTGTGGCTGCGTTGGCAAAGCTCTAAAATGAGGTGCTGTGTGGAGCGCTTAGGCAAATCCAGACGTCGCGTACGGAGCGATAATAAGCTACATGGCCCCATTTACGTTGATGATGGTCGATACAAATTTGGTCGTAACCTATGCCCATTTGAGGATCGCCGTTGACTTGAGCACAAATCTCCCCCGAATTGGGATAAGTCCAAAAAATAATAGGGCGAGCTGAATCAAATTTAGTTAAGGTGCCTACCTTTTTCTTAATAGCTTTGCTATGTCTTAAAGCAAAGGTACGAGCATCTACCACGCCCAGCATATTGCTTTGCAAAGTCCAGCCTTGGCGAGCGTCGGGCAGAACTACTTTAAGCCAGCGAGTTCCGTCAGCTGCCGTATAGGCGGAAGTTACTTGAACTTTTTTCTTATTTTTGCCGATACGGGCGCTGATTATGGAGGAAAGTGGGCTAACGTAAAGGCAAGAGTTCTCTTGGATGGTGCCTTTACGGGAGACGGGGGTACAGAGATTGGTATGGCTAAAGTCTTGAACTGGAGGGGGCACCAGCTCGGCTTGGACAGGACAAAAACTGCCTAATAAAAGACTTAAGCTAAAAATAGCGGTACCAACATAGGGAAGACCAAAATAAGATTTCAAGGTAGATCCTTTTTTAGAGCACTTTATTGGGCGTAGTGCGTATTGTATCAACGGCAATACGCAAAGCCTTATCAAAGCGGAAATAGTCTTGAGTTTGGATAATTATTTGTTCATCATCTTCAAGTAAGAGCAAATGGCCGGGATTATAGTTCACTTCGCGTTTTTTTATTTCCATAATCCTTTTCAAAGCGACACTAAAACTATAACGCGGTGCCATGGCGGCGGTTATAATATTGAGCAAGCCTGAGCGCGTATTCATATGCTCGTAAAAAATGAGTCGCCAAGGGGTCAGTTCCAGTTTGGCAGTTTGCATATAAGCTAAGGTGCCGCCGTAGGTTACTGGTGAGGAAAAAAGCAAGGCCTCGCCGGGGTGTTTGGCGTCGGTGGGTAAGGAGTTGATTTTATTTAGAGCGGTTAAGATCGGTTGAGCTTGGATAGCGGCTAAGTTTTTAAGCTGTTGTTTAATTGACAGGTATTCTTGAATCTCTTTGGCCGCTTCTGCCGTATTGCTCATTAGTTCGCTGACCACTTCAATAGAAGCAGGCACTGAGCTTTGTACTGTTGCTCCGATAATTTTATTGGCTTCTGTTCGATCTAAGATCAATTGCTTACCACAGATAGGGCAAGTCAAAGAACCGTCGTCGACTTGATGATGGCAATTAGTACAAATCATGTGGAAGCCGCCTTTCTTGAAATTAGCTCAGTTATTATCGCTACAGTGGAGGCAATTTTATTTGCTGTTCCAGTAAGGGATAACCATTTTATCAATAAAATTTTTCATGATAACTTGGTTGTCAGTCTCTTTGATAGATTCGATGATCTTTTCCAACTTGCCAGGCTCGTTAGCGTAGACATGTGCGTAGGCAGTCATGCGAGTAACTAAATCTTGGCGAATTAGTTCGGGATGGAATTGGAAACCGTAAATAGGTTTACCCTTTAAGTTCATAGCTTGCCAAGTACAACGCTGGCTGTAAGCTAAGCGAATAAAAGGAGTGGGCATAGAGGTGACAGCGTCGTGGTGGCCTTGTTGAGCATAGAAAGAGTCTGGCGAATCGGCTAACAATTTATCGGCACGCCCTTCTTTAGTTAAAGTCATCAAATAAGTGCCAGTTTCACTGCGCTCGTGAGTTTCTGTGATAACTGTACCACCCATAGCCTGGGCTAAAATTTGGTGTCCGTAACATAAACCTAAAGTCGGAAAAGAAGTTGCGCAGAGGTGGCGCACAAATTCAAGTAGAGCTTCGTAAAAGATAGGACGGTCGTTTACTACGGAAAAATCTCCGGTACCGCCAATAATTACGGCTTGATAAGCTTTTTCTAAACCTATTTCCAAGGGGTTAGTTAAAAGATCATAAGCTACTAATTGATCTTTTCTTAATTGCATAGAACGTTCTAGGCAAGACAACTCATGATCGGCTAATTTTTGGTCAAGTCTGGTTTCGATAACTAAACATTTAATATTTTCTCTGTTCAACATATAAGAATATTAACACGAACTAAGCCAAATAAGAAGGATAAAAGTAGGAAAAAAAACTTCCGACCATGAAGCCCAGGGGGCCTGTTCCCCCTGAGCTAGGGGGAAACTTCTTCGCTAAAATTAAGTTTTTGATAGGTAAATTATTAGCCAAAGGCGGTACAACAGTATTGAAGTGTCCATTCTGCAGCCAAGACAACTTGCTCGGAGCTCAGTTCTGCGATAAGTGCGGTGCCCCACTTAAACAGAGTGCCCAACAGCCAACTTGCGCTACAACTGCTCGTCTAGAGCCGGCACCGCCGCCTACTCCCATCTTTCCTTCGCTTCGTCAGGCCACGCCCACACCTGCGCCTGTTGCGCCTGCCTTTGCTGCCGCGCCCGCACCTGCGCCTGTTGCGCCTGCCTTTGCTGCCGCGCCC
>CAKUDB010000036.1 GCA_934644775.1 uncultured bacterium | reverse complement strand
TACCCTCAAAGTAACCCTAAAAGGACGTATAGCAAAGCTATGGACAAGTTAAAGATGTGCAGTTTAGATGGTGTAGCCCAAAATATTGAGCTAATTGGCTTTCTTTTTCCTAATGCCATTACTGAAGTTAAACGCGGCGAAAAGCTAGAAAAAGCCATAGACTTTGACATTTTGCGTCAAGAATTATCTGATTCTATAGTTGAAGGGCGCGAAGAGCGCTACCAGTTTACTTGGCCAGATAAAAAGAAAGCCATTTTAGCTGCCAATGCGCCAATTAACGCTGCCTTGCGTCCAATAGTAGCTGACAGTGTAGCTAAAGACGGCACTCCCGGCGGCTTCGATAGCGAAAACCTTTATATTGAAGGCGACAACTTAGAAGTACTTAAGCTTCTAAGAGAAACTTACTTAGGCAAAGTAAAAATGATCTATATCGATCCGCCTTACAATACGGGTAACGACTTTGTCTACGAAGACGATTTTTCCGCCAAGGCAGCCGACTACTTAGAAAACAGCGGCCAATTCGATGAATACGGCCAACGCATGGTTACCAACTTAAATACCAACGGTCGCTTCCATACTGATTGGCTCAATATGATATATCCGCGTTTAAAAGTAGCCCGAGATTTACTATCTGACGATGGAGTTATCTTTATTTCCATTGACGACAATGAGCAAGAGAATTTGAAGAAGATTTGCGATGAAATTTTCGGTGAAAGTAACTTTGTAGCTAATATTGTTTGGGAGAAAGTTCATACAAGAAAGAACTCCGCTATCAATTTTTCATCATCACACGAATATATACTAAGCTATGCAAAAATACGAAGAAATGATAGCAACGACGTTACTGGTTTTAAAAGAAATTTGTTGCCAAGGGACAACACTAATGCTTATTCAAACCCTGACAATGATCCTAAAGGGCCATGGAAGGCTGATCCTATAACTGCACATAATTATTATGCTGCCGATTATACAATAACAAAACCCAATGGAACTGTAATATCAAGGCCTAAAGACAGATATTGGTGCTACAGCAAAGAGACTATAGAAAAAATGATTGCGGAAAATGCAATTGTTTGGGGAAGCGGTGACAGTATGCCTCTTGGGAAAAGATATTTATGTGACGTTCAAAATGGATTAGTACCTGTTACTTTATTCTCACGAGAATTTGCTGGAGATACATCGTTAGCTAAAAGAATAATAGATGATATCTTTTATGACTGTAAGGGTATATTTGGTTACACAAAACCTGTAAAACTTATTACTAGATTATTACAAATTGCTTCCAATAAAGACTCTCTTATTCTCGACTTTTTCTCCGGTTCAGCTACTACAGCTCATGCGGTAATGCAACTTAATGCCGAAGACGGCGGCCGGCGTAAATATATTATGGTGCAATTGCCGGAGCTTACTAGCGAAAATAGCGAAGCTTACAAAGCTGGCTATAAGAATATATGCGAAATTGGCAAAGAGCGTATCCGCCGGGCTGGACGTAAAATTAAAGAAGAAGCTGGCCTTATGGCTCAAGATTTAGACTTTGGCTTCCGTTGCTTGCGTTTAGATAGCAGCAATATGAAAGACGTATACTACAAGCCAGAAGATCTGGGCCAAATGGAATTAGATGAGCTAATCGATAACGTTAAAGACGATCGCAGCGCCGAGGACTTGCTTTTCCAAGTTATGCTCGAACTTAGCTTAAATCTTTCTTTGCCTATAGAAACTGTCGATATTGCCGGCCACAAAGTTTTTAAAGTGGACAATGGTTATTTAATCGCTTGCTTTGAGCCTAATATTACTGAAGAGGTAGTTACCGCTATTGCCAAAGAAACGCCTGTTTATGCCGTTTTGCGTGATAGTTCTCTTCTAAATGACAGCTTAGCTACCAACTTTGAGCAAATTTTCAAAGCTTACAGTCCCGCTACAAAAACGAAAGTGCTTTAAAAGATGAAGTTCCATTTTAAGATTCAGCCATACCAAACCGAGGCTGTCGAAGCTGTAGTGCGCATTTTTCAAGGCCAGCCTAAAGGAGAAAGCGATAGATACCGCCGCGATTTAGGTACTATTCTAGATAATACCCATCAGCAACAATTTGAATTGCCTGCCAATACGCTAGAAGATGATGTGAACAGTATCGACTTTCGCGAGCAAGTTAATGAAAATGGCTATAAAAATACGGCTGTGCGCTTAACTAACGAACAATTGCTCCATAATATCCAAGTTTTGCAAGCGGAAAACAACTTGACTATTTCCAATAATTTAGTTACCGCTCCCGGTTTAGGACGTTGCTCTCTCGATATAGAAATGGAAACTGGTACTGGCAAAACTTATGTCTATATCAAGACTATGTTTGAGCTTAATAAGCGCTACGGCTGGAGCAAATTTATCGTAGTAGTACCTAGTATTGCTATTCGCGAAGGCGTCAAGAAGTCATTCGAAATTACCGCCGATCACTTCCACGAATATTACGGCCAAAAGGCTCGTTTCTTTGTCTATGATAGCGACAATCTAACCGCCTTGGACTCTTTTTCCAGTAGTTCGGCTATAAATGTTATGATTATCAATACTCAAGCTTTCAATACTTCCATGAACGAAGAAAAAGGCTTAGCTGAACGTGGTGGTAACAATATAGCCCGTATTATTTACAGCAAGCGCGACTCTTTCGGATCTCGCCGTCCTATCGATGTTATTGCGGCCAACCGTCCCATCCTTATTTTGGACGAACCTCAAAAAATGGGCAAAAAAGATTCCAAAACTCAAAAGGCTCTGCGCAACTTCAATCCGCTTTTTATCATAAACTACTCAGCTACTCACGCCGAGCGCCACAACCTTATTTACGTCCTTGACGCTCTAGACGCTTATAATAAAAAACTGGTCAAAAAAATAGAAGTTAAAGGCTTCGAAGTTAAAAACTTGCGCGGTACCGACAAATACCTGTATTTGCAAAGTATCGTCCTTTCCGCTAAGCATGCTCCCAAAGTTAAGCTAGAACTTGAAGTAGCTCACAAAAGCGGCATTAAGCGTGAAATCCACACTCTAGAAGTCGGCGATAATCTCTACTATGAATCTAACAATATGGAACAATACAGAGAATTAGCCATTATTGATATTGATCCTTATATTGGTACAGTGACTTTTACTAATGGTGAAAAGTTGCGCAAAGGCGAAGTAGTTGGCGACGCTTCCGAAAAGACTTTACGTCGAGTCCAAATTAGAGAAACTATTCTTTCCCATATTGAAAAAGAGAAAAAGCTTTTTGCTAAAGGTATCAAAACGCTTTCACTTTTTTTTATAGATGAAGTGGCTAAGTATCGCCAGTATGACGAAAACGGCCAAGAGCTTTTAGGAGAATATGGCCAAATATTTGAAGAAGAATACACTAAAATTATTGATGGATTGTGCAATTCTTTAGGCAAAAAGTATGAAAAATATTTGCACTATTTAAGACAAAGTGAAGTTCATAAAGTACATCGCGGTTATTTCAGTATAGATAAAAAAGGCCGCAGTATAAACAGTTCTGTAAAGCGCGGTACTGATATTTCTGACGATATCTCCGCTTATGATCTGATCTTAAAAAATAAAGAGCGCTTGCTATCTTTTGACGAACCTACACGCTTTATTTTCTCACATTCAGCTTTGCGTGAAGGTTGGGATAATCCCAACATTTTCCAAATTTGCACTTTAAAACGCAGCGACAGTACTGTGCAAAAACGCCAAGAAGTTGGCCGCGGTTTGCGTCTTTGTGTCAATAAGCAAGGAACTCGCATGGATGCCGACATCTTAAAAGATAATGTACATAACGTTAATGTGCTGACAGTTATTGCCAGCGAAAGCTACGCCGAATTTGTGGGAGAATTGCAAAAACAAATTAGAGAAGTTCTTTATAATAGGCCGACAAAAGCATCTATGGGTTACTTTGAGGGTA
>CAKUDB010000035.1 GCA_934644775.1 uncultured bacterium | reverse complement strand
TGTGGCAACAGTGGAAGTACCACTCCCAATCCTTTAGACGGCACGACTTCACCAACGCCTGCTCCCGAGCCTTCCCCAACGCCTGCTCCCGAGCCTTCCCCTACTGGCAGTTATAAAGTCACTTTCCAATACAATTCTTTAGCCAAAAAATTAGGCCGCATTGACGTTGCTTCCGATATTGTCAACGTAAAATACGTTTTTTACGGCAAGGCTGAAAATAAAGAATTTACGACTATACCTACTAAAGCTCACGATTTTAAACACGAAGCCTCTGCCCAGGAGCAAGATATTACCGTTGATGCAACCGAAGTAGAGGAGCTGGGCGCTAATATTTATGCTGTCACCGCTGCTTATTACGATGAAAGCGATAATCTGGTAGCCGTCGGTTACGATACTATCGATTGGCAGGGACAAAAAGTTGTTACTATTGCCGATCCTGATTTATATACTTTGACCGATAACGATCAGCTTTCTTTAATTGCTGATAAATATGTAGTAAAGCCTAGTGAAGATGTTACTTTAAGTTTAACACTTACTCCCTCAAGTTCTACTGTTAAAACTTACGACTTAACTCCCTTTGCTACTTTTGGCCAATTAAATGATACTGAAAATCCGAGTACGGTATCTTTGGCCGCCGACGAAAATGCTACCAATGGTCAGTTTAAAGCTGTCGCTTATGGTAAAGTAAAGCCTGTGGCTTCTCTTGGTACTAAGATCAGCCGGTCTATTGACGAGCTTATTTATGTAACTGACCAAACTCCTAAGAGCATAGAGTTGCGTCCTGCCAATAGTCAAATTTCTTTTGGCTTTGACACTAAGACTGACGTCGATAAATCATTTTTCCTTACTTATATACCTGAGCCCAGGGATTTAGGTGAAAAAGAAATTGTTACCGTTCAATGTTACAACTGGAAGAATAATAATGCCCCTTTAGGCGAAGTCACTTTCGCTTTAGGTGAAGTACCTATGCAAGCTATAGCTACTTATACTAACGAGCCAGATAAAGGGCCTCAGCCTCCTCTAAGTGACATCATTAAAGACGTGGAATTAACTACTGCCTTTAGTGGCGAAGGAGTTGCCACTTATTATGGGCTTAATAATGATAATGGTACTTTGGTAGCTTCTGTGCTGAGAAATTTCTACCCAGAGTGGGAAACCTATACCGTAACTGCTAAATATGGTCAACTTAAAGACACTAATACTGTATTTGTGGGCGGATTTCTTGGTTCGGACTTCAATTTCTGTAAAAAAGATGATAACGGCAATCTGGTGGCCTTCAAGCCTGCTCGAATGTTGCACGCACCAGGAGAGCACAAGCTTTATTTGGCAGGAACAATGACGTTCGAAAAATTGATTGTTGGCAGTAAGATACTTTCTTTTGCAAAGGAGCCATTCTTCCTTAGGGAGGATTTTGTTGGCAAATACGACTATCCGGAGTGTTGTATTACCAACAGTCCCAGCAGCGAGTGCACCGGTGAAGGCGAATCTTTCCAACGCGCCGCAGATGGCAGCAATGAATATACAGTAACCTTAATTGACCTCGGCGGAAAGTACGCTACCCATACTCTGTATACTGAAGAATTTGCTACTCCAGGAGTATATGTTACGGGTCTGAATATTACGACAAGCATTGACTAATTAGATCGACCATCGATAGGAACTAAACTATAAAAGCTGACAGCGATACTAATTTGTAGTGTTGCTGTTAGCTTTTTTGTTGCTTTTAAACAATACAGTCAACTAGTTTATCTAAATAACGGTTGAATTCTGCTTTTGTATAGGTATGAATTTCTCTTAAATATACGTGTTTAAAACGCTCTAAATCAAAGCGAATAAGTTCTTCATTAGCTTTTTCTAGTATATGTTTGCTTATACTTGAGCGTGATTTATCTTTGTCTTCGTTATAAACTAATACGAAATCGACGTTGACTCGGCTGTAGGCGGTACTTTTATCAATAATTCCACTTAAGAGCAACAAGCTGTCGCGAAGTTTTTCTTTCACTTTGCGTTTTTGATCGCTATTTTGCATGTTGCCATTTTTAAACTCGATCAAAACCAAACTTTCGCTAGTTCTTGCCAAAGCGTCTGCTGAACTTATTAGATCTTTTTGCCTACTGTGAGCGTAGAGGCTATGATAACATTCTTTAACTTTATCAAAGTCAACTACTTCTAAATTCGAATCTGTCATGTATTGAATGTTCTCTTTATCTGAAGCGTCTTTGGAAGTTTCCTGCAGAGTCGTTATATTACTGACTAAAAGTTCATAATCTTTAAAGTTAATCATGGCTGTAACGCTCATTTTCTAAGGTTTGCAAAGGTCTAGCCAATTCTTTATAGATTAACTCTAAATTGTCGCTGACGTCTTTTATTTCAGCTAAGTCGTTTTGTGATTGTGAAGAAGCTAAATAGTATTTACAACTATCATTTACTTCGTGCTTAGCTGCGTAAACTTCAATAGCTTCCAAGAAATACGGGCTATGGGTAGTTAAAAGGACATTTACGCTAAAGTGTTTATGCAACAACACAATAAGCTCGGCAAAGAGAAGTTGCCACTCTGGGTGCAAGTGAATTTCTGGTTCATCCAAAATGACTGTGCCGCCTTCTTCTATACTTCCATTTTGAAGCAAAGTTTTAAGGATAACAAATGTTTTCAAACCAGCAGACAAGTTTTTTACATTTAATGATTTGTCACTGTTTTTTAGTTTATACGTGAAGTCGCCAGTTTTTTTGTCAAAATTCATATTGCCATCACAAACTGAAGAAATATTGGCATATACTTTGTTTAATTTTTTATTAACTAAAATTTTTTCTATTGTATTTTGGGGATTATTGTTAGAAAGTTGCCGAAATAAAGTATATTGATGATTTGAAGGACTTGAAAAAGCATCTATGTCTTCATTCAACACAGACGGGGTATCAAGATAAACTGCGCCAAGTTGTATATCTTGAACTCCCTGTATATCTTCTACATTATTATCTACAATGGTAACAGTTGTGGTGTGAGTGTCTTGTTGCTCCAAAGAAATTTTGCCCTGGTTGTTATAAAAAATATTGTTAAGCTGACCGCTAAATTCTGAAGTTAATTTTTCATTTATGATATTTTTTATTACTTCGTCATTGGAAATAGAAAGAACCTGGCATACTCTATTGACTATTTTATTGAGTACTTCTTTTAAGACCGGGTCTTTTTTATTTCTATCTATGATTGACTGATCTGTATTTGCTAATACCGTTTCTATGAGTACATCGCTTATTAAATTCGGGTTATTTTTCTTGCTTTCCAATATTGTTAGCAACTCTGACTGGTCAAATTTAGTTGGTAATTCCGCTGATGAAAAATTGTGTTCTGAAATAATTGAAATGGCAAGCCTCAATGATAGCAATATGCTCTTATTTCTTTCTATTTTCACCTTATCGTATATATTATAAAAACCGCTACACATAGCAAATAAAGCTTTGCTAACAGTACTTTTGCCAGTATCATTTTTCCCCGCAATGACGGTAAGACCGTTTAATTCTATAAAAGCTTGCCTTATTTTTCCAATATTTTCTAAACCAAGTTGCATTTTATTTCGCCTTCAAAATCCATGGAAAATTTCAAATACGCTTTCCATGTTGGCTTGATTCTTACCTTGAAACAGTTACTCTTTTACAGAGCGCTTTTGCTAAGATTTTTAACCTATGCAAATAGGGGGAGAAAAAGCCCATTCACGTGAATTTTCAAGTTATAGCTGTTTTGTCGGCTATCGTCAATTTGTGGCTTTGTCTACGCAATAAAGCTGCCGATTGTCATTATACAAAAGATAAGGAAACTACCTACTGTGATATATAAAAATACTTTCAGTTTTGCAACTTGTGTAGTAACTATAGGCTTAGGCATAGGTTTAATGCTTAGCGGTTGTGGCAACAGTGGAAGTACCACTCCCAATCCTTTAGACGGCACAACTTCCCCAACGCCTGCTCCCGAGCCTTCCCCTACTGGCAGTTATAAAGTCACTTTCCAATACAATTCTTTAGCCAAAAAATTAGGCCGCATTGACGTTGCTTCCGATATTGTCAATGTAAAATACGCTTTTTACGGTAAAGCTGACAATAAAGAATTTGTTACTGCGCCTACTAAAGCTTATGAATTTAAGCATGAAACTGTTGATAAAGTACAAGATATTACTATTGACAGTACCGAAGTAAAAGAACTCAATGCTAATATTAGCGCTGTTACTGCCGTTTACTATGGTAAAGATGATGAGCTTGTTGCTATCGGTTATGACAAAATCGATTGGCAGGGTAAAACTGAGACGACCATCGAAAATCCTGACTTATACCGTATAAAGGATGGTGATGGTTTAGCTTTAACTTCTTATGATCCAGCAACTGGCAAAGATAAAAGAGTTTTCAAGCCTGGAGACAATGTAGGATTAAGCTTTAAATTTATCTCCAATGGCGAGACTAAAAAGACTTACGATTTAACTCCCTTTGCTGAGTTTAAGAAACTGACCGATATTAAAAAACCGGAAACAGTAGTTTTGGTTGCCGACGAAAATGCAGCTAAGGGTCAATTTACTGCCGCTGCTAATGGTACCGTTGCTCCCAAGGCTACAATAGAGCCGTCTATTTCTTATCAAGCTACTGAGCCAATCTACGTTACTGAACAGACTATTATCGGTATTAAGCTTAAGCCGGCTGACGAAGATATCACTGTAGCCGATAAAAACTTCGGTATTGCTTATATCGTTAAAAAAGATGCTAATGGCCAGGATATTCCTAATGCCACTTTAGGCAAAAAGATTTTAGAAGCTGAAGGACTTTATGGCGATTTGACTCTGGGTGTCGACGAAGTGCCTATGAAAGCTATCGCTATTTACGGTAAGGATAAAAAAGGGCCCCAACCTGACAGTATCAATATTATTGATGAAGTTGAGTTGACTACCGCCTTTAGCGAAGGTACTGGTACGCCTTTGCTTAAAGCCAATAACGGTGTTTTAACTGCTACTGGCACTGTTGCGGAACGTACTTGCGATAGTTATACAGTAACTGCCAAATACGGTGATTTTACTGACAGCAATCGAGTAATCGTTTCTTATACCGAGTCCGAGCTTTGCTTTGCCTGGTACAATGATGATGAGAAATTGGCTTATGCTAAATCAGATGGCCATTATAGTAAGACTTTAGAATTATATGTTGTAGGTTGTTTCAGACTTACTGATTGGAGTTACGGAACCTATCAAAGTAAGCCTTTCTTTATTGACGAAAGCTTGGTTGGTAAGAACGAGTATCCCGAAGTTATTGTAGAAAATGAACCTGCCTGTGCTTCTGATACTATTAAACGTGCTGATGATGGCAGTAATAAATATACTGTAAGTATGCGCAGCCAGACTCGTATTGGTCATGAAATTAAAGTTGGCGCCTTTAAGGTTGAGATGCCTAAATTTGTGCCTTTCACAATTATTGGCTTAGACTAATCCTTAATGTAGACAAAAGCGCTGCGAACGTATAACAATGCTGCGCAGCCCAAAAACTGCCCTTGCCTAAATGAAATTTATAGCCGCCACAAAATGTTCGTTATACCCCCGGAGAAAACTTTATCGCGTCAGCGATCTTTCGAGGAGGGATATAACGAACTAATCAACGTGGCTATAAATTTAACACAAACACGTATAGCGTAAAAATTTTGCACATTTTTGCCTGGAAGTGCTTGACAGGGTAGGCGCTTAGCGCTAATATAGTCGAGCAGTTGCGACGAGCAACTAAGCAAAGTTTTGAAAACAGAATAGCAGCTTTTACTATGAAGCTTGTGTAAGTGCCCTGTGTATCTTGCAAAAGTAAGATACCGAAATAAATGACACTTAAAAAATGTCAATGTTAAGTAGAGCTAATCGCTCTCTTTTTTCAAATATTAAGCGCCGATACCGAAAGGTAAGAAGCGTAAA
>CAKUDB010000034.1 GCA_934644775.1 uncultured bacterium | reverse complement strand
TCGGGATTTGATTAACTCATCAAGTTTGCTAAGTTGTTGCTGATAAAGGCAAATAATTGTTTCAATTCTAACAAGAGTATTGGAGATCTCTTTTTGCTTTTCAAGGCTCGGACTCTCTATTTCAAGTGCATTTAGTTCCTTAGCAGATAAGTGCTTTACCGTTACAAATGATGTTCGCGTTTCTATTTTCTTAAGTGCCTTTGAAAGTGCAAACCGCAAATATTCTTCATCAACTTCTTGGCATATTGTAATTTTACAAACCCGTTGATTTAGAAGCGCATCTCTACTGCGCCATCTTGCAATATTAAATTCTCCGTCCATTCCAACTAATAAATCACCAGCATGTACGACATAATTAGTATCATATTCCCCCGAGTAAAAAGTTTCAGAGTATCCGCGCTTAACGTCTCTTATTCTTATTAGAGGCGGAAACTGATCATCGTTGGTGAATAAGGTTGAATTGAATGCGTAACCGTACTGTATCTCGCAAATATCGCCCAATCTAACTTTCATAACCTACAGCATAGCCTCCAATTCTGCTAAACCTTGAGCTATTTCCGCTTCCAAATCTTTCAATTCAGCTAAAAGCTGGCTGGTGGGGGCATACTCGACGGGAACGTATTCAATCTCTTTGTATTTATTGATAGACAAATCGTAGCCGTTTTTTATTATTTCGTCTTTATCTACCAAGAAAGACTGCTCGGTGCGGGCGCGGGCTGCTTCGTCTTGTAAATTGTGGTAGCGCTTAATAATGTCGGGAATATCGTTAGCTTCGATAGGCTGGCGCTTGTCGTCTAAACTGAAGCCGTCGGCTTTCATGTCGTAGAACCACACTTTATCCGTAGCGCCGCTACCGGTGCGGTTGAAAATTAAAATAGCTGTCGAGACGCCGGCGTAAGGCTTAAATACTCCCGAAGGCATAGAAATAACCGCCAAAAGCTGGTTGCTTTCGATAATTTCTTTTCTAATTTGCTTATGAGCTTTGCTAGAGCCAAAGAGTACACCGTCAGGTACAATACAAGCGCAGCGACCGCCCAATTTTAGCGCACGCAAGAAAAGAGCCAAGAAAAGCAATTCTGTCTTCTTAGTATCGCAAATTTTGATTAAATCGCTAGAAACATCATCGGCATCTAAGCTGCCTTTAAATGGTGGATTGGCCAAAATTAAAGTATATTTGTCTTTATCTGAGTTCTGTTCGGAAAGGCTGTCGCGATATTCTATGTGTGGATTTTCTACGCCATGTAACATCATATTCATGGCGCCAATACGCAGCATAGTGCGATCCATATCGTAACCATGGAACATTTCGGCCATGTAGTGTTTTTTATTTTCTTTATTGAAGAAAACTTCTTTCTTTTTGTTGGCAGCTAAATATTCGCTCACTCCCACTAAAAAACCGGAAGTACCGCAAGCTGGATCGCAAACGGTGTCTTTTTCCATAGGCTCCATAAGCTCTACCATCATTTTTATAATATGGCGCGGAGTACGGAACTGGCCATTTATACCTTGAGTGGATACTTTGCTGAGTAAATATTCATAAATATCGCCGCGCACGTCGGCATTTTTTAGACTATTTAGATCAGCGTAAATTTCATCCAGTTTTGTGATCACCTTGCTTAAAATAGCTGGTGTAGGAATCTTAAATATGGCGTCGTCCATGTATTTGGCATAAGCGCTTTCTTTATCGCCATGTAATTTTTTAATAAATGGAAAGACGCCATTTTGTACTAAGGCATACATTTGGGTAGCTTCTAAATCTTTAAATTGGCTCCATCTAAACTTATTGGCATCTATTTCTTGTATGTCTTCTGGAGAGTATACGACCTTAGCTTTTTCATTAAAAATGCTTTTGTATTCACCTAAACCGAGCATTTGGGCTTCTTTTTGATGCTTTAGGTCAGCGTTGTCAAGGTCGCGAATGAACATTAAGTAAGTTATCTGTTCAACTACATCTAAAGGAGCAGTTAAACCTTTTTCCCACAATGTCGTCCAAAGGCTGTCTATTTTATTTTTAAGTTCGCCGGTAATCATTGCGCTGCTATATTCCCATATCGTAAAAAATTGCGCTAAGCACTTTCCGCAGCTTGTCGCTTTTGCCCTGCCCCAAAAATGTCCACTATTCGCGTATAAACAAATAATGCCGCCCTGATTTTTCAATTGGAGCGGCGATTCTTTTTCTATGCAAGGCTTAGCAAATATTCTTCCACGTTTTGATATTGAATGCTGTCTACCATTTGACTTCCCCCACGGCATAGAACGAACTTCCCGGTAATTGGGCCGTAGCGGTGTTCTGTTTGAGCGCATTTTTCTTTGTCGATTAAATGGCGGTATTGTTGTGGGACAGTTTTTTCGCTGTGTTTGATCTTGAAAATTTGGCAAGAGCCAGCTTCCGAATCAAATACGACCATGTCAAATTCACCCACTGAGAATTGTAGAACAAAGACCTGCTTTTTAGGGTTGGCCAGCTTAGTTTCCAACAGGACTATGTCTTCTAGCATTCGCCCTTTGATCTCGGTCAGAATGCGGTTTTGTACAGCGGTGCGCTCTGCTAGAGAAAGCGCACTGAAGGTTTCATCTAAAAGCAAACTATGGATTAGAGCATTCGCTTGCGCGTAGCGTAGACCAGGCTGGGCGATTACTGTGCGGCTGGATTTCTTGTTGACGTGTGGCAGATGCAATACATCGATCTCCTGCGTCAGATCTAGTAAATCCAGATATTCTTTAATTTCTACTACATGGATATTATCCAACTTGACGGTCTGTTCTGCCTTGTTACGGATTTTCAGCAGCTTTCGCAAGTTGTCAGTGACATCTACAAGGTCAATACGGTCAAGAATATCTGTAGGATTTTCTCGATCCCGGCGCAGATTGCTGGCGGAAATGCCTAGATCATGTGATTTCCAATCTTGTGTTTGTCCGCAGGAATATATTTCTCCCGCCGTTTCTTGTTCTCTGTCCAACGGTGATAAAAATATTCCTTGCCATTGATAGTTTTCTTCGTAATGGAGCCGACAGGTAGATTGGCAATTTGCTGTTCCAGCTTAGAAGCCTGAATTTGCCTTTCTGATAAGTCCATAACGCGCCCTCTGTGAGATATTACTTTCGTATTGAGTTATATCCAATTATACCCCTATTATACCCACTAAAACTAGGGTATAACAAAGCTAATACAGGCCTAGCTTGCCTGTTTCACACAAAAACACATAATTATGTGGTAAAAATCACATTTTTATATATAATTATGTGATAATTAACACATAAATACATATAAAAGTGTGAAAGGAAGAGCCGCTTATGGAAAGATTAGCTTTGGATAAGCTTATAAAATGGAAAAATTCTCCTTATCGCAAGCCGCTGATTGTTAAGGGAGTGCGTCAGGTTGGCAAAACATGGTTGCTAAAAGAATTTGGCAAGCGTTTCTATGAAAATACAGTCTATTTCAACTTTGACGAAAATCCGGACTATAAGCAATTTTTTACCATAACAAAAAATGTAGAGCGTATTTTGCAAAATTTAACGTTTGCTATTGGGCAAAAGATTGAAGCGGAAAAAACGCTTATTATCTTTGACGAAATACAAGATTGTCCAGAAGTGCTTAACGCTTTGAAATACTTTTGCGAAGATGCTCCCCAATATCATGTGGTTTGCGCTGGCTCTTTATTGGGCATAGCTTTAGTTAAACCATCATCTTTTCCAGTTGGCAAAGTCGATTTTCTGCAAGTAGATCCTATGACTTTTCAAGAGTTTTTGCTGGCTAATGGCGATGCTAATTTAGTAGCCTATTTGGATAGTGTAAATACAATAGAACCACTGCCCGACGCTTTCTTTAGTCCTTTGTGCGAAAAATTAAAGATGTACTACATTACTGGCGGCATGCCTGAGTCTGTGCGGCTTTGGGCTGAAGCTAAAGATGTGGAAGCTATGCAAACGGCGCTAGCTAATATTATTGGCGCCTACGAACGCGATTTTGCCAAGCATCCAAGCTTAAAAGAATTTCCTCGCCTTTCACTTATTTGGCATTCTTTGCCTTCGCAACTAGCTAGAGAAAACAAGAAATTCCTTTATAAAGCTGTAAAAGAGGGCGCTCGAGCTCGCGAGTATGAAGACGCTTTGCAATGGCTAGTCGAGGCGCGTTTAATACATAAAATTTATCGCAGCAGCAAGCCTGGTTTGCCTATGTCCGCTTATGATGACTTATCTGCTTTTAAAATTTACTTGGTGGATGTTGGTATTTTGCGCCGTCTAGCTCAATTAGCTCCTAGTGCTTTTGGCGAAGGCAATCGCTTATTTGTAGAATTTAAGGGAGCTTTGACAGAAAATTATGTATTGCAAACTTTAATAACACAATTCGAAGTTACGCCGCGCTATTGGAGCCAGAGTAATCCACCTTATGAAGTCGATTTTCTTATCCAGAGAGAAAATGATATTTTTCCTATTGAAGTAAAAGCTGAAACTAATATCGCAGGCAAAAGTTTGCGCAAATTTAAAGAGCTCTTTAGTGACACTGTTAAGTTGCGAGTGCGTTTCTCTTTAAATAATTTAAAGCTTGATGATGATGTGCTTAATATTCCACTTTTTATGGCTGATCAAACCGATAAGCTAATTGGTTTAGCATTGGAGCAAAAGTTATAAGTTGCACTTATAAAAAAGGCCGCTACTGCGTTTCCCTAAGTTGACGTAGTAGCGGCACTTATTTCTAGCCTTTGCTTAGTTTGCCCTTAATTTAGGCAGCTTGGCAAAGCATAGCCGAAGTATCTTTTTGTCTTAAGAGGCCAGTTTGCTTAGTATACCAGGCCATCATAACTGCGCCTAAAACCCAGGAGACGGGATAAAGAACGAAGATACAATCTGTGCCGGGGAAGTGGGGCAAAATCGTTTGCAACCAAACTATGCGGAATAAGCACATGGCAATAAGTAAAATGACCATAGGGGGAATACTCTTACCAAAGCCGCGCATAGTGCCGCCCAAGGTGTGCAGAATACTTAAAACCCAATAGAACGGGCAAAAGTACCACATGGCCAGTTGGCCACAGGCGATCACTTCTTTTTCTTGGCTAAACAGGCGCATAATTGGCTCAGAGTAAATCAGCATTAAAGTGCTGGCTACGATAGTATAGATCATACCCATAGCTATAGTAATATAAACGCCTTTATTAACACGATCCATACGGTTGGCACCATAATTTTGGCCTACAAAAGTAGTTATAGCCATACTCAAACTTAAAATTGGCAATACGTTGAAACCATCAACTTTTAAGAAAGCACCAAAGCCGGCAATAGCTGAAGCACCAAATACGTTGACGCTAGACTGAATCAAAACGTTAGAAAGAGATATAACCATATTTTGGACGCCGGTAGGCAAACCAATAGCTACAATGCGTCCAGCCATCTTCTTTCTGATAACCAAGTGCTTGAGATCCACTTTATAATCGGCAGAAGTGTGCATAAGAAAGGCCATAGCCAAAATAGCGGAAACTAATTGGCTAATATTTGTAGCCCAAGCGGCTCCGGCTACACCCATTTTAAAACCGACGATAAAAACTACGTCTAAAACGATATTAGTAACGGCAGCTACGCCCAAATAAATTAAAGAACGCTTGGAATTACCGGCCGCATTCATAATGCCAGCAGCCATATTATAGATAGTACCGAAGAGCATACCGCCGCAGTAAATTTGTAAATACTTAACCGCTTCGGGCATAATACTTTCCGGAGTATCCATCCAAACCAATAAAGGACGAGTAAAGACTATACCGCCTACTGTCATAAGTAAGCCGACTAAAACTGAAATAGCCAAAGCGGTATGGACAGCTAAATTGACGCCTCGCTTATCAGCAGCTCCCAAATATTGAGCCACAATAACGCCTGCCCCGACAGATAAGCCTTGGCTAAAAGCGATAATTAAGAAAATAAGGGAAGCACTCGAGCCCACAGCCGCTAGAGCATTGCTGCCAACATAGTTGCCCACAATAATAGAATCAACCGTGTTGTACATTTGCTGCAAAAAGTTACCCAAAATTAAGGGAATAGAGAAAAACAGTATACCTTTTACGATACTGCCTTCCGTCATTAAAGCTGTGTCTGAATTTGTATGTGCATGTATAGTTCTGTGTATCATATCTTCTTAACTCCGCCCAGAGTATGGCACTTTTAGGTAAATATGTAAAATATGTATAAAGAATAGTGAACTATAGCTGTAAGTTATGGTAGTTTGGCCATATCACTTTAGGAGGAAGGTACTTTGGATATCCGTTTATTGCGCTACTTTTTAGCCGTAGCTAGGGAAGGCAATATAACTAGAGCGGCTGAATCGTTGCATATAACTCAGCCTTCGTTGTCTAAGCAAATGATGGAACTTGAAGACGAACTGGGTAAGCAACTTTTTTTTCGGGGCAAGCGCAAGATTACCTTAACTGAAGAAGGCAGCCTTCTACGTAAACGTGCGGTAGAAATTGTCAATTTATGCGATAAAACCAGGCGGGAAATCGCTCAAGACAACGCTTTAATCGGCGGAGAAGTTTCTATTGGCGGTGGCCTTTCCCTTATTGTTGCAGAAGCTATTTATCGTATGGCGGCAAAGTATCCCAATGTCAAGTTTCAGTTTATTAACGGCGATGCAGAAAAAATTACTGAATATTTAGAGCATGGCACTTTGGACTTTGGCGTTTTTATCGAGCCTATAGATATTGCTAAATATGAACATTTGGTCTTGCAAGAAACAGCCTGCTGGGGCTTACTTATGCGTTGTGATTCTCCTTTGGCCAAGAATATTTTCATTCGCCCGCATGATATTGAAAATATACCCTTAATTATGCCTCAGCGCCTCGGTTTGCAACGCGAACTTTCTTTGTGGTCGGAAGTTGAAATAGAAAAGCTTAACATTATTGCTACTTTCGATTTGCTTTTTAATACGCCCATGCTGCTCTTAAAGAGGGGGCTAGGGTACGCCTTCGTGCTTAACACTTTGGCTGACAC
Organism: uncultured bacterium; assembly: GCA_934644775.1. Classification (GTDB taxonomy): domain Bacteria; phylum Vulcanimicrobiota; class Xenobia; order Xenobiales; family Xenobiaceae; genus Bruticola. The sequence continues at coordinate 323 of CAKUDB010000034.1, read as the reverse complement.
CAAAGAAAGCCAAACGCTTTGCTTCCGTCGGCTCGATCCTCCTATAAAATGTCAGCATGGATTAGTTTGGAAACGCTATCCTGTTTTTTCCAAAGCGGCGGAAAAATTTATTGAAGAAGTGAAAATTTGCCAAAGTGAAGATCGGTAGTTGGCTGATCTTTGAGCTAACTGAGCTATAAACTGTCCGCTAGCTATGAAATGAACGAGCTATAGCCCAAAAAGCAAGGCGCAGTAAGTGCAACGATACTGCGCGACCAAAAAGGTGGACGTGGCGAGTGTAAACTATGCCGCGTCGGCCCAAACGAGCTTTGGATACAAAAGCA
>CAKUDB010000033.1 GCA_934644775.1 uncultured bacterium | reverse complement strand
GGCTGGCTGCGTTTACGCCTATAGCAAGCTACAGGCGTATAAGAGCCTTTCGCTTTGCTATAGGCTAAACTCCGCTATAAATATCACAGAAACGGAGACTTTCCCAGTTTGTCGGTTCGTCCAAGGCTTCCGGCCGAGATTGCCGGCGTCTGCTTCGCCTAACGGCTACGCAGCCATACCGGCAATGGGCCGAAGCCAAGGACTACACCATGTTCGTTTGCGCCAGCCTTTTGGGGTGCGCAGTATCGTTGCACTTACTGCGCCGACTTTTGAGCCAAAGCCCGTTCATTTCAAAACTGGCGAACAGTTATAGCGGAAGGCGAAGAACGTTGACCGAGCTACTGGGCCCGCGTCGGTCAGTTCGAGCCTGGAAAAGACATTGCTGGAGATAGCCAACATGGACATGAACCCGCTGCCAAAACTTATAGCGGAAGTTTTGCCATATCGGTAGCGCAGGTCTTAGTCGAACGGACGTGAGACTAATCAAACCGGAGCGTCGATATGGCTAAAACTGGAGCTAACAAGAAATAGCTAACGGCGGGCCTACACTATTAGCGTCTCTACATAGCAAAAAATGCGCTACATAACAGACGCCATCTAGCCAGCTACTGATGACGACGTACGTAAATACGTACTTTAGGGCCTTTCTTTACAAATTCAGCCTCTACAGAGTTGGCGTCGGCAGGAGCGCCTCCATCGGTAGTTAGACTTAAACTCAAAGTATCGCTCATAATCGTTTGGCGATGAGCTTCAACAGCTTTAAGTAAATCATCCCAAGCGCCTTCTAGCCAAGTGTCGATACGGTCGTTGATCTTAAAATCGGAACTCTTACGCAATTCTTGGATATTGCGAACCAAGTCGCGAGCCAAGCCCTCTAAGCGCAAATCTTCGGTAATAACCGTAGAAACAGCAACAACGAAAGAACCTTCCACTGAAGCGGCATAGCCTTCAGGAGATTTTATTTCAACTAACAGATCGGTGGGAGCTAAAATAACTTCAGTTCCCTTAATATCGAGCTTAACTTCTTGGCCGTCTAAAGATTGTAAAGCAATTTCTTTAGCTCTGTCACCAGAAAGCTCTTGGCGAATGGCTCCTAAAAGCTTGCCGTAGCGAGGGCCGACGGTGGGCAAATTGGGCTTGACGATATAATCTAAGAAGTTTTGCTCGGCGCTGATAAACTTAATGGCTTTTACGTTAAGTTCGTCGAGTACGTAATCGCGGAAACGCTCTACGCTGCGGCGATCGGCTTCGGTGGTGACGCCAATAAGTACTTCAGACAAAGGCTGGCGCACTTTTTGCTTGGAAGCTACGCGGGCAGAACGGCCGATAGAAATAATTTGCATAGCCGTATTGCCGTCTTGCAATAACTGAGAATCGAATTTACTCTCGTCAAACTCGGGCCAAGAGGCCAAATGGACGCTCTTAGGAGCTTTAGGATCGACACTAAGAACCAAGTTACGCCACACCTCTTCTGCCAAGAAAGGCGTAAAAGGAGCTTGTAACTTAGCCAAAGTGACCAAGCACTCATAGAGAGTATGGTAAGCAGCCGAATCGTTTTCCCAGAAGCGGCGACGATTTAAGCGCACGTACCAGTTGGAAAGTACGTCGACAAAGTTCTCCAAATTCTTAGCAGCTTTAGTTAAATCGTAAACGTCTAAATAGTCGCTGACAGCTTTAATAGTTTGCTGCAAACGAGCCAAGATCCACTTATCTAAATCGGTATAGCTCTCGGAAGGAGCAGGTACGCTTAAATCGACTTCGGCTACGTTGGCGTTAAGTAAGAAGAATTGCCAAGTATTCCACCAAGTGCTTAAATGCTTAGAAGCTTCGGCTACTAATTCAGCAGAGAAACGGCGACTTAATTCGGGTGGAGCGGAAGTATAGAGATACCAACGAATAGCGTCGGCTCCCTGAGATTGTAAAACGTCCCAAGGATTGACCACGTTGCCGCGACTCTTGGACATCTTTTCACCCTGGCCGTCAAGGACTAAACCGTGACAAATAACGCTCTTGTAAGCAATTTTGTCGAAGAGCATAACCCCTAACTGGTGCAAAGAATTGAACCAACCGCGAGTTTGGTCTAATCCTTCGCAAATAAGATCGGCTGGATAAGACTTTTCGAAAAGTTCTTTATTTTCAAAAGGATAGTGCAACTGAGCAAAAGGCATGGATCCGGAATCGTACCAGCAATCGATTACATCAGGTACACGGTGCATAGTATGGCCGCACTTTTTACACTTAAAGGTAATTCTGTCAACGTAAGGACGGTGAGGATCGAAATCGGCAGCATGGATATCGATATCTTGCTCAGCTCGCTCAGCCAATTCGGCATACGAACCTATAGCCTCGCGCTCGCCGCATTCTTGGCAAGTCCAAATAGGCAAGGGAGTACCCCAATATCTGGTACGAGATATAGCCCAATCTACTAAGTTGTTGAGCCAATCGCCATAACGACCATTCTTAATGTGGGCCGGATGCCAATCGATCTCTTGGTTCTTTTCAATTAAACGCTTTTGTAAGCTGGTGTTGTTGATATACCAAGAATCTGTAGCGTAATAAAGCAAAGGAGTACCGCAACGCCAGCAGTGAGGGTAAGTGTGGGCATACTTCTTGATACGGAAGAGCAATTGGCGCTCTTTCAAATCCTCAATAATTTTAGGATCGGCTTCTTTGAACCACAAGCCAGCCACAAAGTGAGCGTCGTCGCGGAAATGGCCGTCAGTTTTGACAGGGTGGACGATAGGCAAATCGTTTTTGCGCCCTACGTCTAAGTCGTCGGCACCGAAAGCTGGAGCGATATGGACGATACCGGAACCGTCTTCGGAAGTAACAAAAGAGCCACTGACCACACGATGGCCAACTTTTTCGCCAAAATCGTACCATTGGTAAGGAGCCTGGTATTTAGTACCAACCAAGTCGGAGCCCTGGAAAGAAGCTAAAATTTCAGGCTCGGGAGCTTCAGCATCTAAATTTAACGCCTGGCGCAACAAAGTGCGAGCCAAAATAAGGACGCGACCGTCTTCAAGTTTGGCAGCTACATATTCTAAATCGGGATGGACGCAAGCAGCTACGTTGCCGGGCAAAGTCCAGGGAGTAGTAGTCCAAACTAAAAGGGCGCTTTGGGCAGGCAAGCCCAGCTTTTCCGGCTCGCTCAAGGGGAAACGCACATAAAGGGAAGGATCCTCTACATCTTTGTAGGCCGAGCCAGCTTCGGCGCTGGAAAGGGGCGTACCACAGCGAGCGCAGTAAGGCACTACCTTATAACCTAAATAGAGTAAACCTTTATTCCACAGCTCTTTTAACGACCACCATACGCTCTCGACATAGTCGTTGCTCATAGTCATGTAACAGTTGTCTAAATCTGTCCAATAAGCAATGCGCTCGGTTAATTTACGCCAAGCATCTTCGTAAGTCATGACAGAGCGGCGGCACTCTTTACAAAACGGCTCGATGCCGTATTTTTCAATAGCAGGCTTGCCGGAAAAGCCTAAGCGCTTTTCGACTTCAATTTCTACAGGCAAACCGTGGCAGTCCCAGCCAGCTTTGCGGCGCACTTTGAAACCGCGCATAGTTTTATAGCGAGGGAACAAATCTTTGTAAGCACGAGCTTGAACGTGATGAACGCCAGGATTGCCGTTAGCAGTAGGCGGGCCGTCATAAACGACAAATTCAGGAGCGCCTTCGCGTATCTCTAAAGACTGGGCAAATATATTTTCTTCTTTCCAAAATTTTAGAGTCTCTTCTTCTAAAGATGGTAAAGAGGCGCGAGGATCCACATTGGGAAATCTGGTGTTCATATTTTAACCTCTGGTCTTGATATTTAATCTAAAAAAATGGCCCGCCCGGATTTAAACGACACTTTACAAAAAAAAGAGCCCTCCTAGGAGCGAACAAGCCAAAAAAGCTCAGTTGCCAGCCGTTCTCAAAAGCGACGGAAAAGCTTTATGCCTCCCCTGTTTTGAGCTCAAACTGCAAAACCTTGCGAAATATAGTAGCAATTTTATGTTTAGGGCGCAACTAAAGCCGGAAATAAACAACAAAAAAAGAAGCGCCGCACTCCGGCCTAAGCCTAAAACATGAGTGCGGCGCTCCTTTAGGAAGCTAAGACAGCTTCACTACCTCTTTTCACAGCTTACAGGGGCTGGAGAGAAGTTCTGTAGATAGTCTCCACAATTTCACGACTATTGCCAGAAGGGGCAATGGCCAAAAGTCCGCTCAAAGAGGGGGTAGTGTAAACCAAATCGGTAAGTTTATCTACATCGGCTTCAGTAAAACCTTCGTCGGTAAGTTTCTCAGGTACGCCTACAGAGCAGAGCCAATCTTGGACAGACTTAGCAGCCAAGTAAGCTTCGGAAGCTTCACCGGAAAGATCAGGGTTGATAGGAGCTAAGATATCGGCCAAGATGTGAGCTCTGTCTTTGTAAATAACATTGATAACAGAAGGCAAGAGCATAGAGAGACCAAGACCGTGAGCCAGCTCTGGCTTGACGCCGCTAAGCGGGTGCTCCAAAGCGTGAGTGTAGTGGAGCATACCGTTATCGAAACAAACGCCAGCAATCATAGCTGCATAAGCTAAGTAGTAGCGGGCTTCCAAATCTTCGGGATTTTGCAAAGCCATAGGCAAGTATTTATGGACTAAGCGGATGACATCGCGAGCCAAAGTAATGGTATAAGGAGAAAGAACATTAGAAGTGGCCGCTTCAATGACGTGGTTGACAGCGTCGATAGAGACATATCTAGTCTGGTTGGGAGACAACTTAACCATAAGCTGCGGATCGTCGATAGCAAACATAGGATAGATGCAATCGTAAGCGATAGCTGGCTTAAAGTTCTTTTCAGGAACACTAACTACGGCAAAGCGGTTAGTTTCGGTACCGGTACCGTGAGTTAAATTGATAGAAACAATAGGAGCAGCCTTTTCTGGCGTAAAAGTGAATTCATAAATATCGTTGGCGGTCTTACCGGGGTACTCTAACAAGATAGCCACAGACTTGCCAGCATCGGTGGGAGAACCGCCACCAATAGCGATAACTGCCTTAGCACCAAACTCACGAGCCATCTGAGCAGCTTCGTTTACATGATGAGTAGTGGGATTAGGTGTTACCTTATCGTAGTTGATGTAGCCAATGCCCGCATCTTTTAAGGCTTTTTCTACGTGATCCCAGGCGCCGGTAAGCTTATAAGCACGATGACCAGACATAACGATCACCTTGTCTACGCCTTTGGACTTCAAAACTTTAGCAATATCAACCATCTTGTCGATGGCGCCTACGCCAAAGTAAACAGTAGTCCTAGTTCTAATCTCTTTAACGTCGTAAATATTAACGTTTTTCTCGAACATTTAAGCACTCTCCTACGTTTATTTATAATCCGTCCCCCGGCCTAAGGTTTTGCCTTAAGCCCCTTTTCCCTCCCCTATTATAAAAAGCAAATTGTTAGAAAAATATATGCAAAAGATATATTTTTCACTTATATTTTTCGCTTATTTTTCTCTGATAGCATCAACAAAAAAGTAGACAGCATATGTCAATGTCTATATAAGCTGTTCCAGCAAGGCTTGGCAACCTTCATTAACATCTTGCCAAGTGGCTTCAAAATTTCGTGTATACCAAGGATCGGCCACATCGCCGGGGCGTTTAGTATAATCCATTAGCAAACTAAGCTTGCCTTCCGGATCGCCGCCGCAAATTTGACGCATATAGCGCATATTGGAGCGATCCATACCGACAATATAATCAAATTTGGCATAGTCTTCACTATTCATAGTGCGAGCTCGTTTTCCAGCACAACTTATGCCTTTAGCAGCCAACAACTTGCGCACCGGCGGATAGACAGGATTGTTATATTCTTCATCACTTACTTTGTTTAGATTTTCAGCGTTGCTTTTGTACGGTTGAATATCTCCGCGTTTTGTGTCTACTCAAACGCCCTGTTAATATCCGTAATTCCTGCGTCAATTAGCATTCGTCCAAATTCTCCACCTGCGACCAGACGTACATTGCTTTCCTGTGCCATTGTAATTGCATCGGCTGAAAAAGCGTTGGCTGTCGATATTACCCATGGAATAGCGGTATACTCGCCGGAAGACACCTCGTGCTGATCTTTGTACTTTGAGATCTGTTCAACTGCCCACTGGGAGGTAACATCGTCGTGGAGCTTTGCCTGAATATAAAATACAACTTTCAAGGCGTCAAATTCGGCAACTATGTCAACATCTGCACCGTCCCACTTGTCGGAGCTGTTTTTGCTGGGGCGCAATGTGCGGGATGCTCCAAGCTTTTCAAAGTACCACTTAATCAGAAGCTCAAACTTGTCCGGGGTAAGCTGCGCTTTAATTGCCTCCAGCAATCTGCCAGCCAGTTCTTCAATAACTGTGGCATACAGATTGATTGGAGACTCCGCGCCAATTACATTCTGAACACTCTCAGCAAGATCAGAAATATCTGCATTTGTCTGGCGAATTTTCATTCTGGATGTTAGCTTACTGTCGGCATATTCATATCGAGATAGATGCTCCTTTATGGCCTCCACCTCAACTACAAAGCCTACGTCAACCATCTCGTTATTTTCATATCGCCGTAGCAGCCCATCCTTGTCACGAATAATTCGGCTTCCATCGTCTGACGCGAAGTCTACGAAGCCACCAAGCTCTGTAATGGGTATGGGGGTTCTCTTAACCTTGTAAATCGAAAACTCGCCATTAAACAAGGGAACAACGACGAAGTCGTCCGGAGAGAATCTAAAGAAGTTCCATAGGCTCCAACGTGAACGTGCCACCTGATACCCGTACTCGGTCATAGTTGCCTCAAACCGCTGCATATTGCAATCGCCAGCAGCCTTTTCAATACCGCTGCCCGCAAGCGCATACCAGCCGATGGGAAGGTACCCTCCGGCAAGTAATTTGTATGATACATCCCATTCATGGGAAATACGGTGAAGCCAGTATTTGCAATTCTGATGTGTTTCTTCAGGAGAATGCGTTATCATGGTTCTCATGTTTTCCCTCCTCATAGTCTTGCAGGTACATATCTGTATGTTTGATTTATAGCACTTTCTCCGAAATAACCAAAGAGAAATCCTCTGTTTTTGTTGTTTTCAGCCGGAAACTTTAACGCCTTTTCTGCCACACGATGTCATATCCCAGCGCATCCGCCAGCTCCACCGCCTCGCCATAGCGGAGCGAACCGCGCTTGAGCTTGCCGGAGAGATTTGGAACGCTGCGGCTCCAAACGCTGCGGCTCCAGCCGTATTCATCAGAAAGGTAGTCCACCACCTCAGTCATGGTCACGCCAGCGCGGACAATGTAGGACTTGATCTCATTGCGATAGGTTTCAGATTTTCTCATATTCAAACTTTCCTCCTGTTTTTTCGGTGCGCTCTATGGTAAAATGGGTTTGTCAAATCGTGACACCCGTTCGCCATATGGCGCTGTTTTTTGATACACGGCTTTTTGCTGGAAATGCCGCCAACGATACGTTGGTCGCAGACAGCACCTTCCGCTTTTTCCGTTTGGTGTGTCTTTTCGTGAAACGGCGAAACATCATCCTAATCAACAAACGTCGTTCGCTGCTGGATAGCGCTCTATTTCGTGCAGATAACCGCACAGGACAGAAAACTATTTCGCCGTTTTCACTTGCTTTGATTTTGACTTTCGATTTTGCCGCTCTTTCCGAACGTCGTTCCTGCCCGGGACTCTCACCCCAGCGTTTCGTCCCCGTTGGTACGCTCACGCTTTCGCGGTCATGGCGGTTACTTCACTAGGGGACATATCCCGTTCGGACGGTCATGCAATTTTCAAGGTTCAGGTGCGATTGCAAGACCATTTTAGCGAAAAATA
>CAKUDB010000032.1 GCA_934644775.1 uncultured bacterium | reverse complement strand
TGCGGAAGTAGCTCAGCGGTAGAGCATTGCCTTGCCAAGGCAAGGGTCGAGAGTTCGAATCTCTTCTTCCGCTCCACAACGAGTAGGGGCCGCCGAAAAGGTGGTCTTTATTTGTTTTCTGTACAAGAATATCGTACAACATAATGTATGTGTGAACCTTAGCGACGCGGGCTCCAATTTTAAGTTATGGCTCCATAGCTTTTTTTGGGGTGGACGAATTAACGCCGCCAGTCCTAAGATTTTCTAGGAGGAAAAAATGAAGGTTACTCTCACCAAGATCTCTCCCATTAAGTGCAGTATGGAAGTGGTCGTAGACGCCGACACCGTCGAGCAAGCTTATGCCAAAGCTTTCAAGGAAGCTTTAAAAATGCTCTCTTTGCCCGGCTTCCGTCGCGGTAAAGTGCCCGCCTATATGGGGCGTAAATATATCCCCAACGAGCTTCTTAGAGATGACGTTATGAAAAGTGTCATTCCTCGTGCTTTTAATGCAGCTACCGCTCAAGAAAATGTCGAGTTTGTTTCGACTCCTCAATTCCCCAATGTGGCTGTCGAGCGTGGTGGAGAACTTACTTTCACTTCCGAATTTGAAATTCTTCCTACCATAGATCTTAAAGACTTCGAAGGTGTAGAAGTGGAGCAAGAGCGTTACGAGCCCACTGAAGAAGACGTCGATAATGCTATCGAGCGTACTCGCGCCAGTCGGGCCACTTTGGAAGATGTCAAAGATCGCGGTCTCCAGGCTAACGACATCGCTTTTGTCGACTATGAAAGCTTTGAGAACGGCGAGCCTGTCAAAGATGGCCAAGCCAAAGACTTCCCTATGGAGCTCTCTCCGGCCAACTATATCCCCGGTTTCTTAGAGAACCTTTACGGCCTCAAGCCTGGCGAAAGCAAAGAATTTGACGCCGAGTTCCCTGCCGATCACAAGTCTCCCTTAGCCGGCCACAAGATCCACTTCGTCTTCCACATTAAGTCTATCAAAGAGCGTGTGCTCCCCGAAGTAAATGACGAATTTGTTAAAGAGATCTCCGGCGGCCAGTTTGATAAGCTCGAAGATTTGCGCCAAGACATCATGAAGTTGATGAAAGAGCGCATTCAGCGCGACGCCGATCAGGGTATCGCCGAGAAGGTGTACTACAAGATCGCCAGCCAAGTGCCCACCGAGATGGTTCCTCCAGGTTTGGTCAAGTACCATGCCAGAATCTTCGACAGCAGAGTTTTGAACAGTCTACATGCCGAAGGTCGCAAGTTGGAAGATATGCTTAAGGCCCAGGGACGCAGTCTCGAAGATTGGCAAAAGCACGTCGGTTTAATGGGCTTTGGTGAAGCTCGCTTAGAGATCTTAGTTAAGAACTTGGCTCGTTTGCTCAATATTAAGGTAGACGACGAAGATATTAACAAAGTTATCGACGAAGAAGCTGCTCGCGTTCGCAAGACTTCCGCTTCCTTGAGGCGTCAGATGGAGCAGGCTGGTTCTCTGGGTGTACTGCACTATAGCATCCTGCGCGACAAGGTAACTCAGCACTTAGTAGATACAGCTAAGGTGACATACGTAGCTCCCAAGACTCCCGAAGAGCGGGCCGCCGAAGAAGCTGCCCAAAAGGTAGCCGAAGAAGCTAAGCAAGACGAAGCTAAAAAAGACGAAGCTGAAGTTAAATCTGAGGATGTAAAGGCCGACAAAGCTGAATAATTTTTCTCTTTATGAGACTGAATTTGATTTTTTGGGGGGAAAAATCAGATTGATATGAAAAGTTAGGCGCTCCAGAGTAAGTGCTGCGCGATGTCGTTTATGGTATAGCGCTTGCTTTGAGGGCGCCTTTCTTCGTTTTTAAGGAAAAGAGAATAAGAATGAGTTTTTCTAATAAATACCACAATTCGGATATGCTTAGTAGTTTAATTCCCATGGTTATCGAGCAAACGGCCAGGGGAGAACGTTCTTACGATATTTATTCCCGACTTTTAAAAAATCGTATTCTCTTTTTAGGAAGTGAAGTTAGCGACGCTACCAGTAACCTTATAATCGCTCAGTTGCTTTTCTTAGAGCAGGAAGACCCCGATAAAGATATCGACGTCTATATTAACAGTCCCGGCGGTTCAGTTACGGCCGGCCTGGCTATTTATGATTGTATGCAGCTTATTAAACCCGACGTTTCTACTATTTGTATCGGTATGGCCGCTAGTGCAGCGGCTGTTATCTTGGCTGGAGGTGCCCAAGGTAAGCGTTATTCTTTACCTTACTCGCGCATTATGATCCACCAGCCTTGGATCCAAGGTATCGGCGGTCAAGCTACCGATATTGATATTCACGCTCGGGAGATTTTGCGCTTACGTAAAGATACCAACGGTATTTTGGCTCGCCATACCGGAAAAACTTTGGAAGAGATAGCTCGCGATACTGAGCGCGATCATTATATGAGCGCCGAAGAAGCTATGGCTTACGGTCTAATCGATAAAGTAATTACCAAAGAAGCCAGGGGCTAGGCCATTTTTTCAGATTCCACTCCCCATATCGAGGGGGAACAACTCCAGGAGGACAATATGTTTCGATTCGGCGATGATAAACAAAGTTTTACTTGCTCATTCTGTGGCAAAAAGCAAGAGCAAGTGCGCCGTATGATTGCCGGTCCCGGCGTGTATATTTGCTCTGATTGCGTAGATATGTGCAAGGATATTATCGCCGAAGAGTTGAGCAGAGATGAAGCCGAAGGTGATGGCAAATTGCCTAAGCCTAAAGAGATTATGGATATTCTCAACCGCTACGTTATCGGTCAGGAAAAGGCTAAAAAGATCTTGGCTGTAGCCGTTTACAATCATTATAAGCGGATCAATATGAACAATAATGGTAAAGATGATGACGTAGAGTTGCAAAAGAGTAACGTTTTAATTATCGGCCCTACCGGTTGTGGTAAAACTTACTTGGCCAGCACTTTAGCCAAAATTCTCAAAGTGCCTATCGCTTTAGCCGATGCTACCTCCCTTACCGAAGCTGGCTATGTGGGCGAAGATGTGGAAAATATCCTTTTGAAGCTTATCCAAGCTGCCGATTACGATATTGAAAAAGCGGAAAAAGGTATCGTCTATGTAGACGAAATCGATAAGATTACCCGTAAGTCGGAAAATGTTTCTATTACTCGTGACGTTAGTGGTGAAGGCGTCCAACAAGCCCTTTTGAAAATCGTCGAAGGTACTGTAGCTAGCGTTCCTCCCCAGGGCGGTCGCAAACATCCCCACCAAGAGTGCATTCAGATCGACACCAATAATGTCTTATTTATTTGTGGCGGTGCTTTCGAAGGTTTGGAAGATATTATTGAGCAGCGCGTCAGTTCTCAATCGATGGGCTTTAGAGCCAATATCGAAAGTAAGAGTAAACGTGATGTGGGCGAGCTTTTAGCTCAAGTTATGCCCGAAGATTTGCTTAAGTACGGACTTATTCCCGAATTTGTCGGTCGTATGCCTATTGTCGTTACTCTCAACGCTTTAGACGAAACGGCTTTAGTTAGAGTACTTACCGAGCCCAAAAATGCTTTAATTAAGCAATATCAGCGCATGTTCAGTATGGATGGAGTGGAATTAGTTTTCACCAAAGAAGCTATCGAGCGGGTGGCCAAAGAGGCCGAAGAGCGTAAGACTGGAGCTCGAGCTTTGCGCAGTATTATTGAAGAGGCTATTCTGGACGTCATGTTTGAGATTCCCTCGGTAGAAAATGTGCAAAAATGTATCGTTACCGAAGAGGTAATCGAGAAGAAAGCCGAGCCTACTTTGATCTATAAAGAAGTAGAAGACAAAGAAGAGAAGAAAGCCGAGCCTAAAGAGGCTAAGTAGCCCTTTTCTGGTTTAAATATAGCTTAGAGGTAGTCGCCCAGCCTAAAAAAGGAAGGGCGGCTGCCTTTATTATATTCTCCGGCTAAGCGGCCAATTCGTTTTGGCGGGATTATGGCAAAAATTGCCGAAATGGGGCTGCGGGCCTGGAAATAAATAAGTGTGGGGCTAAGATTTCTCAAGGGAGTAAAGTATGGATTCTTTATTTACGTTAGCTACAGCGACACAGAGTGCCGGTGCCGGAAGTTTTTTCGGCGATCCTAATTGGATACAAATCCTTAGTGGCGCTATCAGCGGCGCTGTTTTGGCTATGGGTGGCGGTGCCCTCTTTAATTATGTGGCCGCTCGAATGGCTCCGCCTACCGAGATCCCTACTACTATTAGTCCCAGCTCTATTGATACCAGGCGTTGGGAAGCTTTGCCGGCTTTAATTGGCAAACTGACTAAGAGTTCTGAGCCCAATCAAGTTTTCCGAGTAATTTTGGAATCGACCAAAGAGCAAATGGACTGCGAATATTGCGCCCTTTTGATTCTGCGCAGTGGCGTTTATCAATTTGAAGCCGGCATCGGTTTATGTGAAGAGAGTCGCCAAGCTTTTAAGCTCGACGCCAAAAGTGGTTTGGTCGATTTTATGCGTACCAAAGCTAAATCGGTAGCTCTCAACCGCACGGATCGTCAGTTGCAGGACTTTAACTTCTTGCGCGAGCCTATTAGTGAAGTTATCGTTACCCCTATGCGCACTGGCGATAATATTTTTGCTCTTTTATTTATAGCCAATAAAGCTAATATGGGCAGTTTCAAAAAAGAAGACTTCGATATGATGGGCTTCCTGACTATGCCTTTTTCTTTAGCTTTATACCAGGCCATTACTTTTAAGCGAGCCCAAGGTGGCATCGTCAATACTATTGTAGAAATTATTACTAATAACGAAAAGAATGTGCCTGGCTGTACGGGCCATTCTGAGCGGGTGGCTCGTATGGCTGAAGCTATGGGTCGAGAATTGCGCATGAATGAGAGTGAGCTGGAGACTTTGCGCTCAGCCGCTTTGTTACACGATTTAGGCAAGTTCTCTATGCCTACGGAATTGCGTTTTTGTGAAACTTTGCCTGAGGGGCCGGAGCGCGAATTAGTTATGAACCAGGACAAAGCGGCCGTCTTGTGGCTTAAGCCTTTGGGCTTTGTGGAAAAAGCCTTGCCCTTAATTTTGCACCATCACGAGCGCTACGACGGTTCTGGCTTTCCTTCAGGGATGCGCGGCCCGGCTATCCCTTTGGGAGCTATGGTTATAGCTGTAGCCGAAACTTTCGATCTTTTAACTCACGATCGTCCCAACCAGCCTAAGCGTCCTCCTTTAGAGGTAAAAACCTATATAGAATCGTTAGCTAATAGTAAGTTCGATCCTCAGGTAATTCGAGCTTTCAACGCTATTTTAGAAAAGGGCGGTCAGTAAGGCCTGCCCAAGTTGTCAGCTTAGACAGCCTAGGTGGTCAGTTTTTTTGGGGGGGCTAAGGCTTGGAGGGGGCGGCAATCTTTTTGGCTAATCGGAGATAGTTTGTGTTTGAGGCTGTTGAACACCTTATAGAAGCTGTGGCCCAAGAAATAGAAGCGCCTCAGATCAAACGTTTGCAAGAAAATAAAGTTCATAAGGGCAAAGTTATTATGCCTGTCGGCTTTGAGCATTTGGCCCATGTAGAGAAACATTATTTTTTATGGCCTTGTCTGGTAGGCAAACGTTTAGGGCGCGATTTTGCTCTGGAGGCTGTACCTTATGGCAGCGGTGGTCAGTGTTTGGTTGTAGTAGAGTTTCGCCAAGCCATGAAATTAAATTTTTCTTTGTTACTGCGCCAACTGAGCGCTTTTGAAGATCTTAGCTTAATAGGCTCGCGCTTTTCGTTAGCTGCCGATCAAGAGGAATGGGACGAATTACACGCTTTTAGCACCCAACCGGAGGCTGCCAAAAGTTTCTTTCAGAGGCCTGAAAATCGCTTACAATTAAAAAAGTTGTGGCCCTTCCGGCGACTTACCTCTAACGATCATTTTTTACGTTTAACTACGGAAAATTTACGCCCCCAAGATTTGGAAGTGGGCAAGTGGCAAAATATTTTACGCCATTTTGAAGATCTGGCCGTTTCTATCGAAGCTATGGAAAGTTAAATAGTTATGAAGTATAAAGCTATTTTGGGGGCCATGGTGGCTGCTCTTTGTCTAACCGGACTTAATATTGCCAGCCTCTCAGCTTCACCTAAGAACGAAGCCCAAAACGCCGCTAGCGCCAGCAACCCTTCCTCCCTTTCTCTTCCTTTTGGCCAAACTTCTTTCGACTCGTCTTGGGAAGTAAGGCAACTTTTTCAGGAAGGCAAGTCTTTGCAACGCCAAGGCCAATTAGCTAGGGCGGTAGCTTTATATAGTCAAGCTTACACTTTAGATTCAGCTAGGATAGAAGTTCTACCTTACTGGGCTTTAGCCGAATATCGTTTAGGCCATTATTACAAAGCTTTAGATCTTTACGATTTATATTTAACTTCAGAGCCGGAAGAAGAGTTAGTCCTTTTTAATAAGGCTGTATGCTTAAGTTATTTAGGCCAATGGACTCAAGCCCAAGCTATTATCGACAAATTACAAGCCTCTTCTTTAGCTCAAAAGGCTCAATTTTTGGCTTTTAGCGGCTTTATATATTACCATCTGCATAACTTTGCCGCTGCTAAAACTAAATTAAAAGAGGCTTTGCGTCGGCAAAAAGGTAATATTTCGGCTTCTTTAACTTTGGCCTCTTTGTATCAGGCTGAAGACGATCTTTCTCAAGCCGAATCTGTTTTGCGAGAAGCTATGGCCCTTAGCCCTCAAAATCCGCTTTTAGCTAACAATTTAGGCGTCTTAAATTGGCAAGTCGGCCGCTATGAAGAAGCCGAAATTTGTTGGCAAAAGGCCCAAGATAAACTTAATTTAGCCCACTTAAATAGTGGACTTTATCAAGTTTTCTCTCAAGGTGAAGCCGATGTTTTAACTTTGGCCGCTTTAACAGATAAATTCCCTCAGCATCCTTTGGCCGAATTTCTCTACGCCGTCTCTCTCTATCGCGCCCAGCGCTTAACTGAGGCTCAGGCCAGTTTTAAGCGGGTAGAAGAGATGATTTATCTAGCTTCGTCGGCTCAGGCTATAAAAGATGGCAGCGGGTTACTTACTCAAAACGAACTCGACCAACTGGCTTTAGTCAACAAGAATTATTGGGCTTTAACTTTGGCTTCTTTAGGGGAGACTAGTTCGGCGTTAGCTTATTATCAAGAATTATCTCAAGCTCAGCCGGATAATATTTCTGTCTGTCACAACTTGTCTATTCTTTACGGAAAGATTGGCCGCTATCAAGAGGCCTTAGAGTATGCCCAAAAAGCTAGAACTTTAGTTCACAATATCGTACAAGATCAAGCACAGCTTCGGGCCGCTTATGAGCCTATCTATTATAATTTAGCCTATGTCTATTCTTTAGTCGACGACAAAGCCCAAGCTGCCCAAGCTTACAACGAATGGCGCAGCTTCTTTGTTTCTGAGCCTCCAAAAGTTGGCCAATTTAACCAGTAAGTTTCACTTAATTTGACAATATCGAGCTAAGCCTAATAGGCTAATTCTTATTTGGATCTACAGGATCGACCAGTTCTAACTCTTTCTTCTTCCAATTTTCCATAAATTCACTTACTATATCGCTATATACAGTAGTGCGGTTACGTCCATGGTTCTTAGAATAATAGAGAGCGGCGTCGGCAGCAGTAATTAGTTCACTTTGGGTGACAGCGTGAGTAGGATAACAAGAGATACCTACGCTAACTGAAATTCGCAACTCGACGGGTTCGTCATTCCCTTCAACGTTCCAGGTAAATTGGTGCTCTTCTAAGGCCCGCTGGATACGGCAAGAGGCACTAATAGCCCCTTCCATACCAGAATCGATCAGCACTACGGCAAATTCCTCACCGCCGTAACGTCCGATAATATCGACGTCGCGCAGAGCTTTACGCAATACCAAAGCCACTTCGTACAACACATAGTCGCCACATTGGTGACCGTAAGTATCGTTGACGCTCTTAAAGAAGTCGATATCGAGCATAAGTAAGCTCAAATTGGCTTGGCTGCGATTGACTCGGCGAATCTCTTCGGCAAACTTAGAGAAGAAATGGCGTCTAATAAATACTTTAGTTAAACCGTCGGTAACGGCCAACTCGTAAAGGTGAGCATTATAAAGGGCTACGGCAGCTTGGTCGGCTACTTGCAAAATAATTTGTAAATCGTCGCTGGTAAAGGGAGCGCCCATCTCTTTATTGGTAATATTTAAGACGCCTTGCAAATCGTCGTGCACTACCAAAGGAACGCACATAATCGAAGAGACATTGGAAGAAGCGTTGCGCACGAAGGTGGGATCGTCGGCAGTATTATTGATAATAACTGGAAGTCTGGTTTTGGCCACTTGGCCGGCTATACCTTCGCCTATTTTGAAACTGCGCGTCTTGTAGACACCGCGCAAAATTTTGTCTTCCGTATCGGGATCGATACCGTGAACTACCGAAACTACTAGATCGCCGGTCGATTCTTCCAAAAGCATAATCGAGCCCTTCTGAGCTCTAACAATACCGGCAGCATATTTAAGAATATCTTTTAAAAGATGGTTGCGATCGTCAATGGCGCTTAAGGCTTTACCTACGTCGTAAAGGGTTTCCAATTTGTGAACCTGACGGGCTAAAGCTACGCGGGAAGCTTCCAATTGCTTATACCACATAGCGTTGCGCAAAGCTCGCGCTCCTTGGGCGGTAAGTTGCTCGATAAACTCCGCTTCCAAAGGCTCGGGATCGGAAATATTTAAGCCGATAATGCCGATTACCGAATCGTCCAAACGGTGGAGAAGGGGAATCCAATAATACAAGCCTAAGTTTTCTAGGTTGCATTCGGCTAAACTATCCGCATAAAGAGAAGCGTGGCGACCGCTAATTTCATCTATAGTAGAAAAGGGGTGGCCATTGCAAGCATCGAGCCAAAACATACCCTGCATATTAGGCAGAAAAGTAAAATCTTTTTGGGAGATGTCTAAATTTACTTGGTAGACACAACGGAAAACTTTGCCGTCATTATCATTATTATCAATACTGTTGGTCAATTTGCCCAAATAATGGTAAATAGGATCTTCTGTCTCTTCAGGCTGTAAGCGATTGTAAGGGCTCTTACCTTTTTGTATATCGGTAATGAAGATGGCCGCTTTTTTGGCATTTAAACGGCCTACCAAGGTATCGACAAAAATTTTGCTGACCAGCTCTATACTGGAAATGGCCGCATCTAGACGGTCGGTTACGCCAATAATCAACTTGGAATTGCGCAAACGAACCAAAGTTCGTCTATTTTCGTTGATTATTTTGGCGTACTTTTCTTGTAACTCTTGTATATTGGGAAGATCCATGGTTCTCCGTTTTGGCGTTTACGCTGGTCTTGGCTGGCCCAGACCCAAACATCTCCAAAGATTGATTCGGTCGGGATTCTTGATAAATGCTCCTTTCGCCTGCCTTCTCAGTAGTGAAGGCCTATCTTCTTATTTCTAGGCTAAAGAGGCCAATTCTTCCCATTCGGCCATATATTTATCTAGGTTGGTTTGAATATTTTCAAAGTCTCGGTAAGCTTGGGCCATCTCCTCAGTCTTATCGGAAGGATGGGCCAGAAGTTGTTTGATTTGCTCCAGACGCTGATCATTTTGCTCGATTAAATCTTCCAATTCTTTCAAGCGACTGCTTTGTTTATAAGAAAGTTTCTTCTTTTTGGGCGGAGTTACTTTTTCCGCAGCTGGAAGGAGGGGAGGCTGATTAGCTTTTTGAGCCTGTTCGGCAGCTTCTTTTAACCTTTTTTGCTGACGGGCTTGGTCTTCGGCTTGCTTATTGATATGCTCGCGTAAAGTTGCGTAGTCGCCAACAAATTCTTGAATTTGGCCGTTACCGAAGTAGAAAAGCCTATCGGCGCAGCGATCCAAGAAATAACGGTCGTGGCTGACAATAATTACAATGTTAGGGTAATCGTCTAGCCAAGCTTCCAACCTTACCAAAGTGGGAATATCCAGATCGTTAGTTGGCTCGTCTAAAAGCAAACAGTTGGGCCCGCTCATTAAAAGGCGCAACAGGCGCAATCTTTTACGCTCGCCTCCAGAAAGTTTGCTAACCAAACTATGCTGCATAGGGCGGGGAAATAAGAATTGCTCCAACAAACTCTCGGCACTAATGCGCCGTCCGTCGGCCAAAGTCATGTAATCTCCGCTTTCGCGCAAATAGTCGATAATAGTCTGATCTTTAATATCTTCTTGACCACTCTGTCTATAGTAGCCGCGCCTAATCGTTTCGCCTACTTCCACGTGGCCGCTGTCCGGTTTAATAGTTTCGGCAATAATATTAAGTAAAGTAGTTTTGCCACAACCGTTAGCCCCCACAAAGCCCAAACGGGCCCCTTTGCCAATTTTAAGCGAAAAATCTTTAAATAAAGTGCGCCCTTCGTAAGCTTTACTTACTGAGTAAAGATCGATACCTTTGGTGCCTAAGCGTTTGGCCGTTTGGAATTGGTTAAAGGTTACTTCTTGATTTTTATTGAGCAGAGATTTTTGTTTTTGCTGAATTTCCAAAAGCTCGGCCAAGCGTTCCTGACGAGCTTTCTGCTTAGTAGAACGAGCTCTGGCCCCGCGCTTAAACCATTCCATCTCTTGCCTGATTAAATTGGCTCGCTTTTCCGTTTCCGCCTGATTGAGCTCTAGAAAATGGGCTTTTTCCTCTAAATACTTGGCATAATTACCTTCATAAAGGCGGCCCGTCCCTTTATCTATTTCTAAGATGCGATTGACAGTACGATCTAAAAAGTAACGGTCGTGCGTCACCATAACGACAGCACCTTTAAAAGCATTGAGTTGGGTTTCCAACCAGTCGATAGTAATAGTATCTAGATGGTTGGTCGGCTCGTCTAAAAGCAATAACTGGGGATTATCTAAAAAAGCTATACAAATAGCGACTTTTTTGCGGGTGCCTTGCGATAAATTGCCGATAGACTCAGTAATATTTTCTAAGTTAAGCTGAGAGATCATATTCTCAATGCGAGTACTGAGCTCCCAAGCTTGGGAAGCATTAAGGAGCGCACTCAAGTACTCTACTTGGCGCTCGTTCTCTTTAGAAGAATCGATACTGTAAGCTTCGCAAGCTTTTTCGTAGGCTGTCAACATATCTAAAATATGCTGCTGAGATCGCTTAATAGTTTCGCGGATGGTTAAAGTGTCGTCAAACTGGGGCGTTTGGGGCAACCAACCGATAGTTAAGCCCTGACTAAAAACAGCCCGGCCATAGTCTGGCTCGTCCAATTTGCCGATAACCCGTAACAAACTGGTTTTTCCGCAACCGTTTGCCCCGATAATACCTAAACGCTCAGAAGGGCTTATATCCAAGGAAATGTTTTGCCAAATAGGCTCTGTTAAAAACTGACGAGCGACTTGCTCTAATTTTACTAAAGACATGGCGGCCACTTTCTTGCGTGGTAGGCTACTACCTTTTTTCGCCAGAGTTTAGCCCCAAAAGTTGGCGCAGTAAGTGCAACGATACTGCGCAGCCAAAGGCGCTGAGCCTAAACGAACATGGTGTAGTCCTTGGCTTCGGCCCATTGCCGGTATGGCTGCGTAGCCGTTAGGCGAAGCAGACGCCGG
>CAKUDB010000031.1 GCA_934644775.1 uncultured bacterium | reverse complement strand
CCCAAAAAGCAAGGCGCAGCACGTGCAACAATGCTGCGCAGCCCCAAACAGGTTCGGTTTCGCCTTCCGCTATGAAATATCCACCAAATATGAAATGAGCGTGCTAGGCCAGGGCTACTTGTGCTTAAGTTTGTGTGTTAGGTAGCGCATTTTTTGCTATGTAGAGACGCTGATAGTGTAGGCCCGCCGTTAGCTATTTCGTGTTAGCTCCAGTTTTAGCCATATCGACGCTCCGGTTTGATTAGTCTCACGTCCGTTCGACTAAGACCTGCGCTACCGATATGGCCAAACTTCCGCTATAAGTTTTGGCAGCGGGCTTATGTCCATGTTGGCCATCTCCAGCAATGTCTCTTCCAGGCTTCGAACTGACCGACGCGGGCTCGGTAGCGCGGTCAACGTTCTTCGCCCTCCAAAGTCACCGCTTCCGCCTGTTGGCCCCAAAAAAATGCGCCTTGTTGGTTGTACTTTTACTGTCCGCCAAATATGAAATGAACGGGCTATAGCCCCAAAAGTCAGCGCAGTAAGTGAAACGATACTGCGCAACCAAAAAAGTGGACGCGGCGAGTGTAAACTATGCCGCGTCGGCCCGAAAATGCTGGCGCAGCGGATATAATGCTGCGCTAAAATACTATCTATTATTTATTAGTCACAAAGATATAATTACCGCCACCTAAATCTTCATTTTGTCGATAGCCAAACTCTGACAATAATTGGCTCACTTTGGTATAATTATCGCTGAAGCTTTCGACCCAAAGTATAGGTTTATCTCTAAGAAGCAAGTTTTTGCCGCCCCTTAGAACTTGGTATTCAAAGCCTTCGACATCCATTTTAATAAAATCGATTTTGCTGTCAAAGGAGAAGCTGTCTAAAGCTTTCATGACAATGCCATTCGTATTTTCCGATTCGGCAAAATCTGTTCCGCCTATATTTAGGAGATCGCAGTGGCTGATTTGAGCAAAGCCTTCTTTTTCGCCTAATACGCAATTGTAAGCTTTGATTATATTCTGGAGATTATTTAACTCGATATTTTTGGCTAAAACATCATAGGTAGGTGGATTGCCTTCGAAAGCAAAAATCTTTTTGGCTTTAGCTATACAAGCAAAAAATAAGCTATGATTACCTATATTGGCACCACAGTCTAAATAAGTAAAATTGGGCTTTAAATACTTTTCGCGTACGTTGCCTAAAAGTTTAAACTCGTAAAAATTCCTGCGCTTTAATATCTCTTGTTGTATAAAATCAAAACGAGCGTAAGGCAAGTAAAAATTGAAAGGTACTCCATCTATACTGAAGCTATAAATGTCGTCTTTGACGCTTTTATTTTTGTTGCGATCATAAAGCTCATTCTGGATAAGCTCTTTATGAATAGGCTTAGTAACTATTTTCAACATCCTCTTCAAAAAAGAGGCATAAAGCTTGGGAAAAAATGAACTTCCGTCATATTTTTTGTATAAGCAAAATAGTGCTTCTCGAAAGAAATGAGTATCGTAAATAATATTGATAGCTTGTGGAGCTATGTAATCGGGATCAGAGTGCTTAGGGTTAGCCACCAGTTCCTTGTTATCCATTACAAAGCACCTCCAAACTTGGAAGCCTCTTTGTAAGAATTTGACTTAGTGTTTTCCCCAAAATAGGAGGAATATCTAAGAGTTGAGGAACTCCTGTCCTGTCCTGTCCTGTCCTGTCCTGTCCTGTCCTGTCCTGTCCTGTCCTGTATGGTGAACCATGAAACACCTCCTAGAATGTGCGTCGGTGAATTTTGTAGAAAGATGTCCCATTCCTGCCTGAAGTTACCATTAGTTAAAATGACGGAAATATTGCTCTTTTTGTTTAGAAGTTTTGTATGCTATAGTATAGCGTCGATTTGTGTTTTAAGCAGGTGTAAAAGTGAAACAAAATATAGAAACATTTATTGGCTGTGATAATGAATACGAAAAGGCTAAAATCGTCCTCTTTGGTGCTCCCTTTGACTCTACAACTAGTTTTCGTCCCGGAGCCCGATTCGGTTCGGCGGCTATTCGTCATGAAAGTTTTGGCCTGGAAACTTACAGTCCCTATCAAGACAAAGATTTAGCTGATGTCCAGATTTTTGACAGTGGTGACTTAGAGCTTTGTTTTGGATCAGCAGAATTAGCTTTAGCCGATATTGAAAATAGAACTAGGCAAATTATCCAGGATGGCAAAGTGCCCTTTCTTATTGGTGGTGAACATCTGGTAACACTTGGGGCTGTAAGAGCTGTTTTTGCTCAACATCCCGATCTACATATAATCCATTTTGATGCTCATGCCGATCTTCGGGATGATTATCTAGGGGCTAAATTGAGCCACGCTTGTGTTATGCGGCGCTGTCATGAAATTGTGGGCGATAATAGAATCCACCAATATTGCATTCGCAGCGGTGACAAGTCAGAATTTATCTTTTCTCGAGAGCACACCGATATGCACAAATTTAATTTCGAAAATTTACTTGAATTGACTGAAAACTTAACTGAAAGTAGAATACCTGTCTATTTTACTGTCGATCTAGATTGTCTAGATCCTGCCGTATTTTGCGGTACTGGAACTCCTGAGGCCGGAGGAGTGAATTTTACAGATTTGTTGAATGCTATCTTGGCTGTTGCCAAGACAAATATAGTAGGAGTTGATATTACTGAACTTGCGCCCATGCTTGATATGAGTGGAGCCTCGACTGCTGTGGCGTGCAAAATAGTTCGAGAAATGCTTTTAGCAATTTATAAGTAGGGGTACCTTTGCCTTATAAAGGTGTCGAAGAGAAAAAGGAGTGAAATCATGAGCAGAGTTTTAGTTATTGGGTGCGGCGGGGTGGCCAATGTGGCCATAAAAAAATGTTGTCAGGTAGACGATATTTTTACCGAGCTTTGCCTTGCGAGTCGCACAAAATCTAAGTGCGATGCTCTGGCTGCCGAACTTAAAGGTAAAACTGCTACTAAGATCACTACTGCGCAAGTAGATGCCAGCGATATACAGCAATTAACTGAGCTCATCCAATCTTATAAGCCCGATCTGGTTATGAATCTGGCCCTTCCTTATCAAGATTTAACCATTATGGATGCTTGTTTGGCCTGTGGTGTAAACTATATGGATACAGCTAACTACGAGCCTGAAAATACCGACGATCCTCAATGGAAGGAAGCTTACGATAAGAGATGCAAAGAGCAAGGTTTTTCGGCTCTCTTCGACTATAGCTGGCAGTGGGCTTATCGTGAAAAGTTTGAAAAGGCAGGACTTACTGCTCTTCTCGGTTGCGGTTTCGATCCTGGCGTTACTCAGGCTTATTGCGCTTATGCCAAGAAACACGAATTTGACACTATTGATACTATTGATATTCTCGATTGCAACGGCGGCGATCACGGCCATCATTTTGCCACTAACTTTAATCCTGAAGTCAACTTGCGCGAAGTTTCGGCTCCCGGCAGTTATATCGAAAACGGAAAATGGGTCGAAATTCCAGCTATGAGTATTAAGCGCCAATACGACTTTGATAGCGTTGGCCCCAAAGATATGTATCTTTTGCACCACGAAGAGCTTGAGTCTTTAGCTCGCAATATCCCTGAAGTAAAAAGAATCCGCTTCTTTATGACTTTTGGTCAGAGTTATATTTTGCACATGCAATGCCTTGAAAATGTGGGTATGCTTTCTACTAAGCCGGTCAAGTTTGAAGGGCGCGACATAGTACCTATTAAGTTCCTCAAAGCTTTACTTCCTGATCCGGCCAGTTTGGGGCCTCGTACTCATGGAAAAACCAATATCGGTTGTATTTTCACAGGCCACAAAGACGGTAAAGAGAAGGCCTACTATATTTACAATGTTTGCGATCATCAAGAGTGCTATCAAGAAGTACAAAGTCAAGCTATAAGTTACACTACTGGTGTTCCGGCTATGTGTGGTGCTTTGATGCTTTTGACTGGCAAGTGGAATAAGAAGGGTGTCCATACTGTTGAAGAGTTCGATCCCGATCCTTTCCTTGAAGCGCTTGATAAGTATGGTTTACCTAAAAAAGAGAGTTACAATCCTAAGTTGGTAGATTGATGAATAAGAGCAGCATATTAAAAAGCTTATTTAAGCAAAACTGTGGAGCCGACTGGGAAAAGCTCAAAACTCCCTGTTATTTAATTGATGAGCAAAAATTAGTCGCTAATGCTAAAGTTTTATCTTCAATTATTGAACGCACCGGCTGTAAGGTTTTGTTGGCTCAGAAGGCTTTTTCCAATTACGACTTCTATCCGCTTCTAGCTCCGTATTTATCAGGAACTGAAGCTAGCGGCCTTTATGAAGCTAGATTGGGTGCTGAAGAGATGGCCGGTAAGGAAGTCCACGTCTTTTGTGCTGCCTACCGCGACGACGAATTTACAGAGCTTTTGCAATATGCTGATCATATCGTTTTTAATTCAATCGGCCAATTAAAGAAGTTTGCTAAAGTAGCGCGAGAGTGGGGGAAAAGTATCGGATTGCGCATAAATCCCGAATGTTCTACGCAAGTTGATCAGGTAATTTACGATCCCTGTGCTCCAGGTAGCCGTCTTGGAGTTACGCGCGGTGTCTGGGATCAAGAAATGACTTCGGAGTTCTTCTCTATGCTTGAAGGGCTCCATTTCCACACTCTCTGCGAGCAAAATTCAGACGCTTTAGAGACTACTTTAAAAGCTGTTGAAGAGCGTTTCGGCGATATTCTTCCCCATATGCAATGGCTCAATATGGGTGGTGGCCACCATATTACTAAAAAAGACTACGATATTGAGCGTTTAGAAAAATTGATCAATTACGCTCAAGATAAGTGGAGCTTGTGTATTTATTTGGAACCAGGTGAAGCTGTAGCTTTAAATGCCGGCTATTTGGTTAGCCAAGTATTGGATATAGTGAAAAATGGCAATTTAGAAATAGCTATTCTCGATACTAGTGCCGCTTGTCATATGCCAGACGTTATTGAGATGCCTTATTTACCTCCGCTGCTTAACCCAAAGGCCTCCCAAGAGGAAGAAGGCCACTGGTACCGTTTGGCGGGTCCAACTTGTCTAGCTGGAGATATTATTGGTCAATATTGTTTGGTCGACCAGTTGCAAGTTGGTGATTATATTGTCTTTGGCGATATGGCTATCTATACTACTTGTAAAAATAATACTTTTAATGGTATGCCTTTACCTAATATTTATAAAATCGATCTAGAAGGAAAGCTGAGTTGCCTGACCGATTTTGATTACAAAGATTTTAAGATGAGGTTGGGGAGTTACCGGAATTACTAAGCTTTCTTATACTATTAGAATAAAGCGGGGCCCTTCCTTTCCCTTTTTACCTGTAGCTATAAAGCCGAGCTTCTTTAAGACATTTTGTGAAGCTTTATTGTTCGGTTCTGTTTCCGCTTCTATAGCTTGTATGTCATTTTGTTGCAAAGCCCAGTCGCAAATGGCTTTTACTCCTTCAGTAGCATAGCCTTTACCTTGGTATAGTTCGTTGATACCGTAACCTATTTCTACTCGGCCATTTTGAGCAGGCCCTTTAAAACCAGCGTCGCCGATTTGCTGTCCATTTTCTTTTAAGCACATTTTCCAAGATGTATACCAAATATAATCTTGGGCCCGTTGTTGGCATCCTTCGAGCATCTCTTGGTAAGCTTGACTCAGTTCAGGAACTTTCGTTCCGTATATAACTACAAGTTTGGCTAACTCTTCCAAAGTCATGGGCTCTATTACTAACCTGGCTGTTTCTAGTTTATATATGTGGTCCATTTTTCTTATTCTCTCGATAAATTGTTAAATTTGATTATAGATATTTTTCCAGCTCTGCTTTTGAAAGTTCCCTATAATATTGCCATTTCTTGCCTAATTCAAGGGAAAAAACTATATTGAAAAGAAGCTAAACTCCGCAATTCAAAGCTTATTTTAGGCTGTTTTTTTTTTCGATAGATTTTCTAATACATTATAAAAAAGAGGTAGTCTTGTGTTAAGTGAAACGATTTATAACGAATATGTAAAAATTTTACGTGAAGAATTAGTAGAGGCTATGGGATGTACCGAGCCTATAGCTTTAGCTTTTGCCGGTGCTAAAGCACGTGAAGTTCTGGGAGAAGTCCCCGATCGTATAGTGGCTAAATGTAGTGGCAACATGCTTAAAAATGTGCGTTGTGTAGTTATTCCCAATTCTGGCGGTATGGTTGGTATCGCTACTGCCGTTTGGTTGGGAGTTTTTGGCGGCAAGGCGTCGGCGGAAATGGAAGTTTTGAAAGATACCGACGACGAAGCTAGACGCCTTATGGGCGAGCAAGTTAAAGCTGGTACTTGCAAAGTAGAACACTTAGAATCCAATATCCCCTTACATATAATTATCGAATGCTACAAGGGAGAGGAAAGCGTTAAGCTGGAAATTCGTCACTCCCATATTAACGTTGTCAAAATTGTCAAAAATGGAAAGACTATCTTCCGAAAAGACGACGATAAAGAATATAGCGCCACCGATCCTGCCGACCGTTCCTTATTAAATTTGCCTGATATTAAAGAATTTGCCGATGCGGTAAAAATTGATGATGTAAAGGCCTTACTGGATAGACAGATCAACTGTAATATGGATATTGCCTATGAAGGTATGTCCGGTAATTTTGGAGTGGGGTTGGGCAGGATCATTAAAAAGTCTTACCCCGAGGGAGTGGCTACTCGTATGAAAGCTTATACGGCAGCTGCTTCCGAAGCTCGTATGGGCGGTTGTGAAATGCCAGTAGTAATCAATTCTGGTAGTGGAAATCAAGGAATCACTTCTTCGGTACCGATTATTGTATATGCTAGAGAGCGCAACTTCTCTAGAGAAAAACTCTATCGCGCTTTAGTCTTTTCTAATTTAATGACCATTTATCAAAAGAAATTTATTGGTTGTCTCTCTGCTTTTTGCGGAGCCGTATCCGCTTCTTGCTCAGCCGGCGTAGCTCTTACCTACATAAACGGCGGTACTCTAGAAATGTTGGCTGCTACAGTTGATAATACAATGGCCAATATCCCTGGTATCTTATGTGACGGTGCCAAGGTTAGCTGCGCGGCCAAAATTGCCACCAGCTTAGACGCCGCTATTATGTCTCACTACATGGCTATGAATGGGAGCAACTACACTGCATATACAGGAATTTTACAAGATAGAGCCGATCACACTATCAGCTCGGTAGGCTATATTGGTAGAGTAGGGATGATGCAAACTGATAAGGAGTTGATCAACTTACTTTTAGCTGACAAGCAAGTGTAAAGGATGTTGCTGAATAGACAGGCGTTTGGACAAAAAAGCAGGCTTTTAACATATTGAGAAAAAGATCCTAGAATTAGCTGCGTATAAAAAAAACTGCCTCGGTAAACAAAGAGCAGTTTTTTTTGTAGTTGCAACACTAGATCGGATAAATCTTAAGTTAAGCTTGCGGCTGGCTGGATAGATTGCTGAGCATATTTCTTAAAGTTTCAGAAGCTTAAGAAATAGAAAGACTTTTGCTTTCAATTTGGCTGAGCAATTCTTCCAAGCTATACAATATTTTCTGTTAAGCTGATACGCCCTGTCTCAAAAATGTCCCTTTTGTGAAAAATACTTTGTTTTAAGATCCTAAGTCGACATAGTGACCGTAATTTTTATTACACACTTCAGCTACAACATCGCTCACTAATTTACTAATTATATTAACTAAGCCTTTATCGGCGCGAGTCTCTACATTTAGACGCAATAGCGGTTCAGTGTTGGAAGCTCTTAAATTGAGGCGGAACTTACCATATTCTAAACTTAAACCGTCCAAATGATCTTCAGCTAAAGCTGGGCCGTAGTCAGTTGCTAGGCGTTCTTTTAATTCTGCGAAAATAACTTCTGGTTGGCAATTTATGTGGAAATTTACTTCTCCGCTAACTGGATAGCGATCCATTCTATCGCCGATAAGTTGGGAAAGGGTTTGGCTACGTTGGCCCATATATTCCATAAGCATAAGCCAAGGCAAAATACCGCCGTCGCAATAGAAAAAGTCTTTAAAGTACTGGTGAGCCGACATCTCGCCGCCGTAAACTGAATCGTACTTGCGCATAGCTTGTTTAATAAAGGCATGACCTGTTTTGGACATAATAGGACGACCGCCATTTTGCAGAATAATTTCTTGCGTATTCCAGTAAAGGCGGGGATCGTGAATAATAGTGGCACCGGGATTTAATTGCAAAAAGCGGTCAGCAAAGAGACCAACTAAATAATATCCCTCAATAAACTGGCCTTTTTCATCGAAGAAAAAGCAACGGTCAAAGTCGCCGTCCCAAGCTACTCCCAAATTAGCTTTATATTTTTTTACGGCTTCTGCGGTGCTTTGTCTATTTTCTGGCAAGAGCGGATTGGGAATACCGTTGGGAAAATGGCCGTCTGGTTCGCCGTTTATGATATGTAGCTTAAGGGGCAATTTTTCAGCCAAACGCTTAACAATTACACCGGCACCACCGTTGCCACAATTGACTACTACGCTTAAATTGGCTTTTTTTATGGTTTCTAAGTTTACTAAGTTTAAAACAAAATCAATAAAGCTGTTGTGAATTTCTTTAGTTACAGTATGGCCGGGAGTAGTTAAACTTAAGCCTTTTATCTCTTCAGTAAAGTTCCAGTCTTGGGTAACTAAGCGGCGAATTTCAGCCAAGCCATTTTCTTGGCAAAGGGGACGAGCACCACCTAAAACCATCTTTATACCGTTATATTCTTTGGGGTTATGGCTGGCCGTAATCATAAGGCCACCATCAAATCCCAAAGCTCCGCAAGCGTAGTAAATCTCTTCTGTACCACATAAGCCGATATTGGTAACTTCTACGCCCCAAGCATTTAAGCCGCGACAAACGGCAGCAGCCAAACTCGAACTGGAAAGGCGAATATCGTAACCGACGGCCACTCTCTTAGCGCCGGTTACTTGGGCAAAAGCCATGCCCAGACGTTGAGCGACTTTTTCATCTAGTTCCTTAGGTACTTGTCCGCGAATATCGTAAGCTTTAAAAGCCGACAAAGCATAGGTTAAACCCTGACTCATATTTGTTGATAGACAACCTTTCAGTAAAGAAAAAACTATTATATACAACAAACAGCTTGCTCTAAACTTTATACTAGGGCAGGCTACTTAGATTTTAGGCCAATTCGGGAGGCAACTTCTCTACCAACTTTTTGACATTGCCAAGTTGATCTAGAGGCACAACTAACAAATTATTAGCCGATTGGATAACGGCCATATTATCGACACCTACTAAGGCTATATGACTTTTGGGATTATCAGTAAAGACAATATTGTTATGGGAGCGATAAACACTAATATGGCCCTGGTATCTATTTTGATCTTCATCATGCTCAAAGAAAGGAGCTACAGCCATCCAGTCTCCTAAATCGAGCCAGTTAAAATCAGCTTCCACAATACGTATCTCCTTAGCACGCTCCATAATTGCATAGTCAACCGATATTTTGCGCATCTTTTCAAAAGCGGAAGCCAAAGCCTTTTCCCATTTTGAGGTACCGTACACTTTAAGAGCTGGTTTTAGGTAATCTAAATGTTCGGGAAGTAAGCGAGCAAATTCGTCCAAAATAGTTTCTGTTTGCCAGACAAACATGCCGCTATTCCAAAAAAAGCGACCGCTTTCAAAAAAGGCTTGGGCTTGTTGTTCTTGGGGCTTTTCTTTGAAACGCAGCAGCTGGTAATGTTTGGGAGCGTTTGGAGTAATAAGCTCGTCGAAACCTGGGTGATTGGCCGGATCGTCGATTTGTAAACCACATTCTAAGTAGCCGTAAGCTGTAGCCGGATAGGTGGGCTTTATGCCCAAAGTGTAAATAGCTTTAGAATGTTGAGCTCCGGCGGCGGCACTTAAAATTACTCTTTGGAATTTATCGGTAGGTTCGATATAGTGGTCGGACGTTAAAACTAGCATAGTACAGTCGCCGAAAAGCTTTTGTACCAAAAGAGAAGCTAAAGCCACGGCAGCGGCAGTATCGCGGCGGCAGGGCTCGCCTACAATTTGCGCCTCGGAAAGTTCGGGTAATTGTTCTTTGACCAAACCGACAAAGTTTTTGTTAGTAAGTACCAAAATGCGATCTTGGGGCACCAATCCTTTGAGGCGATCAAAGCTTTTTTGCAAAAGGGTACGGCCGCCAAAAAGGTTCAAAAACTGCTTGGGCCGAGCCGAAGTACTGACCGGCCAGAAGCGTGTACCGATGCCGCCGGCCATAATAACGGCAGCCAATTTGGGCAAATGGTTAGACAAGTTTTCGCTCATTTTTCGCTTTGGAGATTTTACTTTCTCCAAACCCCGCTAAGAAAATTCTGGTTTCAATTCGGTTTAAGTATGCTAACTCCCCTTTAGCAAGATACGATCAAGTGGATGCTTGGCCGAGAAATTACGCCTTTTGGGGGATCTTTTATCCAATTTGTTAGAGCGAATGGTCTTTTCCGTTCTTTCCTATAATTAGTTTTTTTTGGCAGGCACATTTGTTCTGGGGGCGTAGTTTTACTCTCCGAGCTTATGAACATTTTAGGTCTTTTTTAGTTTGATTGGCCTCAAGCGGAGGATAAAATGAAAACTTATCGCGGTAAGATGCGTTTAGTCAAGTTGGAAGGCGCTTCCTGGATGTTAGAAACTGTCGAGCGTCGTTATCCTTTGCAAGGACTTCCGCCGGAATTTAAGCAAGAGGGCTTAGAAGTAGAGGTTGAAGGCGAAGAAGAGGCTATCTTCAATTTTTTGATGGCTGGCAAGACTCTTAAAATTAGTAAAATTCGCTCATTATAGTATTTTTGAAAGATTCTTTAATTTGTCTGTTCCTGCTGTGGAAGTAGGCAAACAAGCGGCCATTTTCAAAGCCGTCACTAACATTAAGGAGAAGATCGGTGACTCAAACCAACTCTGAAGTAAAAGAACAAGGCTTTGCGCCTGAAATCGTCGAGCAAGCTGAAGCTCAATTAGCCAAGCTGCGTCGCGGTACGGCTGAAATTATCAGCGAGAAAGAGTTGAAGTATAAAATAATGCGCAGTTTACGCGACCAAAAGCCTCTGCGTATTAAGTTAGGACTCGATCCTACTGCGCCGCATATCCACTTGGGCTTTGCCGTCGTATTACGCAAACTGCGCCAATTCCAAGATTTTGGCCATAAAGTCATTATCTTGATCGGCGACTTTACTGCCAGAGTCGGCGATCCTACCGGTCGCAGTCAAACTCGTAAAGTCTTAAGTATTGAGCAAATTCAGGCTAATGCCGCTACTTATAAAAATCAACTTGCCGCCATTTTGGATCCGGAGCGCACTGAAGTTCGCTTCAATTCCGAGTGGTTGGAAAAGATGAACTTTAACGACGTTATTGCTCTGTGCTCTCGTTATACTGTAGCTCGCATTATGGAGCGTGACGATTTTACCAAGCGTTTTACTTCCGGCGTCTCTATCGGTGTTCACGAGTTCCTTTATCCCTTGATGCAAGGTTGGGATTCGGTCAATTTGGAAGCCGATTTGGAAATGGGCGGCACTGATCAGAAATTTAACAACTTGGTAGGTCGCGAGTTGCAAACTCAAGTTGGACAAGAACCTCAGTGCGTTATGCTTATGCCTATTTTGGAAGGTTTAGACGGCGTACAGAAGATGTCTAAGAGCTTAGGCAACTATGTCGGCATTACCGAAACAGCTCAGGAGATGTTCAATAAATTGATGTCTCTGCCCGACGATAAGATCCGTCGTTATTTTGAGCTTTGCACCGATGTCGATTTAGAGGCTGTAGATAAAGCTATTGCCGATAATAATCCACGCGACACCAAGCGCTGGTTAGCTCGGGAAATTATTTCTCTCTACCATCCTGCCGAAGAAGCTGAACAGGCTGACGCCGAATGGATGAGAGTTGTATCTCAAGGTTCAGTCCCTACCGATATTCCTGAAGTAAATGTAGGTACAGGCTCTATAAATGTTGTAGAACTAATCGTTAAAGCCGGTCTGGCTCCCTCCAAGCGCGAAGCTCGCCGCTTTGTTACTCAGAACGCTTTAGCTATCGACGGAGAGACTGTGAGTGATCCTACAGCTACTATCGAAATTGTTTCAGGTAAAACTATTAAAATTGGCCGCAAATGGCGCAAACTTGCTTGATTAGCCATCGACTTTAATAAATAGAAGCGCTTTTGTCTTTCCTATAGGAAAGTATAGGGCGCTTTTTTTATTGTCTAATCATCAGACAACTAAGTTTTACATAGTCGCAAAGTATAAAGATGTATGGGGCTGGGCATTGTCCATTATAAGGAGCTCGTAAGATCTGTTGATTCTAAATATATAAAATAAACGAGCTACAGCCCTAAAAGCAGGCGCAGTAAGTGTAACGGTATGCGCAATCCAAAGTCTGGCGCGGCGAGTGCAACAATGCTGCGCAACCAAAAAATGCTGAGCCCAAACGGACATGGTGTAGTCCTTGGCTTCGGCCCATTGCCGGTATGGCTGCGTAGCCGTTAGGCGAAGCAGACGCCGACAATCTCGGCCGGAAGCCTTGGACGAACCAACAAACCGGGAAAGTCTCCGTTTCTGTAATATTTGTAGCGTAGTTTAGTATAGCAAAGCAAAAGGCTCTTATACGCCTGTAGCTTGCTATAGGCGTAAACGTAGCCAGTCAGCGGAGAAACGGAGACTTTAGCCACTGTACCTTAGTTTCGCCTTCCACTATAACTGTTCGCCTGCCATAAAATGAACAGGCTTTTACCCCAAAAAGCAAGGCGCAGCACGTGCAACAATGCTGCGCAGCCCCAAACAGGTTCGGTTTCGCCTTCCGCTATGAAATATCC
>CAKUDB010000030.1 GCA_934644775.1 uncultured bacterium | reverse complement strand
GCCACGTCAATTTTTTGGGCCAAAGCTCGTTTGGGCCGACGCGGCATAGTTTACACTCGCCGCGTCCACCTTTTGGGTCGCGCAGTATTGTTACACTTGCTGCGCCAGATTTTGGGGCTAGAGCCCGTCCATTTCATAACTGGCGAACAATTTTTTATAAGTGTTGTCTGGAATTTTTCACACTTTACACGATAGGGCTTAAACGCACTGTACAATCGCGTGGCCAGACCAAATCGATCTTGACGTGAATATGAGTACCTGGTGGCAGCGGATGGCCGGGAACGTGCGGACATTCATTTTCCAGTAAGCACCCGCAAAGCTGGACGATATGTTTATCGGGATGGTTAGCCAGAACGATAGCTTCCATCTCTTCGCCAGAGTGTTCCTCCAAATAGCGTAAAATCCAATAGTTTTTGCGCTCGCGCTCTAGTAAGTCGGCTGTACCGGTAGCTTGCTTGGTATAAGCTAACAAACGATCTAAATCTTCAGCCTTATACATAGGCTCATCAGCTGAGCCGTTAAGCATAGATTTAAGCTGACGCTGCATCAAAAGATCGTTATAACGGCGAATGGGAGAAGTAACCTGAACATAACTATCCAGTCCCAAACCGGTATGATGAGCCGGAGTAAGGCCCATAGTTCCTTTTTTAAGGAAACGGCGGGAATTATAAGCTTTTACGGGATCAAAATCAGCAATCAAATCATCTAAAGGCTTTTCCGGAGGCTCTTGAGCTCTGAAAATACCAGGAGCCTGATGTTCGGCCAGATAATTGCCAGCTGTAGCATTAGCCAAGATCATCAGCTCACTAACCAAAAGCTGCGAAGGCGAATCGGGCGCTTCACGTTCGATTAAAATCTTTCCCTCTTTGACCTTTACATTGACACGCGGGAAAGGTACAACCATAGCCCCATTGGCTAAACGTTTCTCCTTAAGCTTGCGCACAATATCCATGAATTTGCTCCAACGTCCCTGAGCTAGATATTCATTGGCAGAATCATAAGTAAGACGTTCGGCTACTTTTACCACGCTAGAAGCCATCTTCGAAGATATAATATTAAAATCAGTATCGAAATCTATTAAGAAAGAAAAAGCCAAGCGTTTTTTGCCAGCTACTAAGCTGCAAACACTGTCAGAAAGGATCTCTGGACACATAGGTACTTTCAAGTCGGGTAAATAAATAGCCGTACCACGCTGTAAAGCTTCTTTATCTATTAAAGATTCCGGAGTTACGTAATTAGAAGCATCAGCAATATGGATACCGATACGGAAAGTACCATCTTCTTTTTCTTCGAAACTTAAGGCATCGTCTATATCTGTTGTTGTATCATCATCAATAGTAACACAAGGCAAGTAAGTAAGATCGAGCCTAGTATCCTCGACTTGGGCATTGCCCTCTTGGTCAAGGAATTTTGCCCAAGATTTAGCTTCTTGCAATTCATCTTCAGCAAATTGAGTAGAAATATTATACTTGCGTAGAGCTAAATTTTCGTGTTCACCCCACAAGCCTGCTCTAAGCATAAATTGGAAAGGAGCGTCGCGACGGGTAATATCTACCGATTTTAAAAGCTCGTTAATCTCTTTATAACGATGCGATTCGGAGCCATTGACAGCAACATCAGCAAAACCGCGCACCAACTTTTGGGCATTTTGCTCAAATTCTTCAGGATAAGTCAATTGAGAGCTATCGCTGAGAGGATTTTTCCAAATATTTAAAACCCAACTACTTAAAGCCGCTTGTTCTTTGCGGTTGAAAGCTTCGGCGTCGCGTCGCTGGAAAATTTCTTGTACTTGAGCTTGAGTACGTCTTATATAACCATTGCCTTTGCGATAAAAATATACACTATCATTATCTAAGCTTCTGTAAGCAGCCGAAAGAGCTTCAGAATCGGTTCTACTTAAGGTTAAGTCGCTTATTTCTTCTAAAGGCCAAAGATGATCGTCACTTTCACCTTCCAAGAGTTCCCACAATTCGGCCGGATCGATCTGCGAAGCAAGTTCTTCACGCCTAGCTTGAGCTTTAGCTAAAGCTTCGGCCACTATATCGTAAGAAGAATTGGGATCGATAAAGCCGGGAACGATAAACATAGCCTTAGAATCGGCTATTTTTTCCTCACGGTTACGGGCATTGCGGACAAAAATTTTTCCCGGCTTGTCTTGACGCAGACAGACGGCAGATAAAAGTTTTTTATCTTGGATATATTCTAAATAAGAGCCTGGAGTTATCACTTAGGGGTACCCTTTTCTAGCAAAGCTCGGCTTCGCAAAATCGATTGAAGATAAACAACATATAAGTAATGTAATTACTATCAGCTAGCCATTTTTAATTCACAACCAGGATAGTAATGCTTAATAATATCGGTATAACTCTGACCAGCTTGAGCGCGTCCCTGAGCACCTTCTTGACATAAACCGACACCATGACCCCAACCGCCACCTTTAATGACAAGACCAGTATCTACCTTGTCTACGTAGAACAAAGTGCTCTTTAGACCGGAAGGGCCGATTTTGCCGCCACTAGTCAACCAGCGAATCTTATCCCCCTTTACAGTGAAACTTCCCTTATCGGTGACAATAGATAATTCGGCTACGCGACCACTACCAGTACGCTTAGTGACAGCTATAGATGTCAAAGTACCAATATCAGATACCTGAGCTCCACACAATATAGGCAAAGAAGCCTCTAATATTTTTTGGAAATTTACAGTTGAAAAATCGGCATACCAACGAAAACGGGAAGCATTTTTGCAATAAGACTCGGGCGGATTATCGATAAAAGCTCTGAACCTGGTCTCTAATTCAGGAGTATTTTCTACTATAGCAGACAATTTACTCGGTTTATTTTCATTCTCGGTATTCTGGTCAGCCGAAGTTGACTCTGGAGCATAATAATCGATATATCCATTATTATCGTACTCAGAGATATATTCTGCCGGAGCTTCGCTATTCCAAGATAAACCACTGATAGCATCACTCGAAGCTACTAAATAACTGAGCGGCTGAGCCATATCCCATACATTTTCGATACTTTCACCCATACCACCACAGACAGCATGATAGCGTGTATCAGCCAAAAACTCATTGTAACAAACTACAATACCTTTAGTTGCTTCAATTTGGGCATTAACATTGACATTTTCAACACTTGCACCGCCATAAACATGACAATGAACCCCAGAACAAAGATCGTATCCCTCTTTATCATGGCGGCCCAAATTAGACAAAGTATAAGAGCGAGCTACACAAGCCATAGCTTTTAAAGCTTCATTATCAAAGCGGGCAGGCACTTCGCTAGGCACTACCCCTTTAAGATAGTCTTCTACAGGCAAAGTATTGATTACCGAAATAGTATGGGCATTATCCTCACCAGGACGAATAGCAAAAGTTAGACTACCGCGATAAGAAGCTGTTACTTGAGAGTTTTTTTGTACATTGACGGAAGTTAAAGTACAAATAGTAGGATCGCCTGCCAAAGAAGCAGTACCATTACCGTAAGTTTCAGCAGCCCGTAAAGTAACTGGAGTTTCACTGTTAAAAAGCAAGCGATCTTTTTCATCGTAAAAATTGAGCCTCATCTTCTTCCACATAGTGGCTATAAGACGAATTTTTATAACAGAAGCTTGACCGTCAGGATAGATAATACCGTTAGGAGCAGTAAGTTCAGCTTCATCAAGGATATCTGGCAAACCAACTTTTACTTCAGTTGCAGGCGAAAAAGCTTTTTTAGTATCTTGGCTAGACTCTATATAGGAAGCCAACATGGCTTCGTGGCTAGGCTCCTGATTGGAGACGGCTCTAGGCTCTTGGATTTGGGCAGATAGGGCGGAATTGGCTTTATGCTCCTTGACAGTTCTGGCATAAGAAATATACATAGTTATCAAGCAAGCTATAAGGGTGAAGATACAACTATATAAAAAGCGTTGTTTATTACTAACCATGCCTTTATCCTCGCTGTCCTAGTTGTAAATTGGCCAAAGCTTCACGCAAATTGCCGTCAGCCTCTTTTAGGGCTTGTTGGGCTTGGGCGAAACTGACCTTAGCCAAAGAGGCGGCCATTTCAATTTGGCGTTTGGCTAACTTAGTATTACTAGCTCTGACATCGATCATCATATTGCCTGCACAATGGCCTAAAGAGACCATAACTCCGGTAGAGATCATATTTAACGCCAATTTAGTAGCCGTGCCGGCTTTCAGGCGAGTAGAACCGCGCAAGACTTCCGGTCCCACAGCCAACAAAATAGGGAAATCAGTATTTGCAGCCGCTGGGGCACCCGGATTACAAAAGATGGCTCCAGTCTTGATCCCAGCTTTACGCAATTGCTGCAAACCACCTAAGACAAAAGGCGTACTCCCAGAGGCGGTTATACCGATAGCAAAATCTCCAGAGTTTATAGAGCGCCGACTAAGTTCAGTATAAGCAGCTTCCCTATCATCTTCGGCATTTTCTACCGCTTTTACTAAAGCGCTGGAGCCGCCGGCAATGATAGCTTGCACCTGTTGGGGATCGGTGCCAAAAGTAGGAGGACATTCGGCAGCATCTAATACCCCCAAACGACCGCTAGTACCGGCTCCGAAGTAAAAAAGACGCCCTCCGTCCTTTAATTTATCGGCAATAGCTTTTATACATTCAGCAATAGTAGGCAAAGCTGCCTCAACAGCCTGGACAGCTTTAGCGTCTTCGCTGTTCATAAGTTGCACTAACTCCAGAGGTGCCATCTTATCTAAATGCAGACTTAACGGATTAGATGATTCAGTTAAATTTAGCATGAGCTTACCAACACAGATGTAAGGCCCAACTTTTGTCTTTTTTAACGGCAAAATTTGAGCCGGAAAAAAGATAGACGCAGTGAAAGGCTTCAACCTTCCTAACTACTCTAGATACTATCGAAAGATCGGCTATTCGCTTAATCCTCATCAAGTACCAAGTTAGGTATGCTACCATTGGACCATTCCAAAACAGCCGTACCGCCGGCAGGCATTTCGAGCCAAGCGTGTCCCCGTCTATCGTTACTTAATTGTTTAACTGCCGGAGTTCCCGTTCCTTCAACCAGCGTCCAAATCGGAGATTCGGCACCTTTTTCTTCTAATTCTTGCATACGGGTTTTGAGAACTTGATCAGATATAGAGTGCATAATCATTCTAGCTCTGCCGTCACTCAATTTAACCCAACGTCTGCCAATAGCCGGATCGACAACAATAGAATCTAAAATGGCCGGACTCTTCATAAGTAGACCGGCAAAGCGTACCCCCACAGAATGCGGCCCCTGACGCAAAGGGCGCGGACCATTGATAAAGACGCTATCTACATAAGGATCGTCGGTAGCTCCACCTAAATTGACCCTAAAAATCTGGTCTCCGTCAATACGAACCATAACGGAAACTAAAGCGCCGGAGAAGCTGCTCTTCAAAAAGTCCATAGAGAAGTAATAAGGATCGTCGCGCTCAACATCAAAGCGCATCCAAAACATATTATCCCGCCCCACTACTACGAACTGACCGGGAGTACCGCCGGGATAATTTATATCGGCTACATCAAAAGCTTTTTCTACAGCTTTACCGGCCTCAAGTTCGACATTGGTACCGGTAAAAGGACGGCACATATCTTTAGCGCCAATCCATTCGGAACAGCCATGGGCTGACAATAAATAATTTATTAAACTTTTAGCTTTAGAATTAGATCCCTGATCGTTAAATTTATGGATATCGATAGCAGCACAGCCAGCCAAAGTACCGTATAAATTATTGCCGGTATAATCTTTTAGAGTCAACAAATTCTCTACCAGAGCTACTGTACCTAAAATAGAGCTAACTTCTTTTTCAGGACGCGGTGCCAAACAGTAAGGGACTTGGCCACTTAAAGCCAACTTAGCTAATAATCCTAAGCCTTCTTTTTCAGCCGAGGCCTTAAATTCATCATTTTTAAGAAGTTGAGCCGCTTTAGCTAAGGCCATAGCAGCATATTGTCTCTCTGGATAGAGGGTAATACCAGCTACTTTTTTATCTTCTTGAGGAACTTGGTAAGTGCGTTCTCTGTTTTCTTCAGTAACATAAGAGAGATGAGCGCCATGAGGATATTGCTTAGTATCTGGGCGCATAGCCGTCACTAAACCATCGGCTAACTTAGCTATTTTGTCACGCCTACCCGCCTGGGGACGATAATTTTCCAAAAGACATAAAGCCAGTATAGCTTGAGAAGCAGCGTCTACGCGACCATGTAACCAAGCCGGCTCAATAAAACCATGTACAGTATTGCGTCGTCCGTAAATTTTTAGCCAATCGTCGACAAATGCTAAATCACGCTCTGCCGATTTAACTAGATGTTCTGATAAATTTCCTCGCCCTGAAGCTACCATAGCTCCCCTGACTTTGATGTGGGCAGCATAAGCTCTAACATAAATGTCACTTTCTGGCTCTTGGGAGCAAAGTTGTTCGAGCTTATTTAAGGTATCTTTATCTAGAGAGGCACCATTTTTAGCTTGCAATAAGCCAGAATAGATATTAAATAGCCCTTGATAAGGTGGAATAAGAGTCTTTATAGAGGCAGCTGAAGTATCTAGCGCAGAAGGCTTAGATTTTTGAGGAGCAATTTTTATTTGTGGCTTATATTCCGACTTGTTTTCCTGTTCTAAATCAGTTTCGATAGTGGGAGAATCGGGAGTAAACTTATCTTCAGATACCTTTATTGGGGCGGAAGGTTCACTTATAGGGAGCGACTCCTGGCTTTTAATCTGGTCAGAATCTTCTATTTTGGGGTCTTCTTCCGCCTTATTTATAGAATCGTGAATAGTATTGACAGGATGAGGAGGCACAAAAAACTCCTCTTCGTTTTGAGCAGCAACAGGCTGGGAGCCTAATAGGGTTAAACTCAGCAGAATAAAAGCATAGTGGAAATATCTGTTCATTTTTTTACGACTTCAAAAAATTACAAATTGGGATAATCTAAAGGCTCAACTTGCTCAGCTGATTGCGGGATTAGTCCATCTCTTTCAGGCTCAATCAGACTCGGTTGGGGTAATTCTGATTGAGAATGTTTGGAGTCTTCACTTCCAATTGAATCTTCAATTAAAAAGCGCCCTATAACTTTACCGGCAGCTTGCACTTTGTTGGTCGTTAAATCGACACTTACCCTCTGACTAGAGAGCCAATCGTTATTCCCATTTTCTAAGCGTACATTGCCTGCCATTTCTATATTGGAAGCAACTCGATCATATTTAGCTGTATCAGCAAAGACTTTACGCGCCCCCTGACGGAAACGGATATTCCCTTTAGCGTAGCCAATCCCCTGAGCCCAGTTATATTCAAATTCGTCCGCTTCCAAATAAGCAGGTTCGGTACTATTTTTGGATAGATCCTGGCCATCTTGTAACTTAAATTTAGTAGAGACGACTTTAACTCCGCCTTTAAAAATAGCCCTTTGATTACCATAATAGACGCGCAAAGATTGTCCAGTGACGGAAGTACCCGGCTGAGTTAGCCGGATATTACCCTGGAAATCGGCAACTTGGGTGTCCGTGTGATATTTGGCAAAGGAAGAAGTCATAACGGCATCTTGACAAGTGAATTTGACATTGCCTATAAGTCTGACTAACTTTTCTTTCTCACTATAGTCGCCGCGATCGGAATTTAAAGTGACAGTTTGCTTACCCTTGGGGCCATTTCCTTGAGCAGGCTCGGCTGCAGCAGTTCCTAAACAAGAACACCCTAAGAGACAAGCCAAAGCGACTGCAGTCAAACTACGCCTTATATCAACCATAAATCCTCACGCTCTAGGTAGAATAGATCAATCCAAAAGAGCCGACCCTTTCGCCAACAGAACCAATATACCCACTAAAAAGCTAATACTATTTTTTATCGATACGTTGCTTGTGAAGGTGACAATATTTTAGCGTACAAAAGAACTAATTCTGGCCCTTTAGCGAGCCATTTCGTACATAATTACCGCGCCAGCTGCAGCTACATTGAGAGATTCGCTTTTGGCTGACAAAGGAATATGCACCTTTATGTGCTCTTTGCTACGCCAGGATTTATCGACACCTTTTACCTCAGCCCCCAAGATAAGCGCTGATTTAGTAGGGAAAGTTATATCTTTAATATTTTGGCCGCCGTGAGCCTCGGCAGTAATTAAAGTAAACCCCTCATCTCTAAGATCCTGACTCCAAGAGTCTAAATCATGCTCATCTATACGCAAAACTGGCATATGGAACAGGCCACCAGCCGCAGAGCGTACAGCCCTAGCATTAAAAGGATCGGCCCCGCCACAAATAAGCGCCGCTTCAAAACCGAAAGCTAAGCCGGAGCGGATCAAGGTGCCCACATTGCCGGGATCCTGGACTTGACTCAAAACTAAAAGGCGAGAAACTTGTAATATATCTTCCGCTTTTATCTCAGGCAATTCTACTACGGCCAAAATACCTTGGCTAGTTTTGGCACAAGACAAATCCTGCATAAGGGAATCGGCGGCGATCCAAACCGAAACTCCGGGGCGCTTTCTCTGAACTTCTTGAGCCCACTGACCAACTTCGGAAGCTAACAAACGCTCGGAAATAAGCAAATGGATAATATCTAAGTTGGAAGAAAGTAATTCTTCTATAACTCTTACACCCTCAACTAAGAAGCGTCCGGTCTCCAAGCGATGGCTGGGAGAATCGAGACGCTTTATCTCTTTAACTAGGCGACTGTGCCGCCCTATAAGTTCAAAACTCATAATCGGTAAAATCTGATACTAAATATTTTCGCCCTTCCAACTCTACAACATCGGAAGGATCGAGATGGCAACCACGCTGGAAACAGGGCTCGCCATTGACACTAACTAGTCCTTGCTGAATGAGCATCTTTCCCTCACCACCAGTACCTACCAACCCAGCCAGTTTAAGGAATTGCCCCAAGCGAATCCGCTCGGGGCTTACAGACTCTTCAGTATTAGAAAAATCTGTCATTACAACCTTACTCTTCACTAGTCTCTTCATCTTCGGCAGGAAGACCAGCTTGGATGCGGCAGGCTTTGACCAGCTCGTCAATCTCTTTAGCCCCACGCTGTACCTTAATCGAAGCGTCACGCAACTCACGCACACCCTCTACTAAATTGAGAGAATTGTCGTCTTCTGTGAACTTACGTAAATGCTCTATCGCTTCGAGCATAGCTCTAGCTCCAGTATCGATCTCGGCTCGACTATTGGCAATTTGAGTTTCAATAACGTGAAGCTGCTCAAGTTCTTCCTCGTTGAGGCCAGAGCCGTCAAGTTCGGGCTCGGGAGGTAAGTTGATCAAATTCTCTTCAACTAAGTTGCGGAACCAATCGAGTACTTCACTATATTCCTCGTCGGAAATTCTACCTTCGGCAACTTTATTAACAGCTTCAAAGACGGCCACCAAATTCTTGGTCATAACTAACTCACCGCCATATTGTACCTGTCCGCCCTCTTCCTGAATTTCCATAGTGGAAGTGTGCCTAGAACTGTCCATAGTAGAATTAAGCAAACGAGCCCCACAATTGGAGCAAGAACGATTGCCAGGATCGTTGTAAGTTCCACAATGGATGCAAGGCACCTTATCAGCTTGCTCGCCTATGCTATCGAAGCCCTCTTTGCTGGCATAAAGCTCGTCGGCAGCTTTTAAAAGTAAAGCAAGGGCAGCATCAAAATTGTCTCCTTGACCGTGAACAGTATTTTCTAACATATCGATAGCTTTGAAATGATCTTCGAAAGCGGTTCGACAACTGACCATTTGCTCACCGATTTGTTCACAGTCGTTGGGAATAGCCACCAAAGACTCAATCTCGCGCCATAAA
Organism: uncultured bacterium; assembly: GCA_934644775.1. Taxonomy (GTDB): domain Bacteria; phylum Vulcanimicrobiota; class Xenobia; order Xenobiales; family Xenobiaceae; genus Bruticola. Next base: position 8,662 of record CAKUDB010000030.1, on the reverse strand, counting down.
TCGTCGATATTAGTGCGGAATTGCTCTAAGGACTTGAGGAAAGCTTCATCGTCGAGGCGACCATTTTTCCAAGACTTAGCCAGGTTGATAATTAAATTTACCTGAGGAAGTTTACTATCCCCTTTGGTGGCCAAATCCATAGTGAAATTTTCTACCGATTGGCGCAAAGAAGTACCGGCATTGACAATATCTTCGAGGTAGGGCTGCATAGCCTGGGGGCCGTTGTCCAAAACGGAGCGAAGCTCTAAAACGGTATCAGCAAAGTCGCAGTAAGCTCCCATCAAGCTTTCTTTTTGGTACTCGTTAGCCTCTTCGTTGGAAGTAACATCGCTGGCTGCAACTCTGGCATTAACATAAATATTGACAATAGTGCGCTCGATAGCCGCTTTAGTAACAGCTTCCTGAACAAAACCGTCACAGAGACGAACCAACACGTTAATCATAGGCATGTTGGTCGGGCCCATCTCCCCTTCTTCGCGGCTGTAACCTTCAAAGATCAAGCGTCCGTTGAGGCCAACATTAAGAACAATATTGGCAGCCCTTCGGCAAGCCTCTTCATCCTTAGTTTCGATATAAGTGAGAATATCGCGTAATCCTGAGCAATAATCGTCCAAAGAAGCTTTTACTTCCTCTATAATACCAGGAGCTACTTCTAAACACTCATTGCCGCCTTCTTCCAATTTGGCAACTACTTCTTTTTGAGTTCTGTCAACAATAGCCAATTGTTCAACCACAATCAGGGCTAAGGACTGTAAATCGAAGTCGCCCGCGTGTGCCCGTTCCAAGCGTTCTAAAATCATGTTGCATACCGGAGAAACTGTAGGGGGGACGTATCCCATATTGTCAGACATGCGATGGAAGCCTCCTGAGCAAAAAAATACTAAACAACTTCCAACAAGTTAGACGGATACTTAGTTTTTCCCTTTTAGATGAACTCGAAGATTATTAAGCAGAACTACCTTATTTTTGGTATTCACAGCCAATATAAAAGAAGACGATACCTCTTCAAAAGAGTCTCCCCCCTTCCCAATATAAAACTGGTTAATTTTTATTTAATTATCCGTTCAAGCCATTTTTACACCTTATAGAACAAATAGAAATAATTAAGTGGCAAAATTAAAAAAATAGTTAAATAGGGAGGGAAGTCTTTTATGTTTGCGGACAGTGCCGTCAATAATTGTGAGCGCCCACTTTTTTGGTTATTTTTATCGATGATTAAAGGTATTTCGGAAGCTAGGCTCAACCGCTTAGCTAGCCTGTGCGATTTTAATCCCGAAATGGTTAAAGAGGAAATCGAGCGCCAAAATGAGCAGCGGGAAGAGAGCAAAAGATTCCTCTTTCCAAAGCTGGAAGAAGTTAAGCGACGTTGGCAAATTTACAGTAAAAGATACAAAATCTTAACTGTCAGCAGTGATGATTATCCGCCCCAACTCTTCGATCTTGAAGAGCCCCCTTCTATTTTATATTGTCGCGGCCAAGCCACTCTGAGTTTAAATAACGGAGTAGCTGTAGTAGGCTCACGCAACGCCGATGGATACGGACAAGCTATGGCTTTAGAATTAAGCTCTTCCCTAGCCCAATGCGGCCTAACCGTAGTCAGCGGCTTGGCTTTAGGCATAGATACTTGCGCTCATCGCGGTGCTCTGGAAGGAGGCGGCCAAACTATAGCCGTTATGGGCTGCGGTATAAATATATGTTACCCAAGAATCAATAAAAAATTGCGCCAATCTATAGAAGAGAATGGAGTAGTTATTTCTGAATATCCTGAGGATTTTCAACCGCTGCCCTACAATTTTCCCTATCGCAACCGTATTATCGCCGCCTTATCCAGAGCTGTTGTTGTGGTACAAGCCCACTACAAAAGTGGAGCGATGATTACCGCTAACTTGGCCGCCGACTTAGGGCGTCAAGTACTGGCCGTACCTGGGCCTATTAACAGTCCCCAGAGCGAGGGGCCGCTAGAGCTAATAGCCAACGGGGCGGGGCTAGTGCGTCATAGTCTGGACGTATTAGACAGCCTAGGCGTAGTGTTGACTAGAGCGCCAACTGAATCGACAGAACCTCCTAAAAACAAGCTAAATAATTTAGAGCGCTCTATCTTGGCATCTCTGGACAGCAGCGGCACCGATACCAGCACTATTTCTCTACGCACCGCTTGTCCGTTAGGCCATTTAGTATCCACCCTCAATAAACTCGAGCTAAGTGGCCAAATTATTAGACTACCCAACTCACTATGGGTGCGCCAAGCTCAACTTAAGCCCCAAGCTTAAGGTATAAACTCTTCCAGGCGGGGCATCTCTCCTAAGGGCATAGTAGTGACATACATAGAAGCTGTCACCACATTGTCGCTCCCCTCTTCACGACAACTTATCTGGGCCCCGGTAGCATCATCTTTAGGAGCGTAATAAATAGCACTATTGTCGTTAATAACTTCCAATCGCCCCCGCCCAGATATAGCCCATAAATAGCGTTTTTTCTTGGTAGGCCCAGATGTAGCACCATTTCCTTCGCTTGTAGCTTTATTTTTTAAGCCATAACGCTCATGAATGCGCTCAATACGCTGTTCATGTTTAGTTGGCAAAGCTTCGGCAGTAAGCACAATATGATCTCCTGGGCGCAGCACACAAGTAGTTGGAACGATCTTAAAAAGGGGCGTTTCGGCTACAGCGTCGGCTAATTTTACATCAGCAAAACCGGCTGGTTTGTCGTTTTTAGCTCCCAATAAAATATAACGTCGATCATTATAATCGACCAGAGCTTCTAAACCGCCGTAACGAACCATAAAACGATCCATATTAGGCTTAGCTGCAGGCTGATTATTTTGATCTAAAGCTAAAGCGAAAAATTGATAAACGCCAACAGGTAAATCGCGCATATCGATAGTGCGTATTCCCTGATTGCCATCTAAAATCCAAGCCTTAGCCGCTTGGCCATCTTCTTCCGGCAACGGAGGCATATGGAAAGCCAAAAGTAAAAGGTTGGCTCCTCTAACTGGAGCGACATTATAGCGCACTTTAACCTTGGCAAATTTGTTGATTTCTGCATTGCGCATACAATTATCAATAAAATACCTGGGCGTCAAGCGAGTCAGCTTAGGATCTTCCAGTAAGGTCTTAAGTTCTTGAATAGTAGTGGGATAACCAGTGTTTCCAACAACTGTTTGCACATTTTTAGGTACGTACGGGACGCTTAAAACTTTATCTTTAGGTGGTATCTTTTCTGGAGCGACTTCTCGTCTAGAGCCGTTGTCTTCTGGAGGCTGCTTAGTATCGGAGATGGTAGAATCGGAATTGCCAGGCTTAGAGCTTTCGGCAGGATTTTGCGACTCGTCAGGCGTCGCTGTATCCAAGACTCCGCTATCGTACTGAAATCCCGGTTCGCCTATTGTCGGAGCTGGAATAGCAGGGGCAGGCATTAAAACACCCGTAGTTTGCTCAGTTTTATTACCTGGGGCAGGTCTAATTTGTACAGTAAACTGATTTTCAGCAGAAGAATTATTATTTTTAGGTTTGACTTTAGCGGTAGGATAGCTACCTTCGGTGCCGTCTTTAGGGGCAGGAATCGTTTTTACTTGATGATTTTTGGCTTTAGAAGCTCCGGCACTAGGATAAGTTCCTTTATTATTATTTTGAGGAGAAGTTTTTTTTAGCGTACTTTTTTTATCTGATTTTGAGCTTTTGGTGCCAGCGGAACCTGACTGGGATTGATCGATAACTATATTAGTAATTTCTAAGCCGTCAACTACTTTGCGCTCGATCTTAGGCTGTTGAGCCAAAAAGTGCTCAAATTGATGAGCCTCTTGGGCGTTGACCAAAATAGGTGTACCTACCACCATAACCGCCAATAAAGATACTGCCCAGCGCGAATACATAATTTTGGCCTCCCAAATTAGCTAAAGAAAGAATAGAATCAAAATCCGATCTAGCAAAAAATACTGAAAAAGGAGTTTTCTTCCCCCCACAAAAATCCCCCCAGGAGCAAGTACAGTTCGTTAATCCCAAAGATTAGATTACCAGTTGAAAAAAGTTTATCGAATGGGCTTTATTCGGTAAGTGAAAGGCTTGTCGGTTATGCATATTTATTTAGCTCAGCCTCGTGGTTTTTGTGCCGGAGTAGATCGGGCCATCTCTATAGTAAATTTTGCTTTAGAAAAATTTCAAGCTCCAGTTTATGTGCGCCACGAAATTGTCCACAATTATCATGTTGTCAAGGAACTAAAAGATAAGGGCACTATCTTTGTCGACGATATAGAGGCTATTCCCGAAGGCTCAGTTACTATATTTTCGGCTCATGGAGTCTCTCCCGATATTAGAGAAAAAGCTACCAAACGCAATTTACGTGTTATTGACGCTACCTGTCCATTAGTTACTAAAGTCCATTCAGAAGCCAAACGCTATGCTAAAGACGGCTACCACATTATTTTGCTGGGCCATCGCAAACATGTCGAAGTAGAAGGCACTATGGGGGAAGCGCCTAATTCTATTACCCTAATAGAAACGATAGACGACTTGGATAGTGTCCAATTACCTCAAGATAAGCCCATTGCCATCTTAACCCAAACTACTTTAGCTGTAGATGAAACTCAAACGATGATTGAAGCTATCAAGAAGCGTTTTCCTTCAGTTGTCCAACCTAAAGCTAAAGATATTTGTTTTGCTACTACTAATAGACAAAAAGCGGTTAAAGAGCTGGCCAAAATTTGCGATCTAATTTTAGTAGTAGGCTCAGCTAACTCTTCTAATTCTAATCGATTGGCCGAAGTAGCTAGAAGTCAGGGCGTCAAGTCTTTACTTATAGATGATGTAACGAATTTAACTATCGATGAACTTGAAGGGGTGAAGAGTTTAGGTATAACTGCCGGCGCTTCCGCTCCAGAATTTGTCGTACAAAATTTATTAACTTGGATTCGTCAACACTACGAAACTGATGTACAAACTTTAGACGTGGGCTCAGAAGAAGCCAATTTTGCTCTAACTAAAGATATTAGGGAGATGGATAGCATTTAAAGTAAAAAAATCGGCGCTCTCCTATAGGAGGGCACCGTCTTTTTAGTTGAGTCAAATAGATAGACTAATATTTGCTACGACCGCGACCGCGCAGACCAGCTAAACTAGCCAAAGACTGGCGCTTATTGCCGGAAGATTTTCTCTCTAAGCGAGCCTTTTGGGAAGGACGCACATCGAGTTCTTCGATCTCTTCAGTATCATCGAGCCAAACGGGCGCAGGATCATAGCTAAATTCATGACCAGCAATAAAGACAGGCTCGCCAGGAATAGCTCCGGCTTCACCTAAACGCCTTTCTACTCCCCAAGCATTGAAGCGACGCTGCATACGATTAACCGATTCTTCTTCGTCTAAATTAGTCATACGTACCAATTTATTGACTCGAACACCATCTACATGCCAACCATCTTCTTCACGGCTAATAGTAAAATCTTCGGGAGCTGGCACTACTTCTGGAGTAATTTCAAAAGCAGGCAAATCGGGAGCCTTTTGGACAGTTTCAAACACATCCATCATTAGCTCATCTAAGCCTAAGCGAGTATAACAAGAGACTAAGTGCAATTTAAGTCCCCGCTCAACAGCAGCCTTTTTTACAGCCTCCAACTCATCTTCTTTGTCTGGCAAGTCGATTTTATTTAAAGCTACCACTTCAGGACGACTGGCTAAAGAAGCGTCGTAAGATTCTAGCTCTTTTCTAATCTGATCATATTTAGCTAAAGGCTCATCTTTATCGACGTCGGCTAAACTTAAAATATGCAAAAGTACCTTAGTACGAGAAATATGGCGCAGGAAATCATGGCCCAAACCGGCCCCCTCGGCCGCCCCTTCAATAAGACCAGGAATATCAGCAAAGACTAAAGTACGATAGTTGCGCTCCCAAACCCCGAGTACCGGACATAAAGTGGTAAAAGGATAATCAGCAATAGCCGGTTTGGCATTGGTGACAGAAGCTAAAAGGGTCGATTTGCCGGCATTGGGAAAGCCGATAATACCAACTTGAGCTACTACACGAAGCTCTAGACGCAACCAGCGCTCTTCACCAGGCTCGCCAAGTTCGTGATCGCGAGGGCCATTGTTGACTTCAGTAACAAAGCGCGTATTTCCTCGGCCTCCACGACCACCTTTAGCTACAACATATTCGGCACCAGGCTCATTTAAGTCGGCAATTAAATCGTGCCCTTCGTCTGTGTAGATTAAAGTACCAACCGGAACAGGCACACGTAAATTAGCGCCATTAGCTCCAGTCTTGTTAGAGCTGCGCCCAAAACCGCCCGGCTTAGCCCTAAAATGGGAGCGATGCTTAAAATCTAAAAGGCTGCTACTATTTTCGCAAGCATAAAAAATAACGCTACCGCCACGACCACCGTCGCCGCCATCGGGCCCGCCCATAGGTACAAACTTTTGCCTATCAAAAGAACAAGCGCCTCGTCCCCCCTTACCACCCTGGACAAATACGCGAGTTTTATCTATAAAATTTCTGCTCATAGAACCATACCACTTTTTCTAATCTTGAATATTTAGCTAAATCCAATCGTCCCAATTTACAATATTTTCCCCTAAAAGTCAGCAATTAAAGGGCAGCGAATAAAAAAATTATCTGCTCCTTTGACGGAAGCCATCCTTTTTCTGTTTTTGAGTAAAACCTTTTCGATTTTGACCCTCCGGAGAGCGTTTCTCCGCCTTATTGCTCTGCCAACGGCTAGCTCCTCTGGCCCTACCTTTAGTTCCCTGAGAGCGATTCTCAGCTTTATTGTCACCTAATAAAATATAATGCTGCCTCATCCTCTCGGCATCAGTCCTAGCTACGTATATAGTATGACCTTCGGTATCTTTTTTAGCATAATACATAGCTGTAGCTACAGTTCCTGGAGTAGGTATAAAACATTGTACTTGCTGAGGAGACCAGTGACGCTTCTGCAACCAATGGGCCAATTCTTGCATATCACTTTCAGTACAACCAGGGAAAGCGCTCATTAAATAAGGCACAATATATTGTTCTTTATTGGCAGCCTGGGAATATTTAAGGAAATAGCCAATAAATTCGTCCATAAGCTGGATACTCGGCTTGCGCATAAGATTAAGCACCTTGGTAGTACAATGCTCAGGAGCTATCTTTAATTGACCTCCAGTAAATTCGGCGACATAAGCTTGACAGGCATTTTTATTTTTCAAAGCTAAATCGAAACGAACTCCACTGGCGATACGGACATGTTTTACTTTTGGATAAGCTAGAACCTTACGCAATAAGGCTACATAACTGTCTTGCTGATCTTGGAAATTGGGACAAACTTTGGGAAACATACAGCTAGAACGGCGACACTTGGCAGGATCGGCTCCACACTTAGCTTGCCACATATTAGCCGTAGGCCCACCTACATCAGAAATAGAGCCCTTAAAATCTTCAGCTTTAGCTATTTTTTCCAATTCAGCCATAATAGAACGCTCACTGCGAGAAGCGATACGCCTACCTTGATGTAAAGCTAAAGAGCAAAAAGAACAACCTCCACCACAACCACGGTGACTATTTATACTGGTCTTAATCATTTCCAAAGCCGGAATGGACTCTTTATAGCTGGGATGGGCCTTTCTAGTAAAAGGCAAATCATAAATTTTATCCATCTCAGTTTGGCTTAAACTAGGCGTAGGCGGAGCAGCTACAATGTAACGGTTGCCTATTTGTTGAACACAAGCGCAATTGGCAGCCTGGATATGGCGTTCGGCTAAAAGAGAAGCTTTAACAAGTTGCTCAGGCTCGGCCATAATCTCTTCATGACTAGGCAATATGATAGCCTTTTCTAAACGCTCAACTTCATCAGCTTTAGCCACATAACAAAGGCCGTTAATCCCCTCAAAGGAAACGGGATGATTGCGCTCTAAAGCTTCTTCAACCCTTTTGACAGTTTCCCAGAGCGAATATTCACCCATACCATAAATTAGAGCATCAGCTTTAGAATCTAATAGAATAGAACGGCGCAAGTTATTCGACCAAAAATCATAATGGGTATAGCGGCGCAAAGAAGCCTCGATACCCCCAATAACTACCGGCAAACCCGGAAAAGCCTGCCTAACTAAATTGGTATAAACAATAACGGCTCGATTAGGACGAGCTCCGGCCTTGCCACCAGGAGTGAAGGCGTCATCGTGGCGCTTCTTTCTAAAAGCAGTATAATGGGCCAACATAGAATCCAAAGCTCCACCACTAATCCCTGCCAACAGACGAGGGCGGCCCATAACCAAAAAATCGTCAGGACGATCCCAGCGAGGCTGACATACTAAGCCGACGCGATAGCCTTTGGAAACTAAAAAACGCCCCAAGAGAGCGGCTGCAAAAGAAGGATGATCAATATAAGCATCGCCAGAAACGAGCAAAATATCCAACTCGCTCCAACCCAACTTCTTCATATCTGCTGCGCAAATAGGCAACATACTCTTTCCACTATAGCTCATATTTTTTGACCGCCCATTTTCCATTATCGAAACTCATTTTTGAGGAGCGCACCTTCTAGAAAATAATTTTATAACCTACACACTTACACTTAACCAAAGAAAAAAGCCCGAGCGAAGAGCGAACTCTCCATTCGGGCTTAAATATAATTCCGGCGGTTCCCTACTCTCCCACTTCGTCACCAAAGCAGTACCATCGGCGTAACTGAGCTTA
>CAKUDB010000029.1 GCA_934644775.1 uncultured bacterium | reverse complement strand
AGCGTAGTTTAGCCTATAGCAAAGCGAAAGGCTCTTATACGCCTGTAGCTTGCTATAGGCGTAAACGTAGCCAGCCATCAGAGAAACGGAGAGTTTAGCCCCTGTACCTTTGTCCCGCCTTCCGCTATGAAATTTCCGCCAGTTATGAAATGAACGTGCTTTATCCCCAAAAGCAGGGCGTGACGAGTGCAACTATGTCACGCTGGCAAAAAGGCGAGCTGGCGCAGCAAGTACAACAATACTGCTCAGGAGTAAACAGGTTTAATATGGCCAAAAATGAACGCACTAGGGGTATTTTATGGAGCTAGCAAAAATATAGTTGTTCTTATCTAAAGCTTCAATTTATCGATAACCCAGTTCGGCTAAAAGCTCACTTACTTTTGCATAAGATGCGTAATGTCTGAAAAAGAATGAACTTCCATCGAATTTTTTATACAAGCAAAACAGAGCTTCTCTAAAGAAGCGAGTATCGCAAACACTATCAATAGCTCGTGGGGTAATGTATTCCGAGTATTCGTGCTTATCTATTGAAGATTCGGAGTTTACAGATGGCTTATTACTGTCCATTACAAAGCGCCTCCAAATAGGGAAGCTACTTTGTAGCCATTTAATTTAATATTTTTTTCTAAGATAGGAAGAAAGGCTAACTTTTTGAAGCCTGTCCTGTCCTGTCCTGTCCTGTCCTGTCCTGTCCTGTCCTGTCCTGTCCTATTTTTGTGGGTAATATTTTCTTGAGCTATCACAGATGCACCTTTCCTTTGCCAAGGTAGAACAACCATCTATTTTTTAATGAATTGGGTCTACAAAAACAGTAGCACCCCTGACTTTGCGAGGAAAAGGTTCTTTTTCCTCCTCATTCTGGACTTAATATGTTATCGCCTAGCCCCTAGTGCTTACAAATCAAATATCCAAGGTCTAACCAGGGCTGGGCTTAGCTTGGGCGAAAATAGTAGCGTTTTTATCAAAATTCGGAGTTTAATAAAAGACGTGAAGAAGACCAGAATCGGAATATTGGGCGGTACTTTTAATCCTGTCCATTGCGGCCACTTGCGTGTGGGTATAGAGATAAGTGAAAGAACTGGTTTAGATAAAATTATGCTTATGCCCAATTATTTGCCGCCCCATCGCGATGCTCCTAAAGTCTCTGCTCAAGATCGTCTGATGATGTGCTGTTTGGCGGCCAAAAGTAATCCGCTTTTTACTGTCAGCGATATTGAAATAAAGCAAAAAAAGCTCTCTTATACTTTGTATACTTGTCGACAATTGGTAGAGCAGTATCCAGAGGCTTCTTTTTCTTTTATTACCGGTTCCGATTCCCTAGTAAAGTCGGTTTGGTATCGCTTCGATGACGTTTTGGAATCACTTGAATATTTTTATGTAATCCACCGTCCTGGTGTCGATTTGGCTGAGCTTAAGAATAAACTTGGAGAGATGAACTTAAAAAATATCCATAAGATAGTTTGGTTCGAGGCTCCAGGATTAGAAATCTCTTCAACTTATATTAGAAATATTCTCTCTGAGGGGCGTTCTGCTCAATATTTGGTACCCGATAGTGTTTTAGAGTATATTAGGGTGCGCTCTCTCTTTAGGGGCTAATAACAATAAAGCCGCCTTTAAGAAAAAATACTTAAAAGCGGCCATTATAAAACTTACTTTAAGTTAAAGTTTAGAACTTGAAATTAAGGTAAGTGCTGACTAAGAAGCCTTGCCAGTTGAAGGGATGGGCACCCTTTTGGGGGCCGTAGCTTATATTCATAGCCGGAATACCTGGGCTGGCAAAAATTTCTTGGTCCATACGGTCTTTAGTGGTGATAAATTCCCCCATAGCTCCCCAGGACATACTGTCGGTAATATCCCAGTCGAGGCTGATGTTGGGAATGCGTTGCTCTAAGTTGATAATATCGAAATCACTGGAGCCAATAGTATTGGCGTAGTTATTCATAACCCCTAAGTGATCTAAATGGCCGAACATATCGATCGATTTATAACCGGTATGGATACGCAAGTTTTTGGTTATATCGTAATCTAAGCTGACTTGCCAAGCGTCTAAGTAGAAATTGACATAGTTTTGGCTTTCGGCTCCGAAACGGGTCGGAGTATTAATCAACTTGGAAAGCTGAGAATGACGGGTAAAGTGGGTACTGCGAGCACCGCCGGAAAGGCTAATGCAGCGTTTACTTTTCTTGGGCTCGACCGGATACTTAAAGCCGGCTCCTAACGACCAGCTAGTGGCTTTACCACGTGGATTCTCCAACACCTTACCAAAAGCATTGGTACCGTCGCTGGCAAAAGTTTCGGAAGAGAAACCGCAAAAAACCGGATCCATAAAGCCGGGAGAAAAACCTAAAACGGGCGTATTGGGAGTACCTGGAGCTATTGAATTAGCCGAATAACGTACATCTTGGCAAGAAGTTTTAGTTTGCTCGAAGTCTTTATACTCAAAAGTTAATTTACCGGTACGGCAGAAGCGCCAATCGAGTTTGGCAGTCCAACCTTTACGGTTATGAGTAAAAGTATTGGTGTCGTGCAAAGAATAGAGTGAATTGTAATAATTGAAACCGGGTACGTTCCATAAAGTATTACCTATACCGTTGATAGTAGGGTAGTTGAGCACAAAAGGATCGTAAGTAGGATCGGTTTTTACATAGGTACCTTGGATATTCAAAACATTTTTAAATATTTTGAAATCGGCTCCCAGACGATAGGCATTACCTTCTACTGAATAAGAAGAATGGACGGAGGGCTTATAATCGCTGTGAGCATAGTCGGCGAAAATATCGGGCTTAAAGTCGCCCAGGTCAAATTCATAGCTAGCGCTAAAGCCGTAGTTGAGCATATCCTGAGGGCCAATTCCGCCCACATTGGGGATACCGGCCATACCGGTAATACCGTCGTTGCCCGCTGCTCCTACCATAGCTATAGGACGGACGTCTGTAGTAGAGCCCATGCCAGCTACTACTTCGGCGCCGGGGCCGCCCAATTGGTTGATATAATAGCCGTTGGGGTTTACCCAGTTTAAGGTAAAGTTGTCTTGAAAATGCAGACCGGAAGTGGCGTTATCGTACAAACCGCAGTCCCGAGCGTGGAGAATATTAGCTTTAAAGTTTCCTTGTCCGTCTCTAAAGACCAATTCAAAGTTGGCCCCTACAGCTCTAGATTGGTAGCCGTCTTCATCAAAAAGGCTGTTAGCAATACCGTTAGCTAAGCGAGTTCCCATAAGTTCCCATTTAAAGGTAAAATCTTGGGAGAGATCGGTTTCGCCTTTAAGCTGGACGCCGTAAGTGTTTAAATAGTAATCGCCCCAAGCATTGGGATTGCGCTCTGGCACATAAACTAAAGGCGAAAAATTTTGCTCTTTTAAGCTGCCTACAGTTAAGCGCGTCTTGCTGGGTTTATGTAAAAGCCAGAAATTATCTAAAGATAGTTTGGCGTAAGGGGTATGCTCTAAGCCTTGGGAGCTGGTGTTGGCTCCTATAGTAGAGGTAAAAGGATTGCTTAAATAAGCTTGGGGAACGCCCCAGAAGGCGTCCATAACTTTATTACCGCAGCTAGAGTAGGCGCTAAATTCGGCACCGCCTTCTAAAGAATTTCCTAAATCGAACTTGGTGCCAAGCATAAGTTGCTGGGCAATACTGGTGCCGCTGACCATAGGACGGCCGGTCGACCAGTCAGTTACGGAAGCTACGCCTAAGAAGAAAGTGTTAAAAGTTAAACCGGCCGCTACCGAAGGGGAGGGAATAATGCCGCCAGCTCCGGTATTGCTGCCTACTGCGGAAGTGTAATCCAAAATAGCAGGATCGCCTAAAGCGCCTATACCGAGGTTGCGCAACGAAGATGTAGTAATGCGAGCCTTATATTCTCCGTAGAAACTAATCCGCTCCAAGTCGTTGACCCGGCTGTCTAATTTGGCTACTTCTGCTTCCAAACGCTCGGTGCGGGCCCCTAAAATATTTAATTCATCTCTAAGGCTAGCGGCTAATTTTTGTAAATCATCTAGCTCGGCTTTAGTAGCTAGGGTAGCTTGCTGATTTTGTAATTGGGCCAGAAGGCGGGCTACAATAATAGCTACTTCCCAGCGTGAAGCTTGGCGGTCTCCCTTAAATGTGCCGTCAGGGTAGCCTTCTACCAACCCTTTAGCCGCTAAAGTTGCTACAGCGTCGCGAGCCCAAGTATTTTCTGGCACATCTGGAAATAGGGGAGCAGCCCAGGCTGGGGCTAAAGCGCTTAGTCCTAAGAGAGCTCCTAAAATCGGAGTCATATATCTAATAGTCATTACTAATGTTACCTTAAAGGTCGCCAATCTTCTTTTCAGTCGAAACTAAAAGCTAAGCAACTTCGATTGGACGATAATAGTCGGCTGCCAGTTTTTTTAGGACAGCCTGCTCCAAAAAGCTCTTAGTGCTTGTATCGTTATTGTATGATTCCTGCCTTTTTATTAAATGGCTTTTAATATTTTTTTTGCCTAAACAATATCCTTATCTTGCACAAATAAAGACGATTTGCTAACATCTAACCGGGTTGGGGCCTCAAATGGGCGAGGCGTTAGCTCATTAAATTGGTGAATAATAGGTGTTTAAGTATATATGAAGAAATTTTTTCTCACCTTAGGTTGTCTGTTGGCCGTAGCGGTAGCTCCAGTTTGGGCTAATTTAGCCGAGCGTCTCACTTGGGTAGACAATATCCCTGGTCTTCGTGTTATTAAATACGAAGAGTCTATGCACAAAGTGGAAAAAGATTATGCTACTACTAATACTCAGAAAGAGTATAACCAGATAATTAACGGCTTGAAGAAAAACGGTTGGCGTATAGTTAAAAGTGAAATTGAAGATGGTCTGACCACTATGCCGGAGATTACCGCTGTCAAAGATGGTATGAAGTTTAAGCTGGAAGTCGATAAAGACGTCAATTATGCTGGTAAGGAAATTTACAAATTCGAAATAAGCTTAAAGTCTTATAAGTAAGAAGTAAGTTTTTAAGCTGATAGAGGAAGGCCCCGAGAATTGCTCTTGGGGCCTTTTTTTTAGTTTAAGAAGGACGTTGGCTTAGTTGTACGTAGGCCCAACCGGTTAAAGCGCCCCCTAAGTGGCCCCAATTATCTAAAACAGCTAGATTCATAAAGTAAGTTAGGGCAAAACCTAGGGCTAGCAAAAAGATAGTTCCTTGGCCGTAAGCTTGGGCTCGCTCGCTTGATCCTAAGGCCCAACGTCGGTTATAGGCCCAATAGCCTACCAACAGAGCCAAAATTCCAGTAGAAGCACCGATACCGCCGGAGTGAGTATTAAGGAAGACCGAAAGGGTATTGCCGCCCACACAGCCACCTATAAATAAAGCGGTAAAATGTTTATGACCGATTAAATCTTCCAATTCTGGGCCGATAAGGTATAAACAATATAAGTTACATAATAAATGGAAGAATCCGCCATGTAGAAAAGCCGCCGTCACTAAGCGCCATATTTCCCAAGGAGCATAAGTCGGCATGTAAGGGGAGAGCCAAGGGAAGATTAATAGGCGAAACTGAAGCGGCCAGATCAGTTGCAAAATATAGATTGAAAGACAAACGGCCATAATAGTCTGGGTGACAAGGGGAGGGATAGGGGCCGTTACCTGGCCGGAAAATCGGCTCTTCTGGAAGATCTTTTGTTGTAAATCGGGAGTAATTCGGCCGCTACCTTGGCAAGATTCGCATACTTTGGAGCAGGGGACGGTTTTGCGACCTTTACAAGTGCGGCAAGGAAGAGGAACCCCTTGGCTATTATGGCCGGAAATACCGCTACCTTGGCAGTTGGGACAAGTCATCTGGCCGCTGCCTTGGCAATCGATACAAATGCCGCTACCTTGGCAACGCGGGCAAAGGCGACCTTCCTTAGAAGCTGACCTGGCGGCGTCGGAAAAAGGAGTAAACTTAGCTTTTGTGGCACTAATGGCCGGTGGGTTATTTTCTTGCATCATGCTCAGCCCTACTACTACGCCAAGCTAGCTTTGCCCTTTGTTCGGCCTACACTTGGCATTATCTTTGGAAAGATGATAAGCTTTACTTATGAATATCATTAAGAACAGCTTTTATGACTTGCCTCTAAGTTGCCTAGGCTCAGTTTTTAGCTGGAAAGGGCAGTCCAAAAGGCCCCTATTGTATTGGGCTATATGTAGCGCTTTATTAAGTGTCTGGCTGTCGGCCCCAGTTTGTGCCGATAGCATAAGGGCCGAAGTGCGTACCGTAAATGGACATAAAGAGATCGTCTATACCAATTCGACCAACGATTCTTTTATGCACGGCAGCAGCTACCCCACTTATCAGGGTAAAAAACGCTCTTCTTCTACAAAAAAAACGGCGGCAACTACTTCCACCCAGAAAAAGACTTTGTCCGCTCGCTCTTCGGGAAGAAGCGCTGTTGCTAAAGCGGCCCCTCAGGGTCAGCGTCGTCCTGATGGCACTTACGAATTTGCTCCGCCGCAGTACCAAGTTTATGACGTTAAACCCAAGTATAGTTACCGGGACGATTGGTCTTTCGCTACTTTTGATTCTAGCAAACGCCAGCCGCGCTTAGTTAGTTATTATGGCTGGGATCCTAACGATCCTCAGCAAAAACAGCGCACTTGGGTAGAAGTCGATCTCAACCCTATTATTTTGAAATATGCCAAAATTTGGGGCGTCGATCCTTTGTTAGTTGAGATCGTTATTTGTCATGAGTCGGGCTTTAACCCCAACGCCGTTTCGCCAGTAGGGGCCATGGGCCTTATGCAACTTATGCCCACTACCGCTTCTGGTTTAGGCGTCTACGATGCTTTTGACGTCGAGCAAAATATCGCCGGCGGCACTCGCTATATAGCTTCTCAGTTAGAGCGTTTTAATAGTGTGCCTTTAGCTTTAGCAGCTTATAATGCCGGCCCTGGAGCGGTTATGCAATACGGAGGAGTGCCCCCTTATTCGGAAACCCAATATTATGTCGATACTATTTATGGCGAGTATTTAGCTGGTAAGAGAGCCAGAGAGGGCAGATAAAGAATTGTTGGCCATAGAAAGCCTTAAAAATACTAAGTGGCGCAGTCTTTGGTTGCTACTTTCTTTGTGGGTATTTCTTTTGGGAAGTATTTCTGTAGCGGAGGCTGCAGAAGAAATTATATGCAGTAAGTGTGGTCGAGCTATCTACGGCACCTACTATAAGTTTGGCCAAAAGGTTCTCTGCCCTAACGATTTGCCTCGCTGTGCCGTTTGTGGTCGTACTTGTACCCGATATTATACCCGCAACGATGGCCAAATTCTTTGCCAAGACCATGCTAGAGCTTCGGCTCCAGTCTGCTCTTGCTGTCATGAGCCTATATTGGCTGGTACTTATATGCGCCTGCGCGACAACCTTTATTCTTGCGCCAAGTGTGAGAAAGCGGGTTGGCCTCGCTGCTTTATTTGCAACTTACCTATCAGTAGCGGTGGCTTGATCTTTTCCGACGCTCGCCGTCTCTGCCCGTTTCATTCCACTACTGCCGTAAACGATCAAGCTTCGGCTCAAGTTTACTTTCGCAAAGCCAAGTCTCTAATCAATCAGTATATCTCGTCTTCTGTTAATATCAATGATGTAGTCGTTACTATTCATATCGTCGACCAAAATGTTTTAGCCGAGAAGATGCGCCTAGATTATGCTGCCGAACCTTCTTTGAAGTTGACTTGTGGTAAAACTTTAGAATATAACCTGGGAAATAAGAAGGTATATCGTATCTATATTTTGCAAGGCTTGCCTTCTGAAGATTTTTTGACCACTATGATCCATGAATGTGGCCACGTTTGGCAAATGTCCCATAGAGTTAGGCGTCTGGGATTGCGCCATCAGGAAGGTTTTTGCGAATGGCTCAGTTACAAAATCAATAAACAGTTGCGCCGTCGTACGCAAATCCTTTTGTTAGAAAGTAAAAATGATTCTATCTATCATGCCGGTTTGCAAGATTATTTGCAATTGGAAGCTAAAAAAGGTAAAGAGGGAGTTCTGCGCAGCGCCTTGGGTTACTAGGGCAGGTATTGGCTCGACGATATAGAAAAACGGTTCTAATTAAAAGTGTCTATTTAGGGAGATTTTTATTATGGCCGAAGAGCGCCGTCCCATTTTGCAAGGCGAATATAAGCTAGTTAGTGTTTTAGAAACTGTCGGAGACAGTATCATTTATCGCAGCCAGTCGGTAAGCCATTCTGAGCGCGTATATGCTATTCGTGAGTTTAAGCTTGAAGGTTATGAGGCTCCCGAAAAAAGGGCGATGGTCTCTTCTTACTTCCAGCCCATTGCCCAGGGCTACATGGATTTTATCGATCCTTGTCTTACCTCTCTGCGCGATTTCTTTATTGAGAATGGCTACATTTACTTTGTGTTCGACTATGTTCCCGGACGTCGCTTAAGTGAATATTTCCGGGCTCGTCAGCGTCCCTTCCCTGAAAATTTGGCTTTAGATATTGCTTATAAAGTTGCCAAAGCTTTAGAGACGCTCCATTCTTGCAAGCCGGTTAAATTCTTTGCCGATATGTCCATGTCCAATATTATTTTGGCTTCTAATGGCTACGCTATGCTGACCGACTATGGCTTAGGTAAGCTTCTGGTCGATTTGCCGGTAGACGCTCCTCGCATGGGCACTATAGGGTATGCTGCTCCTGAGCAATATGGTTTGGCTGGTATCGTTAGCCAGTCGACTGATATTTATGGCTTGGGCGTACTTATGCACCAAATGGTCACTTACATAGATCCGGTAGACCATCCTGGAAAGTTGGCCCCCATTGCCGATGTCAATCCAGCCATTAGTGATGAATATATAAAGATCGTTCATATGGCTACCCGCACCGAGCCCAAGAAGCGTTTCGTCTCGGCTGCCGATATGGCTGCAGCTATTCGCTCTATCTCTCCTGGTCGCGGCAAGAGCTATAAAGTGTTGAAGCGCGATTTCTGGGGCGAGTTTGTGGCTTCTTTGAAAGCTCCCTTTGCTAACGGTAAGTAAATTTAGGTTAGGTTGGCTCTTAGATATTCCCTTTCTTAAGTTTGGGTAAAGCTAAGGATCAAGCGCCCCTCTACTTAGGCTAAAAAATGGAGCTGCACTTCTAAATAAGTGCAGCTCCATTTTTTAGTTGGCGATAAAAGAAAAGCTCCCGACTTTTTGGAGGAAAGTTTCCTCCCCTACCACTAATCGGAAGCTTCTTACGGCCTAATCTTATTAGTTAAGAAGAAAGCGAAAAAAGGGCTTAAAGAACTTTTACTTTTTCAGCCATCTTAACTTTATCCGGGGGAATTTCGGCCATGCCTACGCGATACTTTCCGTCCACAATGCCTTTTTCGTCGATAGTGTGGCCTTGTTGCTTGAGTTGATTGAAGTATTGCTCGGCTACTTTTTCTTTGGGAATGGCTCTATCGGACTCGATTGCCATATTGGTTCCATCTACGGGCTTATTGTTTTCATCGACAAAGAAGAAGCCCCAATGGATCAGACGGCCTAAAAGGCGCAAGCCTTCGCGATGATGGCTGACGGCCTCGTTGATACGGGTTTGACTCTCTTCGCGGTGGCCCAAGGAATTTTCGACACCAGCTAAGTGGCGCAATAAAGAAGCAATTTGCAAATGCAATTCTCCGCTCTGAGGCAGAGCTTTGATACCTTCTTCAAATACGGCCAAAGCTTTGTCAAATTCGTTGCGGCGCACATAATAGTGAGCCTTATGGAACCAAAGCTCGGGACTATTGGGATCGAGCTCGATAGCTTTTTCGAAAGAAGCTACTGCCTCAGCCTGACGCTCGGGGATAAGGGCTAAAGATATACCGTTAATGACATAAAGCTTAGCCTGATCGGGATATTTGGCTAAAACTGGCTCTAAGATTTTAACGGCAGACTCAGGCTCTCCCATGCGGTCGTAGGTCATGGCCATATTGCCGACAGGGATATAATCATCGGGGTTCAGCTCTAAAGATTTATCAAAAAACTCTTTGGCCGCCTCGAGCTCTTTTTGGTTGGCTTCCTGATCCTCTGAATGGATATTATTCATGTGAGCTTCACCAATATGGTTGAGGACTCGAGCTTTGTCTATATTGCTGAGATCGGTCTTTAAAGCTTCGCTTAAATTCTCGATGGCCTCGGGGAAGTGGCCCAGCTTGAGCAAACAATTTCCCAAATGGAGTTTGATCTTGGGATAGTTGGGATCAAGCTGATTGACTTTATCAAAGCACCCGGCAGCCTGGCTCAGGTTGTCATGCTCGCTTAAGAAAGCGCCAAGTTCGAAAAGGCAATCGGTATTCTCCGGCATATCTTTGCAAGCTTGAACGAGAACTTTGAAAGCCTCGTTGGGTTTGTCCATATCTTGAAGTAAGCTGGATTTCGCGCAGTAAACTTTACCATTTTGGGGGGCTAATTTAATAGCTTTTTCTACGGCTTTAAGGGCTTCTTCAAGTTTGTCGTCTTCTTCTAATTGCTCGGCCAGCTCCAGAAGCTCGTCAGCGCTGGAGATGGAATCTATGTCTTTAGTCATAATTCGCTCATATTCAATTGAGAGGGGCCTTTTCCTTTTGTAATTAAAGGCGCTTTACTGGAGCTGGAAAACTTGGCCTATACTTGACAAGCGTTGGCTAAATGTGCATAATAGCGTCCGTGGTCAGTTGGTGATTGGCCTTAACTTGTGATGCGGGAGTGGCGGAACGGTAGACGCACGGGACTTAAAATCCCGAGTCCGCAAGGGCGTGAGGGTTCAAATCCCTCCTCCCGTACCACCAACGGAAGAAGAGAGCAGTGGATTCGGTTCCGCTGCTTTTTTTTTGCCAAAGTTGTTGCTAGGAGAGACAAAATGGCTGACAATTGGCTAAGCAATAATGGATCGAGAGGCGCTTGTTCTGAAAATAGGGAAGGTACAGCAAAAACTGGCCCTAGTTCACTTTTAAGCCAAGTCGGCTCCGGTTTGGCTTTTTTCAAGTTAGCCGATCGTGGGGCCTATCCAGATAATGGGCCTGTTTCGGCTTCGGCAATCTCAATTGAGGGAGAAAACTTAGACAAAATATTCCGAGCGGCCAGCACTATCAAAATACCTATTGTGGCAGCTTTATTCTATAAAGCTATGGATGGTAGTCTCAATTTAGCCGACTCTATTGTCGTAACTAAAAGGGATATTGTGGAGGGGGGAATCCTGTGTGAAGTGGGCCTCGGCCGCAAGTTTAGTTGGCGCGAATTGGCTCGGTTGGCTATTGTTGTTAGTGACAATACTGCTTCCAACCTGATTATCCAAAAGTTGGGCTTCGATTTTATTAACTTTTTTATTAAAGATACTTTGCGAGTTCGCCATACGGTATTAAAGCGCTATTTTATGGCTTCACCCCAAGAAAATGGCGAAAATTATACTTCGGCTCGAGATTTAGCTTTAATAATGGCTCTTCTTTGGCAAGGAGCTATTTTAGAAGAAGCTTATCGTGAAGAGTTTTGGGCTATTTTAAGTAGGCAGCAATTTATTGAAAAGTTGCCTTTTCGCATTTTTACTCAAGTGCAAAGCTATAATAAGACTGGCGAACTAGACGACGGGGCCCGCCACGATGCTGCTATTTTTAGCTATGGCTCTCAAGTTTGGGGGCTAATAGCCTTAACTGATCAACAAGAATGGCCTGCTTGGCAAATAGATTCGGCTATGGGTGCTTGGTCTGAGCATATTTTTTATACTTTAATTAAAAAAAGCTGAGTAAGCTCGCTCCTTTTCTAGCTTCTGAACAAAGGAACGTCGCTAAGCGGAGGGAAGGCCTGGCCTATATTTCCTATGCTAAAAGCTTTTATCCAAGATCGTTCGGGGAGAATTACACATCATGCACAATGAAAAAGAGTTTCGTAGCGGCTTTGTGGCCTTAGTCGGGCGGCCCAATGTGGGTAAGTCTACTTTGCTTAATGCCATTTTGGGTACCAAAGTAGCCATTACGTCCGGTATGCCACAAACGACGCGCCACCGAGTTTTGGGTGTAAGTCACTCCTGCGATTGTCAGATCGTCTTTGTCGATACTCCCGGATTCCATCCCGCCCAGACTCGCCTAGGCGAATGGATGCTCGACTCAGCTAAAACTGAAGGTAGTGAAGCCGATGTCACCGTTATGGTAGTAGACGCTACTTGTAAGCCTAGTGACGAAGATCGTATGGTGGCCCAATTCTTGGCTCAAGAGGTTCATTCGCCTAAGTTGTTAGTTATCAATAAAGTGGACAAGGTTGTGCCTAAGGAAGCTTTGTTGCCTCGCATTGAAGCTTATCGCAATTTGGGCGATTTTGTGGATATTTACCCCGTTTCGGCTAAAGACGGCGACAATTTGCCCGAATTGCTCGAATATTTGCGTACTATGATGCCGGTGGGTACCCCTTATTTCCCTGAAAATCAGATTACCGATCAAGACGATCAGCGCCGAGCCGAAGAGATTATTCGAGAAAAAGTATTGCGCTGCACTTACAAAGAAGTTCCTCACGCTGTGGCTGTCAAGTTGGAAGAATGTCGACCGGCGGAAAAGAATGAGCATATTCAATATCTTAGGGCGGTCATTTATGTAGAGCGCGAGGGACAAAAACACATTATATTGGGGCGTAAAGGCGAAAAACTGCGCGATATAGGGGCCGCAGCTCGAGAAGAGTTGGAAGAGCTCTTCGGTCGAAAAGTCTATCTCGATCTTTGGATCAAAGTTAAAGAGGATTGGCGCGATCGTCCCGATTGGTTGCGTGCTTTCGGCTACGATTACGAATAGGCTAAAGTTGGCTCAGCTCTTTCTTCGCTAGGCAGG
Source organism: uncultured bacterium (assembly GCA_934644775.1). Taxonomy (GTDB): domain Bacteria; phylum Vulcanimicrobiota; class Xenobia; order Xenobiales; family Xenobiaceae; genus Bruticola. The sequence goes on along the minus strand of CAKUDB010000029.1, from coordinate 19,356 downwards.
CTTGCCCAGTTTTTTAGCGTAAGAGTCTGGGAAAATCTCACCTGTAGCTTGGCTGCAGACGAAGCGATATTTTTAGTGCCTCTTATGGGGCACAGGAGGCAGTGTCAAGTGGAACATAAACAAATTACTGGACGCATGATTGGCGACATGATCGACCATACTCTTCTTAAGGCCGACGCCGTAAAAGATCAGATTATCAAAATTTGTGAAGAAGCTCGCCAATACAAGTTTGCTTCCGTATGTGTCAATCCCGGTTGGGTCAGCACTGCTGCCGAAGCTTTGCGTGGTTCTTCTGTAAAAGTTTGCACCGTTATTGGTTTCCCTTTAGGAGCTACTACCAGTTTTGCTAAAGCTAGTGAAACTAGAGACGCTATTGCCAACGGGGCCGACGAAGTAGATATGGTAATCAACATTGGCGCTTTAAAAGCTGGTGATGATGAATTGGTAGAAAAAGACGTTCGCGCTGTTGTGGAAGCTGCCGGTGGTCGCTTAGTTAAGTGCATTTTAGAAACGGCTATGTTGACCGATGACGAAGTAAAGAGGGCTTGCCATTTAGCAGTTAAGGGTGGTACCGACTTTGTCAAAACTTCCACCGGCTTTGGCCCTGGCGGCGCTACCGTACACCATGTGGCCCTTATGCGCCAAACTGTAGGGCCCAATATTGGTGTAAAAGCTTCCGGTGGTATCCATGACTTTGCCAGTGCCGTAGCTTTAGTTGAAGCTGGTGCCAATCGTATCGGAGCCAGCGCTTCGATTAAGATTATGCAGGGCGATCCTCACTGCCAGATGTAATTTCTCCTTTTTTTTGTGGAGCCGAACCTTAAAATTGAGTTAGCTTAACCAGCTTTAAGGTTTGGCTTTTTTTTGTTTAATAAAGCTTATGGGTGAACTTTTTTCCGCTAAAAGTATTGTTTTGCACCGTCGCCACCTCAACGAAAATTCGGAAGTGGTCTTGTTGCTTAGCTCTGATAGAGGGCGTATCGACGCTGTCTGCAGCGGACTCAATAGGCCCCACAGCTCGCTGCGTGGCCAAGTCGAACCTTTTACCGAGTTGGAAGGCTTTTTTACTAAAGGGCGCGGTGGCCTAGCCCGTTTAACCCAAGCCAAAGCCTTAAAAGTTCGCCCTATTTTTTACGCCGATTACGAGTGTCTATGTTGGGGCAGCTATTTATTGGAGCTTTTTGCCTCGGTGGCTCCGGGCTTACAGACAAATGGCTATGGAGCCGAGCCTGCTGAATGTGGCCGCTTTTATGCTGTTTTAGCTGAAGCTTTAGATAATTTAAGCGCCTATCCGCGCAAGGGGGCCGCCGTTTCGGTGTGGGTTTTGTATCACTTACTTAGGCTCTTGGGCTCGGCGCCCCATTTAACCAGATGTGCTCTCTGTGGAACTGAGTGTAGCTTAAATAGCTTCAGCTCGACTGCCGGAGGTACGCTTTGTTCTACTTGTGCTGACTGGAGCTTGGAGGCTGTGGAAATTAGCCCCGAAGTAGTTTCACTTTGGCGACACTTTGTCGGCCCTTCTCTAGCAGAGTCTTTGCTAGAGCGCTACCGGCCTTCCGTCTACGCCCAGGCCGAATATCTTTTGTGGGATCATTTTTATCTAAATTGGCATATCAATTTAAAATCACGCCGTCTATTGCAAATAGGGGAGAAGAGTCTTGAGAGTTTTAGGTATTGATTTAGGAGAAAAGAGGGTCGGCTTATCTATTTCCGATCCTATGGGTATAATCGCCAGTCCTTACGAAGTGTGGGACGGTCGGGATCGCGACGGTTTACCTGGCCGCATTCGCCGTTTAGTCGAAGAGCGCTCTATTGGCACGGTAGTTGTGGGACTGCCTAATCGCACCGATCGTTTGGGAGGCGAAAAGGCTCAAGCTTGTGAAGCTTTTGCTCAGGAGTTGCGCGAGCGTTTATCGGTACCAGTCGAAATGATGGACGAACGTTTAACTACCGTTATGGCTCACCAAGCTATGCGGGAAGGGGGAGTAAAAGAGAAGAAGCGCCGCCAATCTGTCGACAAAATAGCGGCTGTGCTTATTCTGCAAAGTTGGTTAGATAAACAGAGTAGAACCGGCCACTTTGATCCTCCGGAGTGGGATCTTTAGCCAGCTAACCTTCACTTTGATTATAAAAAAACGAAGGATTGTCCGCTTTAGTTTGGCAATAGACCATCTTCTTGGGAAAGAAGGAGCCACTTATGAAGAAATTTTTGATCTTTTTGCTGATTTGTGCAGTCGGCTTGGTGGTGGCTCTAAGTTGCTTCTACCAAAAATTTCAAGAATTTGACCGACCTGTTAAAATCCAAGCCCCCTCGATAGTTTATAAGGTTGAGCCGGGAGCCACTTTGCGCAGTTTGGGCGGCGATTTACAGCGGCGCGGCCTCTTGCGCTCAGCTTACGTTTTTGAATTTTGGGGGCGCTACCTTAAAAAGGGCCATTTAATAAAAGCTGGCTACTACAATTTAAATGCGGCTATGAGCCCAAGAGAGATCCTCCAGCTTATCGTAGAAGGGCGCACCGCTTCCCAAACGATTACTTTCCCCGAAGGGCTTACGCTTAAAGAGTGCGCTTCTATTGTAGAAAAGAGCAAGATTGGCACAGCTGCTGAGTTTTTGCGTTTAACTACTACCCAAGGCAAAAAATACGGCTCTATCTTTCCTAGCAATATGGAGGGCTATTTTTTGCCCGATACTTATACTTTGCCGCTAGATAGCGACGTTGAGCTCTTAGTTAAAACGGTAGCCGATCACTTTAAAAAGGTAGTTTTGCCCTACCACAATGCTAAATCGCCCCTTTCTTTGTCTGACACTATCATTCTGGCCTCTTTAGTAGAAAGAGAAGCTCAAGTTGCTTCCGAGCGCCCTCTTATTGCTGGCGTTTATATAAACAGACTTAATCAGGGCATGAAATTGGAATGTGACGCTACGGTGCAATTTGCTCTTGGTTATACGAAAGAGTTTTTGCTTTATAAAGATTTGGAGATCGACTCTCCTTATAATACTTACAAATATACTGGTCTACCGGTTGGCCCTATATGTAATCCTGGAATTGCATCTATTAAGGCCTCTTGCAGTCCTACCCCCAGCCATTATTACTATTATGTGCGCAACGATGTGAAAGGAGACGGGAGTCATGTCTTTGGACAAAACTTCAGGGAGCACGAAAATAATATCAGGAAATACCAATTGTGAGTGTCCCAATAACGGAGGCGTAAAAGGAGCCGCTCTAATTATCGGTATTGCCGGCGGAACTGGATCGGGCAAAACTACGGTTGCCCGCAAGTTAAAAGAGTCTTATCCGCCCCATTTGGTGCAAGTTATTGCCCAAGATTCCTATTATAAAGATCAGTCCGATATTCCATTAGAAGATCGTCCTAAGACCAACTACGACCATCCCGACGCCTACGACAACGATCTTTTGATCCAACATCTTGACGCTTTACGTCGCGGCGAAGAGGTCAACCAGCCGGTCTACTCTTTTATTTCCCACACTCGTTGCAAAGAGACTAAACTTATTAAGCCGGCCCATATTTTAATTGTGGAAGGTATTTTGGCTTTGGCCGATCCTAGGCTGCGCGAGCGTATGGATGTGAAAATCTTTGTACAAACTGACGCCGATGTGCGCTTTATTCGCCGCTTGCGTCGAGATATTATGGAGCGCGGCCGCAGCCTCAACGAAGTAATCGAGCAATACCAAAAGGTCGTGCGCCCTATGCACATGCTTTATACTGAGCCTACCAAGCGCTATGCCAATATTATTATTCCCGAGGGCGGATCTAATGCGGTAGCTATTGGTATGGTCAGAGCTTGGATCGAGCAAGTAGTCGAGCGGGCCAAGGCTGGTTTGCCTCCACGAGTTAATTATTTTGCTCAAGAAGAAAACGAAGCTTAGTCTAATTATTTACCACCAGTCAACAGGATAAAAGCCGATTTTACTTGAAGCAAGCCTACCCAGTTGGCGTCGTCTTTTCGCTTTGGCGAAGAAATGATATTGGCGTCGAGTGAAATGCTTGCAACGGAGTAGGTTTGGGATGGTTACTAAGAGTCCAGAAGAAATTGGTGCTATGCTGGTTGAAGAAGGCTTTATTACCAAACGTCAGTTGGAAAAAGCCAAAGTTCAGGCCGAGAGTACCAAAGAGCCTTTACAAAAAGTTTTAGTCACTAAAGGTTTTGTCACCGATAAAGATATCGTCGAATCTCTGGGTAAAGCTATGAATGTAGCTTTCGTAGATTTAGACGGCAAAGCTCTAGACGCCGAATTAGTAAAGTCTATTCCCGAGCACCTAGCCAAACGCTACAATGTCATTCCTGTCGAGCAGCGCGACAATAAACTTACTTTGGCTATGGTCGATCCGCTTAACGTATTGGCTATCGACGACATTCGCTTAATTACCGGTTTCGATATTAAGCCGGTCATAGCTACCGAAGACGCCATCAAAAAAGCTATCAACAGTATGTTCGGTACTACTGATATGGTAGCCGTAGACGATGTCGTTAAAGATATTGCCGAAACCGACTTTGGCGGTATGGAAGTTGAAGACGATATTGAGGAAAATGAGATCGACATCAATAAGCTCAAAGAGATGGTCGATGAAGCTCCCATTGTTCGTGTAGTAAACTTGATCATTTCTCAAGCTATTAACGACAAAGCTTCCGACATCCATATTGAGCCTGAAGCTCGCAATGTTAAGGTGCGCTATCGCGTCGACGGTGTTTTGCACGATGTGATGAGTCCGCCTAAGCATATCCAGGCACCTATGGTCTCCCGTATCAAGATTATGTCTAATATGGACATTGCTGAACGGCGTATCCCTCAAGATGGTAAGATCCACTTGCGCCACGACGGTCGTGAGTTCGACTTGCGTGTCTCTACCGTGCCTTGTATTCACGGTGAGAAGGTGGTAATGCGTATTTTGGACCGCGGCTCAGTAATGTTGGGCTTAAATAAGCTCGGCTTCTCCGATATAAATCAGCGTATGTTTGAAGACGTGGTTGAGAAGCCTTACGGCATGATCTTGGTGACAGGCCCTACCGGTTCAGGTAAATCTACCACCCTTTATTCTTGCTTAAATAAGCTCAATACTGGCTTAACTAATATCCTTACGATTGAGGATCCTGTAGAGTATCAGTTGCCCGGTATCAACCAAGTGCAAGTAAATAATAAAGCCGATCTAACCTTCGCTTCAGCTTTGCGCGCCTTCCTTCGTCAGGATCCCGACATCATCATGGTCGGTGAGATTCGAGACACTGAAACGGCTCGAATCGCGGTAGAGGCAGCCTTGACCGGCCACTTGGTACTTTCCACTTTACACACTAACGACGCTTCCGGTGCTATCTCCCGTCTGGTAGAAATGGGCGTTGAGCCCTTCTTGGTAGCTTCTTCGGTTATTGGCGTACTCGGTCAGCGCTTGGCTAGAACTATCTGCCCCAATTGCAAAGAGCCTTACGAGCCTACTCCCGAAGCCGTGCGCCGTTTCGGCCTTTCTATGTATTCCGATACTACTATCAATTTCTATCGCGGTCGCGGTTGTGACAATTGTAAAATGACTGGTTATCGCGGACGTACCGGTATCCACGAGATTCTTACTATTACCGATCGCGTTCGAGCTTTAATTTTGCACCGTAGCTCTACTGCCGAAATTAAGCAAGCTGCTATTGAAGAAGGTATGCGCACTATGCAGGACGACGCTTTGGCTAAAGTGCTTTCCGGTGTCACTTCTATGGAAGAGAGTTTGCGCGTAGTTTACGTAGAAAGTTCTGGCGATTTCTAAAAAAGTTGCGCTAATAATTAAAGCGGTTTTTATTTAGTCCACAGACTAAAGCTCAATATCTGGAGGTAACAATATGTCAGTAGCATCTACATTTCGCTACACCATGGACGACTTACTTAAACTTACCGTTGAGAAGGGCGCTTCCGACTTGCATTTGTCTGTAGGTCTGCCTCCTATTCTGCGTATTAGCGGCAAGCTTACTCCCACCGAACTTCCCCGTTTAGTTTCAGACGATAGCAAGCGCTTGATTTACAGCATTCTGAATGAGCGTCAGAAAGAAAAGTTCGAAAAGACTTGGGAGTTGGATTGCTCTCACGGTGTACGCGACTATGGTCGTTTTCGTGTCAATGTCTTTAAGCAGCGCGGTAATGTAGGCGCTACTTTGCGAGCTATTTCTAGTGTAATTCCCTCTCGCGCTGAGTTGAATTTACCTCCGGTTATTGAAGATATGGTACGCAGTCCTCAGGGGCTCATCTTAGTTACCGGCGCTACTGGCCAGGGCAAATCGACGACTTTGGCTTGTATGTTGGACTTAATCAATTCCGAGCACAACTTCCATATCCTCACTATCGAAGATCCTATCGAATATGTCCACTTCCACAAGAAGTCTATGATTAACCAGCGCGAGTTGGGCCAAGATACTATGAGTTGGGCCAACGCTTTGCGCTCTTCTTTGCGTGAAGATCCCGATGTTATCTTGGTCGGTGAGATGCGCGACTTAGATACCATGTCCGGCACTTTGACCGCTGCCGAAACTGGCCACTTGGTCTTCTCTACTTTGCATACTTGCGATGCTTCCCAAACGGTAGATCGTATTGTTGACGTCTTCCCCCCTCACCAGCAGCAGCAAATCCGTATTCAGTTAGCGTCTGTTCTTGAAGGCGTCTTCTCTCAGCAACTTATCCCTCACGCTTCTGGTAAAGGGCGCGTACCTGCTGTAGAGGTTATGATTACCACTTCGGCTGTGCGCAATCTCATTCGCGAAGGTAAGAGCCACCAAATTTACAATGCCATCCAGACCGGCTCTAAGCACGGTATGCAAACTATGGAGCAAGCTCTTCTCGATCTTTACAATAGTAAACAAATTACTATGGAAGAAGCTCTTAACCACACTACTCACGCTGACGATTTGCGCCGCATGATCGAAAGTGTCAATCGCAAGTAGTAGTGGTGGTGCCGGTCTCCTTACCCTTAGGAAGGATTCTGGCTCTCTTCTCGAATGAACGAAAATTGTGAAATTGGCCTAGCTGCCCTTTTTTAGGAAGAGTGGCTGGGAGATAAATAGGAGGTATTCGCTATGTCAGCTATTTGGTGGCTCGTGCCCGTTATGTGCATTCTTGTCGGTTCTTTATCTCGTATCTAGTTATTTTTGTGAAAAGAGAGTTGTTGCAAGGAGGTTAGGCGCCAATGCCTGTCTTCGTATACGAAGCACGTGATCAAGAGGGTCAGATTAGAAAAGACCAATTGGAAGCTCCCAATATTAGAGCGGCCCAAAAGATCGTCCAACAAGACATGAAGATGACCATCGTCAAGATGGAACAGCGATCTGGAAGCGCTGCCGATGGGGATATCCTTGGCTGGCTCCAGAATATGAAGAGAGTCGACGAGCAGGCGCTTACGGTTTTTAGTAGACAGTTCGCCACGATGATTAATGCCGGCTTGGCAATGGTTCGTTGCCTGGATATTTTGTCTGAGCAAACTGAAGACAAGAAATTGCAGCAAACTCTCGTCCAAGTTAGACGCGATGTAGAAGGCGGCTCTACTTTATCGAGTGCTCTGCAAAAACATCCCGACGTCTTTTCCACGCTCTATTATAGTATGGTAAAAGCTGGTGAGATGGGCGGTGTGCTCGATGAAGTTTTGGAGCGTTTGGCCGGCTTTATGGAGAAAGACTTTGCCTTAAAGAAGAAGGTGAAGGCTGCTCTGACCTATCCTGTGGTTATCTTGGTTATGGCCATGGGTATCGTATTCTTCCTAGTTACTTATATTTTACCCACCTTCGTATCGCTCTTCGAAGGTATGAACTTGCAGTTGCCACTGCCTACCAGAATTTTGATCGGTATTACCAAGTTGGCCCGCAATCCTGTTTTCTTGGCCTTCTTCTTCTTGGGTGGCGGTGTCTGTGTCGTGCTTCTTAAGAAGTATATCGAAACTCCGGCTGGCCGTAAGCAATTTGACCAGCTCAAGCTCAATTTGCCGGTTTTCGGTTTACTTAATAAGAAGGTGGCTATATCGCGCTTCTGCCGTACTTTGGGCACTTTGCTCTCTTCCGGCGTACCTATTATGCAATCTCTGGAAATCGTAGGTAAAGCTTCCGGCAACGAAGTAATTGCCGCTACCGTTACTCGCATTAGAGATAGTATTCGCGAAGGTGAAAGTATCGCTTCTCCTTTGGGCGCTTCCGGTATGTTCCCCCCTATGGTGACGCAAATGGTAGCCGTAGGTGAAGAAACTGGTAACTTAGACGCTATGTTGGCTAAGATTGCCGACTTCTACGATACGGAAGTCGATTACTTGCTCTCTTCCTTAACTTCCATGTTAGAGCCTATTATGATTGTAGGCATGGGCGGTATCGTAGGCTTTATCGTTATTTCCGTGTTCTTGCCCCTCTACCAATTGGTGGGAAGTATGGCTTAAGCTCGAAAAAAAACTGGCGGGCCTGTATTTTGGCTCCAGTCCGGCCTTAGTCTGGGCAAAAGTTGGGAGAAACAGTTAGGCGAATGGTTAAATTTGCTCACGTTCCTTCCAACTTTTGCTTTTTTGTAAAAAATGTTAAATTACCCCCGCAATCGATTGGGTTAGGTTGACAAAGGCTAGGTAGTACATTACTATTCAGCTATACCCATAGAGTCGTTGCCCTAGGCAAGATTCTGCTGGGCCTGCATTTCTAAATATTTTGGAGGAAATCATCAGATGATGCATCGCTTCTCTTCTCGCAAGGGTTTCACCCTAATCGAGCTCATGATCGTTATCGCTATTATCGCCATCTTGGCCGCTATCTTGGTACCTAACTTTATCCGTGCCCGTGCCCAAGGTCAGCTTACTTCCTGTAAGTCTAACTTGAAGAATATCGGTACTGCCCTCGAGATGTACGCTACCGACAACCTCGGTCGTTATCCTGGGGGTTCGGCAGCTGGGGCTAAACTGACGACCGCTGATGGTGGACAGCAGGCTTACCTTAAAACTATTCCTAGTTGCCCTTCTGCAGGTAATGTCACTTACATGTACACAGTTAGCTCTAATCCGGATGTTTATACTCTCTATTGCGGTGGCACTAACCATACTGCAGCTGGTTGCCAGAAGAACTTCCCGGCGTTTAGTGCTAGTTGTGGCTTGATTGAAAACGAACAAGCTGCTAAGCAGAATTTTGGTAGTGATTGGAAACTTGAGGGTGGAACAAAATTGGAGGGTAAAAAATAATAATAGATTCTGCAGCTTAGTCACTGATTAGCTTGATGATAAGGGAGCCTCCCCCTTTTGTGGGGGAGGCTCTTTTTTTTATTTTGTTGACACTAAGTCAACTTTGCTCTATCCTGGGGGAGATCGTAAAGAAGGGGTTTACTCTGCTTTTTTTATGTTAGAAGAACTATGTGGCAGCAACCTTGTAGGGGCTATTATCGTTTTTATTTATGGCTCGTTAATTGGCAGCTTTCTCAATGTGGCTATCTATCGTCTTCCCTTAGAGCGCTCTATCGTTTGGCCCGGTTCGGCTTGTGGGACTTGTGGTACGCCTCTAAGTTGGTGGGAAAATTTGCCTATAGTAGCCTACTTCTATTTAGGGGGGCGCTGCCATATTTGTGGCAGCTCTTATTCTTGGCGCTACGCAGCTATAGAAGCTTTTACCGCTTCTATGTCAGTTTTTCTCTATTATTTTTACAATGGAGTAAATGCAGAGTTTATTTATGCTTTTATCTTTTTATGTCTACTTATTGTAGTCTTCTTTACCGATTTTGATCACTGGATTATATTAGACTCCGTCTCGTATGGAGGCATGGTTGTAGGCCTAGTTGGCTCTTTCTTTATCCCGATGCGGGCCGATTTCTCTTTTTTCGATTTTTCACTTTTGCCGGACAGCTTGAAAACTTATGAAGTATCGGGAAATCCCTGGCTTAATGGTCTATCTTCTCTCTACGGTATGGCTTTGGGGGCAGCTTTTTATTGGGCTATCCAATCTATAGGCAAATTACTTAGCCACCAGGAAGCTATGGGCAGTGGCGATATAAAATTGGCCGCTATGATTGGCTCTTTTTTAGGCTGGAGCGTAGGCTTGATCTCTTTCTTTTTAAGTTTTGTTTTGGGAGCTATTTTCGCTGTATTTATTATGTTGCTCTCCGGAAAGAAGGGCAAAGATCCCTTGCCTTTAGGGACATTTATGGCTATAGGCTCTTTTGTATGTTTACTTTATAAAAACCAAATCGTCGATTATATTCTCAATTGGCCCTATTATACTGGCTTATGGTATTAGCGGGGGAGGTGCTCCTTTTTTTAGCTCGAATGATAGGGACTCCCTGCTAGTGTAGTCCATTTATGTTGGGGCTGCCCTTGGAGGTTTTTATTAAAGCAGGAAGAAAGTTCTTCCCCAAGAGCGGTAGGCGCTAAGTATATTTGTGGTGTTAATTAAAAGAAGGAATTAAAAGAAGGGGTTAGTAATGGACTTTATCAACGGACTGTTGAAGAAGATCTTTAAAAGAGAAGAAGAAGTTTGCGGTATGGATATTGGCAGCAATACTATAAAGGTTGCTGCTATGGTTCGCGGTAAAAAAGGACTCCAACTGACGCGCTACGCTTCTTGTCCCACCCCTCCGGCCACTATTAAAGATGGCGCTATTGTAGACGCCCAAACTTTGGGGGAAACGATTAAAGAGCTGCTTAGAGAAAATAATTTTCCGAGCGAGTGCCCTATTGTTAGTGCGGTTTCTGGGCAGTCAGTAGTAATTAGGCCTATTCGAATGCCTGCTATGACCGAGCGCGAACTTTCCACTTCTATTCAATATCAGGCTGAGCAATATTTGCCTTATGCTGTTTCCGATGCTCAGATTAGTGGCTTGATCCTTCAAGAGTCGATTCCCGACGATCCCAAAATGATGGAAGTTCTGTTGGTAGCTGCTCCCAAAGAGATGATCACCAATACTCGCGAACTTATCCAAATAGCCGGTGCCGTGCCTGAAGCCGTAGATCTGGAGCCTTTTGCTCTTCTAAGGGCTTTACAAGAGAGTAATCCCGAGTTCTCTTCTAGTAACAAGACTATCGCTCTAATAAATTTGGGGGCTTCCTCGGGAAGCGTCAATATTTTTAAGGCGGGCTTGCTCCGCCAAAATAGAACTATTTCTGTAGCTGGTAATAGCTTTACGAAAGCTATTGGGCAGGAACTGAACTTATCTTTCGAAGAAGCTGAGCGCTTCAAGATCGAAAAGTGTGTGGTTAGGGTTGGCGACGACTCTGCTCCTGTAGCTCCTACCACCATGCGTATCTTTAAAATTATCGTTCCCGTTTTGAACGATTTGGTTAGAGATATTAAGCTTTCGTTTGATTATTATCGGTCTAAAGAAAAAGCAGAGTCGGTAGACTTGGTCATCCTTTCCGGCGGTACAGCCAGAATGGAAAATATCGATGTCTACTTGGCTAATGAGTTAAGTATCGAGTGTCAGATAGCTAATCCGTTCCGGAGCGCTTCGATTGAGAACGTTCAGGGCATTGAGGCTGATGATCTCGAAGCACTTGCGCCTATGGCTATGGTTGTAGCCGGCTTGGCTTTGCGCAAACAATAAGCGTAGGGCCCAGTCGGTGAACTTAGTCGAGCTGATACTCCAAAGGGAGGTGCACGATGACCATCAAGGTCAACCTATTGCCTACTGAGCGTAAGAGGTTTACTTTCGACCCGCTGGTCGCAGTTTTGTTTGTGTGTGTCTGTGCCGCGCTAGTTGGTTGTATCGTTTGGGGGTCTCGTCTGCAATCAGATGTGGATGCTTCCCAAGCCAAGATCGAACAACTAGAGGAAGAGATCAAAAAGACGGAGCAAAGCTTGCCCGTCATTGATGAGATCAAGACGCAGATAGCTAAACTTAAGAGTGAGATTAAAATCATCACTAGTTTGAAATACGATCCGGTTCGGTATGCAAATCTCTTGACTGAAGTAGGGAAGGTCTTACCAGAAAATGTTTGGCTAACTAGTTTGTCCGTTGAACCTTCGACGACAGCCGTCACTATGAGTGGTGTGGCTGCTCATCGCCCCGGCCGACCTCCGTTAGCTACTGTGGCTGAGTTTATCAAGAAGATGGATAATTCTCCTATCTTTACGGAATCTTCCTTGTCTTCTACTTCTCAGACTAAAATAGAGTCTGGTATAGGCTTTACTTTCCAAATCGAAGCTCGTTATGACGCCGATGCCGCTGCTGGTATCGCTGCTCAACAGTCTGCAGAAGCTTCGAAAGCCGTTTCATCCAGTGAAACAGAATCTTAGGAGGTACGATGACTATCAATACACCTGTTAAAATCGTCGTAGCCTTCGTAGTAATCGCACTCATTGTTGTTATGTTCTGGTTGTTTGACTGGAAAGAAAAGACAGAACTGGTAGAACAGAACAACGCTAAAGTTGCAGAACTTGAAGTCAAATTAGAAGAACAGCGCAAGCTGGTGGCCGACTTACCCGCTCTTACTAAAGAGAAGAGCGAGTTGGAAGCTGAATTAGCCCGTGTCGTCCAGACTAATCTCGTCCCTGAAAAAGCTGAGCTCTTCGTAGCCAACTACATTAAGGAAATTGAGAAACTGACCGACGAAGAGGGATATCGTACTGGCGACGATTCTTTCGAAATTATCTCCATTACCCCCGGTGCTCTGACTTCTCAAGCTGCTAAAGGCTCCGATGCCAACAACACTGAAGCTGCCGAAGAGGACGAAGGCGTTGATGCGACTCCCGACGCTCTCAAGCAGTTCCCGACTCGCGTCTTCCAAATGACTATGAAGGGCAGATATGCCACTCTGATCGAGTTCCTCTATCAGTTGGGCGATCTCCGTTTAGAGCGTTTGGTGACAATCGACAAGATCGCTCTGCAACCGGAAAGCCAGAAAGAAGGCGACAAGCGCAGTCCAGTCTTGACGATCCAAATCCCTATTACAGCATATATGAGACAGGGAGGTTAGAAAAAATATGAACCTGCCTGAATTTGGCTCAAAATTTAATAAGGGTTGTAAAGTTGTGGCTCTCTCTCTAGCTATGTTGGCTTGCGCCGCTTGTGGTGGAGGAGAGACTACCGATGAAACTCCCAACTCTCCTGTCAGCAGTGAAGTAGAGGTCTCTGAGAGTACCAATACTGAAGAGTCTGCTTCTGAAGGTAGCGAGAATAGCGAATCAGCTGCTGAAAGTAATACTGAAGTAACCGATGCTGGTACGGCTAGCTCTGGTGAAGGCACTGGAGATGGAACTGCTGTCGAGCCTGCCCAGGGTGGCGAAGTTGCTGCCGATAAGGCTGCTGCCGAGCAAAAGAAGGCAGCCCCGGCAAGGCGCAAGGTTTCCGTACGCGATCCCTTCCTGAATATGGTAGTAGGTCCAGCTGCTGTTTCTAATGCGCGTCTTTCCAAAATGTCGGCCGCCCAGAGGGCTGCTTTGCAAAGAAGCCAGAAGAAAGCTGTCACCAACACTTCTGCCAGTAAAGCTAAGCAAGCTGCTGCCAAGAAAGTTGTCAAGGTCGTTAAGCCCAGCATTACTGTCAATGGTATCTTGCGCGGTGGTCATGGCTATGAGGCTATGATTAGTGACGGAAGGCAAACTAGATTAGTAGCGGTTGGCGAAAAGGTAGACAAGTATCGCATTTTGGATATCAATCCTAAGGCAAAGACTGTCACTATAGGTCTAGGCAAAGAGCATAAGTTCTGCTACACCTTGGAGAAAGAGCGATTTGGAGACGCTAAAAAATAGTCTGTCTTTCGAATATCAGCCAGTCTCTTGTGAAAAATTAACGATAATAAAAAGCACGGCCAGGCCTTCGAGGGTGTCTGTCCGTTCGCAGGAAGGTCTGCCTTATAGGGGTAGGTCGCACCCTCGGAGCGAAACTTAAAAGGTTTCAAGTAATTAAGTTCTTAATTGAACGTGATGGCCAATAGGAGGTGGGTAAAACCAATGCTCTTGTCCAAGCGTAGAAGCATTCAGCTTCTGTTTGCATGCCTGATGGCCGTGGGACTATTCTTGTCTTCGTCCATGGCAGTAACAGCTCAAGGCAATGCTGCAACCATTAACGGTGTCAATTACAGCCTAGACAATGCTAAAGGTCTTATCAAGGTTGTAGCTGATACCACTGCACCAGTCCAATATAAACAGTCTAAATCTGATAACGCTATTTGCGTAGAGATCTCTCCGGCTGTTTTAGGTAAAAACGTAAAACGCAACCAGAATGTAAATACTGGTTTGCTTCAGAGTATCGTCGTCGCTCAGACTTCTGCCAATGTCGTTTTGGTTCGTATGAATGTTAGCGACACTCCCAAGACCAGCTATTGCACCGCTTTGGCGGAGAATAAAGGCGTAACCGTCGCTTTCTCCAAAAACGAAGTCGCTAGTGCGAAAGTTGCGAAAGCACCAGTGGCTAAGTCCCTCGCCCAAGCTGGAACCAATGTAGCTCCTCGTAAAGTCGCTGCACCCGCTAAGAAGGCTGTCGCTGCCAAGAAGGCCCATAAGGCTGCCAAGAGAGTCAAAGTTGTCAATATGGAATTTGTCAACGCCGACCTCGTCTATATTGTTAAATTCTTGGCTAAAGAGATGGGACGCAATGTCTACGTCGGTCCCGACGTCCAGGGCTCCGTCACCGTCACTTTGAAGAATGTCCAGCCCGAAGGCGCTTTGGCCTTGGTTTTGAAGATGCAAGAAACTCCTTACGACTACAAGATTGTGGATAATACCGTGATCGTAGCCACTACCGAGAAATTGCAAACTATTGCCGACAACATTCTTACTCCTAAAACCAAATCCAGCTCCGTCAGAAGGAACCTCACCGAGCAAGAGTTCGTACTTGAGGCTGCTCCCGCCGCCAATATTGTAGAGTTCTTGAAAGGTCAGTACCCCGACGTAGTCTTCACTCCCCATCCCACTATCAACGGTTTCTATGCTAAAGGCACCCAGCAAGAGCTTAGAGAGATCAAGAGCAAATTGCCCAATCTCGACCAAGTTCCCGCTCCCGCTCCCGCCCCTCGCCGTGAGTATATCACTGTGAACTATGGCAAAGCTGAGGAAATCCAGGCCCTTTTAACCACTTTGGTTCCCGATATCGGTTTGAATTTAGATAAGCGTATGGGTATCCTCATTGTCGAAGGTACCGATGAGCAAATCGAGCAAGTTCAGGAAGTTTTAGCTAACATCGACCGCCCCTTGAGACAAGTTATGTTAGACTTCAAAGTCGTAGAACTTAACGAAACCGGTTCCAAGAGCTTAGGTGTGCAGTGGAGTGATGATGCTGGTGCTATGGGCTCATTCAGCACCACTTTTGCGGAAATCGTTCCCTCTCTCTTCTATAGTAAAGATCAGAGGATGATCACCAACGACCAGTTCCAGCTCGGTGAAGACGAGCAGAATGGCGATTTGGCTGCTTTTAACCTGGGTACTTTCGGCCGTTCCCCTCTCTTAATTAAAGCTGCTCTCTCCTTCGTAGTTGAAAACAGCGACTCCAAGACTCTGGCTTCTCCTCGTATCGCTACTCAGAGTGGCGAGCAAGCTGAAGTTTACGTCGGCCAGAGATATCCTATCGTATTCTACGATCCTCGTGCCGGCCAGTTCCAAGTCCAGTATGTCGATATCGGTACTAAGTTAGAAGCTACCCCGGAAGTAAAAGATGACGGCCACATTATTGTTGAGCTCACTCCTACTACTTCTAGCGCCGGTAACTTGGTAAATAACCAGTATCCTATTACTTACGAGCGCACCGCTAAGTCTAAAGTCCGCGTCAAAGACGGTGACACCATCGTGTTAGGCGGCTTGATCAGCGATAGTGAGAAACACTCCGTTTCTAAGTTGCCTCTCTTGGGCGACCTCCCCATCATCGGTGCTCTGTTCCGCTACGAGAGCCACAGCTCCGACAGAAACGAAGTCGTCTTTATGGTGACTCCCCATATCATGGACTAATAGTTAGTTTAAGCTAATAGTCTACCTAGCTACTAGGAAGATAAGCGGCTGAGAAAGTGTCAGCCGCTTATCTTTTTTTTTGTGAAAAATAGTTATGGCCCCCTTGGCCAATGATACTGCATATAGTAGCCTTTTTAGGCAGGAACTGGCCTAGCTTAGTCCGAATTTTCTAGCCCTCTTTGGACTTCTCCAGCTAAAAATCTGCTTAGCTTCCTCTTATGGGGGTAAGCTATTGGTTGGTTTTCTTGGATAGAGAGGTCCTTTCTGTGGGGTGCTGTCGGCCGCTCCGCAGCGTTGCAGCGTTTTTTGCTTTGGGTTTCAAGCTCTAATCAAAAGGGCTGTGCCTGGCTTAGGGGCCAGGCAATGGGGCTAAGCCAGGCGCTAAAGGTATAGGGTATAGAGGTCGACTTCGACGAGATTGGACTAAACGGATTAGTAGATGGCTAACAAAGTCGTTTAGAAGGTGGTGTGACTTACGTGGCTGATACCATTGAAGGGTTGATGCAGGAGGCCCAAACATACGCTGACAGCAGAAGCTGGGACCAAGCCATAGAGAGCTATTCCAAAGTGTTGGAACTGGATGCCGATAATGATGAGGCTTGCAGAAATTTGGCTCAGATCTACGCTTTGCGTGGCATGCTTAAGTCGGTGATAAGTACCTATTTGCGGTTGATGCATATTTATATGGCTCGCAGCGATATGGACAATGCTATGGCTGTGGCTAACTATGTGCTTCTTTTAGAACCGGAGTCTGTCGACGTCCGTTCAGAGCTCATAAATATGTATCGCTATCGAGGTGATACTGCCGAAGTTGTAGCCCGTTCACTCGATTTGGCTCGCCTTTATACTGAGCTGGACGAGGGAGATCGCTCTATCGAATTGCTGCAATCTGTTTTAAATGACGAGCCCAACAATGCGGATGTATGCCGTGAATTGGCCGAGATGTATATCCAGTACGGCCAAGTAGAGCGCGGTGCCAATCAGTACCACCAAGTAGCCGATTTGTATCAAGCCAGCGGTCAGCTGGAAAAAGCTTGCGAAGCCTTAGAGCGCATTTTAGTCGTTAATGGTAACGACTCAGGGGCCGTCTTCCACTTAGGGGAGCTCTACTCTATGTTAGGGCGCTGGGAAGATGCCGAAAAACAGTTCCGCAACGCTCTTAAGTTTGACTTTGAAAATCTCGACGTTATGTTTGCCTTGGGCGATGTTTGTCAGCGCAAAGGCGATTTAGACCAGGCTAGTTTAGCTTATCGCAAAATTGTTATGACCGCTCCTGATTTCGTTTCGGCCCAAGAGCGTTTAGGTGAGGTCTATCACTTACAAAATAATATTGAGTCGGCTATTAAAGCTTACTTAACCGCTGCCGGCCTTTATGCTAAGAGTAACGATTCCGAACATGCTATCTCCCTTTATCAGCGGGTCATCTTCCTCGATCCCAATAATCCTACCGCTACTCGCGAATTAACTAACCTGGGCGCTCCTGTAGTAGGCAACGATGGTGGTATTCAGCCTATTGTCAAGACAAAGGCTGCCAAGGGGGCTAGGGGTGGAGCTCGTCGCGATAAGAAAGAAGCCGAGCATAAGACGCGCAGCGGTTTGGTACCCAAAAATAGCGGCAATGTCCGGGCCGGTCTTGTAGCTAAGGGAGGTACTACTAAGCCTGGCTTAGGCGGTAAGCCTATGTTAGGTGGCGAGGAGGAAGAAGATGCTCCTCGTCCTGGTTTAATGCGAGCCGGTCTCAAGCCTATGGGCGGAGGTAAAACTGCCTTAGGTGGTAAGCCTACGTTAGGAGGTAAGCGAGTTTTAGGCAGCCGTAAAAAGAAGGCTGAAGCTGTGCCTCCGGCCGAAGCTGCACCCCAAGAGTCTCACGAGCTTGAAACAGAACACCTCGCTCAGGAGCCCAGCGAGCTTGAGCCAGTTGCTGCGATGGAAGTTGTCGAGCAAAGTGCTGCTGAGCCAGGCGAAGGGAATGTAGCTCTTCAGCAGGAGCATTTTGATGCTCCAGAGGCACTACCCCACCCGGAAGAGGTGGCTCACGACGGCGAGTATCACGATTTAACCGCTCCTGAATATGCGGCTCATCTAGTAAATGCTGAACCTACCGAGCAACCAGAGTATTATGGCGAAGAGTATCATGAAGCTTCTGCTCCGGCTGAACTTTATGGGGCTACTCCTGGATATACTGAGCCTTTGGCAGGAAATGCACCCTCCCAAGAGGCTGCTTATGCTGGCGTCGATCACCAAGCCTATCAAGACCAGGGGCAGTTTGTCGATATAGATGAACATAATGAGACTCAAGCTTATGTCGATCCTCAAGCTCAGACCTATGCTTACGATCCTTCGGCTCACGTCGAAGGGGTTGAAGGTGGAACCTATCCTCAGACGCCTATCCAAGCTTATGATTCTCAGTCTCAAGCTTATGATGAACCTCACCATGAGCAACTGACCGAAGCGGAAAATTACCAAGGGGTTTATCCTGAATATTATGAGATGCGCCCTCTGATCATGGTTCCGGAAGGCCAGTTGATCGTTCCTACTCCCATACTTTATTTGGAGCGAACCGACCTTTACGAAGCTATTTGCCAGGCCGTTACGGTTGCTCCCGATCCTACCGTTATTCCTTGGGAGCCCCTTAAGGCTGTAGATGAAGTGGCTATCGAAGAGAAGCTGGCCCAGCAAAGTGCTGAGGCTGCTCAAGCTGAAGCCGAGGTTGCAGCTACTACTCAAGCTCAAACTGAAGAGGCTCAGGCCCAGACCGATTTTCAAGCTGTGGAAGGCTTCGATTTTAATAGTGGCGTCAATCTTAAAGGTGTCTCTGAAACTGGTTTGCGTCGCAAACATACCAAGAAAGAATCTTCAGGGCGCTCTTCTAAACTTATGGGTAGCCAAGCTCTTTCCGAGCGTATGGCCCGTATGTATGAGGAAGGTTCCGGCTCAGAAGAAGTTACCGAGCATCGTACTACTGGTGGTATCGCTCGCCGCTCTCAGAGTAAACCTCACAAAAAGGAGAGAGGGCGCTCTATTATGGGCGGTATCTCTCGTCCTCTCAACCAAATTATCGAGGAAGCCAATCAAACTAACGGTTTAGCTACTGCCACTCAGGAAACTGCTCCCGAGGTACCCCGTCCTGAGCCTACTCCCTCTCGCTCTCGCAGTAGCCTGAGTGAGCGTATCAAGAAAGCCAGGCAATCTAAAGCAGCGGCTAAGGCTCAATCTGAAGAGATGGCGGCTGTGAAGGCTGAGCAACCTGTCCCTTCAGCTGAGTATACTGCTCTTTCTGCTGAGCATACCGCTATTCCAGCTAACGAAGCTCAGGTAGCTTCTCCGGCAAGTTACGCTCAACCGACTGCTTCCCAACCTAACGATTACCAGGCTGATTCTGAGCCAGTAGCCGCCCAGCCCGAAGCTGACCAGCTCGTCGGTGGCTACGATTACCAGGCTGATGCTGAGCCAGTAGCCGCCCAGCCCGAAGCTGACCAGCT
>CAKUDB010000028.1 GCA_934644775.1 uncultured bacterium | reverse complement strand
TCTTTAGCTTCGGCAGCTACCTCTTCAGGCTCGGCAGCAGGCTCTTTAGCTTCGGCAACTACCTCTTCAGGCTCGGCTACAGAAGCGGCGTCCTTGGCAGCCGGTTGTTGTTCTGGGGAAGGAGTCTCAACCTCAACCGAAACTTGGCTAGGTACAACTGGCTCTATAAACTCATCTTCATCTTCAACCTCATCGTCGAGAAGGAGGAGAGCCCCTATATTTTCAGCTTCGGGCTGAGCAGATTCCTGCAAACGGGCTAAACGGATCTTTTCAGAGACGCCACCTCTATAAGACCATTCCGACAAATCTCCGTAATCGGCAATATCATCGGTTTCTCTTATATCGTGTAATATTTTTTCAGGCCAGACAGCCCACTCTAATTCGGAAGTGAGGAAATCTTCCAAGTTCTGTAAGTGGCTATTTACCAAGACAGATTTAGCCACCCCATAGGCTGCCGCCGTAGGAGAAGGCAATACACAGGAGCAGCGATAACTTCCCCACTCGATATCCTGGCGCATGGCTTGGAAGCTCTCTATTATTTCATAGCCATTGTAGCTACTCCACTCTTCAACAGGAGGATAATGGAGAGTTTTTAAGGCCATAGCCAAAGCTTCTTGGCCGTTATGACAATCGACAATGGCCTTTAAGGCTTCCAGCTCATTTCTCCATCTAGAATTATCTTGGAAAAGAGCAGAATTTTCTTGGTACCAATTGGAAGCATAGGTAGCCCAAGAAGACTCCCCATCTTCGCCTTCATAAGGAGCAAAAACGGATCGCAAAGCCTCGCCAATTTGCTTATAGCACTCCTGAGGGATATTGGCCAACTTTTGCAAACTTTCTTTCAACTTGCTAACGATCTCGATAGAAGCCAAGCTCCAATCAATCTTTTCGCCATATCCGAATAAAGCCGGAATTTGCCTTTCTAAGAAAAGACGGTAGGAGGGCTCAGATTGGCTACTAACCTTTTCTAAAAGGGAGCGAAGCTTTTCGGCTTCTTCGTTGCCAGAAGCTTGAGCTGAGCGAGAATATTTAGAGAGAGCTCGGTAATAATCGAGTAAAGCCCGGCCTACACTCTTCCACAAAGACTTATCTTCACTAAGCTTATCGGAGCACAGATCACTAATACCTTGCAAATAGACCAACTGTTCTGAAGTACAATCGGTAAAGACGAAAGCCCAACCGGCCGGGTTGCTAACCAAATCAAAAATGGCTCTGGCACTTATAGCTACTTCTTGGGCTACTTCTTCTGAGTTGTCGAGACGATCCAAAGGTAAGTTCTTATGCAAAACCAAGTAATCGCGATATTGCCAGAAAGCCAAAGCTAACAACAATTCAATTAAAGAGGGAGTAAAACCGTAGGGGGCTTTAGTTAGCGATTTTATAACGCCGTCAGCCTCTATACAACTAATCGAGCCAGGCTTGGCCAAAATTTGGGAGCATAAAAAGGCATACCCTTCAGCTACTTGAGAATGAGCCTCTTCTCTCACTAAATGGAAATAGTGCCAACCACCCTTAGCCCTCTCCGATTCTAATAGACCCGTCTCTACAAAAGCCGATTGGATAATATTGATAAAGTTGCGATTATGAGAGCGCAAAGCAATAGGGCCGCGACAGCCTAAAATATAAGCAATAAGGCTTTGCCGAGAGCGTTTGGCTGCACTCGACTCGTGTAAACTAAGCAAATCTCCATTGCTAAGCATGGGAGGCTGCCCAATTAAAGAGGTGATAATGTTATTTACCAGCTCACAAGTGGCGTCTAAATCTAACTCGGTATGGACTTGGCCATTGTGATAAAGGAGTAAGTTCTCGGTATTAACTACGTGAGCTACAGAAGCTTCTAAGCGCTCTTTAGTCTCGTTTAAAAGTTCTTGAGCTTTTTCATATTCGACCGAAGTAGGATCGCAAAAAGGAATTTCTACAGCACAAACGCGCTCTAGAGCCAAAGCGTCTAAAGCATCTTTGGATATAGCGATAGAATCTTTCAACAGAGCAAAGATCAATTGCTTGTGCTTAAAGGCCCCCTCGTCGGCTAATCCTTTTACTCGCTCAAGTTCAGCTTCACTTTCGGCTACTACCAGCACAAAACTAATGTCACCCTTATAGGGACGCAATTGCTCCAGACTGTCGGTAAATTTGGTCATAAACTTAACCGGATCGCTAATTTCTGAAGCTAAGACGACATTTATTCCGGCGAAGCGATCGGTGTAGTAGTTTCTGTTGAAATCTTCGGCTTCTATTTTAGTAACGGCTAAACCGGACTTTATAACTGAAGCTACGTCGAGTTGAGAGCGCACGCGATTGCGCATACGGGCCAAAGCTTCGCTTAAAGTAACTTTGCGACGCTCTACAGGCAAAGTATACTCACCAGTCTTTTCGTTAAACTCGAGGGCCTTTTTCTCTTTAAGTAATTGCAAACTGTGGCCGGCCACTTTGGCTTCTTTTTCGCCTAAGTGCATAGCCCAAAGGATATTCTCTTGGGTACTTTTGAAGCGATCGTGAGCAATAAGTTGGATAAGTAAAGTTAGGCGCAATATACGACGGGCCTGGGGGACATCTCCAGCGATTATTACCGACTTATTGAGCCCTTTTACGTAGTCGCTGTTGGCTGGGTCGGCAGAAAAAGTCTTTTCAAAATAAGTGAAAAGGGAATCTAAAGTGTAAAGATGGAGACGGCCATTAGGTTGCACGATAGCAAAATTGCGCAAGAAATAAAGGAAACCGCCCGGAGAAGCGTCGCAGAAGAAATTAAAAGCCGTCCTCCCAGGCCCGGACATAGCTAAAGCTACTCTGGGTAAAGCAAAAGCTACAGCCGGATGTAAGGGATAAGCTCCGTGCATGATCGTTTCGGTAATCCATTTTTCGGAGCTGCCCTTATAAAGGCCCGATTGGATCAAGCCTTCAGTTACCAGGCGAAAATCTTTATATTCCAACAGCGAATCCCAAAGTTCGCCTTTAATATGCTCGATAATAGAAGAGCTGACAAAATTTTCCCATTCGCCGGTACGCCCAAGCATAGAGACAGACTGAACCTTGGAAAAGACAGCTATAGCCCTCTCTTCTTCTTCTAAAGAGAGGTTACTAATTTCAGTATTAGTAGCTACAACACAGAGTATAGAAGAGGGATTCCGGCGACAAAAAGCGCAAAAACTCTCCAAACCTAAGGGCGACTCACCTTCATGCAGAGCCTTTTCAACTAAAGCGTCCGCTTCATCGAGCAGAAGCAAAAGCCCCTCGTAACCATTTTGGCGCACATAGTCGGAAACTTTTTGGCAATTCTCTTCTAAACTTAAATCGGCTTCCCAAGCAAAGCTGAGTTTTTTATCTAGTAAAGCCTTTTGCAAAGCCTGACGCAGCGAAGTAGCCAAATCGGCATCTTTTTTATTACAACTAGATGCGGCCACTAACCAAGAGCGATTACCTGAGCGAAGTTCACTAAAATTTTTGGCCAAAGAGGTGTCGTTAAGCAGGGAAAGCGTGGCTGAAAACTCTTCTGAAGGTGCGCTTACAGATAAGAGCCTACCTAAAAGGGCTAGTAAAGAGGTCTTGCCTACTCCAAAAGTGCCTGATAAAAGAATGGTACCGCCTTGGATAGCACTTTCAGCCATAGCTTTCAAAGGCTCAAGCTGGGGAGAAAGGGGCCTAAATTTTTCCTCAAGGAAGATATTTTCTGGTGCAGTGATAGCTTTATATATATCAAATTCAGTCTTTTGAGTTATGTTTACCTTGACTAGTTGACTCAATGATTGAGTACCAATTGCAGCCATCACACGCCTCCAACACGCTACCTAGTGAACCTACCCCCACCCCTCGAATGGGGAAATGCTTACTTTTGCGAGAACAGCACCACAGTTTTATGCAAAATGTAGACGGAAAATTTACGCTAAAATAAGCTAAAATCCTCCATTTTTTTGGTTTCTTGCCGAGCCAAAGCGCTCTTTAATGGTAGTCTAAAAAGCAAATTTGTCAGCCCCAAAATCTAGGATTAAAAGGGGGCTCCAAGAATAGAGCCTATCTTTAAGTGTGGGAGGCCGAACTTGGAAATGATAACTTATATTACTAAAGATTTACCCGGCATAGGCGGCGTTATGCGCACCTATCCCGAAGACTTTATCGTCGAAGAGATTCCCTCTTACGATCTAATCAATCAAGGCGAGCATGTTTTTGTCGAAGTTACTAAGAGACAAATTACCACCCAAGCCGCAATTAGTGAATTGGCGGCGGCTTTTAATATGAACTCTTCAGATATTGGTTATGCCGGCCTAAAAGATAGACAAGCTGTCACAACTCAGCGCTTTTCTCTTCCAGCTGCTCTTTGGCCACTTAAAGAAGGTTCCGCTCCCCTAAGCGTCAACCAAACTATCGCTCCCCATGAACTGGCAGAGCGCCTAGTTATACCAGATGATCTGACTTTCCAGATCAAAATTTTGGGATTACATAATAACAAATTGCGCACCGGCCACTTAAAAGGAAATCGCTTTACTATTCGTTTGCGTCAATCTCTCCCTAATTGGCCCGAACTTGTCGAGCCTATTAGCCAAGCTATTAAGACTAAGGGATTGGCCAATTTTTATGGGCCGCAGCGCTTCGGCCGAGAGGGCAATAATGCCGAAATAGGTCTTAAAGGCTTAAAAAGTGGTAAAATATTCGGACCTAAATGGCGCAAATGGCTCATTATTTCCGCTCTTCAGTCAGAACTTTTTAACGTTTGGCTAAATGAGCGCATAAACGACGGCCTTTTTGCTACAGCCATTTGCGGCGATGTGTTTGGCAAATTGCCTCAAGGTGGAATCTTCTATTCGACTGAACCGCAAAATGAACAACCCAGACTAGATGCTTTTGAAATTTCGCCCTTAGGCCCCATCTTTGGTTATAAAATGTTTAAAGCCAAAGAAGAAGCGCTAAAAAGAGAAGAGAGAATACTGGAGCGATACGCCATTAAGTTGGAAGAGTTTAGACAGCTTAAAGCTGAAGGTAGTCGCCGTAAAGCCCGCCTAAAGATTGAAGATTTGACAATTACTTCAGTAGAAGGCGATCCAGTATTTAAATTTACCCTACCTTCAGGAAGTTATGCCAGCGTCTTAATGGGGGAATTTACCAAAACTTCTGAGCAAAATATCAGCCAAGACGACGACACAGCTTCCGAATAACCTATTTATTTTGGCTACAAAATATAAAAAAGCCCCGCCCCCATTTTTAATCTTGGGGCAGGGCTTTTTTATATTAAGCCTCAGTTTTGGCCATATTTTTCTAAGTATTTACTTAAACGCAAAGCGATATTTTCCTGAAGGTTTACGTAGTAAAAGCTATAGTCTAAAGAATGGAAACTGGCCGGCCCGAAGCTGGCTACATGGCGTGAATAATAAGCCTGAGGATTCTTTAAGCTGCTACAGATAACCGTACCCCTAGCCAAGCAAAGTTGAGCGTCGGCCAAAGGAGCGCCAACTTCGCAGTGCCCCCCTTTATCCATATGGAGCGAACCTTTATTGAGACTTAAAGGAGCGTAAGTTTCGTCGGTACGCCAGTTGAGAGGATTGATAGCTTTAGTTCCGGGAGGAATAAGGACGCTCTTAGCCTGCTTATTTTCCGGCCCTTCAGTGTTGTAAGAAACGATAACCCCCACATCGTCGGCCCCCTGAGCCATTTTGAGGAAAGGACAATTCTTGAGAATAGCCTCAAATACGCCAAAACCAATTACATAAGCGGCCACCATACGCTTATAATAATCTTGGTGTTGGGCAAAATAGATAGTCAAAACGTAAAGGGCCATTAAAGATCCTTGGGAGTGGCCAGCTAAAATAAAGGGCCGTCCCTGGTTTACCTGGGTAAAATAATAATCTAAAGCGGCGAATATATCTTGACGAGGTGCCCCTTCGTATAATTTTAGCTCTTCTTCCTTACTAAGTTTATCGGCACTAAAAGCGTTGCATTGACGATATAAAGGTATAAAAACATTAGTCGACTTAGTAAAAACAGACGCTTGTAAACGCTGGTATTTTTTAGCATTAGTACGCATGGAAGAGTCGTTTATGTCACAAATTAAAGGGGCGTCGGCTTCTGAGGGAGCATAACAAGTAGGATAGAGATAAATAGTATCAGCGGGGTAAACCAGCTCTTGAGGAAAGGCTAACCAATTGTTTTTATTTGAATAATCGGTAACATTATTTTCTGACATGACGTTATATTTATAGGATGCAAAAGTTTTTAAACGATGCGCCCTTTTTTACACCTCGCTCGATACTAATTACTAAAAACTCGACCGATTTTTGCTAACTAATCTTCAAATCCTTGTCAGACTTGAGAGCAGAACTTTAAACAGATATTCCAAATTAACTTGGTAAAATATGCCTACCGCTATTTAGTTCTTGCCTATAGGCATAAGCATATACCACTTCGGCCCCCAACAAAAAGACGATGGCTACTATATACAGCCAAGTCATTAAACCTACCAAATACCAAATAGAGCCGTAAAAAGCCGACACTTGGCCAAAACGAATACCGTATTCCAAATAAGCTAAGCTAGATAATTTCCAAGCTATACCAGAAAAAATTGCTCCGGGGATCAAGTAGACTACGGGCAAAGATTCGGCTGGCAAAAGTCGGTACATCATTAAAAAGAGTACGCTAGCTCCCAAAGGTACAAAGATCCAAGAGACTATCCAATTCCAAATTAAAGCCTGGTCTAGAGAGAAGCCCATAAAAGAAGGCAAAGCGAAACTAGATATAACATTTTGGACTAAGGTCATAAGGCCGGTAAAAGTTAAGAGGACTATAAAGGCCAAACCGGTCACTAAAATAAGATACATACTGACCAGGTTGCTAGAGAACCAATTGCGTTTAATAGTCATATTCCAAACGCGATATAAACTATATTCCATAGAGACGAACATGTGGCGACCCGACCACAAGCCTAAAATAACGGAAATAATTACATTGCGCCCAATGTGGCTGGCCAAAACGGATAACTCTTTCTCTACCCATTGGCTTGTAGCTGGCATTAGCTGCTGAATGAGCCCCACCGTATAGGCTAAACCGCCAGATTCTTTTAAAGAGACCGAACTTATTTGGGAAAAACCAGTAATCACTTGTTGGTGGATCCAATCGATAGAAAAGATCCAACTGAAAAAAGAGACCAAAACTAAACACATGGGAAAAAGCGAAAGAAAGGCGTAAAAAGCAATACCTGCCGCTAAAAAGCTGCAATCATCTTTGATAAATTTGCTAACTACGTCAGCTACAACTAAGAGCCAAAAGTGGCCCACGCTGCGCAATTTACAGATTATTCCTTCTTGCCCCATTTTCTCTGTATACACTAAGTGAAAGTATCCCACCCTTATCGCCCTATCTGAAAATAGCCGAAGGCTTCTAGTTGACAGATAAATTTCAAGTAAATTGAGTAAAGTTTTACTCTCCAAATAACTGATCGTGATACTTTATAAATTCCATATCGGTGCCATATTCTTCGGCTACATTTAGAGATATTTGTCTAGTATGTAATAAGTGAGCTAAATGTAAATCCAAAGTCTGCATACCTTCAGAGCGTCCCATCATTAAGAAGCTGCGGATTTGCGAAGTTTTTCCTTCACGGATAATACCCGACATGCTGCTATTCATAATCATAATTTCCATAGCCGCTACCCGTCCGCCACCGTTACATCTGGGAAGGAGTTGCTGACAAATAATGGCTCTAAGTGAGCCGGAAAGCAAAGATCTAATTTGAGGCTGTTCCTCGGGAGGAAAGACGTCTACTATGCGGGCTAAAGTTTGGGCTACAGAGCTAGTATGCAAAGTAGCTAGCACTAAGTGGCCAGTTTCGGCAGCCCGTAAAGCCTGACTTATAGTATCTAAGTCGCGCATCTCGCCTATCATAAGCACATCGGGAGATTCGCGCAAAGAAGCTTTTAAAGCGTCAGCAAAACTATGAGCATGGCGACCCAATTCGCGCTGCTCTAAAAATGATTGGGCAATAGGGTGGATAAATTCGATCGGATCTTCAACCGTAATAATATGTTTTGTACTGTTACAGTTGATATGGTTGAGCATAGCGGCCAAAGTAGTAGACTTTCCACAACCGGTAGGGCCAGTAACTAAGACCAAACCTTTGGGCGATTGGGCAATATCTTGGAGAACTTTTGGTACCCCCAACTGACTCAAAGTGGGAATTTGGTTGGGAATTACCCGAAAAACGGCACCACGCCCACCGTAATGGTTTAGAGCATTAACTCGAAAACGCGACACTCCAGGACAATTGTAGGCAAAATCGACGTCGCCCATAGTAAGGAAGGTTTGGTAATCTTCCTCATTCATCAAGGGCAAAATCATATCGGCCACCGTTTCCTCGTCGAGCTCATCGACTTCTAAAAAGTGGATTTTGCCTTGGATACGCAAAGCAGGGCGACTATTCTCCTGAATATGCAAATCGGAAGCGCCCTTATCTACAGCTTGGCGTAGCAATTTTTCTAAAGTCAGCATATCTTAAAAACGCCCCCTATCGCGACTTAAATCTAAACGCGAGCCCAATTCTTTCTTGTCATGGCCCCGATTAAGCGCCTCTTGATAATCTACTTTACCTTCTTTTACCAAACGCAGTAGCTCATTATCCATTAAACGCATACCTTTATTGGCGGCAGCCTCAATGATGCCCACTAATTGGTGACATCTATTTTCACGAATAATATTGGCTACAGCTTCGGTATTAAGCATCATTTCTACAACTGGAACTAGGCCTTTACCGTCGACTCTAGGTAAAAGTTGTTGTGAAATTACGGCATTTAAGCTATCGGCCAACATAGTACGCACTTGCCATTGTTGGGCAACTGGGAAAGTGCTTATAACTCGATTTATAGTCTGGGTAGCTGAAATTGTATTCATCGTGCCTAAAACTAAGTGGCCAGTTTCGGCAGCAGTTATGGCCAATTGAATACTTTCCAAATCGCGCAATTCTCCTATAACTATAACATCGGGATCTTCACGTAAAGCTGCTCTCAGAGCGCGTTGGAAATTGTAAACATGGACGCCTACCTGACGCTGCATAATCATGGCCATATTGTTAGTATGGATATATTCGATAGGATCTTCTATCGTAATCATATGTACGGCCCGATTATCGTTTATATAGCGACACATAGCCGCTAAGGTGCTAGTTTTACCACAACCGGCCGGCCCAGTAATCAAAACTAAACCGCTTCGGTTAGTAGTTAAAGAGACTATTTGCTCAGGCAAATTCAATTCTTCGATAGTAGGTGGAGTCCAGGGAATAAGCTTAAAGACGATAGATAAACCGCGACTCTGAATATAAGTATTACAGCGAAAGCGGGTTAAACCAACCCCTTCTACATCTTCTTCGTAGGCAAAATCTAAACTAGATTCATTTTGAAAGCGCTCATATTCTAATTCGGTAAGGGCCTCTTTTAATATATCGTCAACCTCTTCAGACTCTACTACAGGCATATCTAAAGGGGCCAAACGACCGTAAAGGCGCACAGCCGGCGGATAACCGGAAGCTAACAAAAGATCCGATCCCTTAGCTTTAATCATTTCCGATAAACATTTATTTAAAGAAATAGCCATCTTAATCTCAGTTTTCTAGCCTTTTTTCTGCTCTTCCTTCGCCATCCCAAGCTGCTAAGCCAATGTCAAATAATTTCAAAATCTTCCGAGGTAGGCTGGCCCAACTCTCTACTAAGCGCTTCCAGCTTAGCCAATTTGCGACTTAAAGTCGTGCGCGGTATCTTAGGCTCGAACATGGCTCCCAATTCGCTTAAAGAAGCTTCTGGATTATCTAATCTGGCCAGAGCAATATTTTGCAAATCTACAGGCAAAGAGGCCAAAAGGCCCTCCCTTTGCAACAGACGTAAACAACCTATCTGGCGTACTGAAGCTAAGCTGGAGCGAGCCATATTGGCGCTCTCGGCATTAACCCGCCTTCTAACATCGTTGCGCGTCTCTTTTAGAGCCAAAACTTCCTCAAAATTTAAGCGGGCCGAATTAGCACCCATAATACTCAAAGTTTCAGAAATATCCGAAGCTCTTTTCAAAGTTACTACCCAAGTTCGACGCCTCTGACTTAGGGAAGGCTTTACCCCATCAAGTTGCAAACAAATAGAGACCTTTTCAGCTAAAGAACGGCTCGGCAAAGCCAATTCTAAACAATATTCCTTATGAGGATCGCTAATCGAGCCAAAAATCAAAAATAGTCCGCTTAGCCAATGGCGACGACAACATAACTTTAAAGTTAAAGTTTTGCCTGAGCCAGAAAAACTTTCATTTTTGCCACTTTCAGAGGGGCCTAAGCAGCCTGGAACTCGACCAGTAGGCGAAACCCAAAAACGCAAATCACGCTCGGTATCCGGCCAATTAAGCAAATCTGGCCCAATAAATTGTAAACAGCGCCTAGTTTTGCCAAGTTTTGGCTCAGCCATTAGTTTTATAATGTAATGACATTGCTCTTTGCCACTAGTCGACCTATTTTCTTTAATGGAGGAAGAAGCCGAGCGTGTCCATAAAAATTCCAAATCGAAGCTGCGCAAAATTTTAACGGCAAAACTGGCTACATTTAACGAATTGAAACGCAAAACTAAGCCGTCGTAAATTTGATATGTTCGGGCAGATTCCATAAAAGCAGCCAAAATATAGCGACGACAGCACATTTTGGGGCGGCTGCGAGTTATTTCCCTGCGAACTTCCGATGAAAAAGAATTATCCCTATACATTCTCAGTATCGAAATTGTAAACTCCCTACAAAAAATAAGAGCGCCCTAGCAGCGCTCTTACAAAGTGTCACCATAATTACCAGTTTAGGGCTGCTCTAAATCTTCTTCCCAAGGATCACCTTCCGATTCGGTAAAACTTTCTTCAGGCAAATTTTCATAAAAATCATCATAAGCTTCACCTTCGGCAGGAGCCCCATTAGCTTCTTGCTCAGATTCGGACGCCTCTTCCGCACCTAAGGCAGTTACTCCCTCGAACTCATCTTCAAGAGGAATTTTATCTTCCTCTTCATCCTTAGTCACTACATAGGAAGCTCTAATTACCTTATCTCCCGGAGCGACATTGATCGCCTTAACGCCTCCGGCGCTGCGATGGCGCAAACCTATACCTTTAACGGAAATGCGCACTACCACACCTTGGGCTGTAGAGATCATAATCTGATCTTGGGCTTCTACTATAAGAGCAGCAGCCACCGGGCCGATCTTTTCGTTGACTCTCATCCCTATGACACCTTGGCCGCGCCTGCCTTTGACACTAAATTCGTCAAGTTTCATACGTGTGCCAAAGCCATTTTTAGTAATGATAACTAACTCACTGCCGTGGGTATCCGAAGTGAGAGCAACTATCTTGTCTCCATTACGCAAAGAGATACTCTTGACGCCTAAAGAGGTTCGACCTTGCTGACGTACCGATTCTTCTGAGAAGCGCAAAACACGGCCATATTTAGTAACAATAAAGAGCGAATGGCCGCTAGGGATCCCCTCTTGAACTGGGCTATCTTCTTCTAATCCTTCATCTTCTGCTTCTTCAGCTTCAGATTCTGAATCTTGAATAGAGTCAGCTGGCAAATCAGAATCGTTTTCCCCTTCGTCGCCTTCGCTATTCTCTTCCCAGCCGGAAGCTGAATAAATAGCTGTAGCCAATTCGTCGCCTTCTCTTACAATCAAAGCTTTTTTGCCTTTGGTAGGCACACGCAAGAATTGACTTAAAGAAGTTCTCTTAACAAAACCCTGACTAGTAATAGTAACGATGCTGCCTTGAGTAAGAGAAGATTCCATAGGAATTACGGCTACAACCTTTTCGCCAGACTCTAAACTCAATAGATTGACCAAGGCAGTACCCATAGAAGCCCGTTTATTGCTAGGCAGCTCGTAAACTTTCAAGCGATAAACTCTGGCTTTATTGGTAAAGAAAAGTAACACGTCATGAGCTCGACAAGTGAAAAGCTGCTCTAAAGAATCGTCGGCTTTCAACTTGAGAGAACTGCGCCCGCGACCTCCGCGCCCTTGGGTTCGATATTGGGATAAACCGACCCGCTTGGCATAGCCACTGCCGGAAATAGTCACTACCATCTGTTCGTTGCTAATTAAGTCCTCAATATCGATATCTTCACCTTCGGAAGAAAGTATGCGAGTTCTTCTGGGATCGGAATAGCGGGCTTGGATTTGCAACAATTCGTCTTTTATAACACCGTCAATCTTATGGACGTCGGCTAAAAGGCTCTGACAATAGGCGATAGTTTTAAGCAAATTTTCGTGCTCTGCCGAGAACTTTTCATATTCCAGGCCAGTCAGCTTTTGCAAGCGCATATCTAAAATAGCCTGAGCTTGGATCTGACTAAAATTGTAGCGCTCCATTAAAGCACTCCTGGCCATATCCACGTCGGAAGAGTTTTCAATTAACTCTATTATTTCGTCGATATGGTTGAGAGATTCTAAAATAGCCTGAACGATATGGTCGCGAGCCAAAGCTTTATCAAGCTCGTACTGAGTG
The DNA here is from genome assembly GCA_934644775.1 of uncultured bacterium. Lineage (GTDB taxonomy): Bacteria > Vulcanimicrobiota > Xenobia > Xenobiales > Xenobiaceae > Bruticola. Next base: position 22,068 of record CAKUDB010000028.1, on the reverse strand, counting down.
CGTCGACTTACTACGCTGCGCCTATGCTCGATATAACAAGATAAGACCTCTTTTAAGCTAAGTAAACGGGGAACGTCGTTGACCAAAGCCAACATGATGACGCTGTAATTAAATTGTAAGCGAGTATGGGTTAGTAAGCGATTAAGCACTACTTTGGCATTGGCATTGGCCGCCAACTCAATGACAATACGAATACCTTTGCGGCTCGATTCGTCACGCAAGTCGGTAATGCCAGTTAAAGTTCCATCATTTACCTTAGAGGCAATCTCCTCGACCATTTTGGCCTTATTTACCTGGTAGGGAATTTCGCTGACAATAATAGCTTGTTTGCCGGGGCGCACCTCTTCAAAAGACGTCACCGAGCGCACCTTTATGCTGCCTCGTCCAGAAGAATAGGCCTCGCGAATACCGTTTTGACCACAAATCACAGCTCCGGTAGGAAAATCGGGGCCGGGGATATAGAGCATAAGCTCGTCTAAGCTAATCTCTGGGTTATCTAAATAGGCCAAAATACCATTGATAACCTCACGCAAATTGTGCGGCGGTATCTTGGTAGCCATACCTACAGCAATACCCTCAGAGCCGTTAATAATTAAATTAGGCAAAAGGGCAGGCAAAACTACCGGCTCTTGGGTAGAATTATCAAAATTGGGCCGCCAATCGACCGTATTCTTTCCTAAATCGCGGATCATCTCCATAGAAATGCGGGCCAACTTAGCTTCCGTATAGCGCATATGAGCGGGCGAATCTCCATCGATAGAGCCAAAGTTGCCTTGAGGCCACACTAAAGGATAGCGCATATTGAAAGGCTGGGCCAAACGCACCATAGCGTCGTATACGGAAGAATCGCCATGAGGATGATAACGAGCCAGAACATTACCTACCGTAGAAGCCGATTTGCGGAATTTCTTATCGGGAGTTATGCGCTCTTCAAACATAGTATAAATAATACGCCTGTGCACAGGCTTAAAACCGTCGCGCACATCGGGAAGAGCTCTGGCTATAATAACGCTCATAGCGTAATCTACATAAGCTTCTTTCATGCCCTCTTCAATAGGCATGGAAACTACCTTCTGGCGTCTTTCTTCCATAACCAACTATTCCTTAATTCTCGCTCTCCAGATCTTGAGCTCTGTCAATCTCACTATCGACTTCCCCATTATCGGAAAGAAGATCTTTAGCGACAAAATCTTCTCCATCTTCCTCATGTTCAGTCTTTTCTTTAAGCTCTATCTCTTCTTCAAGTAAAGCGTTGTCCAAATTGACAAAGCGAGTACGCCTCTCGTCTTGATAGCGAGCTTTAATATCTAAAAGTTCATTGACGATAACTTGGCTCATCTTATCATGATCGCTTAAAAGGCCCTCTAAAAAGTCGATAGTCTTGATAAGTTGCTCTTTTTCATCTTCAAGCTTGTCATGCTCCAAGTGGGTAAGTTTTTGCAAACGCATATCCAAAATAGCTTGAACTTGAATATCGCTAAAAGAATAGCGACTTTTAAGGCCAACTTTAGCATCCTCGACGGAGGCCGAAGCCTTTATCAAGGCAATAATTTCGTGAATATGGACTAAAGCTATTAACAAACCTTCTACGATGTGGAGTCTAGCTTTGGCCTTAGCTAAGTCATATTCGGTACGTCTAGTGACAACGCTGAAGCGATGCTCGATAAAGCAATTGAGAGCTTCTTTCAAGCTAAGAATCTTGGGAGCATTATCTACTAAGGCTAATATAATAATTCCGTAAGTTGTCTCTAAATTAGTATGAGTGAAGAGCTCGCGTTCGACTTGGTCGGGATCGGCCTTCTTCTTAAGTTCGAAGACTATACGCAATCCTTTGCGGCTCGATTCGTCGCGCAGATCGTAAATACCATTGATCTTCTTATCTTTAATGGCTTGAGCGGCCTTTTCTACCAAAGTGGCCTTATTAACCATATAAGGAATTTCGTCGACAACTATGGCTATACGCCCGTCTATCTCTTCTTGGTGAGTAACTGAGCGCAATAAGATCTTACCTCGGCCAGTAGCATAGGCTTTTTTAATACCAGCATTGCCTACAATTAAAGCGCCAGTGGGAAAGTCCGGCCCTTGGATATATTCCATTAAAGAGTCGGTACTTATATCTTTATCTTTAATAAGGGCAATACAGCCGTCGATAACTTCGGTCAAGTTGTGGGGAGGAATGCGACAAGACATACCTACAGCTATACCTTCAGAGCCGTTGATAAGCAAATTGGGAATAACTAAAGGCAAGACTTCTGGCTCTTGGGTAGAGTTGTCAAAGTTGGGACGCCAATCGACGGTATCTTTGCCTAAATCGCGCACCGTTTCCATAGCTATGCGAGAAAGTTTAGCTTCCGTATAACGCATACTGGCCGCCGGATCGCCATCGACTGAGCCGAAGTTGCCCTGAGGCCATACCAAAGGATAGCGCATATTAAAAGGCTGAGCTAGACGCACCATAGCGTCATAAACTGCCGTATCGCCATGAGGGTGGTAGCGGGCAATTACGTTGCCTACCGTAGCTGCCGACTTGCGGAATTTGCGCTCGGGAGTAATATGCTCCTCGAACATAGTATAGAGAATGCGTCTATGTACAGGCTTAAAACCGTCGCGGGCGTCGGGAAGGGCCCTAGCCACAATTACGCTCATGGCATAATCGACATAAGCCTCTTTCATTTCGTCTTCAATAGGGGCCAAAGTAACGGCAATTCTATTTTCCATGAGTTCTCCTTAAAATTTCGCAGCTTATAACTTAGATATCTAAGTTTTTAACTTCGCGAGCGTATTTAATGATAAACTCACGGCGAGGCTTTACCTCATCGCCCATTAGTACCGAAAAGATTCTGTCAGCTTCCACGGCGTCTTCTAATTTTACTTGCTTCATAACTCGGTGCTCGGGATCCATAGTCGTATCCCAAAGTTGCTCGGCATTCATCTCTCCGAGACCTTTGTAACGCTGAATTTCTACTTTATCGCCCATTTCGGCGCTCATAGCTTCACATTCTTGATCGGAGTAGACATATTCGCGCCGTTTACCTTTAGTAAGCAAATACAGAGGGGGTTGGGCTACGTAAATATGGCCTCCTTCAATAAGTTCGCGCATTTGACGGTAGAAGAAGGTTAGTAAGAGGGTACGAATATGGGCTCCATCAACATCGGCATCGGTCATAATAACCAATTTGTGGTAACGCAATTTTTCAATAGCAAAATCTTCACCAATGCCAGTACCTAAAGCGGCAATCATAGATTTAATAACGTCATTATCGAGCATCTTGTTTAAGCGGGCTTTTTCTACATTGAGGATTTTTCCGCGCAAAGGCAAGATAGCTTGGAAACGGCGCTCACGCCCTTCTTTAGCCGAACCGCCGGCCGAGTCTCCCTCTACAATAAATAATTCACATTCGGAAGGATCTTTACTAGAACAGTCAGCCAATTTTCCTGGCAAAGAACAAGTTTCCAAAACGCTCTTACGGCGCACATTTTCCCTAGCACGACGAGCAGCGTCGCGAGCATTTTTGGCCGATTGACATTTTTCAAAGATCGTTTTGGCTATATCGGGATTTTCTTCCAAATAAGCGGTATAAAACTCATCCATAATATTATCGACAGCTTGGCGAACTTCAGGATTGAGTAAAGAAATTTTAGTCTGACTCTCAAATTGAGGGTTGGGCAATTTTACCGAGAGAATGGCACATAACCCCTCGCGTACATCTTCGCCGCTAAAATTTTCCTCTTTGTCTTTGAGCCAACCGCGCTTGCGCACTACGCTGTTAGTAATGCGCGTCAAGGCATTGCGAAAACCGGTGACGTGGCTGCCACCTTCGTAAGTGTTGATGTTATTGGCAAAAGAGTAAAAATCTTCTTTGTAAGATTTGTTGTATTGGAGGACTAATTCCATATCTACCGGGCCTATTTCACCGTCGGCAAACTTAACGCTTTTGTCGATATAAAAAGGAGTATGTAGAGGCTCTTTGCCTTCGCTAAGGTAATTTACATATTGACGAATACCGTCGGGATAATGGAAATGGTGGGATTTGCCAGTGGCTTCTTCGCTTATATCGATAGTTAGGCCGCGATTGAGAAAAGAAAGCTCGCGCAATCTCTCACTAAGCTTTTCAAAAGAAAAACTGGTAGTTTCGGTAAAAATTTCTGGATCGGGAAGTAAAGTAACTTTAGTGCCAGTACGCCCCTCTTCGCCTTCGTAAATGCGCATATCCCCCACAATTTCGCCGCGAGAAAAATCTTGTACAAAGCGCTTACCTTCACGGTAAACTTCTACTTCCAAACGTAATGAAAGGGCATTTGTTACCGATACGCCCACCCCGTGCAAACCGCCAGAAACTTTATAGCCTTTGCCATTAAACTTTCCGCCGGCGTGAAGTTGGGTCATAACTAATTGCAAAGTAGGGATACCGGCTTGAGGGTGGATCCCAGTAGGTATGCCGCGACCGTTGTCAGCTACACTAACTGAACCGTCGCGTTTAAGAACAACTTCTATATGATCGCAAGCTCCGGCCAAAGTTTCGTCTATGGCATTATCTACTACTTCAAAAACAATATGATGCAAACCGCGAACGCCGGTATCCCCTATATACATACCGGGACGCAAACGCACACCTTCTAATCCTTTTAAAACTTGAATTTCATTCTCGTCATAATCTTCGGTGACAACTTCAGCTTCGGGTGCGCTGGTCTCCACAGATTCGACCTTATATTCCTCGTCGCTGCCGAGAGTATTTGCCTCAAAGGCCGCTTGTTCAGTGGAATCCATCTAAAAAAAACCTCCAAAAAAATATTAAAAATCTTCCTGCTTTTCGGCACGACTCTTAAGATAGTCTATAGTGTAGGCGGCAACAAAACCAAAGACGCCACCTACACAAAAACCGACAAGTATGGCTAAAAAGCCTATACTTCCGGCCGCCCCTTCCAAATATTCCGACTCGCTACTAGGAACCATAAGCCACCATCCCAGAGCGGAAAAGAGAACTCCCCCTACCAATGTAGGCAAGACACAACCTAACAACCCTGCTCGCTCTAAAAATGTTTCCTTTAATGCCACTTTGCTCCGCTCCAATCCTGACAGACTGTTTAGGTCGCAGTATTTGTTAGTTTATCTAAATTTGCCAAACTTTTGAAAAAGCCCAAAAATAGCAGAAATAATCAACTTTAAGGGATTCTTTTCTAGGTGCCTTTATCCTGCTTTTTACCTTCTTTTCGCCTTAATCTAGGGCTTAAATTCTGGAGAAAAATTAACTTTTTTTAGCTAGCGGCAAGGAGCTATATATACTTTGATACATAGTCGAAATCGTCTTTTCAGAAAAATTATCTTCCACAAACCTAGAGGCTAACAGCCCCATTTTTTGGGCTTTTTTTCTGTCTTTCCAAAGTTCGTCCATATATTGAGCAAACTTTTCTTTATGGTGGCTCTCGACACTTAAATTATCTTCTAAGGGTAAAGCTTCCTCTACTCCGCTAGCTTTTACAGCTATTACCGGTAAGCCGGCCGCTTCAGCTTCAGCTACTACCAATCCTTGAGTTTCTGTCTGTGAAGCAAAGACAAAAGCCAAAGCAGAAGCGTAATAATCTTTTAGTTCTTCTCTCCGACGCCAACCTAAAAAGTGGACTAACGAAGATAGATCCTTACTGGCCACTAATCTTTCCAAACTAGCTTTGGCAGGCCCATCTCCAATTATAACTAAATGGGGCATAGCTTTATTAGCAATCTCTGTGGACTTGTCTCTATTTTTAAGCTTAGTAACAAGTATAGAAAAAGCCTCAATAATAAAATCTATAGACTTTTCATAGGCTACTCGACCTACGTATAAAAAGGGCTTGTCAGATAAGTTTAATTCTTTTTGTAATCTATCACTCTGTCCATTTCTGAAAGAATCTATAGCCAACCCGCTAGGAATAACTTTAAATGGAGCTTTACATCCTTGCTCGATAAGGCGCTGACTTACTTTTCGACTTGGAGCTACTACTAAGAAGCTGTTATTCCAAAAAAGTCTCATCCAAGCCAGAATTAACTTTTTACTTAAACTACTCGGAAAGGGAAAATAAGTTAGATACTCTTCAAAAAGGGTATGGTGGGTAAATATATAAGGAACATTAAATAATTTAGCATAAATAAGTCCCATTAAGCCTACAGTTCCCGGAGTATGGATATGTATAAGATCAGGAGAAAATTTTTTTATCTCCGACCAAATCTTCCAAGGCCAAGGAAAGCCTATACGATTATCCTTAAGTTGAGGCATAACTATAGAATAAAGATAAGAAAATTTTATATTTTCTTCCCCGCTCTTTTCTTTACTTAAATGACTCTGGGGTGGCAAAATATTCGTTTTATCAGGAACTAAAGGGGCTACTACTAATATTTGTTGGCCCATTTTGGCTAAAATACCAACTAAACTTTTAATAGAAGAACAGACTCCGTTAATGGTGGGAAAATAACAGTCGGTAAATTGGACGATCTTCATAAATAAAATCCTTAGCTAATTGGTTCTATGGTTCCCGAAGTAACATTAAAATAATTTATTTCCCGAATATTTTGGAAAGTTGCCGAAAAATCAGCCGAAACTGCAGCAGTCAAAAATATTTGGCCCAAATTTCCTAAATAATTGAGTAAAATTTCTTGCCTATTTTTATCTAATTCCGAAAAGCAATCGTCTAAAAGGACTATCGATTCTTCATGCCTTACTAAACTCATAATTTTGGCTTCTGCTAAACGTAAGGCTAAAGCAGCGCTGCGATGTTGACCTTGAGAGCCAAAAGTTTTTAAACTATGGCCCAAAACTTCAATGGCAAAATCGTCGCGATGGGGGCCTACCTGAGTAGAGCGGAAAGATAATTCGCTTTGACTATTCCTTTGTAAAGCAGAAGCAAATAATTCTTCAATTTTATGTAGAATCTGAGGCTCCAGTTTGAGACTTAAAGGTATTTTTTCGCTTTTTTCTCCCTCGTATTCTGCCAAAATAGCCGCTTTTTCAGCCAAAATTTGGTTAATCTCAGCCAAATTGGCTTTGCCTAAACGACTTTGATAAGTCAAATTTAATTGGCAACTCTGGTCAGATGAAAGTTGAGAATAAATTTTTCCAACTACCACTTGCAAATAAGCTAAAATTATCAAGCGATAATAAGTTATTTCAGCCCCTAGCTTTTTTAATTGCTCATTCCAAACTTGCAAATAACTGCGATCGGCTGAGCTTAAACAAGCGGCCGAACCGCTCCCTTTAACCCGAACATGTAAAAACTTATTGCGTTGGCGCACTACCTGACGGTAATTTATTAAATGGGTGCAATAAAGGTTAGATACTTTACATAGCAATATATCCATTAGACGGCGGCGCAAAACTGGCCCTCCCTGAATTAGAGCCAAATCGCCAGGAATAAATAAGGTAAGGGGAACTTCACCTAAAAAATCGCCTAAGCGTTTGATAATATTATCATCAATAAGTATACGCCGCTCTAAAACTTTGGAGAGAGGATTATAAGCCCAGCGTACCGTTAAACGCCTCTTTTCTCCCCTTTCAGTAAAAAAGTCGGCTTCAATTTCGGCATGATCGGTTTGCCATTTTATCAATTCACTTTCGCTGCGCACCCGAAAACTTTTAGAAGAGGCCAAGATATTAAGCGCTTCCAAAAAATTGGTTTTACCTTGAGCATTTTTACCAATAAGCATATTTAGCCCTAAACCGGGCTTAAACTCCAAAACTTGGTAGTTGCGAAAGTTCTTTAACTTTATCCGATCCAAATACATAATTTTGACCTTTCGATCTTTTCAGACGATCCCTTGCCTTTACCTAAATCTCCCCAACAGCTGCAGTTAATCTTTTTGTTACTTAAAAGCAAATAAAAATGGGTAAACTAAAAAAAGAGCTGATAAAAAAGATTAAACTAATAAGCAGGCCTTACTTAGCTAAAGGTAAGGAAGCTACCAGTAGAAAAAATTGGCATAATTTTTAAATAGGAGGCTTATATGCAGCCAATTAGCGACAAAGAATTTTTTAGTTGGTTAGCTGTCAATAATGGGCAAAAAGATAAGATTGCTCTACTTAGCCTCAGATTAGATTGGGCTAGAGTATTAGGCAAAATTGTAGCTATGAACTCTTCGCCTTGCTGTATAAAAAATGAAAAGGGTCCCCAAGGAGAAGCTTATCTTTTGGTAGTATGTGCCAACAGTAGTTGGGCTCAAGAGCTCCAGTTACAACAGCTTTATATTGTCAACAAACTGGGCCATAAATACGGATTTAAAAAGATACGTACATATGTAGGCAAAGTAAATTCTATCTATAAAAAGAGAAAGAAAGCCAGCTTAAACTATATCCAGAAAGATTTGACAGTTAGTCACCAAGAAGAAAAAGAAGTAGATGAAGCTTCCCAATATATTAAAGATGAAGGCTTAAAGAAGTCGTTCAAGACGTTCTTAAAGACTGTCATCTTAACTAAAAAAGCTGCTCTTAAAAACGGAGCCAAACTCTGTAAAAAGTGTCATATGCCAACTTTCTCCCCCGATCCTCTATGTTTCAATTGTCGAAACGAAGAAGATACTTCGACAAGATCGATAATGGTCAGCAAATTAAATGAAGATAGTGGCGTCTCTAAAGAGAGTATCAATTCAGAGCTGGAAAAGGCTAAACTCCAACCTTTAATGGATTATCAATATATAGATATAAAGAAAGGACTAAACTCTCAAAAACGAGCCGAAATTTGGCAAGAGATAAATAGACTTAAGGAAGGCTCCGTTTTGCCTGACAACTTAAAAGGGGCCATAGTGGAATTAGCTAGTTCAACTAGTGGCAAGCCGGTCTACGAACTGACTGACCTAGATGTAGAAAAGGCCTTACATCCTCGTTTAGCTAAAATATACTTTGAAGACCGCATAATCCATTTTACAGCTGACAACCTAAAAAAAACGGATGAGAAGTAAATTGCTAATTTTAAAATTTACTGTCCGTTGTCTAGCTCATTCCATTGGAAGGTGCGCTTCGATTGTCTTACGGCAGGCCGACTGATAATGCCCGGAGTAAAATCAGGCTCACCGGAAGGAGGTTGCTCAAGAGGGGCTCTTCCAGCTTGAGGCCTAGTAGGTAAACCGGGAGTAAAACCGCTGCGCTGACCTACAGAAGGGCGAGAACCGGGTGGATAGGAGCGATCGACAGTATAACTTGGACTTCTGCTAGGTTGGGGCTGCCGATAAGGCATCTCTGTAGCAGTAGGAGTAGAAAAATCACTATTGAAACGCACGCCACCGCTATTTGTTGTCGGCTGAGGCGTACTTTCGCGCATAATAGTAGTCGATAATGGCTTAAACTCATTTTGCTCAGGAGGCGCTGTCGGAGGTACGATAGGCTTAGGCCGAGGAGGCGCACTTTGAGCTAGAGGCCGCCGCCCCGATTGCGGGGTTAAGGGTCTAAATCCTCCCCTAGCAGTAGAAGATGGCGCGAAAGATGGCTTAGTTGATCCAGAAACCCTATCGGCAGCCCTTGAGGAGCTAGCAGAAGTTTCTGGTTGTAAATATTCGGCAATATCGCTAGAGCCGCGACGCGAATATTCAATACCTTCGGGATCGCCAGCTACTTCCGATTCTATATATTCGGGGGCCTTAATACTTTCAAGTTCAGATTTAGCATAGTCGTCGCCAGTTTGAGCGGCATTTTCTAAGGCAGCTTCGTAATCGAAGGGATCGATCTTTACTTCTCTCTTTTCGCCAATTATGGTAGTGGCATAGTCAGCTTCAGTTATACCTAAGTTAGTTTGCATCTTTTCTTCAGCCCACTGACCCAAGAATGGTAAACGCAAAAAGTTTCCCGAACTAGCTTGCCAAGCTATGTAAATAATAACCGAAAACCAAAAGAGAAAAACAAAAGTGAGCACTAGGAAAACGGTTAAGCCCACAAAACCGGAAAAAGTGACAAATGAAGAGGGCAAAAGCCAAAGAAGCAAAAAGGTGACTATAGAAATAACTACAGCCGCAGCTAAAGAGATAACCCCCAGAGCTAAAGCTTGGATAGCATGAAAATGGACAAAAGGTTCATTCTTCTTTTCGCCCATTAAAATAATAGGACAGACAAAAGGCCAAAGCGGATAAGCTAAGCCCGAAAGCATACGATCGTCTTCTTGATAAGGGGGAAGAATTACAGCCACTTTTCGCTATCTCACAAACTACTTTGGGCCTGCTATTCAAGGATTTTTTCTTGTTTACCTTTTACTTTTTTGTCTGACATATGTCAGACAATATCGAATCCCTACTTCAAATTCCTACTTATAAATAAGGAATAGGATTAACAGGATTGCCGTTTTTTAATACTTCGTAATGGCAATGGGGGCCGGTAGAGATGCCGGTACTGCCTACTAAGGCTATTTTCTGACCGGCTTGGACATATTGACCATTCCCTACCAACACTTGGGAGCAGTGAGCATAGAGAGTTTTTAAGCCATTTTCATGATCGACTTCTACAGCATAACCGTATCCTTGCATCCAGCCTGCGTAAGTTACACTGCCCGCCGCCGTAGCTACAATGGGCAAACCGCTGGGAGCAGCTATATCAAGGCCAGAATGGAAGCGAGAGTAACCGTAAACAGGATGGAAGCGACTACCAAAGTCAGAAGAAATTTCACCGATTACTGGCCAGCGAGAAGGGATTTTATTCATTACTAAAGACCTTCTCTCAGCTTCCAAAGATTGACGATACTTTTTTGCTGCCGCTTTCAATTTGGTTATGTCAGTATTTCTGTCTGACACTATGTCAATCAAACTTTTATATTTAAGCTTTAAATCGATACTGACATGTCTGACACCGAGGCGAGCTCCGCGCAAACTCTTTCTAGAGCTGTTTTTTTTTCCTACGGTTTTGTTAATCTTATTTATAGCATTATCCTGATCTTCTATTTGACTACATAATTCCTCAAAGCGATTTTGAGCTAAGGTGATAATTTGCTGGTTTTCTCTCTCTTTCAAAGCTAAGGCGCTGCGGTATTGCAAATTAGACTTTTCTAATTCGCTTATGTGACGACTATAATTATTTACTTCATTCTTATACCAACTGTTAATCCCTAAAGCTAAAATAGTCAGTACAAAAAGAAAGAGAGAGACTGTAAATAAATTAACTTTGAAATTAACCGAATGATCTCTAAAAATAAATTTTACGACAAAGCCTTTACTTATACCGCTTCTGCCAGCCATATTGCAACTCCGTATATTGGACTCTGACATTATTCTTACTTGTCAGACAGTATCTTTCTATTTATGTCTGACATTATATACCACATATTACTGACATGTCTATAATGTATGTCAGACAACAAAAAAATATTTGTCAGAAATACTGTCTGACAATTCGGCTGACAAATTGTCTTAACCTCAAAAGGCTCAGTTAAAAGTAACTTTAAAAAGATCGAAACCTAGGCTGACCACTTCACATTGGCGAATCTACTTAAGGCTGCTTACTTCCGCACCTGACCTGGTTCGCAGCTCTCCAATTGAATGGGGCCTAGGTTTCGAAAAACCAACACAATTCCTCCAACGGACTAACCATCGAAGGAATTTTGTCACAAAACTTATGTGGCGGAGAGAAAGAGATTCGAACTCTTGAAGCGGGTTTAAGCCCGCTTACACGACTTCCAATCGTGCGCTTTCAACCAGCTCAGCCATCTCTCCGTGCCGTTGTGCGGTAACTTTATACCATATTTTCCCACATGTTGCAAGAGCATTTTGCCAAAAAGGGTAAAAAAAATACCCCTCGTCTAAAACAAGGGGCATACGTTGCGTTTGTGGCGGAGAGAAAGGGATTCGAACCCCCGAGACGAGTTTTCGCTCGCCTGCTCGATTTCGAGTCGAGTGCATTCAACCGGACTCTGCCATCTCTCCAAACTTACAAGCCAGGTAATTATTATACAATAGGAAAGATTTGTCAATGCTAGTCCCTCTTTCTTATCCCTGAGGCGAAGCTTTTTAGTAAGTCACAACAATCTTTCTCTTTAATTCCTCCCCAGCATTCTGTTTGCCAACTCATGCCCGGATAATCTAAAAGGTTAATAAGTGAGCCGCCGCACCCCTCTCTTTGGTTGTAAGCTCCAAAAAAAACTCTACTCACTTTAGCTTGTAAAATAGCTCCCGCACACATTGGACAAGGCTCTAAAGTTACGTAAAGATCACAACCTTCCAAACGCCAATCGTTAAGAAAATGGCAAGCTTCTTTAATAGCATTTATTTCAGCGTGAGAAAAAAGATCTAGATGCCTTTCACGCAAGTTATGGCCGCGTCCAATTATCTTGCCCTCCTTTACAATTATGGCTCCTACCGGTATTTCTAACTTATCTTTAGCTAAGTAAGCTTCTTTTAAAGCTTCTTCCATCCAATATTCAGAGCTATCTATTATTTTTCGATCCATTTTTAATTACCTCAACTTGCCTATCCTATTTTTGGGCAAAAAAAAAGACCGTCAGTAAACGGCCTTTGTGGTGCGCCGGATAGGGATCGAACCTACAGCCTTCGGCTCCGGAGACCGACGCTCTATCCATTGAGCTACCAGCGCAAATTTTTCCCAAATATTCTAACATTCAAGATTATATAAATCAAGGAGTTTAGCTATTTGGGAAAAGCTTTAATTAACGAGTCCGAACTGGCATACAAATATAGATAAAGCTGGGATCGTTTTCATCCTCTTTCACAACTATGCTACTCTTATTGTCTTGAAGTTGGATGACTATCTCTTCATTTTCTAAAACTCTCAAAACGTCCAAAATATAATTTCCATTAAAGGCAATATCTAAAGGTTCGCCTTGATAAATAGCTCCGATCCTCTCTTCAGCACTACCTACACTGTTAGTTTCGGCAGTAAGTAAGATAGAATCGTTGGCAAACGAAAATTTTACTACATCGGGAATATCTTTATCTTTGGCCATAATCATTACTCGTCTGATAGTAGCCATAAAACTTTCCCGTCCAACTTTACATGTAGACTTAAACGTTTTAGGAATTACTCTTTCGTAGTCTGGGAAATTGGTATCTAAGAGTTTACAGAAAAAGCTCATATTATCAGAAGCTACGAAAATGTGCGTTTTACTGTAATGGATCGTCAAATTTTGTTCTTTATCCAAAATTTTGGAAAGTTCGCTTAAAGGTTTGCCAGGAACGATAATTTGTGGCAATTTACTGTCAGTATTCTCGTAAGGGACGGTCAACTTCGATAATCTTTTGCCATCGGTAGAAGCAAAGATTATTTGGTTAGGGTTAAACGAAATAGAGACACCTAACATAGAAGGTCTGGTTTCGTTAGAATTAGCTACGGCGATAGTAACTTTATTTATTATCGAGCAAAACTCTTCAGCACCCATATTAATATTGTTGCAATTTTGGGGTTTAATGCTCTTAGGGAACTCTTCACTAGGTAAAGTCATTACCTTAAAAGTAGAAGATTCGTTGCTTACAGTTAATTCTGAATTAATACTAGAGTCTGTGTCTAGGTTGATGAAACCTTGAGGTAAACTATTTACTATATTAGCTATAACTTTAGCCGAACAAGTAGTGCTGCCTTCTTCTCTCAATTCTTCGATAGGTATAATACAAGTAATTCCTATATCTAAAGAGGAAGCAGTAAGCTTAAGCTTATTATTCTCTGCTTCAAAAAGTATATGGCCAAGAATAGGTAAGGCTTGTTTAGTCGATATAGCCTTTGATACCTGATCGATAGCATTTTTTAGTAAATTTCTTTCACAACTTATGCGCATTTTCTTATCTCCTTTAAATATTTTAAAATTAGTAGTAGTAGTAGTAGGGACTGTTAATTATGTTAATATCCTCGATAATTCCCTTTTTGATAGCATTTTCTTTCACTTTTTTTGTGTTGAAAAGCTATTCAAAACTACTTAAACTTTTTCAACTTTTCCGACATTGATATTGCCTTGTTTAGCTATGCAAAGTTGTCAAGTCGATATTAACAGGTAATTCACAGCTATTCTGACTCTCTTATAAACAAGTAATCAACTTTTTATAAACAGAGTGTTGATAAAAAGTTATTTTAATCTTTCCTTCAAATTATTCAGGGGAATTTTATAAAGCTCATCGTCTAAATTAGTTTCCACTTTTCGATAAGCGTGAATAACTGTGGTATGATCTCGTCCGCCAAATTGAGCTCCTATCTCGGGATAACTAGCTCCAGGTACCATCTCTTTACATAAGTACATGGCCAGTTGTCTAGGTTTAACTATCCTTTGGTCGCGTCGAGAACTTATTAAATCTTTTTCCGAAATTTGGAAATATTCACAAACGACCTTTTTAATCTCGTTAATATCGACTTTTTTGTCTTTATTGTGATTTAAAAGTTCTTTGAGAGCTTCTTTAGCATTATCTAAAGTTAGATCTTTTTTCATAATGCTACAATAGGTAATGACACGTATTAAAGCGCCTTCAAGTTCACGAATATTAGAATCAAATTCGGAAGCTATATAGTTTAGAATGGCATCGTTGATATTTTTTTCTAAACTGGCTGCTTTTTGTCTCAAAATAGCTACTCTAGTATCGAGATCTGGAGGTTGAATATCGGCGATCATGCCCCACTCAAAGCGGCTGCGCAGTCTGCTCATAACTGTATTCATCTGTTTAGGGGGACAGTCACTAGAAATAACTATCTGTCTATTAGAGCGTTTTAAAGTATCTATAGTTTGGAATAACTCTTCTTGGGTTCCGGGTTTTCCGATAATAAAGTGAATATCGTCTATTAAAAGGACGTCCACATTGCGAAATTTATCGCGAAAACGTTGGTTAGTCCCCGAAGCCAAAGATTCCATAAATTCGTTAGTAAATTGCTCGGCTGAAGTATAGAGCACCTTTAAATTGGGATTAGTCTTTACTATGCTATTGCCGATAGCGTTAATTAAGTGGGTCTTTCCTAAACCTACGCCAGAGTAGAAAAATAAGGGATTATAAATAACGCCTGGCGACTGAGCTACAGCTTTGGCTGTGGCTGCGGCAATACTGTTGTTGGAACTAGTGACAAAGTTCTCAAAGAGCAAATTCTCTTGAAGGTTGCTGTTCCATTGGGCAGTTTTGCTACTTTTAAGGGGAGTTGAAACTTGAACTTCCCCTTTGGGCTCAGATTTAGCTTGGCTTATCTCCTTATTTATCTCTTTTTCTTTTACTATGGGGGGCAGCTCCGCTGTTTCTTCCTTTTTCTCTTCTAAATTTTCTTTATGAGGGTTTGATTTGCAACTTTCATGGCTGTCAACTTGACCTATAACAAACTCAATCTTTATAGATTCGCTGTTAAAACAAGCTTTCAATGAAGCTAAGATCCGCTCGAGTCGATCTGCCTTTTTTAAAAAGTCTCGCATAAACTTATTGGGAGTAACTACAGTTAAAGTATCTCCGTTTAAGTCTTTAGGAGAACATTGCGCTAAGAAGGTATTCAAAGGGCTTTCCGTTTCGGATAAAAATTCGCGCCATAAAATACTTAGGCACTCAGCCGAAACAGCTTGATTAGCCATACTATCCTCCGTTAAAAAGTACTCTGCCAAGAAAATATGTTTGTCTTTTTTCGAGCAAACATTGATTTTACTTAGTTGGAGTTTTTATTTTGCAAATGTAGTAAAAATCAGCCGTCCTTTTTAGGCAAACAGCGGGCTCCTTTTTTCTTAGCTATTTTCTCTCTTCCTTTAGAAAAAAAGGATTTTAATAAACTGTTTTTTAGATATTTTATTAACATTTCCACAATTTAACTTATTAAATTGTGGAAAACTAAGCTAAAATCTTTATTTTCGGATTTTTTTATAGAGAATAACCTGTTTATAACAAGATATTTATCAACATTATCAACAAGTTATTAACAAATTAAGTCAAAGTACAGTTTAGTTATCAACAGCCTTGCTTAACTTTTTACACAGTTAGCTTATGACTTTTATCTTAAAAGGGCCTTTAATTAGGTTGTGTATAACTATTTT
The DNA here is from genome assembly GCA_934644775.1 of uncultured bacterium. Taxonomy (GTDB): domain Bacteria; phylum Vulcanimicrobiota; class Xenobia; order Xenobiales; family Xenobiaceae; genus Bruticola. The sequence continues at coordinate 6,135 of CAKUDB010000028.1, read as the reverse complement.
CACAAAAATAGTATTTTCGGATTGACTATCTCTCACTATCTTAACATATAGTGGGTTTATCTAGATTGACAGGCTGTTGATAACATGTGTATATGTTAGTGAAAAGAGCCTTTGAGCCTTACTTTTGCCGTTTAGATCTGTTTGACAAACTTGCAAATGAGCCTTATACTGCTATAGCTCTAGTATTAGGGTCTTTTTAGTGTTCTCTGAAGGCTTGAAGATATAGCAGAGTCACTTTGAAATAGCCGCCGGCGCAATTGTCGTTGTTTATTCGGCAGAAGGGACGCTTGGAGCGGCTCTGAGTTTTTTTGGAGGAATTAAAATAATGAAGCGCACTTTTCAGCCCCACCGCAAATACAGAAAGGTAAAGCACGGATTCTTTGCTAGAATGGCCTCTTCTTCTGGTCGCAACGTTTTGGCCCGTCGTCGTGCCAAAGGCCGCAAGCGTATTTGCGCCTAGTTAAGGAATGATAACTTTAACCAGGTCGAAAGATTTTGATCGTATTTTTCGACATGGCAGTTCTGTAAGTTCCTCAGAAGTAGTTATTTACGCGCTTAAGCGTTCTAAAGGCAAGTTTTCCCAGCCGCGAGCTGCTTTTTGTGTGAGTAAAAAGTTTGGTAAAGCGGTGGCGCGCAACCGGGTAAAAAGGCGCCTTAGGGAAGTCTACCGTTTGAACGAAGGAAAGCTGGATACTCAATGGGATGTGATTCTTTTAGCTCGTCAGGGAGCTGCTGTTGTTCAGTTTGCTCAGCTGGAGAAGAAATTCCTGAGTCTGTGCCGCAGAGCCGGGATTCTCAAGGAAGTTCCGAGAGTCCCGGAGACGGCGAGCCCGTAAAAGCAAGTCTTGCCGCTCGCGGTGCCAACCTTCTTATAAAGGGATACCAGTGTATATCTCGTTACACTCCCGCTGTATGTAGGTTCCGTCCTACTTGCTCGGAGTATACGCGCCAGGCCATTCTTAAGTATGGATTTTGGCGGGGCGGCCTTATGGGAGCCTGGAGGATATTGAGATGTAATCCTTTTAATCGCGGCGGTTACGATCCGGTTCCCTAGATATCGACTGCGAGAGTATTTAATCGATGATTGATTCCATTGCTAATTTGATGCTTGTTTTGCTGCGAGGTATTGAGAGTGTAACAGGCTCTTATGGATTAGCTATTGTAATTTTTGCTGTTATTGTCAGACTTATTCTTTACGTTCCGACTAGACAACAATTTCAGTCTATGAAAGAAATGCAAGCGATTCAGCCTGAATTACAAAAATTACAAGAGCGCTATAAAGACGATCAGCAAATGCTGCAGCAGAAGCAAATGGAATTTATGCGCGAGCATAACGTAAATCCCTTAGCCGGATGTCTTCCTATGCTTATCCAGATGCCCATTCTCTTTGCCATCTGGCGAGCTATTATGATGGAGCAGCGTATCTTTGAAAATGCCTATTTCATGTGGATTTATCCGGGATCTTTGCAGAATTTGTTCCCCGATTATTTAGCTTCTAGTTTAGCCGGTCGCGATCTTCCCATGATCCTTTTCTATGGTCTGACCATGTATCTATCGATGCGACTTACCCCTAACTCTAATGCCCAGGCGGCTGGTCAACAGAAGCAAATGGCCATTATTATGACGGCTATGTTCTCATGGATGATGTGGGCTTACAGGTGGCCTTGCGCTTTGATCATGTATTGGAGCGTATTCTCACTTTTAGGTATAGTTCAGCAAGCGGCCATTATGAGATCGTCTCTGTCTGAAAAAACTGCAGTAGCTGCCGAAGGTGTAGGCAAAGAATCAGTTAAAGGCGGCAATTAGAAAAAGGTTCTGTTTTGGGAGGTTTAGCTGATGGCATACGATAAAGATTACGAAGAAAATAATTTGGAAGTTGTCGACGAATTTGATGAAGACGATGATCCTATTGCCGATATTCTCTATGAAATCGTTACCCGTATGGGGTTTGAAGATATAGATATTGAATGGGAAGAGCGCAGCGATCATACTAGATATTTCGTGGAAGGCGAAGGTCTAGGTGTTTTGATCGGTCGCCACGGAGCGACTTTGGAAGCTTTGCAATATCTTATCGGCGTTATCAATTCTCGCCAAGATTTAGTAGAACATAAGATTATTATAGATATTGAAGGCTACCGCGAGCGTCGTGAATGCAGTTTACGCGCTCAAGCCCACGAAGAAGCTTTAATTGCCGTTCGTGAAGGACAAGAGATCGTACTTGAGCCCATGCCTGCTTGTGACAGGCGTATTATCCATGTTTGCTTACATAGCGATCCTACTGTAGAGACTTATTCAGAAGGCGTAGAGCCCGAGCGTTGTGTGGTAATTAAGCCTTTGATTCGATAAAGGTTTACAATTCGTGAATTATTCACCTTTAGATACAATTGTAGCAACGGCCACTCCTCCAGGTTTGGGAGGGGTGGCCATTGTGCGTATTAGCGGTTCTAAAGCTTTGTCGGTACTCAAAATGATCGTTAGAGACGGTCAGCTAAAAGTTTGGCAAGCTAGGCATATGTATTATTGTGAAATAGTTGATCAAGATGGCCAAACGGTAGATAAAGCTTTAGCTGTATATATGCCCTCTCCCCACTCTTATACTGGTGAAGATGTGGCCGAAATTCACTGTCACGGCGGCAGCGTTTTAGCTAGCGTAATTGTAGATATATCTTTACATTACGGAGCTCGTTTAGCCCAGCCGGGAGAGTTTACCTATAGAGCTTTTATGGCTGGCAAATTAGATTTGGCAGAAGCTGAATCTATTTTAAGCTTAATAGAAGCTAAATCAAAAAGTGGCGTAATTTTAGCGGCCAACAATTTAAAAGGAGCTTTTTCCCAATCTTTGGCTAAGCTTCGGAGTGACATCCTGGATCTTATAGCCCAATATGAAGCCGAGATCGATTATGGTGACGAAATAGCCGCTTCTGACGTGTCACTAATAAAAGACAAATGTCAGACATTTCTTCAATTTACCGATTCTTTACTTTGTCGAGCCAATGAAGGACGGGCTTTAACTGAAGGATTGGAGACGGTTTTAATTGGCCCTCCCAATGCTGGCAAATCGACACTTTGGAACGCCCTTATTGGTCAAGATAAAGCTTTAGTGACTCCCTACCCTGGTACCACCAGAGATCAGCTGGAAGATTATGTCTACGTTAAGGGAGTTATGCTCCACCTAATAGATACAGCTGGATTACATGAAGCCCAAGATCCCGTAGAGCGATTAGGTATAGAAAAGACTCAAGCCGCTTTAGAAAAGGCCCAAGTGGCTGTCATAGTTCTTGACTGTAGCCTTGACATAGAGTCTGACTTTAAAAAGATTATGTCAGACATGGCTAAGAAGCTTGAAAAGAGTGATGACTTCAAAGTTTTAGTCATTTTAAATAAATGTGATTGTGGCATTAAATTGACGCCTGAGCAAGTCACTGAGACTTTCGGTTTCAGATATATTTGTCGGACAAGTCTAAAATTTGCCGATGGCTTAGAAGGGGTAAAAGAAAGTCTCGCTCAGTTATGTCGTCCACTTTTAAGCTCAGAAAAAGTGGCTTTAAGCATGAATCAGCGTCAGCGCCAAGCTTTGACAAAAGTAAAAGAAGCTCTGTTAAATTTGGATTCAGCTATAAAAGCCAACTTGCCTTGTGACTGTTTACTTTTAGATTTGCATAATTGTCTGACAGCCTTAAATGAACTGACAGGAGACGATGTCAGTGAAGACATTTTAGATAGAGTTTTTTCTAAATTCTGTCTGGGCAAATAACGCTTAGCCTTTGCTCTTTCTAAGGGAGATTTTTTTAGTTATATGCAGAAATTTGATGTAGCTATTATCGGCGGTGGCCATGCTGGAATTGAAGCGGCTTTAGCTTGTAGTCGTTTAGGTTGCCGAACAGCCGTAATTACTTCCAATCCTCTCAAGATAGGTGTTATGCCTTGTAACCCTTCTATAGGTGGCCCGGCTAAATCTCATTTAGTAAGAGAAATAGACGCTATGGGCGGAGAGATGGGCCGGGCTATAGATGATGTCTTTATCCATATAAGGCGTCTCAATACTGGCAAAGGACAAGCTGTTCAGGCTTTAAGAGCTCAAGCTGATAGGCCACTTTACAATCAGCGTATGGTTAAGGCTGTCCATGAAGCTGACAATGTGACAGTAATCGCCGATACTGTTGTCAGTATTATGTCAGACAATAACCTTATAAAAGGACTGACAACCGCTTCTGGTCTTAACCTTGAATGTGGAGCTATCATAATATGTACCGGTACTTTCTTAGCTGGCGCTCTCCATTTAGATAAGTTTACCTTACCTGGAGGACGGGCCGGCGAAGCTCCCTCTTTTGGCTTAAGCTACTCTTTGCGCAATTTGGGCTTACAACTGGGCCGTTTGAAGACTGGCACTTGTCCTCGACTCCACCGTGACACTGTCAATCTAGACGGTCTTGACATTTTACCTTGTACGTCAGAACCTCTGAAGTTCTCTGACATGTCAGACGATCCCGATTTCAGTAAACCGACTGTCAATTGCTATATAACTCGCACTACAGAAGCAACTCGCCAAGCGGTTATGAATAACCTAGATCGCTCACCTCTTTACGATGGTTCTGGAGCCATTACTGGTATCGGCCCGCGCTATTGTCCTTCCTTAGAAGACAAGTTCGTCCGTTTTCCTGAGCGCCAAGTCCATTTAGTTTTCTTAGAGCCTGAGGGCATAGACGCTAAAGAGATCTACCTACAAGGCGTCTCTACCAGTATGCCTTTAGATGTCCAATACGCTATGGTACATAGTTTGCCAGGCTTAGAGAAGGCAGAAATTATTAGGCCCGGTTACGCTGTAGAGTATGACTACGTATTACCGACACAATTAGACTTCTCTTTAGGTGTCAGACATATTAAAGGCTTATATTTAGCCGGTCAAATTAACGGCACTTCTGGCTATGAGGAAGCAGCCGCCCAAGGACTTATAGCCGGCCTCAATGCGGCCAGATACCTTGATAATCAAGAACCCTTTATTGTGCGACGAGATCAAGGCTACATAGGGGTGCTTATAGATGACTTGGTCTGTCGCGGTACTAAAGAACCCTATCGTATGCACACGAGCCGGGCCGAATATCGTTTGCTCCTGCGCGAAGACAACGCCGACGATCGTTTGACACCTCAAGCTAGAGAGATGGGCCTTATTAGTGACAAGCGCTGGGAGAAGTATCTGTCATTTAAGTGTCAGGCACAACAAGAGATTGTCAGATTGCGACATAAGCATTTAAATTTAGACTTGGCTGTCAAATTAAGTCAAGCTACTGGCACCAAGATTGAGCCCGGCCCAGCTTTGTCTGAACTATTACACCGCCAGGATCTGTCTTTGTCAGTAATACGTCAATGTGAAGGTTTAGAGCCTTTCGAATTACGTTTAAGCGAAAAGATTGAAGCGGCTATCCGTTATGAAGGCTATATAGAAAGACAACAGCGCGAAGTCAATCGTATGGCAAAGCTGGAAAATGTCAGACTTAGTTCAGACATGAATTACGCTTCTGTCATTGGGATGTCAGCTGAAGCGGTAGAGAAGTTAACTAGGACTAAACCTTACAATATAGGACAGGCCTCAAGAATATCGGGAATTTCCCCTTCAGACATAAATGCTTTGATGATCCATTTACGTAAAGGTATGTCTGACTAACCAAGCAGCTTAACATAAAGAGGTCAGACAAATACCAAGAGTAGGGGAGGAGTATTACTGACAATTTTCTAATTTTGCAGTGACATGTGTCAGATACAAAAAAATGCTGAACACAAACGAACGAACTTGGTGTAGTCCTTAGCTCTGGCCCGTTGCCGGTATGGCTGCGTAGCCGTTAGGCGAAGCAGACGCCGGCAATCTCGGCCGAGAGCTTTGGACGAACCGACAAACTAGGAAAGGCTCCGTTTCTGTAATATTGATAGCGTAGTTTAGCCTATAGCAAAGCGAAAGGCTCTTATACGCCTGTAGCTTGCTATAGGCGTAAACGCAGCCAGCGGGCAGAGAAACGGAGACTTTAACCCCTGTACCTTAGTCCCGCCTTCCGCTATGAAATGCCCGCCAGTTATGAAATGAACAGCTATAGCTGCAAAAGCAAGGCGCAGCAAGTGTAACAATGCTGCGCGACAAAACAC
>CAKUDB010000027.1 GCA_934644775.1 uncultured bacterium | reverse complement strand
GACCAGCTCGTCGGTGGCTACGATTACCAGGCTGATGCTGAGCCAGTAGCCGCCCAGCCCGAAGCTGACCAGCTCGTCGGTGGCTACGATTACCAGGCTGATTCTGAGCCAGTAGCAGCTCAGCCCGAAGCTGAACAGCTTGTTGGCGGCTATGATTACCATGCTGACGCTGAGCCAGTAGCCGCTCAGCCCGAAGCTGACCAGCTCATCGGCGGCTACGATTATCACGCTGATTCTGAGCCAGTAGCGGCTCAGCCAGAAGCTGACCAGCTTGTCGGCGGCTACGATTACCAGGCTGACGCCGAGCCAGTAGCAGCTCAGCCAGAAGCTGACCAGCTCGTCGGCGGCTATGATTATCAGACTGACGCCGAGTCAGTAGCCGCCCAGCCCGAAGCTGACCAGCTTGTTGGCGGCTATGATTATCAGGCTGATTCTGAGCCAGTAGCCGCCCAGCCCGAAGCTGACCAGCTTGTTGGCGGTTACGATTATCAGGCTGACGCCGAGCCAGTAGCAGCTCAGCCAGAAGCTGACCAGCTCGTCGGCGGTTATGATTACCAGGCTGACGCCGAGCCAGTAGCAGCTCAGCCCGAAGCTGACCAGCTTGTCGGCGGCTACGATTACCAGGCTGACGCTGAACCGGTAGAAGCCCAGCCAGCTGCTGTGGTCAGTTTAGCTAAGGTTGCCGCTATTGAAGAGCCTGCCGCCGAAGTTGCTGAGCCTGAAGTTGCCGCTATCGAAGATCCTACTGTCGAAGTTGCTGAGCCTGAAATTGCCGTTATCGAAGAGCCTGCCGCCGAAGTTGCTGAGCCTGAAGTTGCCGCTATCGAAGAGCCTGCCGCCGAAGTTGCTGAGCCTGAAGTTGCCGTTATCGAAGAGCCTGCCGCCGAAGTTGCTGAGCCTGAAGTTGCCGCTATCGAAGAGCCTGCCGCCGAAGTTGCTGAGCCTGAAGTTGTTGCTATCGAAGAGCCTGCCGCCGAAGTTGCTGAGTCTGAAGTTGCCGCTATTGAAGAGCCTGCCGCCGAAGTTGCTGAGCCTGAAGTTGCCGCTATTGAAGAGCCTGCCGCCGAAGTTGCTGAGCCTGAAGTTGCCGCTATCGAAGAGTCTGCTGCCGAAGTTGCTGAGCCTGAAGTTGCCGCTATCGAAGAGCCTGCTGGTGACGGTTTGTGCTCACTGTCGGTAGAATCGGAGTTGCCTCCTGAATATTTGGAAGAAGCCCAGCGCTTACGTGAAAAGTTAGTCGGTGCCGATGTCACTACTGCCATTGGAGATTATCGTCGCGCCATTGAAAACTCTCCCGAGAATTTGGTGTTGCGTACAGACTTAGCTGATGTTCATTTGCGCTTTAGCTTAATGGATGACGCTATCAATCAGTATCGTCAAATTTTGCGTCGCAAACCTGATTCAGTAGCTTTGCGCCATCGTTTGGCTTGTGCTCACTTATGGAACGAAGATTTTGATGAGGCTGTCAATGTCTATTTCGACTTAGTCGAGCTCCATACCAAGAATGAGCAATACGCCGACGTTATTGACGTCTTACAAACGATACTCAGTTTAGATCCGCAGAATTTCAAAGCTCGCCGTCTCTTGATCGATCGTTTTATCGCCCAAGATAAGATCGATTTGGCTATCCATCACTTGCGCCAGTTTGTGGATACAGCTCTCTCTTTGGGTAGTGTCGATAATGCGATCTTTGCTCTTAAACAGCTGATCGAGCTTTCTGACGATCCGACCTTTGTGGAGCGTTTGGCCAAGGTCTATGAAGATCATGACAATATAAATGAAGCTGTCGTTTACTACCGTATACTTTCCAAGCGCTACACTCAGGAGGAAAAATGGGCCGAAGCTCTGGCTATTTGTGAGAAGTTAGTTTCCTTAGAGCCTGACAACTTCGACGAGCGTCGTTTGTTAATTAGCTTATATCAGAACTTAGGACGCCACGATAAGGCTATAACTGAGCAATTTAACTTGGCCGGACTTTATAAAGAGCAAGATAAGGTTGATGAAGCTGCCGAGCTTTACGAAGCTATCGTTCAAAAAGATCCCACCTATTACGAGGCTCGTCGCTGCTTAGTAGATTGTTACTTAGCCAAAGGAGATCTGGCGGCGGCCATGATCCAGGCTGAGCCTTTGACTGAGCGCTATGAGTCCGAGCGTTTGTATGCTCAAGCTATTGAGATGTATAGACGCCTAGTAGATACAGATCCTACATCTGTAGCGTTGCGCGAGAAATTACTCTCCTTCTATACCTTAGATGATCAGCGTGACAACATGCTCAGTGAGTTGCTCACTTTGGATGAAATTCACGAGGCTAAGGGTGAGTACCGCGAAGCTGTCCGTTATTTACGTCGGGCTATCGAGTTGGCTCCTGAACGGGCCGATTTGCATTGCCGCTTAGCTAAGCTCTACGACGAGCAATTGCAAAGCGTAAGCGGAGCTATGCAAGAATACAAGAAGGTTTTTGAGTTAAATCCTGGTGATGCAGCGGCTATGAGTCGCTATGCCCAGCTCTTAGTCAATCAGCGCAAACCTAAAGAGGCTGCTTCTGTGTTACTCAAACTTCAGTCTATAGATAAAGAAGTGGGTAAAAAGGCTATCGACGGTATTTGCCAGTCCTTCTTGGATAAGATCGCCCAAGACGGAGCCGATTTAGCTACTCGCTTTAGCTATGGTGAGCTTTGTTACTATCTCAATCGTATCAGCGACGCCATTGAGCAATTCCAGAAGACTCACGTTGACAGAGACTTAGAGTTGCGCTCGCGCAACATGTTAGGCTTGTCCTTCATTAAGATGCCTCGTATGCGTGAAATGGCTATCCGTCAATTCCGCTTGGGCTTAGATACTAAAGGACATGCGGAACAAGATTATCTCGAACTGCGTTACAACCTGGCTATGTTGTTCTATCAAACTGATCGCCTCCAAGAGGCTCTGACCGAGTTTAAGAGTATTTTGGCCTTCGATGTTACTTACCGCGACGTTGAAGCTAGAGTGAAAGATTTGCAAGCCAAGATAGCTGCCGGTGGAGGCGCTTCTAAAGGCAGAGGTGTTCCTCCCCGTCGCAAATAATCAAACTCTCAAGTGCTTATCAGGCCCCGTGCCCAGTGAGCAGAAGATCCCCTGAGGGAGACTGGGTCTGGGGCCTTGGGCAAGCTCTTTGAGAATAGGGGCGTCTTGAATGCCAAATTTCTCAAGAATCCTCTGCTTGCGGGCATGGGGAGCGTCAATGGAATCGGAGAAAAAATGACAGATCGTAGCAATATGGAGTCCCTTATTCAGCAAGCCGATGAACTCGTTGGTGCTGGCAATTGGGAAAAGGCCCGAGAAATATATAAGCAAGTGGTCAGTCAGGACCCGAATGATGTGAAGGTACGCGAAAGCGTGCTTTCAGCTGCGAAGAAGGCTTTGGATTTCCAAGTTATTATCAGTCAGGATATGGCCTTGGCTGAATTGTTCGCTGCCGAGGGGGAAGCCGAAAAGGCTATAGACAGCTATAAAGATATTCTCAACTTGGAGAAGATGGCCCAAAGTCAGGGTATCAGTGGCGATCGGCTTAGCGAAATTCAAAATTTAGTAGCTCAAGTTAAGCCAGAAATTTTCGCTAAGACCGGCACTATTTATCTTAACGAAGGGCGCTACATGGAAGCCATAAAGTGGTTGCGTCCCAGCTTAGATTTGGATCCTAGTCGTTGGGATACCCATATGGCCATGGGGCGAGCCCTGATGATGGACAACAAGAATAAGGAAGCTATTTCCGAATTTCAGGAAGTTGTCCGCTTGGCTAGCAGTGAGGCGGCTAGCGCTTACGAGTTGCTAGGCGAGGTTTTCTTACGTATCGGACGTTCTCCGCAAAATACCGTCGTTTGGTTCCGCAATGCTGGTGAGCTTTTCGTACAGCGTGGCGAGTATGCCGACGCCATAAGGGCTTACGAGCGTATTTTGCAATTCGAGCCGCGCAATAAAGATATTTTGGTGCGTTTAAGTGATATTTACGCTGCCGAGGGCTATGTGGAAAAAGCTTGCGCCGCCTACTTCACTTTAGCTCAAATTTGCGAAGACGAAGGCTTCTCCGATAAAGTTATGGGCTATTTGGAGAAGACTATCGAGCTTAATCCTGCCGATGACGAAGCTCGCACTAAACTTATTGCCATTTACGGTGAAGCTTTAGATAACGATCAGAATAACGTTAGCTTGAGAGTGCGCTTAATTGACAACTTGCTTAAGAAGGGCATGTTTGCCCAAGCGGCTGAGAATCAGCTCTACTTAACTAAAGTTTATATCGATAAAGGTAGTGTCGATGAAGCTATAGCTACTTTGCGCAAGCTTATAGAGATCGAGCCTGATAATATTGAAGCTAGACGCCTCTTGGGTGATCAGTATCGTCGCAAGGATATGGGCACGGAAGCTCTTTCCGAATATCAGGAAGTCGTCCGCCTCTATCAGGAAAAGGGCTTAGACGACGAAGCTATCGAGCTCCAGCATCAGTTGGTGGAGATGTTCCCCGAAACTTCCGACTTGCGCTACCAAGTAGCTCTGTCGTTGCGCAGTCAGGGCAATCATATCGGCGCTGTCAACGAATTGACCCGTTTAATCGATAACAATGCCGATGATATGATCGCTATGAATTATCTGGCCGAAGAATATGCTGCTTTAGGCCATTGGGACGAAGCTATTGCTGCTTACCGAGCTATTTTAGATCACGATCCGGCCCGTTACGATGTGCGTAAGCGCCTAATTAAGTACTACCTTGAGCAAGGCGTCTACGATCAGGCTATGGAAGAAATTGGTCTCCTTCCCGAAGACGACTTCGAGAAAAAGGCTTTCGCTTACAAAATTATTGAGCGTTGTTTAGAAGAAAACCGCACCGAAGAAGCCGAGAATTATATTAACGGTTTAGAGCCCGACGACGGGCGTTTAGTCTCTTTCCATAAGGAGCTTCTCAAACGCTATCTCGATTTGGGAGAGTTATCTCAGGCCGACCGTGTAGTTACGCTTGTGCCTCGCTCCGATAAAGAGCGTAACAAGTTAGTCACTCGCCTCATGGAGCTTTACTTAGGGGCTTCCAATATGGAAAGTGCCGTAGCCCTTATCGACCGCTTGCCTGACGACGACTCTTTGCGCCTCTCCTTCCAGCGCCGTCTAATCAACTCTTATCAGGAGATGGGCCGTTTTGAAGACGCAGCTACCGAAATGGCCAAATTGCCCCCGGGTGACGAGTCTTACCACGATTTCTTTATGCGTCAAATTTCCGGTTTAATGCAAGCGGGTCGTTTAAATGACGCTATGAATTGTATCAAAAAGCTAGATGAAGGCGATCCGGCTCGTAATTCCTTTATGGGACAGCTTATCGAAGCTTACCTTCAAGACGGCAATATCGACAAAGCCGCTCAGGAAGTGGCCAGTTTGCCTCCCAAGACGGAAATTTGCTCTCGCTATATGCGTCGCATTATCCAAGCTTATCTCAATAACAATCGCTTTGAAGACGCTGAGCGCGACATTATGTTGCTCGACTCTAACGATCCCGAGAAGCTCTCCTTTTTGCGTATCTTATTGCAAAAATACGAAATCAACGGCTTGGTTGATAACTTGAGAGAACTAGTAGTTAAGTTGCCCGACGGTATGCCGGAAAAGCAGCAATATCTGGACGGTATCGTCCATTCCTTTTTAACAGCCGGCAATATGGCTAAGGCGCGTCAGGAGATTTACAATTTGGCTGAGACCGTTTCTGCAGAGGGCAATCACCTGGAAGCTGAGCGCCTTTACTCCAACTTACTGGACTATCATCCTATGGATGTAGAAATTAGGATGCGCTTATGTCAGGAAGTGGCCGCTCAGGGTAAATTGGAGCGGGCTTGCGAAGGTTTGCTCGTTTTGGCTGGACGCTTCCGTAAAGAGGGCAATGCTACTTCAGCGGTAGATATTTACACTCGCTTATTAGAAATCGATCCTGACAATCTCAATGCTCGTTATCGTTTAGGCGAGATTTGGGCTCAGCATGGCCAAACTGCTCAAGCTTTAGAGCATTTCTCTTTCTTGGCTGGCGAGTATCTGCGCCAAAACCTCAACGAGGTAGCCCAGAAGGTTTTACATCGCATCTTAGATTTAGATAGCAAAGATATTGTACATCGTCGCCAGTTAATTACTCTGTTGGCTCGCAATATGCGTCTGGAAGAAGCTATCGACAATTATCGTGTGCTTTTGGGGATCCATCTCGACAGAGGAGAACTTGAGGAAGCTTTAACTTGCGTGCGTGAAGTTAAGTCTCTGCAACCGCTTAACCTCGAGCTGAGTCAGTGTCTGGGCGGCATGTTCTTGAAGGCTGGCTACTTGGAAGAAGGGCAGCAATTACTTGAAGAGCTGATCCCGGCTTACAAGGGGCGCTCCGATCATGAAAATGTGGTTAAAGTGCTTCAAACTTTGTCTGACGCTTTCAATGCCAACCAGCAATGGGAAGCGGCTTTAGAGTATCTCGAGCGCGTAGGCGACGAGCAAGTTGAAGCTGACGAGTGGAAAGAGGCTCAGGCCAACTACCTTAAAGCTTTGGAAGAATATTTGCGCCGAGGTCGTCGTGAATATACCGATATGCTCTTTGTAAAGTTGAGCGATGGCTTCTTCCGCCATAAAAACGTTACTGAAGGTATCGGTTTGCTTAAAGAGCTGGAAGAGCGCTTCGCTTCTGCTGGCAAAACAGATCTGGCCCTTATAGTCAAAGATCGCTTAGCCTCTATTATGGAGCGTTTGGAAGAGTGGAGTGAAGCTCTCGACACGGTTATTACTATTGCCGATGCCAACTTAGAATTGGGCGACATCGATCAAGGGATTGCCTACTATCGTCGCGGTATAGATTTGGCTGTCAACCACGACATGACCAAACGCGGCGTTGAGTTAGCCTTCAAGATGGCTGGATTGTTAATCGATTATCGCGGTCTGGAGGCTGCCCGTCCTATCTTCGAAGAAGTTCGCCTCTACGATAACCACTCGCCCGAAACTGTGGAGCGCATTGCTAATATTCTCTTTGAGCGCGGCTATCGCGATGAAGCTTGTCCCATCTATAAAGAAGTGTTGGAGATGGAGCCCGACCGAGCCCAATCTCTCTCTCGCGTTTCTATTATCTACGCTTTGGATGGTAAACTGGAAGAAGCTGCCGGCTTGGCTCGTCAGATCTTCGCTAAAGGTTTAGTCGGACAAATTACTCAGGAGTATGGCAAAGCTTTAGACTGTCAGCCTAACGACGCTGCCTACCATATCAAGATGGGCGAATTTTTCCGCCAGTTGGGCTTCTTGGAAGAAGCTATCGATGAGTTTTATAAAGCTATTACCGATCCGGCTAAAGTTTTGGTGGCCGTCAATAGTTTGGCTATGGCTTTCCAAGACAAAGGATACCGCGATTTAGCTATTAAGCAATTGCAAAAGACTATGGAGCAGCCCGGATTCAGCGACGAAGAGTTGCTCGATTTGCGTTATAATTTAGCTATTATCTTGCAAGCTGAAGGACGCTACGACGATGCTATTCAAGCTTTCCAGGAATGTTACGCTGTCGATATTAAATATCGCGACGTTTCGGAGCGCTTGAGCGAATTGTTCGAGAAGGTTGGCGACGGTGGCTCGGGCGAAGGCAACGGCTATGACGATGGATATTACTATTTTGAAGGAGAGGAGTAGGAAGAGGTTTTTTCATGAATTACTCCATTGCTCCATATAGGGCCGCTTGGCGTAAGGGTGTGGCTGTTTTGGGTGCCGCTGTGGTGTTTTTCTGCCAATCTTGTCGGGCCTGGGGTCAAGAGGCTGAAGGTGCTGCTGCTGGGGGCGGGTTAGTCCAGACTCTGGCTTCTCATATGCTAACATTGCAAATCGTTTGCGCGGTGGCTGTGGTGGTCTTTGTTATTTGCCTGTGCTGGGAAGCTTGGGTAGCTATTCAGCTGCGTCAAAATGGTGGAGTCTTACCTGAGCCAGAGCCTGAAAAGACGGAAGAACCGGACAAGGAGTCGCGCTTTACGCCTCCTGTTTTGGACGAGACTGAAGATCCGTTCAAGGCTCTTCTCAATAAAGCTAGTTCTGCCGATGAAGAGAAGAAAGAGGAAGAGAAGAGTAGTCCCTCTTTGGCTTCGAAACCTTCCGAGAGTGAAGCACTTGGCAGTAGTACTCCCGGAGCTAAGAAGTTTGAGCCTTACAAAAATATCGAGCCACTTAAAAGTAGCGAAGGTCACATTACGCGGCGCGATAAAGAGGTGCCTAGCTTCGATGGAAATGCCACAATAGCTGTCAATGCCGGTTTTGCTGGCCAAAGAACCGGAGGTTTTGGCCATGTCCCCGGTGGAACTGTTGGCTTCGGTGCTCCTCCTAAGGCACCATCCCCGTCTGGGGCTATCCCTTTTGGGGCTCCTGCTCAACAACAGAGTATCGGTTTTGCGCCGCCCAAGTCTCCCGCTGCGGGTGGTTTTGCTTTGCCTAAGGCTCCTTCTTCGGGTGTGGGTTTTGCGCCGCCTAAGCCTCCTGCTGCAGGTGGTTTTGCCCCGCCTAAGTCTCCCAATTCGGGTGTAGGTTTTGCGCCGCCCAGGTCTCCCGCTTCGGGTGGTTTTGCGCCGCCTAAGTCTCCTACTTCGGGTGTAGGTTTTGCGCCGCCCAAGTCTCCCGCTGCAGGTGGTTTTGCGCCGCCTAAGTCTCCTACTTCGGGTGTAGGTTTTGCCCCACCTAAATCTCCCTCTTCCGCTCCTGCTGCCTTTGCGCCGCCCAAACATGGCAGCTTAGGCATGGGGCCTGGAGCCTCGGCCGTACGTCCTGTCGCTCCTCCTGCTGGGGGGGCTCGTCCTTCTGCGCCCTTTGGAGTGGGGCCCGGGGCGGCTCGTCCAGCTGCCTCTAGTGCTTCTGGAGAATCTTGGAAAGCCTTGGCTAACGACATGGAACAGAAGGGGGCCGCTCGCGGAGGTGGTCGCAGTCAGTCTTTAGATATTAAGCGTAGCGGTTTCCCGCCTGCTCAGTCTTTATAACAGCGTGAAGTTCGACGGAGGATCTCCAGTTGTATATTCCTAAAGGCAATATTTTAATCGAAGACACGTTGTTGTCTTATGACAATATGCGTGAGATGCAAACTAACTTATCCAATGACGCCTTCACCGGTTATGTTAAGTTAGACTTGGAAAACTCGTCTGCTTACATATTTTATGATAACGGAGCCGTAGTTCAGGTTTTAGAGGTCGATAATGATACCGGTTTAGTTAGCTTGCAATTAGAGCAGCGCTTATTAAATCGTATTAAGCTTGAGGAGATAAAATGTTCCAGCTATGTTACTTCTAAACGTATAGTCAATGTCTTAACTGGTGTATTTGCTTTTCAGCCCCTCTATATCGACTATGAGGTAAAAAAACGCGATATGCCGCGCATTTTGGAAAAGATGCAAGATGGCGGCTACAGTGGCTTAATGAAGCTGTCCACTCGTGAAGGTACCTACTATCTGGCTATCGACAACGGCGAGGTTATCCGTGATCGCTTTTGTTATAATTACGGAGAGATCCTTAGCGGTACTGAAGCTGTAGATCGCATCTTAAATTTCGAGTTTGATAGTGACGGTGCTACTATGAGCATCTATGCTGAGCGTATTGAAGAGATCGATATTAAACGTAGCGCCAAAGAAGAGGAGCTCGAAAAGATCAAGACTTTGATAGTTAAGTCTGATGGTGGTTTCCTTAGGGCCAACGACGTTGTCAAAGTAGATAACTATATTGTGCGCGAATGGAATATCGCCGATGTCAAATCTACCTTCTCGGTAGAAATTGAAACTCCAGATGGTTCTTTGTATGAGTATAAGTGTCAGGCTGGTTCTAAGTTCGGCGACAGGGCCGGCTTGACGCCTGCTATGATGAAAAAGATGGGACTGGCCGAGGGAGATAATATTTCCGTTCGTCCTATATAGAGAGTTGGCTGTAGGTGCTTCTCTTCTGCTTATAAGGCTGCAGAGGAGCCTAGGCCTTCCCTGAAATAAGCAAGATTGTGGAAGGAGAGAATATGTCTCAATTGGCGTCTCTGTTACAAAATTTTCAGCGTTTAGATGGAGTTTTTGGGGCTTGTATCATAAGCAAAGATTATGAGATCTTGGCTCAAGAACTTAATGAGGCGGTAGAAGGCGATCCTTTGGCTATGAGCTTTAAGGAGTTTATGCCTAAGGTAAATGCTTTGGCTGAAGAATTGGAAGCTTCCGAATTAGATAGGCACCACTTAGTTCTGGATAATAAGCAACTTATGATCGAAAAACTGGTCGGTGGGGCTATGTTGGTAATTTATACCGGTACTGACAGCAGTAATCAGGGGCGGGTGCGCTTAGAAATTCGTAAAGGCAAGAAGAATATAGAAGCCGCTTTGGCTGAAATATAGGTTTAAAGTTCTCAGCTCTGGGCTAGGACGGCTCTTTTTTTATCGTGTCTGTAACAACTAAATAATGAATAGTGAGGCCGGAAACTAAAATGGAAGTGATGACAACTCTGGAAAGGCAAATTCAGAGGAATCGCCGTTTGTTGGACAACGATCCTAGTAATGTCGATTTGATGCTTACTTACGCGCTGGATTGTCTGCGCCGCGATTTGCGTTTCGAGGCTTTAGTTACTTTCCAGAAAGCTCTTAAGCAAAAAGAGACGGCCGAGGCGCGTTTGGCTTTGGCTAAAATATTTTATTTGCAGTCCCTCTATCACGAATCTTATGATGAATTGCGCCGTCTATTTGCCATCGATTCTATCAATATCGAAGGCCACGCCCTTTTACATTTACTTAACGATAAAGAGAGCGCTCCTGAAGATCTGGCTGTCCGTTTGGCCTTTGTCCCTTCCAGAGCCGCTTTAAGTGATGAACTTATCAAGGCACGCAACGAGCGTGATCTCTACCGCCGCGAAGTTCAAGAATATGAGGCTATAGCCGCTAATGGAGTAAACGAGCCTGAGCCTATTTTGCTTTATTGCTTAAAAGAAGCTCAAAAGCGTACCGAGCGGGTCAATAACTACTTAGAAATAATGAATAAGTGGGAGCCTCTGGCTATAGATATGCCTGGTTTCTTACCCGTTGGCTCGACTGATGTCAAGCCTGCGGCCATTTCTTCTGCTCCTGTAGTTGGAGAAGCGGCTGCCGACTCGAGCGCCAAAGAAGCTGAAGCTACTTCTGACACTAAGGCGGAAGTTGAAGAAATCCATTCTAAGCGAGGCAAAAAGTCTAGACGTAAACGCGCTAAAGAGGCCCGAATCACTCAGGCTCAAGTTTCCGAAAGTGGCGAGTTGGAGCCTAAAGAGGAGGTTCCGGCCGTCTCTGAAGTTGCTGAGTCGGCTCCTGCTTCCCAGGCTGTGGCAACTGAACTTACGGCTGAGCTTCCTACCGGTGAAACTACTACCGCAGCCGAGGTTGAGACTGAGCCTGCTCCGACTGTCAAAGTTGAGGAACTTACCTCTACTACAGAGGCTGAATTTGTTGAGTCTGAAAAGACTACCGGGGTGGCTATTGAGACTGCCACTGCAGAGGTTGGTTCAACCGAAGCTACAGAGTCTAAGGATGAGAGTGATCCGGAGATGGTTGCCGGAGCCTCCGATCTTGCCGAGGCGATCGCAACTACTGTTGAAGAGGCTCAAGCTCAGGCCGAGGCTGCCAGTCCCAGCGAAGAAGATTTGGCCAAAGAGGCCATGTTTGCCGAGCCTTTGTCTAATCTGTGTCGCATTAAGGGTAACGTTAGGGCTATTATCCTAACTGTCCAGGGGCGTTTGGTAGCTGCTGAAGGTGAATTTGCTAGCAGCGAAGCTTTAGCCTTAAAGGCGGCTGCTTGTTTGCAAGTTATGGGGTGCCAAGGAAAGAGCCGTTTATCCGTTTTGGTTAGCGAAAGCAAGGCAGGCTCTATTATAATGCAGCATATTAACGACTCTTATTACATATTAGTTGATGGTCGCTCGATTACTCTTGGTGTCTTACGTCAGCGAGTAGAGCGGTGTCGGACAGAACTGGCTGGTTTGTGTTAATTTGAAATTAGAGCGCATTATTTTTAATATAAGCACTTATGGTGCTTTAGCGGTTGTCTTGGCCATTTTGGCTTTTCCCGCTGTCACTGCTTTAGCCCAGGCCTATAGTAATGGTGCGCTCAGTTCACCTCCAGTATCGGGTATTGGCCTATTCAATTTTTGGAGTCACGTCCTCTTAGATTCCGATTCTGGGGCCATGATGAGTATGGGGCGCGGTGCCCTTTCTATGCTCATTTTTCTTGCCTCTTTATTGTGGCTTTCCGTCTCCCGTTTGCGTTCCCGATATGGGCTGTTAGTCGGTGGGGCTTTGGCCTTTCTATTAATCTGGAATGGTCTGTCGGCTTATTTTAGCGTTTGTTTTTATGAAAGCTTGCTCGATGTTGTTTCTTATGCCTCTATAGCGGCTTTATTCTTTTTAGTTGCTTCCCTAATTAGAGAATTTGCCTTGCGAGAGCCTGGGCAAAAGGCGGCTTCTACCTTGGATAATGCCGAAAGGGTGGCCGATTTTGGACTTAGTTTCTTACAGATCGTGGCCTTCTTAGTCATGGTGGGCGCTTGGAGCCTCCATTTTAGCAACCCAGCTTCCGACGGTATCTCTGGCAGTTTTTACAATAAAAATATCTTAGCTGCTTTCTTGCTCTTACTCATGCCTTGTGGGTTGTTGCGTTTGGCTCAGGCCTGTCGCCAATGGGAAGATCCCAAGAATAACAATGCTTCTCTTAAAGTTGGGCTCCAAGCTTTAGTTGTCGTTTTAGCTACTTCACTAATTATCCTTACTTACAGCCGAGCTTGTTTGTTATTGCTCTGTTTAGTGCTGGCTTTCGGAGTGGCTCTCTTTGCCTATTCTTCGGCTCCCAAAATCATTTGGCCTTTGGCTCTGTTAGGGAGTGGAATTATAACTATACTTTTATGGGCCGCTGTTTTACTATGGACGCGCTTATGGGCTTGGGCTCTTGTTTGTATAGTTGTAGCTTTAGCCTTAGCTTATATTAAGTTCCTTAAGGGAAGGAGTGGCGGTTCTACTTTAGCTGTGGTCTTGGCTATTAGTTGTCTAGCGGTCTGGGGTATAGTTTCCTTAGTGCAAGCCGACACTATGGCCACCCAGGGAAAGCAACATTTACAAGCTTTGGGCAGTAGCCGCGACTCTTCGTTAGCCTCACGGTATCAATTTTACAAAGCCTCTTTAAAAATGGCTTTGGCCCATCCGCTGTTGGGGGTAGGGGCTGGCAATTTCGAGCGCTTTTATCCTGCTTTTCAAACTGATTTTCGCTGGTTTTCCAAACGCTCCCATTCATTAAGCTGTGACTTATTAGCTGAGGGTGGGGTGGTTTCGTTTGTAGCTTTTTATTTATTGATAGCTTTTCTCTTCCGAGAAGTGTTTAGAAAAATGGCTACCGACTCTCCCCAGTTGTGGAACGTCCGTTTGTCTTGTCTTTTAGGGGCCTCACTTTTATTGTTACATTCCCAAATAGATGTAGATAATCATGTCTTCATTTTGCCTGTTTGGGCTGTTACTTTGCTGGCTCTGGCTTGGGGACTGCCTGATAAGGCAGAATGTGAATCTAATAGTTGTACTTACGGTTGGAGCGCCGGTCAGCGTTATTTTATTAGTTTCAATTGTCTGCCGGTAATATCTTTAGTCGCCCTATTTTGTTTAGCTGGACAAGCTTGGGGAGGACAATACTACAGTACGATAGGAAAGATCTATCTGGATATGGGAGAAGCGCAAAAGGCCAGGCAGTGCTATAGCTGGGCTTCGGAATACGATCCTAAGATAGGCGAATATTGGAGACAGATGGCTGTGCTAACTTTGGGCCAATGTGACAACGAGGAGAGGGCCAAAGCTCTATCTCAAAGTATTCGCTTTTGTGCTATTCAGGCGGCTACAACCGATCCTCACCGAGCTTCGGTACAAAGTATCTTGGGCCAAGCCTTAGAGCTTAGCGGCGATTTGAAACAAGCTGAGCTTAGTTACCGGCGCTCTTTGGAGTTAGATAGCCAAAACTCGCCCGAGGCTTACGCCAATTTAGCTCGCGTCTGTGTCCGCCAAGGGCGCATAAAAGAAGCCCAGGCCGTCTTAGATCGTAGTTTGACTGTCTTCACCGAAGAGCTTTTGCTTAATAGCGATTTCTTCGATTTCCGCTATCAAGATATTAAAAATCAGCTGATCTCCTGTTGTTGGCAAGGTTTTGAGCTAGCCTTTCTGGAGAATAACAAAAATAGTGGCAGAGATGCCGAAAAGTATCTACTTAAAGCTTGCCGGTTGGATCCGTCTTTATCCAACAACCTAAAAGAGGCTGCCGTCTATTTGTTAGAGCAAGGAAGGCAATTAAAGTCAACTGGCCATAAGGAAAAAGCTCAAACCACCTTTAGTAAAGCCGAGTGCCTTTTAGTGGCAGCCAAGGCTTTTAAGCCGGAAGATCCGGAAATAAGGGATCTTTTGCGCCTCTTGGAAAAGCCTTAACTAATTATTCCTATCGATAGATAAAATATTATAAAAGCCCTGCCGATTATCTTATCTGCAGGGCTTTTTATAATATAAGCTGACAATAAAACTTGGCGGCTCTATTGAGCAGAAGCCATATAGACGTCGCTTTGAGGGGCTTCGATCCTATTGGCATAGAAAACGAAGTTGCCATCGGGATGCTGAGGAGCTGTATTCATGGCTTGCTTGGTGGTAGTGCGCAGCTCTCCAGTGGCAGGATCGGCGATAGTGACGGTATCACCTTCAGTTTTGACGATAGTGACGATATGGCCGCGACCGGAAGGGGAGAACTCTGGTCCATTTAAGGCCACAATAACGGGAGTCTTTTCTTGGTTGACTTTGTGGTCGATAAGCTCCCAAGAACCGGCGTTAAGATCGCCGCCGTCTTTCCAATTGTAGCCAGCTTTACTACACTCAGAATTTAGGGCGTTAAGAAGCTCGAAACCGTATTTATTGTTAATATCGTAATCGGTTAAGTTCTGGCCAGTAAGGGCATTGACAGCCATAGCTACACTAGTTTGACCACAAGAAACCGAAGTGTTCTGGGCTAAAGGTTTAAGTCCCATCTCACCCGCTTTGGCACTACCAAAGTTTGAAGGATCGACAACGCCGGTATTCTGACTATTCATTAAGCTCCACAATTGAGGATTTACGCCCTGAATGTCATTTAAGTTGATCGGAGCTTGAGGCTGGGCAAGGGCTTGGGGTATGGGTGCCTTATTCACTTGCTCAAACATCTTGGAGAAGGCCACTGAATTTACTTCGGGCTCTTTGTCCAGACGCTTTTCAATTTGCTCTATACGATTCATTGCTTGCTGAATGTTATTGAGCATAAAAAACCCTCCTAATCGAAAATAGCCAATTTTATTAAAAATCTGCCATTGTATGTAAGTATTCTACTCGATTTTGTCAAGTAGAAGCACCCTCATAGGTTAAATTTCAATTAACATTAAGGGCCGAATAACAGTATCCTTTCCAGCTACAGAGCTATTCAGCCTCTCTTGGTTTGGCAAAATTATTATATATAGAAGAGTAAAGGGCGAGGGGCTATTTACGAAGCTCAACTTGAAAAAAGGAAGGCCTTTTGCCAGCATAGAAACAGGGCAAACCATGACCGAAAACGAGAACAATAGACCAGATTTTCCTAAAAAAGAGATAGATATCGAAAAAAACGACAGACCTACTTTAGCTAGTTCTTCGGAAACAGTTACTACTACGCTTGAAGAGAAGCCAGCTTCCCAGGAGCTTTCGAATGAGCCAATGGTACCAGCTTCGGCCAGTAAATCTGAGGCGTCTGCTCAAAAAGATGCCGATAAGGATAAAGAAGCCGACCAGGCCGATCAGGATGAAGCATTCGTCTTTGTCGATAGTGACGCCCCAGAAGAGCCCAACGCTTTGGAGCGTTTAACAGAAACGATTATCGACGATTGGCAAAAACGTACTGCTGAAAGGAAGGCCGAACCAGCCCCTAAAGGAGGGGGCGCTACTGGGGCTGCTAGTCCTGTCGACTTTGAAATTATTACTCCTGGTGGCCATAGTTCCGACTCAAAAGAGAAGAAAAACGACGTTGAACTTAAAGCTGAGCGCCAAAAAGAGCGTTTTTCCCTTTTTGAGTCCCAAGAATTGGTAATGCTGCCTATACCGGAATTGGTAGTTTTCCCTAACGTTATTTTGCCAGTTTCCATCGAAACTGAAGGGGCGATCAAAGCTGTAGAATATGCTATTGAAAAA
The DNA here is from genome assembly GCA_934644775.1 of uncultured bacterium. Lineage (GTDB taxonomy): Bacteria > Vulcanimicrobiota > Xenobia > Xenobiales > Xenobiaceae > Bruticola. The sequence goes on along the minus strand of CAKUDB010000027.1, from coordinate 19,547 downwards.
GATGTGCCCTTATTTTTAATTACCAGGCGCAAAAGCGATCAAGTAAATGTCGCCAAGACTACTTTATACAAAACTGGTTGCATTTGTGCGCCCGTTCAGGCTTTGCGCTTAAGTAACGGCACCTTCCGTTTAGTTTTACACGGTATCGCCAGAGCTAGGGTCAAAAAGATTACCGCTCGCAAGCCCTTTGCTAAGGTTTTGCTCGAAGTAGTCAACGATATTAACAGTGACAGCTCAGAAACTGAAGCTGCTGTGCAAGTTATCTCTCACCAATTCCGTCAGGTAGCCTCTTTGAGTTCTCATATCTCTCCCGAGTTGGTTATGGCTATGTCTAGCGTCCATAATCCCGGACAAATAGCCGATTTAGTCGCTGCCAATTTGAGTCTAAGCACCAAAGAAAAACAGTCCGTTTTAGATATAGAAGATGTCTGTGCCCGCTTGCACAAAGTCTCTCTCTTGCTTTCCAAAGAGATCGAAATTCTCAAAATTGAGAATAAGATTCAAAATAGAGCTGAAATGGAGATGGTTAAAGGGCATAAAGAGTATTTCTTGCGCCAGCAACTTAAAGCTATCCAAGAAGAGTTGGGCGACGGAGTAGACGAAGATGCCGATATTCAAAGACTTAAAGAAGGTATCGAATCTAGTGGTATGCCTAAAGAAGCCGCCGAACATGCCACTAAAGAGGTTAAGCGTTTAAGTCGTATGTCGTCAGCTTCTCCCGATTACAATATGATCTACACTTATGTAGATCGTCTATTGCAATTCCCTTGGAATAAGTCTACTCAAGACAGTTTGGATCTAAAAAAAGCGGCGGCTATTTTAGATGAAGAGCATTATGGCCTCAAAGAGGTCAAAGAGCGTATTTTAGAATTTCTATCAGTACGTAAATTGAAAGAGAATCATCGCGGATCCATACTTTGTTTCGTGGGGCCGCCAGGTGTAGGTAAAACTTCTTTAGGTCGCTCTATAGCCCACACTATGGGGCGCAAGTTTAATCGCACTTCTTTGGGAGGTCTGCGCGACGAAGCGGAAATTCGCGGCCATCGCAGCACTTATATAGGATCTATGCCCGGACGTATCGTCCAAGCTATGTGTAATGTCGGCTCGAGAAATCCGGTAATTATGTTAGACGAAATAGATAAGTTGGGAGCCGACTATCGGGGCGATCCCTCAGCTGCTCTCTTGGAAGCTTTAGATCCTGAGCAAAATAGTGAATTTAAGGATAACTATTATGGCATTCCTGTCGACTTGTCTTCGGTAATGTTTATTCTGACGGCTAATATTTTGGATACCATTCCTCCAGCTTTGCGGGATCGCATGGAGATTATACGTTTGTCTGGCTATACTTTGGAAGAAAAGATGGAAATAGCCAAAGGCTTCTTATTGCCTCGTCAGCGCGAAGAGAATGGGTTAAATAGCAAACTCTTTAATTTGACCAATGAAGCCTTACATTGTGTAATAAAAGAGTATACCAGAGAAGCTGGCGTGCGTAACTTAGAGCGTGAAATAGCTGGCTTATGTCGTAAAGTGGCTCGCAAAATTACCGAATCGCGCCGCCCTCGTACTAAGTTCAAAACCCTAACAGCTGACGATGTCCGTGAGTTTTTGGGAGTAGCTCCTTATTCAGAGGCTGATAAGATCGATCCCAACCCTGGGCCTGGCTGTGTGCAAGGATTGTCTTGGACTCAAGTTGGCGGCGAGATACTCACTATAGAAACGAATATTATTCCCGGTAAAGGTAAGGTTACTCTTACTGGTAATTTAGGCCAAGTAATGAAAGAATCGGCCAAAACGGCCATCACTTGGGCTCGCGGTTTCTTAAATGATCAAGGTATAGAATTTGATTATTATAAACATGATATTCATGTCCATGTACCGGAAGGAGCTATTCCTAAAGATGGCCCTTCGGCAGGTATTACTTTAGCCAGCGCCTTTATCTCTGCTGCTTTGAATAAGCCTGCTCGCCAAGATGTGGCAATGACCGGAGAGATTACCCTTACTGGTAGGGTTATGGCTATAGGAGGAGTTAAAGAAAAGGTTTTGGCCGCTTTTAATTCGGGTATTCAGGAAGTTATTTTGCCTGAAGAAAATAGACGCCATCTTAAAGAGATACCCGAAGAGATACGTAAGCAAATCCTTTTCCATTTCGTCAAACGGGCTGAAGAGGTAATCGATATTGTGATCTTTGCTGATAAAGCAGAATAGGCTCGATAGTCGATCTCTTTTATCTATCGGCTCGCCAATCCTGAAGGGAGAGTTAGCTAAGCATGAACCAAGCCCCGGTAAGATTAACTCCGGCAGTAAAATATTTGCTGATCCTCAACGGTTTGGTTTACTTCGCTCAACTGGTAGGTAGCGGTGGGCCGGAGAGATATTTGGCTTTAGTCTGCCGCTGGAATGCCGCTTGGCAAATATGGCGCTTCTTTTCTTATGCTTTTTTGCACTCTGGGGTGTTGGGCTTTTTATTCTTTGTCTTAGCCCTTATCCTTATTGGCTCGCCTTTAGAAGAGCGTCTAGGTACTGTCAAATTTTTGCTTATCTATTTAGGTAGCGTTTTGACTGGTGGTTTAGCGGCTTTTTGTTCAGGCGCTCTTTGTGCCAGTGCTTTATTTAGTGCCGAAAGCTGTTTCGATTTAGTGATAGGAAGCTGGGCTGGCATTTTAGGTACTTTGGCCTATTTAATTCGTTTACAGCCAGAAGCTATTTTTTATATTTGGATTTTGCTACTTGTTCCCATAAAAGCCGCTTTTTTGTGGTGGTTTACCGCTGTCAGTTTGGTAGTAATGTCGCTAGCTTATGTCGGTTATGGTGGCAGCGGTCAAGCCGATTTGGGTGGTTTCATCTTTGGCTCTGTAGCCATTTTCTTTCTTGAAAAAGTTGAGCTAATTAAATGGGAAAAGAAGCTACAAAAACGCTGGCAGGCTTGGAAACGGAGGAGGAAGTTCCGCCGTCTCAGTTGCTTAAATGGCCATAGTGGAAAGGTAAGTAGTCCCAATACTAGTTTAGACAGCCCTCCCTGCACTACTTTGAAATTGCTTCCGTCTCGGGGAAAAGAAGAAAAACCAACTAATGAGCGGCGCGACGAAGACAATAAATTGGATGCTCTTATGTATAAACTAGCTTCCCAGGGGGCTAAATCTCTTACTCAAGAGGAGCGCCGCTTCTTAGATTCGCGCTCCCAAAAAACTTCTCGATAGACCTACTATCTACTTACATAAACTAAGTAGACTCTCCAGTTTTATGGTTATTACAGCGACGGTTTGAGCGCTTCCCGGAGAGCAAGCTTACCAGGGGTTTGGCCCAATCTACCCGATCGATAGCCATCTTTCCAGCTACCGTCATGGGTGTCGCCAGCAGCATCCCTACCGGCCCCCACAAGACGCCCGCCAGCATCAAAGTTAGTAAAATTACCACCGGATCGAGCTCTAAAGAGCCTCCCAATATTTTAGGCTCAACCAAATGGCCGATAATTAAATGGACAATGGTAGGTAAGATTATTACCAGACTAAAAGAGGCGACGGTAATTTCCGGATCGAGTAGAGCTAAAGGTAAAGGCAAAATAACGGCCACAATGGGGCCGACATTGGGAATAAAATTGAGAGCGAAAGCCAAGATCCCCAACACATAAGCCATAGGAACGTCGAAGAACGTTAAAATCAGCCAAGTCAGACAGCCTACAATCAGTGAGAGGATCACTTTAACTAAGACGTAGTACTCTATACTTTTACATATCTCTTGGAAGAGCGTAGTATGCTCTTGATTTTCCTCGCTTATTGAAGAGCCGAACATCAGGAAGATTAAATAGATCCCTACCAGTACGATATTAGATACGAAGGAAAAAAGAGCGTTAAAGACAGTAGCTAGAGCGTCGCCGATACTATTAGCTGCTTCCGAGCCTATTGTGGTCAAAATATCGCCGCTCTTAAAATTTAAACGGCGCATCCAGGCATTGTTGCACAAATTATCCATTAGGTTGATGAAGCGTTCTTCATAGAGATCCAAATTAGAAGTTATATCGACTACTGAATTAGAAACCACTACTGTCAAGCCAACCAACAAGAAAGCGCCGATGAATAAAGTTAAGATAATGGAGAGAAAGCGCGGACAATGTAACTTATTATGGAGAAAGCCTACGATAGGGCGCAAAGTTAAGCAAAGAAAGAGCGCAAAGACGAAGGGTAATAAGACGGTCTTTAACCAATAAGCTGCTGCTGCACAGGTGAGACAAGTTAAAATAAGCAAGCAAAAGGCCTGCATACGCTGACAATCGTCTAGGCTTATTTTCGCTAAACTGGCTGCATTGTTAGAATCATTTTCCAATTTCAAAGGGAGACTAAGTTGACCACTTTCTTCCGACATATAGGCCTCTCTTAATCTTGGACAGTAGGTAGATCTTCCTCAGAAGGACGATAGTCGGGATCGAGGTTGCGAATGGCGTCCATGACCGCTTCAGAAATTTTGGTGTAATAGAGCATCTGGCTGCGCCTATCTTCAGGGAGTTGCTCTAAAAAAATACTACTTAAATCTAGAGGCTTACCTATATAGACTTTCATAGTCTTAAATACAGCTGGGAATTTCATCCCCACGCCTAGCACTTGGGCTGTACCGGCCATAAAAACTGGCATTACTATAGGGCGAGCTTCATGGATAAGCTTACCCACGCCCGGCTTGCCATGGCCGACCTTACCGGTACGGGATCTAGTTCCTTCGGGGTAAACTATCATGATATTTTCTTTGATAAGCTTGCGCCATTCTTCCACTTGCTCCATATTGCCGGTGCGGCGATCGACTGGATAGGCTTTCAAATGGCGGAAAAAGTGGCGGCCCAAAATGCGCATCACTCTGTCGCGCAGTTTTCGCGAAGAAGGATCACCGAAGAAATTTTTGCGGTCGGCTAAATTGACGGGCAAATATTTGTGTTGGAAAAAGATCTTGGGTACATAGGCAGCCGCTTCAAAGATGAAGTTATCTACTAACGAATTGTGATTGATACAGTAAAGAACATTTTCGTGCTCGGTGGGGATATTCTTTAAACCATAGACTTTGGTTTTATTCAAAACCCGAAATAAAATCAGCGAGCTTATAGCGGCCGTACCAAAAGCTACCGAAAATCCCAAGCCGTCGATAGTCTTGCCCACTGCCCGTTTGGCAGCGCCCAAAAAGTTGTTAGCTCCCTTAGGCTCAGTGGCTAATGAGGTTTCGCCAGGTGGTGTTAAACAATTGCTACTCTCTTGCGTAGCCTGGCGCTCGTTGGTGGCTTTGGCATTGCGCTTCCTAAAAAAGAAGTTGCGCACCATCCTACTAAATTTTGGCTTATTGTTAGCTTCAGCGGTATCGCTCTTTGATACTTGAGATTTTTTATCTATATTTTCCTGACACATATCCAGTTGGTTTCTACATGTATCAAGAAAGTCTTTTACATTCACCAGAGCAAAAAAAACGACCGCCCACCAAGAGCTTAACTTGGTTAACAGTCGCTTCCTTTTTCTCTGTGTGGTGCGGAAGAAGAGATTCGAACTCTTACAGGTTTAACCCCACAGAATCCTGAGTCCTGCGCGTCTACCGATTCCGCCACTTCCGCATCAACCTAGCCTTTGGCCAAAGGCAGATTAAATGTCCCCGAAATTTTACCATAAACGACTTTGCTGTCAAGATATTTTAAGGGGGCTAGCTTAACTTTTTTTATACAATTCTGTTTGTTCTCGAGCTAGTTGATCGCATAGCTCGTTATAATAGTGATCTTTGTGGCCAGGGACATATTGCCAGTCTATGGTATGGCGGCTGGTAACTTCCACCAGTTGCTTCCATAAATCGCTATTTTCAACGGGCTTTTTTTGGGAATTGAGCCAATGGGAGGAGCGCCATTTTTTTAACCAACCCAACTTAAAGGCCTTTAATACATATTGGGAATCGGCAAAGACGGTGACTGAAGAGGGGCGTTTTAGGGCTTTCAAGCCTTCCAAAACGGCAGTTATTTCCATGCGGTTGTTAGTAGTATACTTTTCGCCTCCGACAAGATGTTTTTCTTTGCCTGATTGGGGGTGCAACAGTACGGCCGCCCAACCTCCGGGGCCCGGATTGCCTGAGCAAGAACCGTCGGTGAAAATTATTACTTCGCTTTCTGGCGGCCAAGTATTGGCTGTAGGTAATTTAAGGTTTGACATAACTAATCCATTATAATAGCAAAGCCTGTTTTGTACTAGGATAGTTGGGCTTTAAAGCGAAGCGGAGGCGGGGTGGATTTACAACCGGCTAATCAGCTGCTAGAGGTCTTTATACTATGTCAACTTTATTTACGAAGATACTGAACCACGAACTTCCCGGCCATTTTGTCTATGAGGATGAAAAATGCGGAGTCTTTCTTTCGATAGCTCCTATCGTTCGCGGCCATCTTTTGGTTGTCCCTCGCACAGAAGTTGAACATTGGATCGATTTAAGCACTGACGATATAAATCATTGCTTTGCCGTAGCCCAAAAAATAGGAAAAGTTTTAATGAAAACTTTTAATCCCAATAAAATTGGAGTTCTAATTGCTGGCTTGGAAGTGCCTCATACCCATATCCACTTATTGCCCATTATGAGTGAAGCCGATTTATTTAAGCGTCCCCAAGAAGCTTCTCAGGAAGAATTGGCTCAAGTCGCCCAATCGATTAGGCACAATATGCTCAGTTAGGCCAAGGCTCTGTCTCTATAATTAAGCCTTCGAGTCATGATGAACAGAATTTCCTCTACGTTAGATTGTCTGAATAAATAATGCTCCATAACGATGTTTTTTTGCAGTCTTTGGAATATGAGCTGCCTGTTGATGTTATAACTACCGACGATATTTATACCAGGTTAAATGCTACTTTTAAGCGTTTGGGTATACCCAGCAGCTGGGTCAGCGCCCTTTCGGGGGTGAATGAGCGCCGAGTTTGGAAGAAGAGCGACGAACTTCCCGATATAGCTGCCAGAATAGCTCGACAGGCGCTCACAAAGGCAGCTATTCCCTTAGAAAAAATCGGTTGTGTAATCTGTACTTCCGTATCTAAAGAGTTTATCGAGCCTTCTATGGCTTGTATGGTTCATGATGCTTTGGGATTATCTCCTACGACGATAAGTTACGATATCTCCAATGCTTGTTTGGCTTTTATCAACGCCATCTCTTATATGGGACAGCTTATCGATAAGGGAATATATGAAGCTGCTCTGATTGTAGATGTGGAAAATTCGCGTTTAGTTATGGAAAATACTATTGCCCATTTATCCCAAGCTGATACCGATTTGGCCACTTTCTCCAAGCGTTTCGCCGGTTTAACTTTGGGCTCAGGTGCGGTAGCGGCCGTAATTTGTAATGAAAAATTAGCAACTTCTGGCCATAAAGTTTTAGGCCATGTACAACTAGCTGATACTAAATATTGTCGCCATTGTATCGGCAGCTTTACCGACATTATTACCGATCAAACGAGTTTAATGAAAGCCGGTATCGAATTAGCTAGTCGCACTTGGAAAGTGGCTGAACAAACTTTAGGCTGGAGCGCCGATAAGCTCAAACATTATATCTGTCACCAGGTTGGAGCTCGCCACTATCGCTTACTCTTTGAAACTTTAGGACTCGATTTAGCTAAGTCTTTCCAGACTTTTCCTTTTTTAGGAAATGTCGGCCCGGCTGCCGCTCCCATCACTTTAGCTATTGCCGCTGAGCGGGGCATTATTAAGGCTGGCGAGCATGTCGGCCTTATGGGGATTGGCAGCGGCCTAAATTGCGCCATGATGGAGATCGTTTGGTAAGAATGAGCACAATTAAAGCAGAGGCTTGGAAGTCTCTCTATCCCTTTACTTCCAACTATATGTATTTGCCCAATACCGGAGCGCGTCTACACTTTTTGGACGAATGCCAAGCCGAGCCGGGCCAAGAGGGTGAGCCTATAGTCTGTGTCCATGGCAATCCGACCTGGTCTTTTTATTATCGCGAGTTGGTAAAGGCTTTCCGTCCTCACCATCGGGTTGTAGTTCCGGATCATATAGGTATGGGCCTTTCCGATAAGCCGCAAGTCTATGAGTATTGTTTGCGCCGCCATATCGATAATTTAGAGCTATTGTTGGAGAAGCTTAACTTAAAGCCTTTTACCCTAGTTGTTCACGATTGGGGAGGGGCTATTGGCATGGGCTACGCAGTGCGTCATCCTGAGAAGATTAAGCGTATCCTCTTTTTGAATACGGCGGCTTATCGCTCGCCTTTTATGCCCGGAACTATAAGGTTGGCTCGGGTGCCCCTATTGGGCGCTCTGTTGGTGCGTGGCCTTAATGCTTTTGTCTTAGGGGCTATTCTCACTAGTACCAAGCGCCCTTTAAGTTCTAGTATAGCTTCCGGATATCGGGCCCCTTACGATTCTTGGGCTGATCGGGTGGCCGTCTTGCGCTTTGTCCAAGATATACCTATGAGTCCAGATCACCCCTCCTATGCCACGTTAAAAGAGATTGAGCTTAACTTGCCCAAATTGGCCTCTATCCCCAAAACCTTCGTTTGGGGTGCTCTCGATCATGTCTTCAATGATAAATTCTTGCGCCATTGGCAAACTATTTATCCTGAAGCTGAATACCATCGCCTGGCCGACGTTGGCCATTATGTAATGGAAGACGCCTGTGAGCAGGTAGTTGAACATTTGAGAGCTTTATTGGCTCGCTAAATATCTTCTTAAGAATTACAGGTATCACTTATATGAGTAAAGTACGTAATAAAACTGCTAAAGATACTAAAACTTCTGCGGCAGCCAATATCTCTTCTTATCTTCCCAGTATGGTTAAAGAGCGCCCTGAGCAGGACGCTATTCTCTTCCCAGTTAAAAAAGAGTACCAATCCTGGACTTACGATAAGCTTAACAAAACTGTAGATGCTTATGCCCAGGTTATGCAGGCTGCTGGTGTCACCAAAGGCCAAAAAGCCTTAGTCTTCCTTACTTGTGGCCCCGATCTAATCGCTACGGTTTTTGCTTTATTTAAGATGGGCGTATTGCCAGTTATGCTCGATCCAGGCATGGGCAAAGATAAAGTGCGCCGCTGTATCGAGCATGTGCAGCCGGACGTCTTTATCGGTATTCGTTTGGCCCATTTAATGCGCTGGCTCTACAGAAAATCTTTTACTTCTGTAAAATTCAATTTTACGGCTAATGAATGGTTCCCCGGTTGTATAGAATTAGCTAAAGAAGCTCCTAAGTATACTGAGCCTTTCCCCGTGACTCCGGTAGGCGAGCATGAGACGGCCGCTATTTTATTTACTTCCGGATCGACAGGCAAAGCTAAAGGTGTAGTTTATACCCATTCGATCTTCCAAAATCAGGTAAAATACTTAAAAGAACTCTTTAATTTTAAGCCTGGCGAATTAGATATGCCCGGTTATCCGCTCTTTGCTTTATTTGATATTGCCTTAGGTATGACTTCGGTTATTCCGCGTTTAGATCCCAGCAAGCCTGCCGCTTGCGATCCGGCTCTATTAGTAGAAACTATAGAAGATTACCAGGTAACTACTTGCCAAGGCTCGCCAGCTATTTGGCGCAAAGTTTACGACTATTGTCACGACGAGTCTATCCAGCTGGACACTTTAAAGCGCCTTATTACTTTCGGAGCTCCCATTCCTACCGAGCTTTTACAAAATCTCTTTACTATTATGGCTGACGGTGCCGAAATTTATACCCCTTACGGAGCTACCGAAAGTTTGCCTGTAGCCATAATTCCCGGCAGTTATTTAGTCGATCAGGCTACTGAGCGCACTATCGAAGGGGCTGGTACTTGCATAGGCAAGCCGGTTAAAGGTATGGATGTAAAAATTATCAAGATTACCGACGAGCCTATTGCCGACTTTGACGAAAGTTTGGTACTTCCCGACGGTGAAGTGGGAGAGATTGTCGTCCACGGCCCAGTTGTCACCCAAGAATACTATCACGAAGATGAAGCCAACGCCTTGTCCAAGATGAACGACGGCCAGGGACATAAATGGCATCGTATGGGCGATACGGGTTACTTTGATAAAGATCATAATTTGTGGTTCTGTGGCCGCAAAGCTCACCGCGTAGAAACTGCCCAAGGCACTTTATTCCCGGTTATGGTTGAAGGTATGGCTAATAACCATCCGCGGGTTTTCCGCAGTGCTTTGGTTGGAGTAGGCCCCAAAGGCCAGCAGACTCCTGTTTTGATCGTTGAGCCTAAGCCCGGCTCTTTCCCTGAAGAAGATAAACAAAAAGAGTTGCTCTCTCGCCAAATTTTAGCTCGTTACAATGAAAGCGAGCTTTATAGCCAAATTAAGGACGTTTTGTTCTATGATTCCTTCCCTGTCGATCCTCGTCACAATGTCAAGATCCACCGCGAAGAGTTGGCTGTTTGGGCGGCCGAAGAGCTGGGCTACGATAGTCCAAAGTAGGTTAAAGTTATGGCAAAAGTATTAGTTGTAGGTGGAGGCGGTTTTTTAGGTCAAGCCTTAGTTAAGAAACTTTTAGAGCGTGGTGACGAAGTACGCAGCCTTTCTCGAGGGGCTTATCCCCAGTTGGAAAAGATGGGGGTTGAAGTTTGGCGTGGCGATATTACCCAGCGCGAGACGGCTCTAAAAGCTTCCGCAGGTTGTGAAGCTATCTATCATACCGCTTCTAAAGCCGGTGTTTGGGGAGCTTATTCTGAGTATGAGCGTATCAATATTTGGGGGACGCGCTATCTTTTAGAAGGTTGTCGCCAAAACGGTATTAAGAAATTTATCTATACCAGCACTCCTAGCGTGATTTATCATCCCCAAGCCAAGATCGAAAATATCCAAGAAGATGTAGCTTATCCAGAAAAATTTGAGTGCGCCTATGCTCAAACTAAAGCTCAGGCTGAAAGAGAAGTTTTGCAAGCTAATAGTGCTAGTTTGGCTACCGTAGCTTTGCGTCCCCACTTAATTTACGGCCCTGGCGATCCCCATTTGGTGCCTCGCTTGGTAGAACGCGCTTTTGCTGGCCAACTTTTTCAAGTGGGCGACGGAAAAAATAGAGTAGATATTACTTATATAGATAATGCTGCTCAAGCTCATATCGATGCTTTCCTCAATATGGAAAGTTGTGCTGGCAAGGCTTACTTTATTAGTGATGGTCAGCCGGTAAATTTATGGAATTGGGTGCGCGAATTGTTAGCAAAAGTGGGAGCCCCGCCTATCACTAGTTCGATTCCTTACAGCCTTACTTGGGGCTTAGGTGCCGTTTCAGAACTTGTTTATAAGTTGCTGGGCAAAAAAGAAGAGCCCAAAATGACTCGCTTTACGGCTGAACAGTTGGCTACTTCTCACTACTTTAATATAGCTAATGCTAAACGCGACTTAAAATATCTTCCTGAAGTTTCCGTCTCTGAAGGTATGGAGCGTTTGGTGGCTTGGATTAAAGAGCAAGGGGCTGATACTTTGCGCCATCAATAATGGCTATAAAATAGAGTAGGTTAAATCTATTTTTTACATCTTCGCTGGGGCTCTAGCCTTCCAAAGTGTTGGGAGATTAGAGCCTCAGTCTTTTTTTATAGCGGTATAACTAATTATTGATTAAGAGGACGTCGGCGGCGTCTTTATTGATGCGACAAAGGTGAGTATAGTTACTGGGAATTATTCTCAGGCGCAATCCCGCCTTTCTCAGTATATCTAAATTTTCTAACATAAAATCGGTCTTATCATCTAAGGTAGAAGCACCCAAATATTCAACCCGCTGTTGAAAAGTTAGAGGTAAATTGTTGTAAAGAAGGTTCAAAAAGAAGGATAAATCTTGAAAGTAGCCCTTAAAGTAACGGTTGCCTCGCGAGGGGGTTAAAGCGGCAAAAGTATCGTCCCCTTTGGCCACCATCTTCCTACACATGATCCATAGTTTTATTAAAGAGAGCGGTGAATGGGTATAGGGGATATCTGGCCCTTCTGGTAAGGGAATTAAGTTGGTTCGCCAAAAAGCCAAATTAGAATCTAAAGTTTGGGGATCGTACAGTGCCGTCTGAATATTGGAAAGATGTAAGGTCCAGAAAGATGATTTGGCCCCTCCCGAGCGAGAGATCTCCTCTATATTAGCTATACTCATATAAGGATAAAAGCTAGGTTTCTTGGTACGCGGCCCAGTAAGATATCCTAGGGCTATTTGAGAGTAAGTGTGGCGCTTGGCGTAATCGAAAAGTTGACTATAGTAGTCTTGGTCTTTTAAAGTTAAACTGACCATTTGCCCAGGACGACAAACTAAGCCATACATTGGCAAAATAGGCAAAAGGGGAGTTTGAATCTTAGGGTTATCCATTTCTGAATTTCTGAGTCACTTTCGCTTCTTTGAGGAATTGTTTTTTAGCAATCATAATAGTGGGGAAGACTATTTATATCTTCGACGTCTCCAATATTTTGTAAGAATTTCTCTACGATATAGGGAGAAAATTGCGTACCGTTACCATACTCTAGCCTACTTAAAGCTTCTTCGAAGCTTAGACCACGCCTATAGGGACGATCTGTCACCATAGCGTCAAAAGAATCGGCTACAGCGATAATTTGAGAGCCTAAGGGAATGGCTCGTCCCTGGAGGTGATCTGGATAGCCTTTGCCATCGTAGCGCTCGTGGTGATGGACTACTATTTCTACTACGCTTGAAGGTAGTGAGGTAATGTTGTTCAGTATGCTCCTGGCATTAGTAGTGTGAGTTTTCATTATTTCAAACTCTTCGTCGGTTAAGGAGCTATTTTTCATTAAGATACTGTCGGGTATAGAAATTTTACCTACATCGTGCAAAATAGCCGCTTTAGCTATCACTTCAGTGGAAGCTGCATCTAAACCTATACATTGACAAATAAAGACTGAAAGTTGTTCTACACGGGATACGTGGCCATGGGTGTAAGGATCTTTAGCTTCTATAGCTTGAGCTAAAGCCAAAATAGTTTCGTAATAGGAACGCTCAAGTTTACTATAGAGCTTCATGTTACTTAGAGTAATAGCCGCTTCTGTAGCTAGCAAGCTTAAATAGTCGGTATCAGTTTTGTCATACTGATCGCCTATAAGCTTATTGGCTACGGCCAAAACGCCGAAAGGTTTGTTGCCACTGGCGTCTTGCAAGGGTACAACTAAAAGATTGCGCAGCAACATACTATTGCTGTCGAAAGGCTTTTTCTCTGTCGTTCCTTTACCTTGAGTATGGTACTGGACATTTCTATAGTTGATAATTTCGCCAGTGTTGATAACTTTTTGGAAGATGCCAGCTTCAATCTTTTGAGTAATCGTTTTGGCCATTACCTCGCTTATGCCTAAAAAGCGCGGCGTACACCATTGGCCCTCTTCATTAAAAGCCACAAAAGATACCTGGGATTTGACCTCTTCTCGGGCAAAATAGACTACGCTATCTTCTACTACTTTGGCGGAACGCTCTTTGGATAATTTTTGGAAAAGTTGCAATAAGCTGTAAAGTTTGCGTTGGCGGTCGAAAAATTGAATTTCACTCTCTTCTTTTTCGGCTACTTGGTGGCGTGCTATAGCGTAAGCTTCTTCGACGCGCTCATCTTTGCGCTTTTCTAAGTCTGTTACCGGTTTATTGATGGCCGAATTGATAAAGAAGGCGATTATAGTGAAAAAAGATAATAAAGTCAGCTCGGTAACGGAGGCCACGTCGCTGAAAATGGCCAACCCTCGACCAGAGATAAGGTAGGTAGTTAAAGAAGATATGACACAAAAGGCTAAGGTTAGCCAAATTTTGCCCTTAAGTGAAGTTATTAGTAAGGCTAAGTAGAGTAGCAGAAAATACTTACTATCTAGAACACCTGTTGCCAGAACGATAGAAAAAGAAGATAAGCAGAGTAGAGAAGAGACGCTATACCACAGCCTCAAACTGTCGAAGCGAAGATAGCAAATTATCGCTCCAATTAACGAAGCGGCCAGGAGTACCCACATTGTGGGTAGGAAGTAGGCCCCCAACAAGGCCAACAGATTGAAGCCTGAAAAAGCTAGTGTGGTATAAAAGCAAGACGTCAGCAACTCCGTATTTTACCCCGCAAAATATCGTCATTTAAGATAAAAGGTCAAAACCGGAGACTATCTCTTTTCTTGGACTTGACTGTCGCCGGAAAAATTGCAGAAAGGATCTTTACTTTTTATATCGTTAGTTAAAATAAAAGCTCTGGTACGACAACCGCCGCGGCAAGAAGCTGCCTTAGAACAATTTTTGCATTTGCGGATGACGGCCTCGGAGCGCCAAGTCTCTAATACTGATGATTTATTCCAAATGTCAAAAAAGCCAGTTTTGCGTACATCTCCGGCTTTCCAAGCTGGATACATACTTAAAAGGCCGCTAGGATAGACGAAGCCGTTAGAAGATATGTGTACTCTAGTACGACCACATTCGCACCCCAGCCCTTCAAAAGGGCGAGGTTGGGGGCGCTTGGGGGGAGTCAAACACTCAATTTCTATGTTGAGCGGATTGCTCTGAGAAATATTGCTGATAATTTCTACCGTTTTGGCAATCTCTTCCGCCTTCAAAACTTGCTTGGGAGAAACCGCCGCCCGACCTACCGGGAGGGCGATATTAAAAATCAGCTTGTCTACTTTTAACTCTTCGGCTTTTTTGACAATCGAAGGTATTTCAGAACAGTTGTCCCTAAAGAGAGTGACATGAAAATAGAAGCGGGCCGTAGGGCAGGCGTTACGCAAGTGGGCTATGCCTCGCATAGCCTTACGATAAGAACGAACGCCGCGAATGTTGTCGTAGATCTTCTCGCTCCCCGCGTCCATACTAATCCTAAAGGAGTTGATCTTTGCCTTAGAAAGGCGCTCTTCCATCGATTTGGTAGCTAAAGCCGCATTAGTGGACACATTTACACACATGCCGTATTTGTTGGCTAAAGCTACTACTTCAGGAAAATCTTTGCGCCCTAATGGCTCGCCTCCGCCTATATCTAAGATAAAGACGCCCATAGCGCAAAGCTGGGCAAAAAGATTATCCAAATCGCGCAGAGTAAGCTCGTGATCTTGGGGCAAGCCAGCCTCAGCCCAACAGTAAGGGCACTTTAAATTGCAATAACGAGTTAGTTGCAAATGAACCCTCAAAGGGGCGCTAAGATGGTTTTTGGAATTGACAAAATCGTTATCCAGAATAAAACCTTTAAAACGTCCGGCTTCGAGAATATCTACTGAAGAGCATAAGTTTACGAACTGATCGTAAGACACGCGACTAAGCTGAGTGCGCACATTTTCAGGCAGCATAGTGTATGCCTGACTGGCCTCCTCTTGCTGGCAGGCCAATAATATTTCCCAAGCATTTTTATCAAAAAGGATGTAATCTTTGGATGATCTACGATAGAGAACGCAACCAAACGAATCGCGCCGCAAAACGTACGGAGCTTCCGCTATCTTACTTAATTCTGCTTGCAAGTTTGTCATCCGAAAAATATCGATAAAAAAGCCATAGGTATCGGGCTTATGGAAAATATTCCCGAGAACCTATCCCTGCTCTGCCTTCATGTCCTAAAGCGTCGACTAGCCGAGCGATTCGCCTTCTTTGTCGTGGTAGTCACACTCTTCTAAACAGTCTCGGAAGCTCTGCATAGGACGAGACTGGTATGGATGGGTGCAGTTGATAAAAATTCGGGGAGTTTCACCTTCTAGGCTGAAACCGAAATCGACGTAACCGCAGAAACGATCAGGAACATTATCGTAACAGAACTCATATAGCTCGCTGTAAATCTCGGGGCTTGAATGCTGGAACATATGCTTTTCACACTGGAAAATGCCTAATACTGAGCTGCGGAATCTGCAAGGCCTATATGCCATATCTACGTCTCCTGAAATTGGTTGCCATTCGTCTACAGCTTAAAAAGGATGTCGACGAAGCTAACTTCTACTTTGCTTATGACCAAAAAAGCGTCAAAAGCACATTCCCAATATAAATACCGGGAATACTGCGTCTTTATGCACAATAATGGAGCGTTTTCTCCGTTATTGGCTAAATTCCCTGCGCCTAGTTTTTATAATTTTGGAGCGCAAAGCTAAGGGCCTCTTAGTTAATGTTGAAAAAAAGGAAAGTTACAGATTGATCTCTAGGCTTTGCGAGTACACTTCTTACGTCAATTTTTAGCCCAAAATAGCTATTGCTAGGGATAACAGCTTTTTTTAGCGCTGGCAAGAAGGAGAGAATAATTAAAAAAAGCCTCCCTTGCAGGAGACTCTTTTTTTTTTTTCTACATACCTATGGTGGAGCTAAAGGGACTTGAACCCTTGACCCCTTGCATGCCATGCAAGTGCTCTCCCAACTGAGCTATAACCCCAGGAACGTTGCTATTATATCCTATTAAAAATGAATGTCAACAGCTTACCACTAAAAAACGAGATTTTTTTTAGTAATAAGCTAAAAGGCGAAAAAATAGTCGATCACTCTTCTCTTTATAGAAAAAAACGTCCCAAAACAAAAAAAAGCCTCCTTTCGCAGGAGACTCTTTTTTTTTCTATATACCTATGGTGGAGCTAAAGGGACTTGAACCCTTGACCCCTTGCATGCCATGCAAGTGCTCTCCCAACTGAGCTATAACCCCAGGAACGTTGCTATTATATCCTATTAGTAACAAAAGTCAATAGCTATAAATAGAAAAATAGGGAAAAATGCTAAAAAAATACCGCTCTCTTCAGGGGGAAGAAAACGGCATTTCTTTAGTTAGTCAAGTTTGTTCTAGCGAGCGGCAGCAGCGGTAGACTGAGTAGCGTTGAGCACGTCTACGCTAATGCTGGGGCCCATGGAGCTGGTCAGATAGATAGAACGAACGTAAGTTCCTTTGACAGCTACGGGACGAGCCTTCAAAATGGCATCGAACAAGGTGCGGAAGTTCTGCTCGATTTTCTCGGAGTCGAAGCTTACTTTACCCAAAATGCTGTGGATGCAGTTGTGCTTATCGTTGCGATATTCGAGTTTGCCTTTTTTGAACTCGGAAATGGTCTTAGGCAAATCGGGAGTTACAGTGCCGGACTTGGGGTTAGGCATACGCGGACCTAACACACGACCGAGCTCTTTACCGATGACGCCCATTACGTCGGGAGTAGCAATGCAGATATCAAAATCGGACCAACCGGACTTGATCTTGGCAATTACATCTTCGAAACCAGCTACGTCGGCTCCGGCTTGTTCAGCAGCTTCGATCTTGTCAGCTTTGGTGATTACGCAAATACGAAGGGTCTTGCCAGTACCGTGGGGCAACACGATGGTGCCACGGATGTTCTGGTCGGACTTTTTGCAATCGATACCGAGATGGAAGTGAGCCTCGACGGTTTCATCAAACTTAGCATAGGAGAGTCTTTTTACTAAGTCTATGGCCTCGGTAAGGGTGTACATTTGGCCTTTTTCGATTTGCTTTAATGCTTCTGCGAATTTTTTACTCTTCTTCGCCACTTTAAACCTCCAATGTGGTGCTGCAGGTTGATAAATATTTCAACCCTCCCACTAAACGCCTCTCTTTTCTTTAGTTCGGCGTATACGTAATTTTGGTTAATTAGCCCTCTACGACGATACCAGCGCTGCGAGCGGTGCCGGCGATGATCTTCATGGCGGCTTCGATGTCGTTAGCGTTGAGGTCTTTCATCTTGATCTCGGCAATTTTGCGGATCTGAGCGGAAGTTACGGTGCCGACCTTAGTCTTGTTAGGCTCGGCAGAACCGTGCTGAATGCCGGCTTCCTTGAGGAGCAAGGTTTTGGCCGGAGGGGTCTTGGTGATGAAGGAGAAGGTCTTGTCCTCATAGACGGTGATCTCTACGGGGATGATCATTCCTACATCTTTGGAAGTGCGCTCGTTATACTGTTTAACGAACTCCATAATGTTGAGACCGTGCTGACCTAAAGCCGGACCAACAGGGGGAGCGGGATTAGCCTTACCCGCAGGAATTTGTAATTTAACGATGGCCTTTACTTTTTTCGCCATTTTCTACACCTCTGTAGCTGAAGCTGTACTTTTCCAAAAATAACCTTTGTCATTTTGTACGGAGAAAGGCAGCTGCTAGATTTTTTCAACTTGACCAAATTCGAGAGTGGTCTTTACTGTGCGACCAAACATCTCGACATTAAGACCGAGTTTTTCGCTCTCTGGATTAACTTCGATTACTTCGCCAGTTTGATTTTGTAAAGCACCACTGATAACACGTACCGTTTGACCAATTTCCAGCTCGAGCTTCACTTTCTTGGGTGCAGACAAGCCCATCAATTGTTTGATCTTCTCCACTTCCTCTTTGGGAAGGGGGACTGGTTTCAAGCCGGGGCTGACAAAGCCAGTGACGCCGGGAGTGTTGCGAACTACGTACCAGGAGCGGTCGTTCATCTTCATTTGAATGAGAACGTAACCGGGGTAAATCTTCCTCTTAATGGTGCGCCTTTTTTGCTTCTTATTCCCGTCAGTGCTGAAACTGACTTCTTCCTCGACAGGAACCAGAACCTGAAAGATCTGGTCGCGCATATTTTGAGTTAAAATACGCTTGGTGAGGTTCTCAGAAACTTTATTCTCGTATCCAGAGTAGGTATGTACTACATACCACTTGGGGGCGTCAGGATCGTTCTCGTCAAATTGGGGAGCGCTCTCGACGGCTTTTTCCGAGGTCTCTTCATTTGAAGCAGCGGATAACTCTTCGGCTTCAAAACCCTCAGTTTGCGTTATTTTATCTTCTGTCATGGTCATACACCTTTGAGCAATCAAACTAAGCTTTTAGCTTTTTCTGTCGTTCCAGTAGAATTTGCCTTCCGCGATCGGAGCTTCTTTGCCCCGAATATAGCTCGGTTAAACTGAAATTTCGGTTGTACCAAACAACGCGGTTAGTATTTTGTTGACAATTCCCATGTAACACGAAATCATAATCAATGTAACTAGCACCACTACGGTCGCGGTACGAAGCTCTTGGGCCGTAGGCCAGGAAACTCGCCCCCACTCATCCTTCACAGATACTAAAAACTTGACTACTTTGTCGTACAGGCCGACTAAACCGGTCGTTTCATGTATGTTTGCACTTTTCTTAGAACTGCCGGCGTCTTGAGACTTTGCCAGGCCTGTTGCAGGGGATTGCTCCTTCTTAATTCCGCCGCGACGGGCTTTACTGCGCGCTGCGCTACCGGAACTAGCCACGACTACTTAGTCTCCTTGTGAAGCGTGTGCTTTTTGCAAAAACGGCAGTACTTCTTGATCTCCATACGATCGGGATCGTTCTGCTTGTTCTTCTTGGTCGCGTAATTGCGGCGCTTGCAACTTTGGCAAGCTAAGTTGATAATTACGCGCACTTCTTTCTTGGCCATTTTGACTCTCCTTGTCAACTATTTGGCGGTAAACCTAAAAAAGAGTCCTGACAGCAATCCCGCCATATCATGGCTTCACAGATCACTCCAGAACCCTTTTTCACTAGAGGCCCCACCCGTCAAAAAAAGAACAACCGAAGCCGTTCTCCTTCTGACTGCTAATCTTGCTCACTACAGACTTCTTTCCACACCATCTGTAACCAGCAAAATAATACATGGAGCTGAGAAACAGGCTCGAACTGTCGACCTCGTCCTTACCAAGGACGTGCTCTACCTACTGAGCTATCTCAG
>CAKUDB010000026.1 GCA_934644775.1 uncultured bacterium | reverse complement strand
AGCCGATACGGCAGGCGCAGCGGGAGTAGCAGGCGCGGGCTGGGCGACGGCAGCCGATACGGCAGGCGCAGCGGGAGTAGCAGACGCGGGCTGGGCGACGGCAGCCGATACGGCAGGCGCAGCGGGAGCAGCAGGCGCGAGCTGGACGACGGCAGCCGATACGGCAGGCGCAGCGGGAGTAGCAGGCGCAGCGGGAGTAGCAGGCGCAGGCTGGGCGGTAGGTTTGGCAGCTGTACGTGAAGCGACGAAGAAGCTGGGGCGAATAGGGTTGCGGTAGACGCTGCTACCGGTAAGGTTGATGGGGCGCAAATTGGTAAAGCGATCGCGGTCGCGAGGCATGATATTGTTGAAGTCGAGAGCCGACCCCTCGTTGCCTAGGCCAAGATCGAAGCGCTTTACCGTCGAAGGCTTAGAGGTAGAGCTTGAAGGGGCTGCGCCCGCTGCCGAGATAGGCTCAGAGAGTTCGAGTTGCGAAGCCCGGCCGCTTTCGGTAGTTTTTTCTAAAGCTTGGTTGGCTTCAACTTGGGGGACGGGAGCCTGAAGCTTGACGCTCTGTTCGTCCTTATCGGCAACAGAAGTGGCCTCCAACAACTCGCTGGGCACCTCTACTTCAGCAGTGCTTTTAGCTTTTAGCAAATTGGTGGGGGCAGCGGTATCGTCTTCTATACAATCGGAAGATAGGTAAGAGGCCACTTCGGCCCGACTAACTGAGTTGGTAGCCTTACTAACTATATCAGCATCGACAACTAAGCCAGAAGGGCGACTGGCAGGCTGAGCAACGACAACATGCTCAGGAGAACTGACGGCTTTATGGTTGGCTGAAGAGCGCGGCTTGGGAAAAGGGCGATCTTCCTCTTCTTCAATTTGTTCTTTTTCAGCTTGGGCTAAGGCAGAAGTTGGCTTTGAAGCTGCTGTTGGTACACTAGGCACGAGCTCGGCGGCAGGATCAACATTAGAATCTGCCCCAGACGCTGCCGCCACTTCAACTGGAGCGGTAGCTTCCGAAATAGCCAAAGTAGGAGCAGCCACCGGGGCAGCTACTTCAGGTACAAAGGGCTCTTCAGCTGGCATCTCTTCAGCGCTTTGGGACTTATCGACCGCCACCAAAGCTGCAGCAGAATGTTGGGACGGAGTGAGCAAAGAATCTAAGTCACCGCCCTCACTCCAGGTTACGCCTTGCAACTCCCCTACCGCCGAATGGAATTGGGATAATCTGGCCTTAACCTGACGATTTAAAGAAGCGTCAGACAATTCTCCCAACTGTGGATGTATACCCATTTGGAGAGGACTATTAGAAGCCAAACGGCTGAGCATCTCTGGAGAACCTATAGCACTATGGGCTTTACTGGGTTCTACCGAGCAAGGTGAGGCGATTTCAGAGTTTTTTTTTCGGAAGTCTACGTCGTCGGCATCAGAGCTGTCAGTTTGGCGGGCAGCCTGAGAGGCGGCGTGACCGGAAGTGGAGCTGCTCCTTCTAGCTCGAGGAATAATACCCAACTGTCGGCGAGCAGTAGGTTTGGAAGCTAAGGCCGCCGCCGCAGAAGAGGTGTGACTCTGAGCTAAAGGAGGGCGCAAAGTCGGTCCCTGAGGGTTCATTAGATCGTTAGCAAAAGGCATATCGTCAGCAGCTTCCTTAACGGCTTTCTCCTGACGTAAGCGAGCTTTGCCTTCAGATTGGCGTTTAAAACTGGCTCTGGCCCTTAAAGTGCTAGCTCGCCAAGCGGCCAATCTGGCTTCTTTGGACATTTCCTGAGCTTCAGCTGGAGGTTGCTTAGCCGGAACCGTTCTAGATACGGCTGTAGAACGCGAAGCTGTCGAGCGCATTAAGCTAGGCGTAGAGGAACGAGTAAAAGAAGCTTGAGTTTTAGGCTCGGCAACCGAAGCCCCAGCTCGAGTAATAGGGCCGCCTGGCCTCGAAGCTTTAGAAGTTAAGCCCGGCCGACGCGAGCTTAAAGCTTGCAAAGCGGCTTTAGGATCGCAAGCCACTCTGTTACCTTCAGCTTCACTCAAAGCCTTTATATCGGAAAGAGAGTTCCTCTCCCCCTTAGCTTCTGGCGCAGCAGCCCCTCTTATCCCCAAGGCCCGGCGACGCTCTTCCGGGGACAGGGCGTTAAGCTTTTTTAAAGAAGCGGCTGAGATATTCTCTTCTTCACTTCCCCAATTGGCCTCGTTAGCATCTGTTCCAGAAGGGGCTTGGCCCTCCGCCTCAGCTTGAATCTGAGCTTGGCTAGTGCGAGCCCGGCCCGCAGGACGGCGGATTATACCTAAGGCTCGGCGGCGCTCTTCGGGAGAAAGATCGCTCATCTTCTTACTAGAAGCGGCATCCAAATTAGCCTCGGTGGCAGCTGCTCCAGAAGGGGCTTGGCTCCTGGCTTCGGCTTGAATCTGAACTTGATTAGTGCGAGCCCGGCCCGCAGGACGGCGAATTATTCCTAAGGCTCGGCGGCGCTCTTCGGGAGAAAGATCGCTCATCTTCTGAGCTGAAGCGGCTTCCGAATTAGCCTCGGCAGCAGCTTCAGAAGAGGCTTGGCCCCCTACTTCAGCTTGAGGCTGAGCCTGGATAGTACGAGCGCCGCCAGCATTGGAAGTAGCCAAATTTAAGTCGCTGTCTAAAGACTCGGCAAATTTCAAAGCTTCGACTTTTTTATCCAATTCGTCAAACGGTCGCTGGCTATCTTTATCGAAGTCGGCGACCGGCTTAGAATCCGAAGCGCGTTTTAAGGAAGCGATTTCCACAGTCTCATCAGAATCGATTAAATTTGGCCGACGCTCAGGAGTAGTGGCCGAAGCCAAAGAAGCGCCTACTGGGTGGGCCGCTTTGTAGCCGCCGGACGAAGAGGAGCGCACTGGACGCAAAGGCAAATCTTTCTCTTCATTAACATTCTTTTCACCTAAACGAGGGCGAGAAGAGAAAGAAGCTGAGCTGCGAGTAAAGCTAGAACCAGAATTGTGGGCCGGGCGCTCGGCCAAACGACGACTTAAAGCCAGCCCTTCTTTAGCGCTAGTAGGTTCGTGTTTACCGTATACTTGGCCACGAATGGCGGTTTTGTCGTCCGGACGGCCCATTTGTTCTGGGGCTCTAGTAGGCAAAGTAGGCGAAGGTGAGGGCCTCTTAGCCTCAGCGGCTAACTCAGCCTTGCGGGCCGCTTCGTACTCTTTATTTCTAACTGAAGCCATCTCTCCGCTAGTGTTGCGACGATGGATCTCTTCTATAAGCTCATTTCGCTCAGCTTTATCTAATCTTTCCCGCTCTAACGCAGCTGGCTTAGGCTCAGCACAACGGGGAGCTTGTAAACTTTCTTCAAAACTGTCGCGTTCCAGCCTCTCTTTATCATTATCGTCTGCAAAAAAGCCCCTAGAAGTGAGAGACTCGATCTTTTTGGCCTCGTAGGCAGGAGTAGGCATAAGGCCAGACTCTTCGTAAAAAATGGCTTTTTGTTCTAAATCTGTCGGCTCGGTATTTTCTATAGCTTTAGCTTCAGATTCAATATCATCGTCGTCCTCTTGAGGCTCGGAGAGTCTATCTTTGGCATTGCTCAACAATTCGCTAAAAGACTTGCGAGCAGAAATAATCCACCCCCAAAGTTTGGAGAGTCCGCCTAAGGTACGATGGCCCAATTCTGAGAGCGAACTTCCGGAAAAATGACTCAAAGCTTTACAACCCTCTATAGTTTCTTCCGTAGTAAGATTCCAAGTGAAAACAAAAACTGACAAAAACCCCAACGTAGCCAGCGTCCAAGCTCCAAATTGGCCGACAATACTCACCACCAAGCCGTCGATAAATTGGCCGATATTGCCACCTTGAGAGCAGCGAGCCGCAAAGAAGACAGAAAAAAGCAATAACAGCGGAATTACGACTTTTATATTGATACGTCCAGCTCGGTTATTGTAATTAAAGCACCAAGAAGCAGCCAAAAAGGTGATCATAGGCACCATCCAGCCAGCCATGCCTATGCCTTGGTTTAAGAGCGAGGATATACCCTTTCCCAGAGCACCAGCCCACTCAGGGGCGATTAAACACAAAAGCAAAAAAGGCGTAACCAACCAAAGCCAAACCAGGCCCCATATATATAGGTGGCTATCATTGCGCTTATCGACAGTCTGTCTGGCCAGCGGAGGTGTATTACCTGCTTGATTGGCTCCCTTGCCTGCAGCAACTCCGGCTGCCTTGGCCGAGCCGACGCCGGTTTTCTTTGTACGCTCAGTAACCATATATACTCACCCTATCGCTAAAAATGGCAAAACAAACCCACCTAGCTTGAATGAGAGCACCTAGCTCCCTTTCCAAGCGAGAAATCGGCTTGTCGTAAAAAACTCTTCTTCTGCTTAGTGTCAAATTGACTCCTCCCCCGCTGCCAATCGACCTCTGAAAAGGGCCCAACTTTACCTCTAACGGAGGGGGCCTCGTGCTTCAAGAATTAAAGGTTAACTCCTCTAGATTGGAAGGGCCCTCCGGGCACTCCTGGAACGGTCTCCTCCTCTGTAGCAGGATTTTTCACAATTTAGGCGTAAAGAGTCGGGATCGAGAAATTGATTATATCATTTGCGGCCTTATCAAGCCGCCCGGAGGATTGAGCATGCTCGTAGAGCCGAGCTTGGATGAACTTCTCACCAAGGTAGACAACAAATTTGAACTAGTGACTCTGGCCTTAAAAAGAGCTCGCCAGATTAACGACGGCGATACCTCGATTGAGCATTACAATGCCGCCAAACCTGTGAGCATGGCGTTGCAAGAGATTGCCAAAGGCGAAGTTTATGTGGACGAAAGTGGCGACGACCAGCCTTCAGCAGCGACCACCTCTAAAGAAGCCGATATTATGAGCGGAGAAGGTTTAGCAGCTTCCCTCTCAGGCGTTTCCCAGGAGAGCAAGTCTGCAACCAAGACAGAATCTGAAGAGACTATAAGTATCGACGACCTCAGCTCCGGAGGCGTAGATTTAGAAGACTTTGTGGCTAAAGAAGACGACAGTGAAACTTCTATTGACGAATTAACTAGTGCAGTCGATTCTGCTAGCAAAGCTGACGAAGCGGTAGATTTTGTGTCTGAAAAGACCGAAGAGAAAGATTCTCTAATATAAAATTCCTAAGCTAATCAAGAACAATAGAACGGCTAGAGGTACTTACTTATGGAAGTTAATGGGTCAGTTCTACAGGAACTGCTTAATAGAATGACTATCTTGTGCGATCACTTTGCTGAAAGTGACAGCGAAGCGGCTACTGTTCCCTATAAGCTGACCCAGCTTTTAGATATAGCAGTTGCCCACGGTGCTTCTGCCTTAAATATCAATGTAGGCAGCGCTCCTACTTTAAGAATTAGCAATACTCTAAGTGTGGTAGAGGGCTCCCCTTTAACCGACGCCGATTGTCGCAAACTTCTTAAGCCAGTTCTGGCCAGTTATTTAAGGAGTCAGTTAGTTAAAGAAGGCCATGCCGAAACTTGTATAGCTGGCGGCGGCTCAGGATTTAAAGTTCACTTATTTTTAGAGCGCAGTCATATTTGTGCTTCTTTCCACCGTTTACGTACCGATATTCCCAAGCTGGAAACTTTAGGGTTAAGTGGTAGCTTAGTCGAAAATATCCTAGAGCAGCCTTCAGGCCTTATCTTACTTACAGGTTTGCCCAGAAGTGGCAAAATCAATACTCTGGCAGCTTTAGTCTCCCATATCAACACTACGCGCTTAGCCAGAATCGTCACTTTAGAAAATCCTATTCAATTCTGGCGTTACAATCAGCTTAGTACAATTTTGCAACGCGAAGTGGGAGTCGATGTTCCCTCCTTCGCCACAGGTATCCAGCAAGCTATCGATCAAGATGCCGACGTATTGGGCATTAGCGAAATTCCCGACCGGGAGACAGCCACCTTTGCTATCCGGGCAGCTACCAATAATAAATTAGTAATCGCCGTTCTGGACGCTACTAGTCCCGATCGCGCCTTGGAGCGTATAATTAGTTCTTTCGACGAGCAAGAACGTGCCAAGATGGCCCCTATTTTTGCTAACGCTCTGCGCATTGTCCTTCATCAGACCTTAGTTAATCGCAGCGACGGGCGCGGTGTCATTCCCGCTTTCGAAATTTTAGTCAATAATGACGAAGTTCACGAAGAGCTGAAGAATGGTCGAACCGACAAGCTAGCCTGGATTATGCAAGAGCATAATATGCAAACTTTGGGTAAGTCTCTCTCCCGTTTAGTTTCAGCCGGTTTGGTCGACAAAGAAGAAGCTTTACACTACCTGTCCGATCCTTCCCAATTACAGATTGATAAGGATAGTTTGGCTAACTTGGGTGACTACGATAGCGAGCCTGTTACCGACATCGATACTAACGACACTCCGCTGATGTCATGGCTGTAGAATATCTCTTTAGAGCTTAATCATAGTAACAACTACTTATACAAAGAATAAGGCCCGCCGGTTGGATGAAGAACTGACGGGCCTTATTCTTTTAGTCTTTCTACAACTTTAGGCTAACTGGCCATTAAACTGACCTTTTTAGTTCTCAGATTAATCGCAATTTCTATTCATAATAACTTCTAGAGCCGACATCGATTTAAAGAAAGCATATTCTTTAAGGCGCATGGCGCTATCTTGATCGTTAAGAGTTAAGCAAGCGCTCTGCTCCTGACGGCCCAAGACTCCAGCAATAGGATCTTCTAAAGGCTCACGCCAATCTTCGTTGGCCCTAAGCATAGGCTTAGGAGTCTGACTACTGACCACCGGCTCAGCCGGCCCCAAAATATCTCGCCAAGTAATGATCCTTTGCCCATTGCTAGCCAATTGGTATTTATTGCCGACTTCATCTTCTTTCTTGGGCAAAGCGGGCGGCTTTACAAATTCCATAGCACTAGCCATCAAATAGACATGACAATTGAAGAAATCACTATCCTGATAACAAAGCTTAAGCGGCCCTAAATAGCGATCGAAGCGATTAGTACCTAAAACTTCTTGAGAGATAAAACGGTTGGCTTCTTCTTCATTTTCTAAATCAGGATAACGCTTGACACTAATAAAGTCGGCTTTGCTTTCAGCTTCTTGCCAATCGGCATAAATAGTGTCCCAAACATGGGCAGCCATAGAAGCTTCGGCTCTAGTTTCATCGTAAAGACGGTGCATAGCCGGGAGGGCATAACTTCCCAAACAGATGTTTAATACTCTGTCCAAATTGACGCCGTTATAACCGAAAGAGAAATCTTCATCTTTAACTAGCAAACTGCACCTTTCGCGAAAGGCAAAAGTACCTAAAGGCAAAGACTCGCGACGACGGTAATAAGGATAGCGCTTAACCGGAGAGACGGCCACCTCAGCGTTGATACATCCTTTATATTTGGCAGCTTGTACTAGCAAAAACTGATAACAATCTTGGTCTTTTTGCCTGGAGAAACCGAAGATTAGGCTATCTTTAGTAGAGAACTTAAATACTTCCCGGTAACCATTAAAATGGAGCTTGACTGCCTCCAAAATAGCTGGATAAACTTGGATGGGCGTCCTACTGGCAATACTCATCAGAAGAATAAAACCGCTCCTTATCAAGGATTTTTTATAAATCGCTCATTTATTTTCTAGCAGGTTAAGCAAATCCTGGCTAACTTCAGGAATTAGACTACTTATCTCAGAAGCGACAAGGCCACGCTCAGAGTGCTCAGCCGCAGCTTTATCTCCAGCAGCTCCATGCCAATAAACTCCCAAAGCGGCTGCTTCAAAAGGAGCTAGACCCTGGGCCAATAAACCGGCAATTAAGCCAGCCAAGACGTCACCGGAGCCTCCCTGGGCTAAAACCGGGCCGCCGCTACTATTGAGCCAACAGCGCCTGCCATCGCTAATTAAAGTTGGACTACCCTTAGCCGCTACTACACAGTTATACTTTTGAGCACATAAAAGAGCATAATAGGGCAAATTACTTAGCAATTGGGTTGAATCGATATTTAAGAGCCCAGACAACTCGCCTAAATGGGGAGTTAGTACACACTTTTGCTCTAAATCGATCTTTTCGGTAGCGGCAATCTTACTTAAATGGTACAAAGCGTCGGCGTCGATTACCATAGGGACGGGAGATCGGTTAATTATAGCGCGAACAGCTTCGCCAGTTTCCTTCTTTCGGCCTAAACCGGGCCCCAAACAAACGGCTTTAGGACTAGGCCAAGGGATAGAAGAGAGCTTTTGCTCCTCTTTTTCACCTTTAAGCCAGGGAAAAGAGAGTAAATCTGTTTCATTAAGGAAGCCGTCGTCTTCTAAAGGACAGCGCATAACCTCTGGGTAAGCGCCTCCTATTTGGCGACAGAGAGAAGCCGGAGAAGCTAAAAGCACCAAGCCAACTCCCGAGCGCAAAGCGGCCATAGAAGAAAGGAGGGGCGCTCCTAAATAGTAATGGGAGCCACCAATTACCCAAACGGTACCGAAAGTCCCTTTATAAGCATTTTTAGCTCTCTTAGGCAAAAGAGTAGAAGCTAATTTTTTATCAATAATAAGCGACTTTTTATCTGGATCTTCAGTTAGTACTTTAGGAAAACCAATATCGACAACTTCAACTTTTCCAGCTCGACTGCGCCCAGGCTCTAAATAAAGGCCCCATTTAGGCAAACCTACAGTTAATGTGAGTTGACAATAAGGAGCGTTACCTAAAATTTGACCGCTATTAGCCTCCAAACCAGAAGGTAAATCGATAGCAATAACTTTAAGCCTAGAAGCAAATTGGTTGATCAGTTCGACTATTTCGCCGTAAGGAGATTTTAAGTTTCTGTCTAAACCGTTACCAAAGAGAGCGTCTACCACATACTCACTATTTTGCAAATAGTCTTTAACTTGCTTTAAATCGCTAAAAATAACTAAATGGCCAGATATTTTTTGGTAAACGGAAGCATATAACTGAGCGTCGCCGCGTAAAGACTCGAGCCCTTTCATAGTTAAACAAACAACTTGGGCTCCAGCTTCACTAAGATAGCGAGCGATAACGAAGCCGTCTCCCCCATTATTTCCCGGCCCACACAAAACTAAGAAGCGCTTATCTTTTACAGAGCCGAAATTTTTAACAATAGCGGCAAAGATAGCCTGACCGGCCCTTTCCATAAGCACAGCCCCAGGAATGCCTATTTTATGGATAGTGTCCTGATCGATAGCGGCCATCTCTTCAGCTTTGACAATACGCATATACGCCAAACTCCTTACGCCCAAAACGAAAAAGTATTTAAAAACAGAAGAAGCTGCCCAACCGTAATGGTTAAAGCAGCAACCTCGAGAAACGTTCCAGCTTCTTAGGCAACTCTTAGAAGAGTACCCCAAAAGCTAACGTTTGGTCCACTGGAATCCGCGACGAGCACGCTTGCGACCGTATTTCTTGCGCTCTTTTTCACGAGAGTCACGAGTCATGAAACCGGCACGCTTCAATTCAGCGCGAAGGGTTCCGTCAAAAGCTTCTAAAGCTCTGGCGATACCGTGCTTGACAGCTCCGGCCTGGCCGGAAACGCCGCCGCCGTCACAGGTGGCATAAACGTTGAATTTGCCCTCAGTCTTGGTGAGTTCCAAAGGAGAACGCACGAGCATCTGCTGGGTAGCGCGAGGGAAGTACTCCTCGTAAGGGCGCTTGTTGATGATGATGCGACCGTCACCGGGCACTAAGCGAACACGAGCCACAGCGCGTTTTCTGCGGCCGGTAGCCTGATGAACCATCGACTGGATTGCTAACTTTACTTTAGGCATTAACTTACCCCTTTAAAGATTCTTGAAAGTACAGAGCGCTTTTCCTAAAACCTAAAAACTATAAGGTCTCGGGAAGAGGGCGAGGCTGCTGAGCCTGATGAGGATGCGTACTGCCAGTGTAAACTTTCAGCTTGCGCATACGAACGGCACGCAATTTATTCTTAGGAAGCATACCGTCTACGGCAGCCTTGATAACTCTGTCAGGGAATCTAGCGATCATTTCGCTATAAGCAACGGTCTTCAAACCGCCGGGATAACGAGAGTGTCTGATATATTCCTTGCTGGTGGCCTTTGAACCAGTGAGCACCACTTTATCGGCATTCAATACTATAACAAAATCGCCAACATCCATATGAGGTGTAAATGTAGGTTTGTGCTTACCGATGAGCACACGAGCGATCTGAGTAGCTAAACGACCCAAAGTCTTGCCTTCGGCGTCTACTACGTACCAATCTTTTTTTACCTCGTTGGCCTTGACGGCATACGTCTTCACTGCCAGTCCTCCACGTCGTGCCGGCCAGACCCGAACCTCTAAAAGCGGGGCCAAAAAAAAGCCGGTCTCTAAAATCTAAAATCTACCAACTTGCTACCAAAGCAAAAAGGCAGTTCCAAATCATATGCGGCATAGTAACGCCACGCCGCTTTCTAGTCAAGGAACTCTGCAAAATCTTCCTAACGGGGACAAGAAGGCTTCGAAAGATCTAACCTTAACAAAAAGTTACGATTCAGCTAAGGCATTATACTAAAAAAAGTCTTTAAAGTGAAGGCCTGCCTTCCCACTTTTTCTATATTTTTTTTCTAAAAATCGCCCACTTGCTCCAAGAGGGAAAGTTATTGATTCTAAAAGGATTACCCATCTTGTCCTGCAAATATCGCCATTAATAGGGCGTTTTTACACTTTTTCCCCAAAAACAGTTTATAGTTTGGCAAAGTGGAGACGCCGCAAGAGAAAGGGCACTTGGGAGTGAACATTCTTTCCGCACCGATCAGTAAAATACTGTCAAGTTCAGCTTATGCCAGCTACAAATCGGCTTTGCTCAGTATGCAGAAGGTCGTAGCTGAATCGGTATCGGCTTCTCTAGGCGTAATATATACAAACGGAGAAGAGCTATCCCACTATTCACTGCCCCACGACGAAGCCCACCAAACTATCTTTGCCTCTCCTAAGCTTAAAACTGAGCTGGCTGAGCGTTTGCCCAAGAGCATCTCTGCTAAAACAGCCTTTATTTTTACCTTGGCGGGCAACCTATTTTTCTCAGTTTGCCCAATTTTAAACCAAACCGAAGGGGCCCCTTTAGCCTACGTCTTAATAGGCCCTTTCTGGCAAACGGCCCCTACCGAAAGGCAAAGTCAAGAGATACAAAAATATTTCGGTTGGAGCGACCAACAACTAGCCACAGCTTTTTATAAGAATCCTCCCACCAGATGTATCCTCCAACAAAGTTGTACCGATTTAGCCAGCTCTATGGCCAACTCAATAGCTCAAATGGGCGAAATGCACGCCAGAGAGCAAGAAGTAATTAGCACTTTAAGTAGCTTATACGAAATGAGCACTGATATAGGTCGCTCTCTGGACGTCAACGAAATTTTGCCATCTATCTTAGAAAAGGCCATGCAAATTCTTAAAGCCGAGTCGGGCTCTATCTCCTTACTAGATGAGAGCAAACAAAACTTACACCTTTACATAAAGGAAGGCCCAGATAAACCCTTTAGCTGTACTCACAATGTGCCGGTAGGTAAAGACCTGCGCGATTGGCTCAACGAAGAGAGTTGCGAAAGCATTACTAACGACTCCAGTATATGTACTATCAAAGTTCCTTTAAGCGAAGAGAATTCATGTATAGGCAGTATAAGCATATCTTCGCCTTGCCAAGGCCAATACAATTCGGACGATTTACAAATTCTGCGCATTATCGCCAGCTATTCCAGCTCTTCTCTAGCTAAAGCTATCGTCTACCAAAAGGCCATGCGCCAATACGAAGAGTTGCGAGCTTTGCAAGAGATAGGCAACTCCTTAAACTCTAGCTTCGACGTCCCCCGAACTTTGCATAAAGTGCTCGATCACGCTTGCTCACTATTAAGTGCTAAAAATGCTTCGCTTATGCTTTTAGAGTCCGATCGTCAGCATTTGCGCATTCGTGAAGCCAAAGGCCTAAGCCAACAAGTTATCGATAATACCAGAGTTAAATTAGGAGAGCGTGTTTCCGGCAAGGTAGCTCTACAAGGCCATCCGGTAAGTTTGCCTCGCGGTCTAAGTGCCAGCGGAGAAGAGCTGGAGGCGGCCCTCTGCGTTCCCTTAAAAGTCTCCGACAAAGTGATCGGCGTCCTCAATGTGCGCGGCCACCATGAGGCTAACGAATTTACTGACGACGATATAGATCTAGCTACCCGCTTAGCTTCTATGTCGGCAGCGGCTATCGAAAACGCCGAACTACATAATAAGTTGCAAAATTTATTTGTAGAGTCGATTACCGCTTTAGCTAACGCTATCGACGCTCGTGACCCTTACACTCGAGGCCATTCCGAGCGGGTAGCCGCTTTCTCCGTACTTATTGCCGAGCGCTTGAATTTTACCGCCGAAGAGATTTGGAATTTGCGCAACGCAGCTTTATTACACGATATAGGGAAGATTCGCATTCGCGACAATATTCTCAACAAACCAGACAAGCTTAGCAACGAAGAATACGAAGAGATGCAACGCCATGCCGTTTACGGTGCCGGTATTATGATGCCCGTAAAGAGCTTCCGTCCGCTTATTCCTTACATTTTGCACCATCATGAATGGTACAATGGGGCGGGCTATCCCGACCGCAAGCGAGGTAACGAGATTCCCCTTTGCGCTCGCATTATTTGTGTAGCCGACAGTTTCGACGCCATGACCTCCGACCGCCCTTACCGTCAAGGTATGCCTGTCGAAAAAGCTATAAATATTATTCGCGAAAATCGAGGCTCACAATTCGATCCCGATATAGCTGATATTTTTATAGAACTTTACTACGAAAACAAGTTGCAAAAGATCATGAAGAGCCTCGATAGCACAGGCTTGTACGACGCTTGGAAAGGGGCCGGACAACACGATGTCATTACTTCGGAAGCTGGAGGCAAAGCCGTTGTTTGGCGCAGCGCCGTTAAAGAAGCTGTCGAAGCTGTGAAAAATAAAGAAGCGACTAAAGATTAGGCTTTCAACTTATAAGCAAATACTGTCAAGGCCAACTCACGGGCCAATTCTGCCGCCAAACGACCAGTCTGAACTAAAGCTGCAGCCTCTTGGCCTTGGACAGAGATACCACAAACTTGTACTAAGGGAACGGAGGCCCCTTCCAAAGAGCGCAAAGCCTTTAAAAGCTCTCTAGGCTCATAGCCGAAACTGGCTGGCCGCAGCACAGCTGGTGCCCACACTGGATCGACTATATCCATATTTAAGATAACTCGGCTAGAGACTCCGTTAAGTTCTGCCAAAGCAGTCTTTATAGCGGCCCCAAGTTCGACTTCATGAGCAGCTAACAAACGCTGATTGTATCTGGCCCAGTCAACTTCTTCCGAAGAATAGTTGCGACTTCCCAAATACCAAACGGTACGCTCTTCGGGCAAAACACCATGATTATAAGCTTCTCCGACCGGCATTCCCATATAAGGGACATTTACAGTAGCTCCTACATATATAGTGGGAAGCTGAAAATCAGCCGAAGTATCACCCAGTAACAGATTTACCCCCTCGAGGCGCTCGTTACTATCATAGGCGGAGAAATTGGTAAAGCTGCGTCTTAACTGGGGTGAATAGGGAGAAATACCCAGGGAATATTCCCTGATCGCGGCAGCGGTATCGTCTATACCATAGATAAGCAAATCGCGCTGCAGGTCTACTTCCTGTTCGTAAAGTGCTTCAGCTCCTAAAAAACCGACCATTTTTCAGTTTTCCAACCTTCTGTCTTAATGTGAACATGCTGGCAAGTGCGCCACGCCCGCCGACGACTCTGCCCCTTTCCACACCGATTATCCTTTCTCCCCTTTATTCTTTGAGGCTACTTTCCCCCTACTTTTCCCCCAAGGGCAGATCCGGGCCTAAGCTTAGCTATTTATCCAGTAATTTTTACAAAAAGCAGGATCTATATTCCTCTACGTAGTACATTTAGCGAAGTTTTTATGTGTTCTGAACAACGCAGCTTTAGCAAAATTTTAGTTCTCCTTTTGCTGTGCCTTGCAGTAGTAGGCCCGGCCATTTTAGATATAAAGGCCTTTCCCGTCTATGCTGAAGAAGGGCGCTACCCAGAAAATTTGGCTTGGCGTTTAGTTACCGAGCGCGAGTTATCACTAATTACCCAGTGTCCTGAAAGCTTTCGTGAAGGCGAGCATTCCGCCCCTTCTTTATTTACCGCTCCCTCGGTGCCCATGAGTGGGCTGGAAATTTTTACCGATTCAGCTACAGAAAGTTTCGCTTCGGGCTCAGTTCCTTCCACTTGGGAAGTACCTCCTTTTGCCGTTATAGGTCCGCCCCTTTCCCAGTCGGAAAAGGGTTCTTCTGCTCCTTCCCTTCCATCTACTCCGGCTCCAACCACTTCCGAAGCTTCAAGCAACCTTAAAAGGGCTCTTAGCCCTTCCAATAAAGGCGTCATACCGAGCGTTTTTGGTGAAATTTCCACCAATTCCGAGCAAGCAGAGTTGCCCGATCCCAATTTGCGCCCTTTAAGAGCCCAATACTTAAACAAACTCAACCGACCCGACAGCCAATTGCCCACCCCTTTTAGTTTGCGTCGCTACCACACTAAAAGTCTGGGATTTTTCCAAATAGCCCTTTACGGCAACGACAAAGGCCTCTTAACTGAGCGCACCTACACTACGCTTAAGGCCGCTGCTCCCAATTTGCGCTCTCTCAAAGGATTTGGCTCCAAGGCTTTTATCTCTTTTTTGCCTGCTCCCGAGCCAGAGAAGCCTTTTGATTTAGAAACGGCCAAAGGTGAGTTCACTTTTTCTGCTCTCGAGCCCGAAGGAGATGTCCAATTCGATCAGCTCGATCCTGGACTGATTAAGTCTAGAACTGCTCCCAGTTTTAATAAAATCCCCGTTACTCCCCTCCCTCAAGGGTTCGACGAGGATTTGCGCCGTCAATTAGCGGCTTCTCAGTATAAGAATATCAGGATCGAAGAAGAGCCTACCTCTAGTCAGCTATCTTCCACTCGAGCTAGCTCTAATAAAAAAGATCAATCTATAGATAAGTCTAACCTCTCTAACAACCCAACCGACAGCAGTAACAGTGCTGGGGAACTTTTTGTCAGCAATTTAACGGCGTCGAGCCAAGACGCCGATTCTGCAGACATAAATCCCTTTGCTGTGAAGACTAACTTTTCCAAAGACCTTAAGGGTATGTATGTTATGGAAATCTACTATCCCCAGCAAAGTTTAGTTTGCGAACTAGCTGCCGATACCCGATTTGCCGATTTACGCGCCATGCTCGATATAGCTCTTTTAGTTCAAGCCCGTATGCAAAGGTGGTAATTATCGTCCAATCTCCATAAGCCCGAAGCGACAAACTAAAACGTTTCACCTCTTCAGTGGTCAATAAAGGCATTTTTTTAGTGAGAACGGCCCCGGTTAAGTTCTGTTGTTCCTCCAAGTAAAGGAACTCTTCTTTCTTGTTGTCTTTTTTAGAAAAAAGGGGTTTATTTTTCGTGCAATTGTGATAATATAGCGCTTGCATGAGACCACGTATGTCTGCCAGCAACACAGGGAGGTCAGTAGTTGGACGATTCAGTCGTGGAGTTCCGGGACGTAACTCGGCAATATGGCTCTGTGACAGCCGTCAACCGGATGAACTTATCTATTCATCGCGGTGAATTTTTTTCTTTGTTGGGCCCTTCGGGGTGCGGCAAGACGACTACCCTGCGCATGATCGCAGGTTTTGACGAACCCGATAAAGGGGAAGTCTTCATCAACGGGCAGGAAGTGACTCACCTTCCTCCCTTTCAAAGGCAAGTCAATACTGTTTTTCAGAACTATGCCTTATTTCCGCACTTAAATATTTACGAAAATATCGCTTTCGGTTTGCGCCGCAAAAAGGTTCCTGAATCAGAAATTTCCCGAAAAGTCAAATGGGCTTTAGAATTAGTACAGCTTGAAGGTACCGAGAAGCGCCAGATCAATCAACTTTCGGGAGGGCAGCAACAGCGCATAGCTTTAGCCCGCGCTTTAGTCAACGAGCCCGAAGTGCTCCTTTTAGACGAGCCTTTAGCCGCTTTAGATCAAAAACTTAGGCGCGAGATGCAATTTGAATTAAAACGTCTCCAGCGCGAATTGGGTATTACTTTTGTTCTAGTTACTCACGATCAAGAGGAAGCCCTTACTATGTCCGATTCTGTAGCGGTTATTTGTCAAGGCAAATTGGAGCAAGTTGGCAGTCCGGCTGAAATATATAATCATCCCTCCACTAGGTTTGTAGCCGACTTTATAGGCACAGCCAATTTCTTACCGGTTCATATCCGTCAGATCCATAATGGCAAGACGACTGTGAACTTAACCGGACGCGATATTTTAGTACCTACCCGCAAAGGGCTGACCGAGGGCAGTTGGGCCGATTTATCGATTAGGCCTGAGCGCATTCAAGTTTTAAAAGAAGCCGCTCCAGAGGGTATTAGTATACCGGGTACGGTTATCGACAGCGTCTTTATGGGGGCCCATACTCGCATAAATGTGCGTGTAGGAGACAAATATACCGTCATGGCCGAACGCCAAAACCAGGATCATATGTACGATTCCCAGTTTTCTCGTGGCGATTCTGTGTGGCTAAATTGGGGTTTAGCCAGCGCTACTCTCCTTCCCCAATCGAACAACAATTAGTAGCCTATAATGAAAAAGCATTCTTTGCGAGTGCTGGCTCCTGACGCCTCTCTTTTGAGCAGGCGTCAGTTTTTAGGATACACAGCCGGGGCTATTCTAGCTATGTGTATACCTGGTTGCGTATCTTCTTCCCAGCGCAGACTCAACATCTACAATTATTCTTACTATATAGCTCCTGATACAGTAAAGAACTTCATTAACCAAACTGGCATATCTGTGGTCTACGACGAGTTTTCTTCCCAAGATGTGCTCTTTGCCAAACTGAAGTTGGGAGCCGGCTATGATCTGATAGTAGCTTCAGATTATATGCTGCGTCGCCTTATCCGTCAGCAAATTATAGCTACTATCGACGGTTTTAAGTATTACGAGCAAATGATCGACCTGGTAAAAAAAGAGCCTTGGTCTTCTCTATGTCGTTATTGCGTTCCCTACCTTTGGGGCACCACTGGTATAGGTTACAACCGCAAATATGTCAAGAATACTCCCACTTCCTGGGCCGATCTTTGGAATGAAGACTACGTAGGCCGAGTTACCATGCTAGACGAAAAGCGCGACGCTATAGGGGCGGCTCTAATTAAGCTCGGTTATAACGGCAACTCTTGCCACCCCAAGGAATTGGCTGCCGCTCAAAAAGAGCTTATCCATCAAAAGCATATCTTGCGCCAATATACCAATGATTATATCGACGGTTTAGCTCGAGGTGAAATATGGTTGGCCCAAGCTTGGAGCGGTGATATTTCCCGTGCCCAAGAGGCTAATCCCAATATCGATTATATCTTGCCTAAAGAGGGCAGTTTCTTTTTTGTCGATTCTTGGTGTATTCCCCAAGACGCGGCCCACAAAAGCGAAGCTGTCGAGTTTCTTAATTTTGTCATGCAGCCGGAAATTATTGCTAAAGTTACCAACTTTACCAGCTATCCCAACACTATTGCCACTTCCTTGCCTTACGTCAATCAGGAATTATTGAATAGGCCTTTGGGTTATCCGCCTGCAGAGATGATGAAGCGCACTTTTGCTCAAGAAGATATTGGCGCTGAAGAGAAAAATTGGGATAAAATGTGGGAGAGTATAAAATTTAAAAACTAATGGCCGACAATAATTCAACTTTGCAACCAGCAGCACCAATAAAACCTATCAAGCAAATGAGTAAAAAGGCCATAGGCGTCCTTTTAGTGACACCCTTTGTCCTTTATATCGCCACTTTTTTCTTGCTCCCGCTAGGCTCAGTTATTTCTATGGCCACCCATACTATCAATGACGATTATATGCTGACTTCAGCTTGCAGCTTGGAAAATTTCCGCACCGTATTTAATGCCGACAATTTGCCTATCTTATTGCGCTCAGCTAAGTATGCGGCTTGTACAACTTTGTTTTGTCTGTTGTTGGGCTACCCTTTGGCTTGGTATATCGCCCGCTACGGCGGTAAATATAAGCCTTTTTTGCTTATCTTGGTGATGTTGCCCTTTTGGACTTCCTACCTAATTCGTATCTTTGCTTGGATGACCATACTGCAAAGTGAAGGCGTATTAAATACTTTTTTGCTCAGCCTAGGCTTAATCGCCGAACCGCTCAACTTATTAAATACACCCTTTTCTGTCATCTTGGGCTTAACTTACGGTTTTTTACCCTTTGCCATTTTGCCTTTGTATGTATCTTTGGAAAAGATAGATATGTCCCTTTTAGAAGCGGCTGCCGATTTAGGAGCCCCTCCAGGCGAAACTTTCTTTAAGGTAATCTTTCCTCTCTCGTTACCTGGCGTTACGGCAGCCAGTTTGCTCACTTTTGTACCGGCCATGGGCGATTTTGTCACTCCCGACGTTTTAGGCGGAGTAGATACTATGATGATTGGCAACCTTATTCAACAACAATATTTAGCCTTCTTCAATTGGCCGTTGGGCTCGGCTTTATCTTTAGTTTTAATGGCTATTATGCTTCTATCTATTCTAGCTTTCCTTAAAATGTCCAATTCTATGGAGTCCCTAGTATGAGCCTACCTCGCCTTTCCGAAAAACGATCCCCCTGGTACTTGCGCTTACATACTTTATGTGTCTATTTATTTTTGTATGCCCCAATTATTGTTTTGGTGCTTTTCAGTTTTAATACCGATAGGCGCAATACCGCTTGGCAAGGCTTCACTTTGGACTGGTATTTTAGCCTTTTCCAAAATGAAACTATTTTACGCGCCCTGAGTAATAGCTTAAAAGTGGGCTTATGCGCCACTTTTTTGGCCACTTTAATCGGCTCGCTGGCCGCTCTAGGATTATCGCGCTACGAATTTAAGGGGCGCGGTTTAGTTGGCTCTCTGGTATTTATCCCCCTGGTAGTGCCAGAAATAGTCATGGCTATTTCTATATTGACGCTTTTCCTCAGCTTAGGAATTAAGCTATCACTATTTACAGTGATTCTGGCCCATATTGCTTTTTGTATCGCTTACGTGACTATTACTGTACGCACTCGCTTGGCCGGCCTCGATCCCTCTCTAGAGGAAGCAGCCGCCGACTTGGGGGCCACCCGCTGGGAGACTTTCCGCTTAGTTACCTTGCCCCAAATTTGGCCTGGCATAATTTCTGGCGCTCTCCTTTGCTTTACCCTCTCTTTTGACGATTTTGTCATTACCTTCTTCAATGCCGGCGTAGGCGCAGGCAACTTGCCCATGGCCGTCCACTCCATGCTAAAATTTGGCGTTACCCCAGAAATTAACGCCATTTCCACTATTATGCTAGTTTTTAGCATATCTTTAATGGTGGTATATACTTGGATCGATCGGCCTAAATCGTAGCAACATAAAGGGTAATAAAACAACTTGTCTTTTTTGGGACTTACGTATTAGTATTGCATATCATCATTAGAATACGAATCGGTTAAAGCGTCGCTGATTTGTGGGCCGGGTTGGACAGAGCGTTGAGGGGCCAAGTGATTTGGCACTCTATCATTTCGGGTAGGCAGCGTCGGCGCTTGTCTAAAAGTGCCAAGTTCGGTCGGCTCGGCAACTTGAGGGCCGACCTTGTTAGTGTCGGCGTAACCACTCATCATATACATAATAGATACAACTATCAAACTAAAGATCAGAGCCCAACCGGCTAACATAAGGATCAGCAAATTGGTACCGTAACCAAAAAATACGAAAATAAAAGACCAAGCCAGAATAGAAACTACACAACCGAGCGTTCCGGTTTGTTTCTGTCCATTTTTAGCCTCCAATGCGGCAATCTTTTTTTGCCTTTCTTTAAGTTTGGCCAATTTAGCCTGTTCACTCTGACTTAACTTAAGTCTGCTTTCTGCCGCCTTTTTCTCTTTTTCTAATAGTTCACCCAATTGATCTTTAAAATCGATACGATCCGCAGATGTATACATTAAGAGAAAAGGTATAATAGCAAAAATAGCGGTCACAAAAGAAGCTAAGCCGATACCAAGCGCCACTTCACTCTTGAAGACAAACCAACCTATAAGAGCTGCGGCCAGACCTCCGAAGAAAGCAATAACATCTAACCAAGCTAAAAATTTTGCAAAATAAATAATAGCCTTTTTGATCCATTGGGGGAAAAGGTTAAGAAAATATTCTGAAAAGTCCATAATACTACCGTTCTCACTTTCTTATTTTTTTGATAGCAATTTACTAAAATTGGATATTGTCATAGCCTGGCGCTTCAGAGTGGGAATTTTCACTGTATGAAGTGGCCCTGTCTCCTCGGTTTGGCCTAGGGGAACGATCAAAAGTCTCATCTGGGATAAAATTAGACTGATCGTTACTGGGCAATTGTTTAAGGTAGTCTAACTTGCCGGCCGCTTCTTCAGCTAGAATCTGTTTAAATTCACCTAGATTCTTGGTAGCAGTAGTTATGAAAGCAACAGCCACAAAAGTGCCGCCTATAATCATTATCAATCCATTGATCAACGCCCCACTACTTGTAGAGTTCATCAAGACAAATAAACCGCTCACAGCAAAACAAGCACCCACCCCTCCGTAAATCATCAGCTTATGTTGTCGTTCCTCGGCTTCTTCTTCTTTAGCCATAGCCAAAAGATAGGCTTTTCGCTGATCTTCAGTCATATTTTGGGGGGCTAACCCCATTGTGCCTTTAAGGTAGATCGCTAACGGAATAACGCCCAAATAAACTAAATTCAGCAGAGCGTCCGCAAAGTCGACGTCTAATATCGTACAAAGCATTACCAATGCCATAATCACAAACGCCAATACATACAATTTACCAATTAGACTATCTTTAGAATTCGAACTTGATTTGCGACTACCCAGATCCAAGTAGTCAGCAATATTTCCGCGATTTTCCACTCCACTAATCCTCCATTTTTCTACCAACTTAACTTCTTCTGTTATCAACTAATTACTAGATTTAGTATTGTACTTCATCATAGAAACTATCGTCAGCATACGATGAATTAGACTGACGCGAGTTGCTTTGTAAAGCAGGCGAACGGTAGCAATTATAGCGATTGTGGCGACGGTCGTAATCGGGATCGTCGATATAACTATTTTCGGCATCCGCATTGTTAGGACGACTATCTCGAGCAAAAGTAGGTACGCGACGAGAATTGCTGCGATTAGGAATATTATCATAATCGGGGTCATCAATATAGCTATTTTCGGCATCTACATTATTAGGGCGACTATCTCGAGCAAAAGTAGGTACGCGACGAGAATTGCTGCGATTAGGAATATTATCATAATCAGGGTCATCAATATAGCTATTTTCAGCATCTACATTATTAGGGCGACTGTCGTTAGTAAAAGGAACGCGCCCTTCTTCTTGGGCAACTAAGAGGGCGAACTCTTCATCCTCTTCATCGGGAGGCAGTGCTACAAAAATGGTACCGGCAGCTTCTTCAGCCAAAACTTTTTTATAGTCAATAATAGTTTTTAGGGAAACGAAAATTATACGCAGTCCCAATTCTCCCCAAGCGATTGTGCCAAGTATATAAGCCGGCAGAGATAAATGCCAGACATCGATTTTTCTCTCGACGGACATAGCAAAGTAACAATGGACAATTCCTATGACGAGAAAAACTGTGCCAATAGCAATACCTATGAGCGAACTACTAACAGCATCTTCCTTCTTGGCTTCTCGCAACAATTTAGCTTTTTTTATATCTTCAGATTCATCATCGCCAGTAAGAGTAAATATCCATAAACTGACAAAAATCACGGCCATATAAGCAAAGCAGAAGAAAGCTGATAAAAAATCAAAGCCTTCTATTGTAACTGAACAAAGGATAGGGACAAAAACTCCGCTCAAAATAGTTACCAAAGCTGCTCGTCCAAAAAAGCTATTCAAGCTATTTGTAGACGTTCTGTTTCTAGCCAATTCCGCTTGCATAACCATTTCTTTTCTGGCTGCACGTTGTTCCGATCTTTTACTCGCCATAGAAAGCACCCCGCAGTACAGATTTTGTTAAACGTTTGCTAAACGACCCTGTACTTTTAATTCCACACACGATTTATAAAGCCTAGTTTCGACTCAGCCTACGCCTTTACTCAATATTATTACTTTGCGGATATAATTACGATATGGAGTTACGTCGGTTACGTGGTTACGTCCATATAATGGTGTAGAATTAAAATGAAACTAAAAGAGCCATCGGCTCTTCCTTTGGGTATAATAAGAGTCCAGTATCATAGGTATGTAAGGAGCTAGATAATTAAGAGGCTTAAACAGCCTCATATTCCTAAAGGAATTTACACACAATTCTGGATTTGACAACAAAACTACCCGCCACGCCCCATTTTTTCACATACCTGTAGGCAATTGTTTTTGCGAGCGCGTGAAATAATACGTTATACCGATAATATCGGCTAAAGCCCAGCCAATAGGAACTGAAAGCCAAATGCCTGTAACTCCTATAGCTGGAATTGCTGACAAAGCATAAGCTAGAATTACACGTGTGCCTAAAGAAGCAATAGTTAAAATTACTGACATGGAAGGCATATTGATAGCGCGATAATAACCGTAGAGTAAGAACAATATGCCTATACCAATATAGCAAGCTCCTTCAATGCGCAAATATTGTACGCCGACAGCAATAATGGCTTTTTCTTGCGGCTCGATAAAAATTTGCATAAGCGGCTGGGCTAAAATAAAGACTACAGCGCTAATAACAAAACAAAATACTGCCGAGGTAAACACAGCACTGCGAATGCCTAGGCGAATACGTTCAGGCTGCTTGGCGCCGTAGTTTTGAGCTACGTATGTAGAAAAGGCATTGCCAAAATCTTGTACCGGCATATAAGCAAAAGAATCGATTTTTACCGCAGCGGCAAAAGCAGCCATAACCACAGCTCCAAAGCTATTGACTAAGCCTTGCACCAGCAAAATACCAAAATTCATAATTGATTGCTGTACACTAGTCATTACCGATAGATTAACAATAGAAGCTAACTCGGCTTTATCCCAACACATGTCCGCCCGACGCGGCCTTAAATGCGGGAATTTGTTCAAAGTATAAACAGCAATGCCTATTCCGGCTAAAAATTGTGCAAGTACCGTCGCCCAAGCGGCGCCCCCTACTCCCCATTTGAGAACCAACACAAATAATAAATCCAACCCAATATTGCTTAAAGCAGCGGCGGCTAAAAAATACAACGGCGTTACCGAATTGCCCACTGCGTTGAGCAAATTGGCAAAATAATTGTACAAAAATGTAGCCATTATGCCGGCAAAGATAATTTTTAGATAAACGCTCATCAGTGGCTGTACTTCTG
The DNA here is from genome assembly GCA_934644775.1 of uncultured bacterium. GTDB lineage: Bacteria > Vulcanimicrobiota > Xenobia > Xenobiales > Xenobiaceae > Bruticola. Next base: position 14,651 of record CAKUDB010000026.1, on the reverse strand, counting down.
CCGGTACGCAGAGCCAATGCAAAATATGGCCTACTCCTAAATATACTCCAATATTAAGCACCAAAGCAGCCATTGCAATTGAGCTAAAAGACATAAAAATGCAGCGCCGCAATTTGTCTAATTGGCCGCTTCCATATTGCATAGCCATAGCCGCGCCACTTCCCATGCATAAACCGAGTAAAATGGACGTTAAGAAGACCATTAGAGTATAGGAAGAGCCAACAGCGGCCAGAGCATTGGCGCCTAAGAAGCGGCCAACTATCCAAGTATCAGCTACATTGTAAGTTTGCTGCAATAAATTGCCACACATTAGAGGCAAAGCAAAGAGCAAAATATTTAAAGTTATGGGCCCTTGAGTTAAATTGCGCTGCATAAATTATTTTTAGTCTGGCGTTGCAACCAAGCAAAAGTGATTAAACATATAATTACAGAAACAAGTGAACCGGCAGCAGTTGCCAAGCCCATGGGATAGAGGGTATGCGGATACATGGCCGACATAATATAAACTCCGGGAATACGAGCCAAAAAGAGCGTAATTATATTGTGCATAAAGGATAAACCAGCATGACCACAAGCGCAAAAATAACCACTAAAACAGAAGTGAATGCCGGCAAAGAGGCAATCCCAAATATAGCCACGCAAATACTCACCCCCCCTAGTAATTACCGTGGGATCGGAAGTAAATAAATTTACCACACCGTCGCCATTAAATTGAGCCATTAGAGAAACTAACAAGCCAAAAGAGGCAGCCATATAAATAGCATAGCGCAAAGTGAGTACAGCCCTTTCCGGTTTACAAGCTCCCATATTCTGAGCACACAGAGTCGATACCGAAGAGAGTAAGGAGGAAGGTACCAAGAAAAGGAAGCCAATGATTTTTTCCACAATGCCTACAGCCGCCGCGTCGTTTAAGCCTCGCCTATTAGCAATAATGGTAATAGTAATAAAAGCAATTTGTACAAAACCATCTTGCAAAGAAATAGGCAAACCAATTTTAATAAGTTTGCTCATTATAGAACGACTGATCGTAAAATCTTCCCTATCTGGCAAAATATGTCTTTTGCGCATAAACATAATCAGGGCAAAAAGGACGCTTACAGCTTGCGATAATGTCGTTCCCAAGGCGGCTCCTATGGGCCCTAAGTGTAAAGCGCCTATGAAGATGTAGTCCAAGATAATATTGATTACACAAGCTACGGCCACAAAATACATAGGACTTTGGGAGTCACCTAAACCACGATAAATAGCACTAATAACATTGTAAGCCGTAATAAACGGTATGCCTAAAAAACAAACGAATAAATAAGCTGCCGTCCCTGGTACAGACTCTGGAGGAGTAGACATAGCGCCTACGATAGGATCGACAAAAAAGACCAAAACAGCCGTAACAATAACAGAAACGGCCACAAAAAGTACAGCCGTATTGCCAATAGTGTGAGAAACTTGTTTTTTATTATTGGCACCAACAGCCTGAGCGATGCTTACAGTAGAGCCCATAGTTAAGCCGACAATCATAACGGTAAGCATATGCATAACTTGACTACCAATAGAAACAGCAGTAATACTGGCTACCGTATCAAATTGACCTATAATGAAAAGATCGGCTAATCCGTAAAGGGTTTGTAAAAAGTAAGCCAGTAAAAAAGGCAACGAAAAAAAAACGATATTTTTTAACACGCTGCCTGAAGTTAAATTCTTCTCCATATGCTTTATTTTTCGCCTCTGAAATTTGCTTTTCGCTCGAGGGACAATTTTCGCTAAACGGGGTGCTCCTTTTGCAAGTGACAATAAACTCTATAATTGTTATAGAGTCAAGTTTTATTTGCTAGCAAATTTGCAATTTATAGAAAGAGAAAAGTGCTGCTTTTATTTATACTTATATCCTAGCTAGCAATTCTGAAGGCATTAAAGCTACAACTTTACTTTTGGCAAAATCGCGAACATTTCTGGTAACAATAAAATCGACATTTAATCTATCTGCAGTTACGCTTTGTATAGCATCTTCAAAATCATCCCAGTGCAATTCCGCCGCACGGACAGCATCAATAACTTCAAGATCTACGAATTTAAAAATTAAAGATAATTTTTGCAACGTATCTTCAACTGTTTGAGGGTCTAACTCTTTGCGCATAATGTAAACAACATTTGCAAAAGTCAGTACCGATACATAACCTTGTATCTGTCCAGTTTCACACAGCTTCCAAATAGCCGATGACGGCTCAACAAAAGACTGTCTATTTTGGAGAACATCTAAGACTATATTACAGTCAATCAACAATTTCATATTTTTCTCTTAGTCTTTCTGACTTTGCTTGATCTAGATCATAATTTTTCTTTAACAATCCTGTAAGAGAATCAGTTAGATACGAATTGACAGTATCTTTAGGGACAAAACGCCCTATTTCACGACCATCTTTAGTTACGATAACTTCATGGCCTGAAATGATCAGATTCAAGTATTTGCCAAAATTGTTTTGCATATCTGTTGCTGTGGCCACAGCTGCAATCATACCAACCACCTCGAGCGATATTTTGTTAGCTAGTCTTATTATTTAGTATTTTAGCTAATATTGCAACAATAAAAAAAGAGCTCAAGCTAAGTGTAAAAGCTTGAACTCTCGCTTGGGTTCAAATTTAGTGGAGAAGATGGGATTCGAACCCACGACCTTCGCATTGCGAACGCGACGCTCTCCCAGCTGAGCCACTTCCCCATAACATAAGGCGGCACTAATTATAATAGGCTGTCCTCTGATAGTCAAGGGAGCGCAACTAACTAAGAAGCGCTCCCCCACTTTTTTCTATTCGGCAAGTTTGAAAACCAATTGGAAGTTATCCTCGTCGCCATTTTTGCTTGAAGAGCTGCTACCAATCATACCTTCAGCTTCGCGGGCAGCCAACTCGGCGCGATCTTCTTCGCTCACGTCGATAAGCATACGGCTGCCTTCAGGAAATTCGCCATCGATAACTTTGTCAGCCAGAGGATCTTCGATCATTTGCTGGATAGCTCGACGCAAAGGACGGGCCCCGTACTGAGGCTCGCGACAAGAAGCAACCAAAGCCCGCTTGACGTCTTGGGAAACTTCAAAGTCGCGGTGGTTGGTCCCCAACTCTTTGCGCACCTTGGCCAACATAATATCGACAATCTTAAGCAAATCTTCATTTTCCAAACTATGGAAAACAACCGAAGCGTCTAAACGATTCAAAAACTCTGGCTTAAAGACTTGTTTAGTCTCTTCCAAAACGCGTTTTTTCATACGCTCAAAGCGCACTTGCGGCGAACCTTCATCACGGTTGCCGCGCAAGCCCATATTTACACTAGGATCGGGATTGGCAAAACCGATATTGGAAGTAAGAATAACTACCACATTTTTAAAGTCGACCACATGGCGCTTAGAATCGGTCAGACGACCTTCGTCCATTATTTGCAACAAAACGTTGAAAATATCTGGATGGGCCTTTTCTATTTCGTCAAAAAGCACTACTGAATAGGGTTTGCGACGGACAGCGTCGGTCAGCTCGCCGCCTTCGTCGTAGCCCACATAGCCAGGAGCGGCACCGTACAAACGGGAAACAGTAAACTTTTCCGAATACTCGGACATATCCATGCGAATAAGCGCATTTTCATCATCAAAAAGAAATTGCGCCAAAGTGCGAGCTAATTCCGTTTTGCCTACGCCAGTAGGGCCTAAGAAAAGGAAGGAACCAATGGGCTTGTTGGGATCTTTTAAGCCAGCTCGAGCTCTCTTAATAGCACGACTTACTACCTTAATAGGTCCATCTTGTCCAACTACACGTTCATGCAAAATTTGTTCAATATTGCTTAAGCGAGCCGCTTCATTTTGGCTGACGCTATTCAAAGGCACACCGGACATAAGCGAAACAACATAAGCCACTGTATCAGTCTTAACTACAGGACGATCGCTTTTTGCTTCGGCAGAATGTTCACGACGCTCTTGCCAATCGGCTTCTAAGCGGTTCAAAATACTGCGAGCCGCTTCTTCTTTCATGCGCAATTCATCAGCCAACTCGTAATCTTGTTCGGCTAAAGCTTCATCGCGTTTGCGTACTAAATCACGCAACTCGGAAGCCTTATTTACTAGGTCTTGCGGCTTGTTGGCCTTGGCTAAACTGACGCGGCTGCAAGCTTCGTCTATAACGTCGATAGCTTTATCGGGCAGCAAACGATCAGGCAAGTAGCGATTGGAAAGGCGCACCGCCTCGCGAATAGCTTCTTCGGAAATATCCACATTGTGGAAACTTTCGTAACGATCGCGCAAACCTAAAATTATGCGGCAGGCTTCCTCTTCGGTAGGCTCTTTGACATCGACAGTCTGGAAACGACGCTCTAAGGCTGGGTCTTTTTCGATATATTTAGTATATTCGCCCACAGTAGTAGCTCCAATACATTGGAATTCACCGCGAGCCAAAGCAGGCTTCAAAATACTAGAAGCATTTAAGCCACCTTCGGAATCGCCCGCTCCTACTAAAGTGTGGACTTCGTCAATAAAAAGGATAACTTTAGACTTAGCATTAGTAAGCTCTTTGAGAATCTTGTTTAAGCGATCCTCAAAATCTCCGCGATAGCGAGTGCCGGCCACCAAACCGGAAAGGGATAAAGAGCAAACACGCATATCTTTAAGTTTATCTGGTACTTCACCACTGACGATACGTTGGGCCAAGCCCTCCACGATAGCCGTTTTACCTACGCCAGGATCGCCAATTAAAACAGGATTACATTTAGTACGACGAGACAAGACCATAATGACGCGCTCGAGCTCATTGTGGCGACCGATCAGAGGATCGAGCTTGCCGTCTTGGGCCAATTTGGTAAGATCGCGACAATAGCTGTCTAAAACGGGAGTTTTAGCCGAGGCTTTTTTGCCTGAAGAGGAGCCAGAAGAGTAGGTGCGCGACTTGTACTCTTCCTCACCTTTAAGCATCATGGCTTTAAGGTCGCCTCTCAAGCTCTTAAGATCGAAATCGGGCAAACTCTTTAAAATTTCATTGACGACTTCGGTTTCGTCTGGGAAATCTTCGGCCACTTTTAAGATAGCCAACAAGAGAGCCTCACAGCCAACAGCGCTGCGCTCGTAGCGGCGAGAACATTTGAAAGCTTCTTGAATAATCAGCTTGGCCGCCTGAGTAAACATCATACCCTGACTGATGTCGTCGTCGGCTTCGCAATGCTCGGAAGCAAAGCTGTGCAAAAGCTCTAAAGTTAAGCCATGTTTTTCCAAAAGATCGCTGACGGCACTTTTACCATTGGCCGCCAACCCCATCAAGAGATGCTCAGGGCCGATAGAATTACTTCCTAAAGCCTTGGCTTCCTCGCGAGCGAATACTATTGACATTCTGGCTTCATCTGAAAACGGCTCCATCCCCATAACTATCTCCTCGGTATCGAACTAAAACTGGTTGTATTTAAGCGATCTATTCTCTAAAGTTCCAAAATTTGGCTTAACTTTCTCAATATCTGCCCGGCCTCCTTTTTTAGCGCCTATAGCCCCCTAACAGGCGCACTTACCGCGAAGAGGTAATCCGCACAGCTTCTCCCCCAGACTCAAAGCCGAGCTCCACTGTCGCTTGGCCAGCAGTCAAGAGGCAAGCTTGGCCATTGGGCAACCTTGCCTCTTGGCCAGACAAAGAAACTTGCAAAGCTCCGCTAGTACAGACAATTATTTCTGGGAGGAGTGGATCGGTAAGCCAAGCGCTCTTCCTCGGCTCGGCTTTAATTACTTCCAAGCGGAAATGCTCAGCTTGAAGCAACACTTGGCCAACCGTCGACGGGAAAGATTGTCTAACTGGGCCCGGCTGTTTATTTTTATCTAAGTTCGCCGACCAACAATCAGGCAAAACGGCAGCCGCCTCTCTAACGTGCAATTGGCGCGGCTGCCCCTCTAAGCTCAAACGATCCCAGTCGTAAAGGCGATAAGTCAATTGGCTATTCTGTTGTACTTCCAAAACGGTAAGGCCGGGCCCCAAAGCGTGAATGGCACCGGGCTTAATAGCCAAACAATCGCCAACTGTCGGCTTTATTTTGCTTAAAAAAGGCAGCATTTCCGCTCCGACAGTGGTTAAGAAATCGTGACAACGGCTGTGCGGATGGACACCCAAAATGAGCTCTGCTCCAGGAAGACTCTCAGTTACATACCAGGCTTCTTCTTTACCTTGAGCAGAGCGGCCACTTAAACGGCGGGCCCAGCTATCGTTGGGATGGACTTGGATAGACAACCAATGTTCGGCCCGCAGCCACTTTATTAGCAGAGGAAAACAAGCTTCGGAATGGCCTTGACTATTGCCCAGCCAAGAAGGGAAGCACCGATAAAGCTCGTCTAAGGTTTGGCCAGCATAAGGGCCATTGGCTACAACTTGCGAGCCACCCACAATCCATACTTCACCAATAGGCTCGGCAGCCTGCGCTACCGACGGGAACAAGGTGGCCAACCCTTTGCCTCCCCAAATGCGAGGCGCTAGATAAGGCTTAAGTATTAAAGGATATATAAACATTTAACCCTCAACTCTGGAAGGCCATTTTTTTAACTATCGTAGTTTTCCTCTGCCACCTAATATTTTTTGGGCAGCAACACTGACAACTTCGATCTAGTAAGGTAATATAAAGGGGTGCTGCTGAATATTGGTAGACTTTTTTTTACTACATTTTTAGCTGCCCAAAAACATTATCGCGAAAGGAACACCCAGAAATATATGCGCAGATATTTTTCGATTTTAGCAATAATTTGCCTCGGTTTATTTACTTTATTAGCTTGTACCCAACCTACTCAAGGTGGACAGGAAAAAGACTACGGCAAATTACCTAAAATTAGCGGTAAAAGCTACGATGGTAAAATGATTGACACTTCCAAATATGCCGGAAAAGTGCTTATTATCGATTTTTGGGCCACTTGGTGCCCTCCCTGTCGCAAGGAGATTCCCGGCTTTATCGCTTTACAAAAGCAATATGCCCTTAAAGGATTGCAAGTTGTCGGCGTTTCTTTTGACGAGGAAGAAGCCGATCATAAACAATTTGCCAAACGAGAGGGACTTAACTATCCCTCCATTTTAGGTAAGGACAATGTCGCTGCCGTCAGTAGCGTCGAAAAAAAGATCGGAGCTATCGAAGGTATTCCCACTACAATTGTTGTCGACCGTCAAGGTAATATCCGCTATGTCCATGTAGGTTACGCCGATAAAGCCGAATTTGAAAAAATTATCAAGAAATACCTGTAACTGCACAAAAAAAAGCCCGACCTTTCACACAGGAGCGAGAAGTCGGGCCTTCTTATAACTAAGCTTGGCCAATAGTGCCGCAGCCGCTCTCTTTTTAATTTAAGTAAGAGCTAAGCTCTGGGCAACTAAACTAAATTAGAAGATATTACAGATAATACTTCTTAACGAAAGCCAAAGTTTTGTCATCAAGCTCATAAACCAAAGGCTTGCCAGTAGGAATCTCTACATCCATAATCTCTTTGGTACCGATATTCTCAATATATTTTACTAAAGCTCTGATACTGTTGCCGTGAGCAGCGATAATGCACTTTTTACCAGCCAAAAGAGCAGGCTTAATATCGGAATCCCAGTAAGGAACTACGCGAGCTACGGTATCAAGCAAATGCTCAGTGCAAGGAAGCTGGTCGGGAGTAAGATCTTTATACTTGGGATCGTGACCGGGGAAGCGCTCATCGCTCTTGTCCAATGCCGGAGGACGTACGTCGGCGCTGCGACGCCAAATGTGAACTTGCTCAGCACCGTATTTGGCGCGGGTTTCATCTTTGTTGAGACCTTGCAAAGCGCCGTAGTGGCGCTCATTTAAACGCCAGCTGTAGTGGATGGGAATGTTGCTCTCGCCAAGCTCATTGAGGATAAGCTCCAAAGTATGGTTAGCCCTCTTCAAAACGGAAGTGAAAGCTTCGTCAAAGGTAAAACCGTTGGCCTTAAGTAAGCGGCCAGCTTCCTTAGCCTCTTTAATGCCATTTTCGCTAAGATCGACATCGGTCCAACCAGTGAAGCGATTTTCTAAGTTCCACAAGCTCTGGCCATGACGCACCATAACAAGTTTCATGGTAAAAAAACTCCTCTTAAAATATTTGTAAACTGACAGGGGCTCCATACGACCAAAAGTCAGCCAAAACCTGCCGATTATTCTTCTTTGCGAAAGCTTAAGCTTAGCCCTTACCACTTACCTACCGTTTACCTACCGCTTAATAACTGCCCATTCTTGAGCCTAGCCCAATTATTCAAGCAGGACAAAAAATCGGCTCTGCCAAAACTTCTTGATGGCGGCTTGGCCGCATCTTCTGGCGGTCGGGCAGCGTCGTATATTTTTGCGCTTTAAGTGCGCAGCGAAGGCGGCCTTTTTATGCGTATAGCTATCGGAACAACCCATGGAGTGATCGTCCTTAAAGAAGGACAAACAGAAATGGATACCTGGACTTTGGTTTCTCATGCTCACCAGGGACGCAATATCCAAGCTATTTTGACCGATCCGCACGGTTCCATTTTGGCCGCCTCTTCCCAAGGTTCTATTCACAAAACTAAAGATGGCGAAAACTGGATGACTACTATAGAAGGTTTGGACGGACTAAATATTACCGCCATAAGTTCCCACCCCAAATCTCCCATGGTCATGTATGTCGGCACTCAACCGCCCTCAATTTACAAGAGCAAAACGGCCGGCTTACGCTGGCAAAAGTTGCCTAGTTTCAATCAGTTGCCTAGCTCCGACAATTGGGTTTATCCGGTGCCGCCTTACCGCGCTTCGGTCACGAAGTTGCGCCAACATCCGCTCCATCCCAACGTAGTCTTTGCCTCAGTAGCTCAGGGCGGCTTTATGGGCAGCTTAGACGGTGGCCTCAATTGGACGGAGCGCCCAGTTAGCGTAGGCAAAGAAGTAAACGATTTTGCCATTCATGCGCTAGCTCCCAATCGCATCTTCTCAGCCACTTCGGCCGGCCTCTTCCGCTCTAACGATCTGGGCTCGACTTGGAAGCAACTCGAGCATGGCTTGCCTTATAGTTTTGCCCGCCGCGTAGCTATTGCCCCTTACAATCCCGATTTAATTATGGCCAGCCTAAGCCAAATGCGCGACGACAGCGGAGCCCAAATTATTGTCTGCTCTCAAAACGGTGGCGACACTTGGCAAGTTAAAAATGTGGGCCTACCCTCTCTAACTAATCAGCGCATCACTTCGATCAGCGCTTTAAAAGACGGTATTTTTGCTTTTTCCACTTTAACTGGCAACGTTTACCTAACCACCAACGGCGGCGACTTGTGGCGAGCCATCTACTTAAGTAAAAATACTATCAATATTATCCAACTTATCCCCAACTAAACCGCTGCGCTTTTAGAGAAGCGCCTTGGCAAAAGTCTGCACAATTATTTTATTTAATTATGCAGGCTTTTTTATTTTCGGTGTAAAAGTTTAGTTCTCGAATTTAATACTGCACAGGTGAAAAAGAATGTCCGTTTTACGTCCCTTCCGCGCTTTACGTCCCCATCCTAAGTATGTGGCTCAAGTAGCCGAAGTTCCTTACGATGTAGTAGATCGCCAAGAAGCCAAAGCTTTGGGTGAAGGTCATCCTTTGAGCTTTATTCACGTTTCTCGCGCCGAAATCGATTTGCCCGATTCCGTAGACGCCTACGATCCTTCCGTCTATGCTAAAGCTGCCGAAAACCTTAAGAAGCTCTGTGACGAAGGCGCTCTGTTCTTAGACGAAACTCCCGCTATTTACGTATACCAGCAGCAAATGGGCGATCACGTTCAGACCGGTATTGCCGCTACCTTCTCAGTCGATGAGTACGACAACAACCTCATAAAAAAGCATGAGAAGACCCGCAAAGCCAAAGAAGACGATCGCACCAACCATATTATCACTACCAAAGCTCAGACCGGCCCGGTTTTCCTTACTTACAAAGCTCGTCCCGAAATTGACGATATTGTCAATAAAGTAATCGCCACTGAGCCTTTGTATAATTTCGTAGCTCCTGATGGCATTCGCCACACCGCTTGGAAGTTGGAAAATTGCCAAGACTTAGTTGAAGAGTTTGCCAAGATTCCCGCTTTGTATATTGCCGACGGACACCACCGCGCCGCTTCTGCCAGCCGTACCAGAGCTAAACTTCGTTCCGAAGATCCCAACTGGAAGGGCACCGAAGCTGCCAACTTCTTCTTAGCTGTAGCTTTCCCCGACGATCAGCTTAAAATTATGGCTTACAACCGCGTGGTAGCCGATTTGAATAATCACAGCGAAGCAGACTTCTTAGCCGAACTTAAGAAGGTTGTGCCTGTAGCCGAAAATGCTACTCCTGAGCCTCAGCAAGACGGTCACGTCAGCATGTATTTAGGCAAGAAGTGGTATGATCTCGATCTCACTCCTCTCAAAGAGAAGGCCGCCACTCCCGCTCAGAAGCTGGACGCTGCTGTCTTGCAAGATAACGTATTAAATCCTCTGTTAGCTATCGATGATCCGCGCACCAATGAGCGTATCGACTTTGTGGGCGGTATCCGCGGTACTGGCGAATTAGTCAAGAGAGTAGATGAAGGACGCGCCCAAGTAGCTTTCTCTATGCGTCCGGTAAGCTTAAAAGAGCTCATGGATATTGCCGATGCTGGTGAAATTATGCCTCCTAAATCCACTTGGTTCGAGCCCAAATTGCGCGACTCTATCGTCAACCACGCTTTGGCTTAATATATAGGTAAGGCGTTTGGTAATAAGCACTAAACGCACGCTATAAAGCAAAATCCCTTCTGCAGAAAAAAAACTGCCGAAGGGATTTTTTGTTTGTCCAACGCTACATAGCAACGCAACTAGTGCTAGTCAACTACTATTGACTAGCATTGACTAAGATGACTAGCATTGACTAGAATAGCTATAGTTGACTAGCATTGCGACTTTAGTTATTTACGAGGAGTGCATCTATGATTTACCAAGAAAGTGAAACTATAGAATTAAAGCAACAAATAACGAATGACCTTTGCAAAGGGGTTATAGCCTTCGCAAATTCACATGGCGGAACTATCTATGTAGGCGTTGGAGATGATGGAGAAATTATTGGCATTGATAACGCAGACGAGTCAACATTGCGTATAAATAACATGGTGCGTGATTCAATCAAACCGGACGTAACTATGTTTGTACGCTATCAAACTCAAAACGTTAACGATAAAAAAATTATTGCCGTAACTGTGCAAAAAGGCACAGATCGTCCATACTATCTAGCTTCTAAAGGACTAAGGCCCAGCGGCGTTTATGTCCGTAACGGAACCTCTACAGATCCAGCTACTGATACAGCTATTAGACAAATGATTAAAGACACAGACGGCGATAATTTTGAATCTAGGCGTTCTTTAGAGCAAAATTTAACTTTTCAAGCTGCCAGCGAAGAATTTAAGAAGTGTCATGTAGATTTTGATAACAACAAACTAAAAATACTGGGGCTAGTATCTGCTGACGGTATCTATTCCAATGTAGGCTTGCTGCTTTCTGACCAATGCCCCAGCACTATAAAAACGGCAACTTTTGCCGGCACAGATCAAGACGATTTCCAAGACAGACGTGAATTTGGCGGCTCTTTATTTAAACAAATGGAAGATACCTATGCCTATTTGGATATGCGCAACAAACTGAGAGCAACTTTTTCAGGTTTATATAGAATAGATACTCGAGACTATCCAGAAAAAGCTTTACGTGAAGCCTTAGTTAATTCAATTGTTCACCGAGACTACTCTTACAGTGCCAGTATTTTAGTTAGTGTATACGATAATCGTATAGAATTTGTTTCTATCGGCGGACTTTTACCTGGTGTTAGTCAAAAAGATATTATGCTTGGCTTGTCAGTGTGCCGCAATCCTAAATTGGCAGCAGTCTTCTATCGTTTGAAGCTTATTGAAGCTTACGGAACCGGTATGAAGAAGATAATGGAAGCTTATGAAAATTTTGCCGTTAAGCCTAAGTTAGAAATTACTGACAACGCCTTCAAGATAACTCTGCCCAATTGCAATTACTCAATGCCTCAAACAACTAGCAATAATGAAGAAAAAATTCTAAATTATTTAGGTACTCACAAATATATATTCAGAAGTGATGTCGATACGTTGCTCGGAGTGAGCCAAACGACTTCAAGCCGAATTTTAAAGCAAATGATAAATAAAGGACTTGTCAAACAAGAACGCTTAGGGCGTAAGGCTATATATAAGAAAAGCTAAACGCGCCAAAGTAAGGCTCCCTTCCGCAGAAAAAAAACTGCCGAAGGGATTTTTTATCGAGAAAGACGCACAATACGCGAGCTTACACTAATTCTTGAGCCATAGCTACTCATCCGCAAAGCAAAAATAGAGCCGCAACATCAACAATTTTTTTCATTATATTTTCCCCTATTTAATCATCCTCCAGCTTAAGCTTTTTTACCTAATTCGTAAGCTTGCTGCGGATATTCGGTATTTTTGACGCTACCTTCAGGCCAAACACCAGGCGCAATAACCATACCTGAATTGCTCCACCCTAAATAATCTAAAAGCACTTCATAGTGGTTGATAATAGGCTGAGCGTCTTTAGAAGAAGTATTGGCATAAGTCATTAACAAAGCAGCCTTTTTGGACACATGAATTTGGCCATTGACAGCATAAAATCTATCGATCACAGCTTTGAGCTGAGCGGAAATACCAAAGTAATACATGGGCGTAGCTAAAACTACCATATCGGCGTTTATAATATGCTCGCGTACAAAATTAAAGTCGTCTTGGAAAACACAATCGCCATTCATGCCACAGCGGTTGCAAGCTATGCAAGGATGAACATTTTTAGAAGCTGCATCAAAGCGAACTACAGTATGGCCAGCTTCCTTAGCACCCTTAATAAAATGCTCAGCTAAAGTGTTGGAGTTACCATTTTTTCTGGGACTACCGGTTAATACTAAAATTTTCATCTTCTTTTTCTCCCCATTAGCCTTACTAGAATCTTGGCCGGAAAATAAAGCTGTGCCAGCAAAAGCACTGACAGCTACAGCCCCACCTACAGCCAACATTTTCTTTAATAAATCACGTCTTTACATGGCTTGCATTATACAGACCTAAAGTTACTTTAAGTCAAGAGGGGATAATTACTTTTAATATTTATTTTTTAGTAACAGCAATAACTATTTTTAGTATCAATAATTATATTTTTACTGTAAATGGCGCAAATTAATATTTAGGAAACAGTTATAAGTGTGATTTATGCTAGGCTAAAATCGTTCAGCAGTAATAGAAAAAAACGTGCCACACGACACAAGAAAGGCAAGGTCTTAAATGATGGATCAAACTCAACGCCGACTTTTTCTTATTCATAAATATAAATCCTTCCAATTATAGTAGGCGGAAACCCCACTGCCTTTAGTCGGTGGGAGGAGCCTTGTAAATTTTTGGACATTAACCTTGGTTTTCTATGTATTTTTGTATAGTAACTGATGGTACCTCGCCTATACTGCACACGAAATAACCGTCTGACCAAAAGGTTTTCTTTTTCCAATATTGTTTGGACAATAAGTTCGGATATTTTTGCCATAAGTAATATGTAGTTTCTTGCTGAATTACTTTTACAATATCGCAAACTCTGTCTACTGCATTATAACTTATTAAACAGTGTATATGGTCTTTATCAGCCTCCATTGCTATAATACCATAGCCTCTAAAAGCACAGATGTCATAAAATTTTCGTTTCACGTCGTCAACTATAGAACCTGTAAGAAGCTGTAAGAAGCTGTTTACGATATTTAATGACAAGAACTATATGAATTTTTAGGTTATATTTTCGTCTGTTATGACGATTATATTTATTATCCACGTATTTTTCCTCTAAAGTATTGATTTTAATTAATATATATTATTAAAATATACTTAGTAACATGTAAGTGAAAGGAGTACATATATGAAGCAGATGGTTGCCACAGCTAAAATCCAAATATCTGTAGATGTGGATAGTAAAATTTTGCTTGACGAAACCATGTCTGCCTATTCTGCTGCCTGCAACTATGTTTCTGACTATGTATTCCGCACTCACGACTTAAAACAGTTTTCTCTTAACAAAGCTCTATATTCGATACTTCGAGAAAAGTTTAGTCTTAAATCACAAATGGCTCAATCTGTTTTAAAAACTATAGTTGCCAGATATAAGACCATTTTGGAAAATCAGAAAAAGTGGATTAGACCATGTTTCAAGAGGCCACAATACGATCTTGTATGGAATAGAGACTATTCTCTTACCAGGAGCTGTTTTTCAGTAAACACGCTAAAGGGTCGTGTTAAGCTGTCTTATTTTGCTAAAGGTATGTCTAAATATTTTGACCATACTATTTATAAATTTGGTACTGCCAAACTTGTAAATAAAGGCGGCAAGTATTTTTTACATATCGCTGTTACTTACGATATTGAAGAAGTTAAACTCTCTGAGATCTGCAACACTGTTGGCATTGATAGAGGTATTAATTTTGTTGTTGCTACTTACAACAGTAAGCACAGATCTGATTTTGTGAATGGCAGAATTATAAAACAAAAACGTGCCAACTATTCAAAACTTCGTAAAGAATTACAAATGCGTCAATCTCCGTCGGCAAGACGTAGACTTAAAGCTATTGGTTCACGAGAAAACCGTTGGATGCAAGATGTTAACCACTGTGTA
>CAKUDB010000025.1 GCA_934644775.1 uncultured bacterium | reverse complement strand
CCGGATTTGAACCGGGGGCCTCTAACGCCCCATGCTAGCGCTCTATCCAAGCTGAGCTACACCCCGATATAAACTTTCACCCGCCTCAGAACCTTATTCCTTAACGCTCGAAGATGATAGCAGGTAAGTACATAATTTGCAAGGCCTTAGACTCAGGAATTAGCTATTTTTTCTATTATTTTAGTTAATGGCTGTAGAGCGGAAAACTTTCCCTATAAAGCGAACTAGTCGAAAGGTTTTTCACCTATTTTTTATTGGCGGTTTGGATACTTTAACTGGAAAGGGCCGCTTAATTAGGTAACTTCAAGGTAGGAAAAATTCTATGAATACTAACTTAGCTTCCATTATCAAAGCTGCCCGTGGTCTTATTCCTTGCGATTTGCTCTTACGTGGTGGCAAATACCTCAATGTTTTTACTAGACGTTTTGTAACGGGCGATTTAGCTATCTATCAGGGGATGATAGTAGGTATCGGTGAACGTCCCGCCCATAAAGTAGTAGATATTACTGGTAAATATATTGTGCCCGGTTTTATAGACGGTCATGTCCATTTAGAATCGTCTATGCTTACTCCCGATCAGTACGCAGCTGCTGTTATTCCCCGAGGAACTACTGGAGTTGTAGCCGATCCCCATGAATATGCTAATGTAGCTGGTTTGGAAGCTATTAAATATTTAGAGAGAGCTGCCGAAATTTTACCTCTAGATATTTATATAGACGTGCCTTCTTGTGTGCCAGCTACTGATATGGAACATGCGGGAGCCTCTTTAAGTGCTGCCGATATAGCTTTAGTAAAGAATCTTCCTCACGTTATCGGTTTAGGGGAGATGATGAATTATCCCGGCCTACTTTACGGCGATCAGTCTGTCTACGATAAACTGGAAGCTTGGGGAAAAGATGCAAAAAATCCTCATGTAGACGGCCATGCTCCTGGGTTGAGTGGTTACGATTTGCAAGCTTATGTGGCTGCCGGTATCGCTACCGATCATGAGTGCACCTCTTTAGCCGAAGCTAAAGAAAAACTCTCTTTAGGAATGCGCATTATGATTCGAGAAGGTTCTGTCGCTCGCGATTTGGAGGCCTTAGCTCCTTTAGTTGAAGGCCCAGTCTTTGACCGAGTCTTAGATCGTCTACTTTTAGTTACTGATGATAGAGAGCCTGAGGACTTACAAGCCGACGGTCATATGGATTACCTTTGTCGCAAAGCTATTCAACGCGGAGTCTATCCGGCAGCCGCTTTTATTATGGCTTCTTGGGGCGTGGCTCAGTGTTTTAATTTGCCCAAAGTCGGGGCCTTGGCTCCCGGTTATAGGGCTAATTTGGCCGTTTTGGAAACTGCCGATGAGAGTTTTTCCCAAGGTTTTCAAGTTAAGCAAGTTTATCGCGACGGCCTTTTATTGGCTCAAGACGGCCGCTGTTTGCTAGATATGCCTGCTGTTCCTTTGGGGAAGATGGCTGGCAATTCCATAAATTTAGCCGAAGTAACTTTGGATAAACTTAAAGTAAAAACTAAAGCTCCGGGAAAGCACAAGGTTCATGTAATTGGTGTCACTGCCGGCAGTATAGTTAGTCGCCACTTGAAGGAAACTATGGAAGCCCAAGTTTACCAACATGATGGGATTAGCGAATATGAGATAAAAGCTGATCCCCATCGAGATCTTTTAAAAGTAGCAGTTTTAGAGCGCCATCAGGCTTTGGGCCATATTGGCTTGGGCTTTGTACATGGTTTCGGCTTAAAAGGTGGTGCCATAGCTTCTACAGTAGCTCACGATTCTCATAATTTAGTAGTTGTCGGTGATAATGATGCCGATATGTTAGTTTGTATAGAAGAGATCAAGCGCCTAGGCGGCGGCTTAATCGTCGTTAGCGGCGGCCAAGTAAAGGCGGCGATGGCCTTACCAGTATGTGGTTTAGTTTCTAACCAATCTTTGGCTAAAGTTGCTACCTCCATAGCCAATTTATATCAAGAAGCTGATAAGCTCGGTTCTAAGTTGAAGCGTCCCTTTATGAGTTTAGCCTTTATGACATTGCCAGTTATCCCTCAGCTTAAATTGAGCGACCTCGGCTTAGTCGATGTGGAATTATTTAAGTTTATCGATTTAGCCGAAATGGAAGAGGGACTTTAAATTGGGGTAGTCTAGGTTGGGCTAGTCGGTTAAATAAGCTATTCCTAGCGCTCCCGAGCCACAGTGTACACTAACAGCACAGCCCGTCTCTGTCGTAAAGATAGGGGCGGGTAAGTTTAAGTTGTCCAATTCTTGGCTTAGTAAAGCTATAGCTTGAGAAATATCCAAAGCAGCCTTCTTAGAAGTCGATTTTAAGTTGGGACTAAAAACTAAAAATATTTTGCTTACTCGGCGCTGCTGGTTGGCTAATTTTACCCTCTGAGCTATATCTTCTAAAGCTCGCTTGAGATTTAAAGAACGGGCCAGAGGAGCTATAGATAACTCACCGCTATAACTAAATATATGATAGGCCTGCGATAAACGTTCCAATTTTTGTTTAGGAGTTCGCAAACGGCCACCTTGGATAAGATACTGGAGACTAGGTACAGTAAAGAGCAAATGTATTTTATTAGCTAGCGATTCTGTATATTTACTTACTGTGGCTAAAGTAGCTTGTGGATTAGCGGCTATAAAACGGGCTGTTTCGGTTATTAAGCAACCCAAACCGATACTTACGCTATTTGAGTTGATAACCTTAATGCGTTTTTGCTCAGGATCTAGGCTCCTAGCGGCCTGGCAAGCGGCATTATAAGAACCAGACAAAAATAGCGAAGGATGGAGAGAAATAATCGAGCGATCAGAAAAAGAGCTATAGAGTTTAGCAAAATCATGGGGAGAAGGGTGGGAGGTAGAAATTTCTACCCCTTCTTGTCCTTGGTTTAACAATTCTACCAACTGTTGGGAGTTAAGATTTAGCCCGTCTAAGTAACTTCGACCATTCAAATTGATACGTAAAGGTACCGAAACTACCCCCAAGGTTTGGAGATATTCTAAGCTTAGATCGCAAGTGGAATCGGTAATAATTTGTATAGATCTAGACTGGCTAGGTAAAAGATCGACTTTACTTTCTTCTTTTTCTTCTATATGGGTAAAATGGTCTTGAGCTTGGCCAATCTCTGGGCCACCATTGTAACTAGGAGGCTGAAAATAACCTTTCCCTTCTCCCCATATCGCTTTTTGGTTGGCTTGGCATTGTTTGGTTAGATCGTCTTTCTTACTATCTATTAAACGACCATAGCGCAAGAGAATACTGTTGACAATTTGGGGAACGTCGGTATGCAAGTGGATCTTTAGCAATTTAGGAGTTTGGGCCATAACTAAAGAGTCTCCCCAAGGGGCCAACTCAGCCTCTATCTTACTTCTTAGGTTAGGGGGATAATCTGCCAATAAAAATTCACTGCAATATTGATAAGCTGGTGTCTGGATAACTGGGATAAAGTTGGCAATACTAAACCTTAACCTTTCTATAAAGGCTACTTCGCCGCTGTCTACTTCTCCCCCTGAAAGGGAATGGCTTTGGGCTACGCGCAACATACCTGCCAAAAAGAAATACAGCCCTAGAGCTCCAGCGTCTACAACTTTAGCTTGGCGCAAAGCTTGGGGACGCTCGTCGTTATCATTTATGTCGAAAAAATATTGGCTCTGCCTAAGTATATGGCTTAAAAACGATACTAAATCCCTCTCTTCTTGTTCTAAGGCTAGCTCAGCTTGTTCAGCCAAAATTCTTATAAAACTTAAAATAGTACCTTCTGCCGGATGGGAGAGGGAGCGATAGGCAAAGGTGGCACTTTGACGCAGAGCTGCCGTCAGATCTTGAATAGAAGCTTCCTTTTTATCACTTAAACTAGAGGCAAAGCCGTGCAAAATTTGAGAAAAGATTACCCCAGAATTGCCATGGGCTTCCCAGAGCGCCCCCGAAGCTGCCCTTTGGGCCGCTTGGCCTACCGTTTCTGCCCCAGATCCATAGGCTAGAGCCCGCAGAGCTCCGCGTATTGTCAAAGACATATTGGTACCAGTATCGCCGTCAGGCACCGGATAAACGTTTAGTCTGTTGAGGAAACGCCTGTGTAAAGTCAGCCAGCGCCCTCCGCCTATGAATATCTTTTTAAAAGTCTTACTGTTTAAGGCTGTGATCAAAACGAGCGACCTGCCCATTAGCTGAAAGTTAGGCTACATTTTCCTAAATTTTGGCCTTTCCTGCGCCTGATACTTACTTTAGCTTTTCGGTCCTCTAGGGAGCAATTGTCTTGGGCCAGGCTAAAGCTAGAGCCGAAAATTGTTGTAAAGTTAGCTCTTCAGGTCGCTCGTTACCCGTTAAGCCAGCTTGGGCAAAGGCCTTTTCCAAATCGGTTTGGGTAGAAAGGGCTAATCCTTTTAATGATTTACGCAAAGTTTTACGCCTCTGGTTGAAAGAGGTTCTCGTTAAAGTTAAGAAGAGCTTAGCTGGAGCTTGTACAGGCGGAGTTGGGTAAATATCCAGGGCCATCACGCTAGAATCTACTTGGGGCGGCGGATTGAAAGAACCAGGTTTTACGTTAAACAGAGTTTTGGCTTGGGCATAATAACCGACAAAGTAACTTAAAGCACTACTTTCGCGACAAGCCAAACTTTGGATGCGGTCAGCTACTTCTTTTTGGATCATAATAATCATACGATCGATATAAGGGCTGCCGTCTATAAGCAATTTTTCTATAATAGGAGTGGTAATATAATAGGGAAGATTGGCTACTACTTTCCATTTCTTTTGAGTAGCGTCGGTCGATAGACTATCTTTTTGCAAAATTTCAGCTAAGTTAAGTTTTAAAAAATCTTGGCCAATTACTTGCAAATTAGGCAAAACTGGCAATCGAGCTGCCAGCTCTTTATCTACTTCTATAGCTTTAACTAAGCGAGCTTTTTTGACCATCTCTAAGGTGATAGCTCCGCGACCGGGGCCTATTTCCAAGATATTGTCATCTTCATGAAGATCGGCTGCTTTAATAATTTTGGCAATAATATTGCGATCGGCCAAAAAATGCTGACCGAGAGGACGTCTGGACATTATTTTCTTGCTTTCCTTGTTTTGCTTGATAGCCTCAACTACGTTGCCCTAAATTTTTACTATAGGCAAGAGTTTTTACCTTGTCTATAGAACGATCGGGCGAATTTTGGGGGATCGGCTCGAAAGCTTCGACGTTCCGTGCTCTTTCCGCCAAGCTATTTGAAAAAAAGTTTGGATAGAATAGCCTAACTTAGGACTTATTAGTTTGCTATGAGTGACTTTAACAAGAATCAGAACAGCGAACCTGCTGCGCAAGTACAACAGAGAGCTTTTCCCGGAGCTTATCGCCAAGCGGAAAATAGTGAGACCTCTGCCGAGGGATCTTTGCCAGAGGCTCAGGCTCCTGAGAACGATTTGTCTGCCGCTACAGAAGAAAACGACTATGATAACGATCAGATGAATAAGAGCAAATCTTGGTTCAAACGCTTGCCTAAATGTGTGCGTTTAATTTGTTTTTCTACGACAGCAGTTTTGTTTGGGATCTTGCTATTAATCGTAGCTTTATTCTATATCAATAATGTACAGAATAACGCCGAGGGTACGGCGGGATTCATTTCTGAAGCACTCAGCACTCTAAGCGGCCACTCCGGTGAGCGAGCCTTTAAGGGGAGCGAGCGCATGAACATTTTGTGCTTAGGTATCGACTATAACCGAGATTCGCGTGGAATTGCCTACACTAAAGGGGCCCGTTCCGATACAATGTTTGTAGTCAGCATCGATGCTAAAGGTCAGACTCTAAATGTCGTATCTATCCCCCGCGATTGTTATGTCTATTTGGGCGACGATTACGGTTACGATAAGATTAACGCCGCTTATATGTATGGTGGTATAAAGCTAACCCGCAAAGTCGTCTCTGAGTTTTTGGGAATACCTATTCACCATTATGTAATTATTAAAGTAAGTGGAGCTTCTCAATTAGTTGACGCCTTAGGTGGTCTGGTCGTCGATGTTGAGAAAGATATGGACTATGACGATAACTGGGGCAATTTGCATATTCACCTAAAAGCTGGCGA
The DNA here is from genome assembly GCA_934644775.1 of uncultured bacterium. GTDB lineage: Bacteria > Vulcanimicrobiota > Xenobia > Xenobiales > Xenobiaceae > Bruticola. The sequence goes on along the minus strand of CAKUDB010000025.1, from coordinate 34,007 downwards.
GCAATTATTGCGCGGTGAGCAAGCTGTCGGTTATGCGCGTTTTCGTATGGACGCTGAGAGTGATCGCGGTCGTATACGCCGTCAGCAGCAAGTTATGATGTCTGTTATTAAGCGTTTGAAAGATCCTATGGTCGTTTTGCGTCTGCAGTCTATTGTCAAAGCTGTCAAAGATAATATCGAAACCGATTTTAGCTTAATGGATATGCTCGATCTCACCTATCTTTATAAAGATTTCGATCGCAAACGTATGAAGACTGGCGTTATCGTCGGAGATGATACCGATATTAACGGCATGAGTTGTATTATTCCTTATGCTCCTATGAATGAAAAGACCGTATTAGAGCTTCTTAAAGATCCCTCTTCCTTGCAGCGCGAAGATGTGCGCCTTGAAGTTCTTAACGGCAGTAGTGAGGAAGGCTTAGAAGGGCGCATCGCCGAGTATCTTTCTAAAGAAGGCTTCCGAGTAGTAAATATTGGTCAAGCTAAAGATCGCTGCGAAGTCACCACTATAGTCGATCATTTAAATAGCGCCGCTATGCGCAATTGTTTAGAATCCCTCTTATTAGGATGTTATTATGAAGTTGAGCAATTGCCTTATGATAAGCGCAAAGCTGATGTAACGATTATCGTTGGTGAAGATAGGGTTAATTGTGGTAGCTACGATTCGGGCCCTTCTTACAAAAATCCTAAGAGTGACTATCACTATTATCAGGAATACCCCTCTAGCTCTGCTTCAGGGCAGACTTATTCTTCTGGCCACGAAAATTATTCCACTTCCGATTCTAACTATGAGAGTAGTTACAGTGATGGTGGCTATCCGCAAGTAAATAGAGATGGCAGTGTCAGCAACTCTAAGGAGTTTGGCTCTACCTCTGAAGAGGAGCCTCGTTCTGAAGAGGCGGCTCCTTCGTCAGTTCCTGAAGAACATCCAGCTCTGGAAGCGGCTGAAACTAGCGAGAGTAGCATTGTAGAGCCGGCTCCTTTACCTCCAGTAGACGATTATAGTGCTCCTTTACCTGAAGAGGTAGAAGTTCCCTCGGTAGTTGAGTCTAATTCTGAGAGTTACTAAAAAATGGTAATATTTTACCTAGAATAGAAGACGAATAGTCCCTTCTCATATTCAGAAAAACTGAAGTATTGTGAAGGGACTTTCTTATCAAGCGTTTCCCTAAATAGTCTTATCTTTTTAATCCTTTCCGGCTTAGCTACAGGAACTAGTTGGCTCTGTTACTATAAAGCTTTACAGATCCAGGCCAGCCAGCATAGTTGTACCGTTTGAAAGCTTTGGCTGATCTAGCTAATATTGACTGTCGGAACTTTGCTTACGCTATACTAAAAAACGGCCTCCCCAAAACTGGGCAGACCGCCTTTGGCTTATCTAGTGGTATTATTCAAAGACTATCTAGTTCTGTATAAACTGAAACCAAGATTGCTGTAAACCACGAAGTAACTACCATCATCTGATAAACGGGTGACACCAAAGCGAACCGTCTTTTTGCCTATGTCGGCTGTCGGTCTTAATTTCCACCCGGTAGATTCGTCAGCATAATAGTAGGTAGCTCTGCTTATACGGTTCTTCGTATCGGTGCAAAGCACGGTACTGCCATCTTCGGAAAGGAAGATATTTTTGTAAGGCTCGGCCGTATCGTCGGCGATGATCGTTTTCTTCTGAGTTTTAGCATCGTAAATAGCTAACTGGTAGAGATTGTTGGGCTTTTGTATAGTGTAAGCCATACGGTCAGCCGATCCCCAGAAAGAGAGGAACTCTTTACACTCATCAAACTGAGTCGGTTCTTTAAAGGTCGGCGGATTCCAAACATACAGTTTGAAATTACCCTCAAATTTGCCATTCTTCACATCTTGGGCGGCATAAAATGCACAATCTGTATTAGTAAAAACTAAGTTCCTGGGCTTCAATTTAGCTTCGTAAATTTCCACGTCGTGAACTCTATCAAAAGCTAAGACACCTTTTTGGTTAGGATCTAAAGTGGCTGTGCAATTTACATCGGAGAAATCTTCACCGTCGTAGAAGTATCCGTTTACAAACATTTTGTCTTTGACGGCACGTACAATTTCAGGATTGGCACGGAAGCCCGGCTTACCACTCTCATGTTCCATAAGGGGCTCTAACTTGCCAGTTTCCATATTTAACTTAGCAAAAGTGGCTCCTGAACGGGTGACAATAATCATATCCTTCTGATCAGGAGTAAGCATAGTGTAGTCTATATTAGTGACAGGATGCCCTAAAGGAATATGTCTGATCTTTTCTTCTTGAAATTTTCCATTAGCGATAGGAACTACAACTAGCTCCATGACATAGCCCTGACGAACTTGATCCATATTTGGATTTCTTTGGGAAAAGTAAACAAAGTCACCTTTGTGGCTGAAACCGCTCAGGGTGGTATAGAGATTCTTTGCACCCATTTTGTTGGCTTTTAATTTTTGATTGCTCAGATGGTCTTCAGCAAAAGCCTGACCGGCAGCCAAGGACAGTATACAGGCACCAGCAACTAAGCTGGCGGCGAGTTTTTTCATCATGGTTGATTGCACCCTCCATCTAAAAAAAGAATATTCTCAAAGCAAAAAAACTGAGTTAAACTCCAACGATAAAACTATCACCTGATATATTTTGTGATTTTGGAGAAATATCCTAGCAATTTTCAGCTAGGCTATAACAAAAAAATACCTAGGCAAAAATATAAGGCACCAATCTTTTCTCGATGGATGCCTTGTATTCTTTTAGCAGTATTGTTTAAGACTTACTTTTTGAAGTATTCATCCCAATGCCAAGCCAGCTCGGTGAGGGTTCTGACGCCTACGCCGGTAGGGCCGGCTGGGTAATATTTCCAAGCTTTGCTGCGCCAGGCTGGACCGGCTATATCAAGATGAGCCCAAGAGGCCGTTTCAGGCACAAACTCTTTTAAGAAGAGGCCAGCTGTAATAGCGCCGGCGGTGGGGCCTCCCACATTGTTTAAGTCGGCAAAAGGCGTATCGAGCATCTCTTTATATTCCAAAGGAAGAGGTAACTTCCAATAAGATTCGCCCTGGACTCCGCCGGCGAAGGTGATAGCATTAACTAAAGAGCGATTGTTGCCCATAATGCCGGTAAAAGATTCACCTAAAGCGCGTACGCAAGCTCCGGTCAGAGTACAAATGTCGATAACGTGAGTGGCACCGAGCTCTCCAGCTAAGATCAGACCGTCGGCCAAAACTAAGCGGCCTTCAGCGTCGGTATTTTCCACATGGACCGATTTGCCGTTTTTATATGTTACGATGTCGCCGGGACGCTGAGCCTTGGCGTCGGGCATATTTTCGGCACTGCAAACGATGGCCGTCACCTTAATATTGGGCCGAAGAGTACCTAAAGCTCGCATAGTCGCTAAAACAGCAGCCGCGCCAGCCATATCGCCTTTCATTTCGTGCATTTTGGCAGCAGGTTTAATGCTAATACCGCCGGAGTCAAAGGTAAGGCCTTTACCGACCATAGCAAAGTGGGGGATAGACTCTTCTTTCTCACCTTCCTGGGCTTTAGGGGGATTGTAAGTAATAGCAAACATGCACGGAGGGTACTGAGAGCCACTACCCACTTTAAGGTGTCCGTTGAAACCTTCTTCCTTTAGGCGCGGCTCGTCATACTCAACAAAATCGTAGCCGAACTCTTCGGCCAATTCTTTGCCCATAGCACAAAGGGTCTGAGGATTGATTACATCGCCTGGTTCGCAACAAAGGTTGCGGGCCATATTAACGCAATTAGCCAACACTAAGCCTTCGGCCAAAGCCCGTTCGGCCGGTTGGTACTCACTGACGGCAAAAGAGATGGTCATCTTTTCCGAGACGTCTTTTTTCTCTTTTTTGTATCGGTCGAAAGACCATAAAGCCATACCGGCCGCTTCGGTGGCTTTGCCCACATATTGGAGGCCCATAGGGCTATTTAAAGCAAAGAGTACGTTATAGCGCTTGGTCTTGGAGGCGTATTTAATAGCATCAGCTACACAAATTTTGACAACTTCCGCCGTACTGAAACCTTTATAGTCTCCGGTATAGTAAGCGAGAATGGCACCGATATTTTCGCTCTGACTGGGCTCAAAAAATAAGTAAGAGCCTTGGCGATTGTTTTCGTCATATTCAGCTTGCAAAGCTTCCACCTGAGCTTTTATTTTCTCATCTTCGATAGCAAAGAACTTTTCATTTTTATCTAAAATGAGTACCAGCAAGTCAGTCTTCCATTCGCTAAAAGGAGTGGCTATCGGTTTTATAAACATAATGCCTCCGACTAGGGTAAATTTGTCACCATATAGTAAGTAGTAAGGGCCAATATATATGGTTTAGGGGGCGTGTTGCCGCTTGGCTAGCTCCTGACCAGCCAGCCCAAGTGGCAACTGCGCTTGGCAGCCTTTTGGGAAATCAACTAATGATTCCTGCCACAGTAGTTTAGCGCCTGGTCTCCGTCCTGACAAACTTTCAGGCCTTTAATGGCTTGGTAAAGGGAAGAAACTATTGGCGCGGAAATAACTTATCGGTGGAATTTATCAACCAAGGGGTTGGTAGAAGTTAAAATTTGCCAAAAAGGTATTCGTTTCGTATTTTTTTAGCTGCTTCATAAAGGAGAATATAAACAACGTTATGCTTAAGCAAAAGTTATTAAGTTGGGGAGCCGTATTAGCTGCAATAGGAACTTTATGGGGTGCCGTCAGTTATAGCGAGGCCCAGGCTTGTTCGAGCCCTTGCGGTACAGAGCCTACTTATACTTTTAGCTTTAATGATGAGACCAAGTTGTTGGCTCAAAGCAGCGATAATAAACAGACAACTAATACTTCTGGGAAAGAGCGAAAAAAACGCAAGAACTTTACATCTAAAAATCAACGTAATAAAATTGCCACCGAGCGAGGGGATCGAGATACTCAAGTCGATTTTATCGATTCTGAGGACGGTTACTGGAATGCTAGGGGGGGAAATGCGCCTCAATTTGGTGACGGCGGCTCAATCAATTCTGTTATGTTCGAGAATCGTCCCGGACGCAGAGTTAAAGAGCTTCCCTCCGGGCCGGTACGTAATAGTGATGTAGAGGTGACAGGAGGAAAATCTACAGAGATTACTGTCAATGGGCGTCCGGTTAATTTAGATGGGACTAAGGATAAAAAGGCAGAGAAAAAATAAAACATTTTTTTAGGGGCAGGTTCCGATGGTGGGCCTGCTTTTTTAGGTGACAATGATTATGGATGAAACGACTATGGCTGCTGGAGCGGGTAGCGCTGCCGCAGCTTTTCCTTGGCAAGCTTGTTTGTTGCAATTAAGCGGAGGCACGGTGGCCGGTTTGGCTGTGGGTTATTCGCTTAAAGCTGCTCTTAGAGCCGCTCTTTTAGTTTTGGGCTCTATCCTTCTTCTCATGGCCCTTTTGGCTCATGCCGGTTTCATAACTGTAAATTGGGGAGCCGTCTGTTGCTCTATAGAAAATGGCACCAAAGCGGCCGGCCAGTTGGTCAACGATTTAGCCTCCCAGCTTTCTTCTTCGATGGTTGGCTTTACGGCCGGAGCTGTCGGCGGTTGGAAGATGCACCGTTAATCTGGCCTTAGTTGAAAATGGCTATAGAGGGGGCCGCTTCTTTACTAAGATCTTTTGTAACTTTTTTACTTTTTAGGAGATATTTAGTGGCTTTTTCTATAGCTTCTTTTTTAGTAAGGACTTAATATTATCGTGCCTGGCGTCAGAGGCGTCGGCTTGCAATTATAGTTATAATGTACTCAATCTTTATTCTTTCGAGTACCTTGGAGGACTACTTTGGATCCTGAGCTGATTAGAGCTTTTGTCTTTATGCGTAAAGACCCCAAGTTTACTGTCAAACTGGCCATCTTAAGTGCAGCTATGTTTGTGCCTATCGTCGGTTGGATCTTGGCTTTAGGTTACAGTGTAATGCTCTACCGCAATTATATTGACGGTAAAGATGACGAGATAATTTTGCCGGAATGGGAAGATTTCGGTAATTATGTCTTTAAGGGCGTCTCTTTAGCTGCCGCTTTAGCTTGTTATGCCGCCTTTTTTGTGGGCTTAGGATTGGCTTTAGCCTTTGCTTGCGGAGCTCCCTTATTAGTTGTCAATGCCGTAGGAGGAGAAGGGGGTAGCCTCTTCACTTCTTTTGCTTTATTCGTTATCTCCTTTGTGGTCATTTTTGTAGCTTTACTAGTTTCGGGATCGGCTTTCAGCTTTTTTAGCGAAAGTTTGACAGTCTCTGATTGCTTTAAGGTTTTAGATGTTGTCCAACGTGTTACCGGTTTAGGGGTCAACTACTATATATTGTGTGCAATAGTGGCTCTTATTTTCTCCTTATCGGTAAACTTGTTTTGGTTTAACGGATTCTTCTTATGGATTTTGGCTTCAGCCCTCCAGGCCTATTTGGCTGTAGTTTCTGTTTACGGTCTGGCTGGTTTGGTTCAAGATAGGTACCATCCCTCTCTTTATGATCCTACCGATATTCATATCGAGCGCTCTGCCCATATGGAGTTGGAGCCTACCGAAGATGAGGACGAGTATGGTCATTCCAAACCAGGTAAACATGGTGCTTCTTATTGGGCGGGCCATCGTCCCGATACTTCTATTACTTGGTCTACAGATTCTGACGAAGCTGAATAGAAAATATCAAAAAGGCTTGAATCTACTATTAAATTAAGCACTTTACCTAGCCCCTAACTTAATAGTGTGGGTAGGAGCCCATTATACCAAAGCGGCCATTTTTCCCAACGGGGCAAAGCGTCAAAATCGCTACTAGCCCCAAGAGAAAGGGCCGCTTTGATTATTTTTGCCTAGCTTTAATGTTAATAAAGAAGGGAGGCCCCTATTTACCAACCGCCCTTATATATCGCCCCCACTTTCGTTGTCTTTTGAAGGATATAACGAAGGCGGGTGGAATGGTGGCGACCGTATACGTATATAGCATCTTTTTCTGGAGATTGGGCTCGCTATGCAAAGCGCTCATAGGAACTCCACCACTCGTCCTTTAACTTATAAGTGGTTCGTTTTAAACGATTTAAATGGTTTTTTTAGTGTCATGTTCGATAACATGACTGTACTGGCATTCTTAGCTTTTATTTTGACACAAATTTTTGCCATGCCGACAGAATTTGTCTATGGAAGGATCTTTCCCGGTACGGCTTTAGGGGTTCTCTGTGGAGATTTAGCTTTTGTGTGGTTAGCTTTTAAGCAAGCCAAGAGGCAGGGGCGAGAGTCTACGGCTATTCCTGTGGCTATAGATACTCCTTCGACCGTCGGTTTGGCTTTTGCCGTATTCGGCCCGGCCTTTATCACTTATAAAGCTGCCGGGTTATCTCCTCAGGAAGCTGCTGTCCAGACTTGGTATTTGGGTATGGCTACAGTTATGGGCTGTGGTTTGGGCAAATTTTTAGGCTCATTTATTGGAGAATGGATCGGTAAAATCGTTCCTAAAGCCGGTTTGGTGGGAGCTTTGGCCGGTGTGGGTATTGCTTTATTGGGAGTAGTACCTTTTATTGAGGTTATGGGAGCTCCGGCTGTAGGTTTATTGTCTTTTGGTATTATTTTTTATTCTTTGATTGCCAAGATAGAGTTGCCGGGTAAGATTCCCGGAGTTTTAGCTGCTGTGCTCCTAGCTACCGGCTTATATTATATTTTAGGCCCTTTGGGGTTGGCTGGACAAAAGTTTATGGTGCCGCAGTTTTCGGCAGCTTTCAATTTTCCCTTACCTAATTATTACTTTATTTATGGATTAAAAGACTCTTTGCAATATTTGCCCGTCGTGCTTCCTTTTACTGTACTAACCATTGTTGGTGGGGTTAATGTGGCCAAAGGAGCGGTTATAGCTGGAGATAACTATAATATACGCGAAGTTTTGCAAATAGATGCCGCAGTTACTTTAATTTCCGGCTTGTGTGGCGGTATTGCTCCCACTACCTTATATATCGGCCATGCGGCCTTTAAAGGTATGAATTGTCGGGCAGGTCACGTTTTATTAACTGGTATTTTTATCGGTTTATTCGGTATTTTTGGTTTAATTAAAGTTATTGTCGACTTTGTGCCCACAGCCGCCTTAGCGCCTATTTTAATATTTATTGCTTTGGAATTGACTTCGCAAGCCTTCCGGGACAGCGATAATAATTTCCGCACTGCTTTAACCTTCGCCCTCTTCCCTTGTATTATGAGAGCTCTAGCTTTGAAGGGCAATTATAGTGATAATTTTGACTCTTTAGTTAGTCGTTTACTAGCTGATGCTAATGGCCATCGCTTTTTAAGCGAAAATTTGATTATTCCGGCTTTAGGCAACGGTTTTGTTTTAACGTCTATGCTCTGGGGGGCTTTTCTGGCTTTCTTTATTGAGCGCCGTTTACGTCGAGCGGCCACGGTGCTACTAATATTATCGGCTTGTTCTTTCGTTGGCTTAATCCATTCTGTCTCACCGACTGGATTTATGTATTGGCCTTTTAATTTACCTAACGATATAGAAAAGGCTATACCTTTCCAGTTTGCTGCCGGATATTTATTAACCGGTTTGCTTATTTATGGCTTGTCTTTTAGTAAGGCTTCAGCTTGGTCGATTTACGAAGACGAAAATCGAGAAATACGGGCTAAATTAGCCGAAAATGAAGAATTGGCTAAGTCGGCAGCCTAATTTTTTTTGGTATAAATTAAAACTATTCCTTTTGGGGAAACGCCTCGCTCTTTCTAAGCGCTGTAAGTGAGGCGTTTCTTTTTTGGCAGGAATGGAGAAAAAATCGCCAAAAGGTTGCCTCAATTTTGGCTACTTAGAGAAAAAAAAGATGCTTGCTAAAGATTGTGAAACTACCTTAGTTAATTTTAATGATTACTCGGTACCTAGCACTGCGGAAAGGTTACATGCCGATTCTAATATGAGGGGGCGAGGAGTAACTATAGCTTTTTTGGATTCAGGTTTTTATCCTCATCCAGATTTAGGTGATCGCATTGCTGCCTATATCGATTTGGGCGAGGAAACTCAAGATCTAAATCCTCACGCCAATCGCAATAGTTGGAATTGGCACGGTATGATGACTTCGGTCTCTGCTTGTGGTGATGGCTCGCTTTCTGGCGGCCGCTACCGAGGATTGGCTTCCGAAGCTAAGGTGGTACTTATAAAGTGTAGTCGCGATGGTATGATCTGTGACGACTTAATCTTAAAAGGGCTACATTGGGTGCGTGATAATGCTGCCAAGTACCATATAAATATTTTAAATATCTCTGTCGGCAGCGACTTCGATCCTAAAGAGTTAAATTGCGAAATATCCAAAGCTTCGGAAGAACTCGTCTCTGAGGGCATTTTGGTTATTGCGGCCGCTGGCAATACGCGCACGTTACCTCGCCCGCCGGCTAATGCTCCCTCTGTGCTCACTGTAGGTGGTTGTGTATCGCGCAATGCTTGCACTCCGGAAGAAGCGGATCTTTATTGTAGTAGTTATGGTGTGATTCTAGACCTGGTGGTTAAGCCAGAAATTATTGCTCCAGCCGCTTGGGTAGCCGCTCCGATCCTTCCGGGCACAGTCCAGTATAAGCGAGTTCAATATTGTTACGATTTGGCAGTAACGATTGGCGGCCCTTTGCTCAATTTGCTTAGCGAGGTGCCCGAAGGTGTAGACTTGCCCGACAATTTATATCAGCTCAGCCGCCAAGAGCTTAGCCAAAAGTTAGATAAATGGCTCTTAGATGACAAGGTTGTCGGCCGCCACTACCAGCATGTCGACGGTACCTCTTTTGCCGCTCCTACTGTAGCAGCTATTGCCGCCCAAATGTTGGAAGCTAACTCACAACTTACTCCAGCAGTTATACGTCAGATCTTTATGTCGACAGCCGACCGCGTCAATGGTAAAGATCTTTTGGCTCAGGGTTGCGGTATCGTCAATGCCAGTCGAGCCGTCGAGCAAGCTCACGAAGCCTGGACTCACGATCAAATTTGTGAATTGCGTCCTCCCTTGGTTTTAGACGGCAAATTGAGCTTCATCTTTGTCAATTATTTTGCCAAAAAAGTGGAACTTATGGGAGACTTTAATGATTGGACGCCTAATCAATACTATTTCCATGAAATGTTTGATGGCACTTGGAAAGTGGAAATCGAGGCTCCACCGCCGGGAAGGTATCGTTACAAATTCAGAGTAGACGAAAAAGATTGGTTTGAAGATCCTGCCAATTTGTATCGCAAGCCCAATGTGTGGGGGAGCTACGACTCTATTCTGAATATCGCCTAAGACTGGAGAGTCGGTTCTAACCGTTGCCTGTTACTCAAACTTTTGCGAGCGAGCCAATAAGTTGATGATCGCTTGTTGCAAGTTGTGCTCGCCGGAGAGAATTTGGCAAGTCTCTTTGATAATAGGCGTCTCTATGCCTAAATTTTGGGCCAATTGTAAGCAACTATTGGCCGTAGTGACGCCTTCAGCCACTTGCTTCATTTCCTGCATAATTTCAGATAACTGGCGCCCCTTACCGAGCATGAGGCCGACCTGACGGTTGCGACTTAAATCGCCTGTGGCCGTTAAAAGCAAATCTCCTAAGCCACTTAAACCGGACACTGTGGAGGATCGTCCCCCCATAGCCATGACTATGCGTCTAATCTCTATAAGGGCTCTGGTAAGGAGGGCGGCTCGGGCATTGGCCCCCATACCGGCCCCGTCAATCATACCTGCAGCTAGAGCAATAACATTTTTCAAGACTCCGCCTAATTCTACGCCCACTATATCGGTCGAGGCGTAAGCCCGGAAATATTTATAGTGATAAAGATTGGCCGCCAAAGAAGAGAGGCGCGGTACTGGAGAAGCCAAAGTGACAGCCGTAGGTAATTCTTTAATAACTTCTACAGCAAAAGAGGGACCGGAGAGGACTACTATACGCTCTAAACGTCCCAGCACTTCAGAAAGGACTTCAGACATGCGCATAAGGCTATCTTTTTCCAAACCTTTAGCTGTACTGATAATAATACTTGAAGGGCTGACATTCTCTTTTACTGCTTCAGCTACGCTGCGCACCGCTCCTGAAGGGACGGCAAAAACTATAAAATCGGCCCCTTTAACAGCTTTCTGGAGGTCATACTCAACTCCCAAATCACCGGGATTACATAAAGGCATATTACCGAAATAACGAGTATTAAAGCCAGTCTTTATAGAGTTTAAGTCGGTGGCCTCACATCCCCATATAACTACATCGCTGCCGGCTTTCTGTAAGTGCAGGGCTTGGGCTGTGCCCCAACTTCCCGAACCAAGAACGGCAACTTTATAGCTCATAACTAAATAAAATCTCCCCAAAAAAAACTCAATTTAAAGGGCAAAATTCGCCATTTGAACCTTTATCCCCTATCTAAGAAACGCCTATCTTTAGGCGTGAATAAGGCAAAAAAATAGAACCACTAAAAAAGTGACTCTATTTTTTACCTTTTACTCAGCAACTGTAACTGTAACTGTACGCACTCCCCATTGAGAGCACTGGGCATTGTTGGGTAGCCAAATATCTATTTTGTTGCCGTAGATGCCACCGCCGGTATCTCTGGCTTCACCCCAACCGTAACCGGGGACATATATTTTAGAACCGATAGGAATAACATTAGGATCGACAGCTATACAACCGGGGCCGGTATAGTATCCGCTGGCCGTGCGACCGTTTAAACAGTAGGCATAAGCCGTTACTGTGATGGTTCGCCCCTGGGGGCTAGGGGCAGCCACGACCTTATACTCAGCGCTGGTTTCCGATCCTCGAATAAATGAAGAAGCTAAAGAGTCAGCAATTTTGAGATGATTGCTGTTATTTTGACGAGATCTATCCTCATTTACTTTAACATCTTCTATATCTTTTGTTGTCTCGACTTCAACAGTCTCTGCATTAACTCTATGGGGCAGCAAGCCACTTTCGTTAGGCGATACAGACACTAGAGAAGGTGCCGGAGGCATATCTCCCAGATCTTGACCACAAGCATTCTGCGCTAAAAGCAGAATAGGTACAACCCAGATACATGCCACCAACACATAAGCCCAAAGCTTACGCATTATGGCCTCCTTAGTCTTTCTATATCCCACCTCTTTGCCAAGGAGATGAAATCTATGAATGAATAGCCTTTTCGCTAATTTAAGCTAAAAAGAATAAAACCTTAAACAAGGTTGATATACTGTATATTTTCTGAAGATTATAGTCCAATCCTGCAATAAATCTAGTCCATAAAGTATAAATTAGTGTAGAAATGTAAACATTTTTGTTATATATTGTCTATTTTTGAACTAAAATTTTAAAGAAAGCTACAAAAAGTTAACTTAATAACTTATATATCAGAAGAGGAATCGCTCTCTTTGGGGGATTCTCTTTGAAGAAAAATATAAAATCGATTTGTACAATAAATACTTAAATGTCTATATTTATTGCCGTCTATCCCCCAAATATTGTAGATATTATTTATAAAAAAGTAGCCAGCTTCTTATTAACTGAAGTTGGCTACTTTCCTAAAGAAGAGTAGGGGCCAATCGGCTTAAGGCTTTCTAAACTGTTGGAAGAAAGAATCGGGCTGCTCTTCCAACTTTACACTGACTTCTTTTTCAGTACCATCGCGCCAAAGCTTAATGGTAATGGTGGAACCTACCTTCAGAGAACGCATAAAGGATTGTAATTCTGAAGCGGTGGGAGTTTCTGTGCCGTTGATACTGACTATGACATCATTGCTCTTGATGCCACCTTTGCCAGCAGGGCCGTTAGGCAGAACCTGGCCTACGATAACACCTTTAATATTTTTATCCAAACCTAAGTAGTTGCGGGCCGGTTGACTTAAATCGACCATAGCTATGCCCAGATAAGGACGGGAGACTTTGCCATGATCGCGCAGCTCCTTCATAACTGTATAAGCTGTTTCAGCGGGAATGGCGAAGCCGATACCTTGGGCTGAGCGGATAATGGCCGTATTGATACCGATAACCTCTCCTTTGAGGTTGATAAGCGGTCCGCCAGAGTTGCCCGGATTGATGGCCGCATCAGTTTGCAACAAGTTGCGCAAATCGACATTGCTGTCGCTCAAAGTACGATTTCTAGCTGAGAGGATACCTAAAGTAGCCGTTTGGCCGACGCCTAAGGGATTGCCTAAAGCTACTACCCAGTCGCCTATACGCATACTCTCCGAATTGGTCAAAGAAGCCGTAGGGAAAGAGCGATCTCTGTTCTCGATACGCAAAATAGCCAAATCGGAAACGGGATCAGTACCGATAATTTTGGCAGAATGTTGGCTCTTATCACTTAAAATTACTTTAATAGATTTGGCTCCGGTAACAACATGATTGTTAGTTAAAACGATACCGTCGGAACTGACAATAATACCCGTTCCCATACCGCGGGGGATCTCTTGAACTTGGTAATCGAAAGGATCGATAAAACCAAAACCGTGAGTGCTATAAACTCTAGTAGTCATAGTTGTGTCTATGTTGACTACTGCAGGAGCAACTTTAGCTACTGCATCGGCTACAGCGCTGCTCCCCTTAGGCATAAGGGCACTAGATTGGGAATTGTAGTTAATATCAAAACCTGAAGCCGACTTTCCCTTCTTATCGGGTTGGGTAGAATCGGTATTAGTTTCCACGGGGGCCGAAGGGGTATTAAGCTCTTCTTTCTCCATAGAAAATTTAATGGAGGGAGTACAGTATAAGATTATAAAAACTAAAAAGGCACCTATGAATACGCCGGCGATGCCGCAAATAACGGTAATTGCAGCGTTACCATGCAGATTTTTTCTAATCTTGTCGAGCATATCAAACCTTTCACAGCTTCCGGAATAGCCTTAAGATAATTTTACCCAGGTCTACGGCTAAGCTTGTAAAGCTAAGCTTTCTCTTCTTTATTGGCCTCTTCGGCGTCCGGAGCATAAACTATAGGAGCGGATTTCCACATACCTTCCAAATTGTAGAAATTGCGCTCGCCGCTAATAAACAGGTGGACGATTACCGAGCTGTAGTCCATTAAAGTCCAGGCATTATCATTTTTACCCTGAATAGACTTAGGCTCAATTCCTTGCTCTGATAACTTTTTGTCGATATTTTCAGCAATATCGCGCAGTTGGTTGCGAGTAGGGGCGTCGCAAATGACGAAATAATCGCAAAGAACTGAATCTTTGCTCATATCTAATACGATTGTATCCTTACCTAGCTTTTGGTAGCAAACGTCGGCAATCGCTTTAGCCATATCTAAAGAATTAGCAAACATGTGGTTTTTTTTACCTCTTTTTGAAAAAACTCATAGAATGATAGAAAAAAGAGCGTTTATTGTCAAATTAAGCGCTGGCAATAGACACTTTAGAAAGATAGACGACTAAGATAATCAATATTGGCAACCCCAATACATTCTTATAGTTAGGGGCGCTGTTGTTGTATTAGGTTAAAAGGAAGCAGGCCATAGCAAGAGTAACAGGCCGATAATAGCAAATACTAAGGTTAGTGATAGCAAGATTATAGGATTACTTTGCTCAGGAATACTGGGCAATTCCGCAACGCTTATTTTATTATCCGAAGTGAACAGCGTATTCATCATGGCTTATTTTTAATCCTAAAATACAAATATTTTCCGTTTAGAGTCAGACTAGATAAAAAAGTTTCCCTATCTTACCTATCTTGGCAACTTTAGATGAAAGGATTGCTGCCTCCAGTTAAGACAATCTCGGCTAGAGCTTCGCGAATCATGCTAATAAGCTCGTCATCGGTATTAGGGATAATAATTTGAATAACGCCTTCCATGGAAGCATAAGGAACATTGGTATGCTCGGTAGCTTCCAAAACTATAGCTGAAAGATCCTCTCCGCCGGGAACACTGCGCAATCTGTTGATGGCATGTTGGTTGCCACCGTCCATATCATTAAATTCGACCATAACTAGATCTACTTTAGCATAAGAGGTGATCTCTAACATCTCTCCTATGGTAGAAGCATAAAGGACGCTAAATCCTTCATCTTCCAGAATACGACGCAAGAAAGGATAAGAGTCCTCCGTGCCTCCGGTGGCGATAAGGGCAGTTTTTCCGGCTCCCAGACGACTAAGTTTATTTACATAATCTAGCTGAGAATTATTCAATTCACCACCTTGAGCCAAACTGTAGTCTTCTTGGAAAGAGACGAAAGAATCTTCTGGGTCATTTTTCGAATTATCTTTAGAGGCCGCTTGGGAGAAGGGGGGCTCGGCTAAGTTGGAAGGCTTGGGAGCTGGAGCAGCCATAGCGATAACCGTTTCCGATTCTGGCAAGAGACGGTTTTTATAATATTGGGGAATCGAAGAGGAAGCAGAAAGATCGCCCCCGTTTAGTTGGGGGGCTGTGCCCTTAGTGGGCAAATCGCCAATAGTGGGGCAAGAGCCTACATCTACAGATTCAGATTCATTGACTCTCTGTTGTAAAGCTTGCTCGGCGGCGCTTAGAGTGCGCATATGGCGAACTAACTCATTTATACTCATGGAGAGTTGGCCCAGTTCGTCTATATCTTCCACTTTGGCTTGGCTTTGGGTATCTCCGGCTAAAACTCCGTCTACAAAGCTGCGCAAAGCGTGAATACGCTCGCGCTTCTCCCTTTCTTCGGTTTGGGAAGAGGCGATAAGCTTTTGAATATATTCGGAAAGACGGTTTAAACGGGAAGCGGCTAAACCAATTTCGTCGGAGCGGTTCTGATCGGCTCTAGTCTCTAATTTGCCTTGGGCCATTTGGTCAGCTACTTGAGCCAAATTGAGCAACGGGTTGCCATAAAAATAAGCGATAAAAGTTGTAAAGCCCAAAGCACCAGAAATAAGAATAAATACCAACCCTAACAATTGACGCTTTAAACTGCTAAAAGCGGCTGTTAATTTGTCGGTAGCCAAGTACACCCTAACTATACCTAGATTGCTATCGGATGAGCGTACTGGCACATTGCTTACCATGCAGCTATTTTCACCTAAGTTTTCTAAGCCGCTTTGAATGACAGATAATCCCAGCGCTTTGCGTGTTGGCTCGTCATTTTTGATAGAGCCTATTTCAGACGAGAGGGAACTAGCTTTTACTTTGCCGGCGCTATTAAGAACTTCCAGAGCGCTGACACCGTGTTGCTCGGCTAAGACAGAGATTTGTCTTTGCAATTTGGCCGACTTAGCATAATTGCCAGGATCGGCTAGGGCGTCGACACTCATAGCTGCTAAACATTCTCCCAGCGATTCACTGCGCATAGCCAGTGAGCTCGTAAGAGAAAGTTGTTCGCCTCCCTTAATAATGGCGAAGCAAAAAAAAGCAAAAAACACCGTTAAGGGCAGCAAAGCTAAAAGCATTTTAATTTTCAGCGAAAAAAACTTATTTTTAGGCATAACAACGTCCTGCGCTAATTCGAGCCGAATTGATAAAAGCCTACATTCTTTTTTAATAATATTAGTGCACTAATTAGCCGCTAAACTGTGCATTTGCCTCCTGCAGCTTCACAACCGTGTGAAATTGAGCTAAAATCAGGCGTATTTGAACCGTTTTTATGGCGGCAATCATAATAGGTGAAGGCTGCCAGTATTTTTGAGGAAAACAATATGACTTCTTATCAACCAAAAACTAAAGAAAATGAAATAAGACTTATCAATAGTCAGAGTGGTAAAACTTTAGAGTTTAATCAAGTTCTGGAGGTTATAGCCAGCTATGCCCATTGGGGGCTTGCAGCCGACATTATAAGAGAATTACATCCCTTGGTCGATTGGGAAGATGTCCAAAGGCGCCAACTGGAAGTTGAAGAGGCTATGCGGCTCAATGTCGATAAAGGTTATAACCTTTATACTGATAATCTAGGCGACGTTCAGTCGGCTATTAAAGCTTCTCAGCGCCACAAGGCTTTGCAACCAGCAGAATTGTTAGGCGTTTTGCGTTTAGCCCAGCTCTCGCGTCAGGTGGGCACCTTTTTGCGCTCCCGCAGCCAAGATTACCCCCTCCTAAGTGACAAGGCTCTGCGGTTGGGACAATTTCGCGATATTGAAAAACAAGTGGCTCGGGCCATTACTCCCGAGGGTGAGTTGTCTCCCCAGGCTACACCCAATTTGGCCCGCTTGCGTCAGGAATTGGCCGCCGCCAGAACCAGTGTAGAAGAGCGTTTACACGATTTTTTGCGCAATTCTGAATATACGCGCATGATCCAAGATCCAGTTATTTCAACACGTTTTGGCCGTCAGGTTATTCCCATTAAGGCCGAATATCGCGGCCATTTCCCCGGTATTATTATCGACCAATCGGCTAGCGGGGCCACTCTTTTTATGGAGCCTTTGGCTGTAGTTGAGTTGAGCAACCTCAGTCGTACCAAAGCTTTGGCGGAAAAGGCTGAAATTGAGCGTATTTTGCAAAGCTTAACTGAGTTGGTGGGGGCCAACGGACGTGAACTTGCCGATAGCTTGGAAGAATTGGCTTGGTTGGAAGCTTTGCAAGCTATTGCTAAATATGCTGTCCATTCCGATTCTTCTTTGCCTGAAGTAAAAGAGGAAACATTTTTGCTTATTGGGGCGGCGCGCCATCCTTTGCTTATCGAGCGGTTGGGCGATAAAGTGGTGCCCATGACTTTTGATTTAGAAGATAACCGCACCCTAATTATTACTGGCCCTAATACTGGAGGTAAAACTGTAGCCTTAAAGACTATTGGCCTAATGGTAATGATGGCCGTTTCCGGTCTACCTATTCCAGCTGATAGTTCCAGTCGTATCCCCTTCTTTGAGCAAATTTGGGCAGATATAGGTGATGAGCAGAGCATTATGCAAAATCTATCTACTTTTTCTGCACATATCAACCAAGTTTTGCGTATGATACCTCACGCCCATAAACGTACTTTACTTTTGCTCGATGAGCTGGGAGCGGGTACCGATCCTACTGAAGGAGGCGCTTTAGCTGAAGCTGTGCTGGAATACTTCCACAGCCAGGGGGCCGTTACCGTAGTTACTACCCATCTTTCTGAGCTGAAGAACTTCGCTTCCGAGCGTGAGGGCATGACCAATGCGGCTGTAGAATTTGACAGCGATACTTTAGCGCCGACCTTCCGGGTAATTATGGGCATTCCCGGCCGCTCCAACGCTTTAAAAATTGCCAGCCGCTTAGGGTTGCCTGCGTCAATTGAGCGGCGAGCCGTCGAACTTTTAGGGGGAAATACCGCTCAAATTAACGGTCTGTTGGGTGAGCTTGATAAAGAGCGTGAGGTCAACGAGCGTTTAGCTAAGCGGCTGCGCGATCAACTGGCTCAGGTAGGCCGTTTGCGTTCGGCTTACGAGCAAAAAGTGGAAAATGCCCAGCGCGAGTGTGCGGAGATGATAGCCCAAGCTACTTCTCAAACGGAAGAACTAGTCGAATCTTCGCGTCGCCATTTGCGTGGACTTACTGGCAGTGTACGCCGCCATTTAGCCCAATTGGGCAATGTACGCCGCCAGTCTATCGTGGAATTGCGCCGAGCGGCCGCCGAACTTAGTCGAGCTCTAGTCGAATTTGAAGCTTTAGAAGAGTTAGTTGAACTTAATCCTGTGGCTTCCCAAGCTTTGGCTCAAGCCTTGCATGAAGCTGTCAATTATCGCCAAGGGCGAAAAGGGAGGCCCTCTCAAGTAGAAATTGCGCCTGCCTCTCCCGAGATTCAGCATAGCGATAAGGTAGAAGAGGGCACTTTACAATTGGAAGTAGCTCAGGAAGATATTGGGAATTATGCCGTTTCAGAAACGCCGGACAAGGCGGAAAATACCTATTCGCGTTTAGATAAACTCGATCAATATATCAGAGAACAGGCCCAAAATGTGGAAGGCGATCTAGATAGTATTAGTGGTCAAGCCAATAGTTTAAAAGGTAAGGCACCTAAAATATCTGGACACAGCCAATTAAAAGAGCGGCTTAAAAATACGGCTACTCAAGCTTTAGAAGTAAGCTTTTGGGCTGATCCCCAGGCGGCTGTAAGCGAAAGCCGGGCTATAGGGGCTAAGTTGGCCGACGAACTGGGGCTAGAGGGCTTTGCTTCCGAAGAAGAGGAACAGCAGCCAGAAGAAGAGATTAAGGGCGTCAATTTGCCGCTAGAAGTTGGCTCCCACGTCTTTGTCCCTCGCTATGGCCAGGACGGTACAGTACTTTCTCTCTCTGACAAAAAGGCAGAGGTGCAAATCGGAGTTATCCGTATAAAAGTCAAAAAGGAAGATCTGCAAGTCTTGGCTCCAGAGAAGAGTGAAGTAGGCTCTATTCCTAGGGGCGGCTCTATGACTATGCTTTCTAGTCGTATCGATTTACACGGTAAAAATGTTGATGAAGCCCTTTGGGAGCTGGGAGCCAAAATTGACGACGCTTTTATGAGCGGGGTACGCCAGCTAGAGATTATTCACGGTAAAGGTACGGGTACTTTGCGTAAAGCTGTTATCGACTATATTAAAAATCACCCCTCTATAGCTTCATATCGTATGGGCAAAGCTACCGAAGGAGGTATCGGAGCTACTATAGTTACTTTGAACAATTGATTGACATTGGCTGAGACAAGCGGAATTTTCCACCTTGCTTTTTATACGTATCCAATAATAAACATTGTGCATAAAGGCTGAAAATAGCCGAAAATAGAATGGCAATATCGACATATTGGGTCGTATAAGCAAGGTACCAGCAAAAGTTAATTAGAAGCTGTTTCGGCTGTAATTTTCTTTATTTTTTAGTTAGAGAGGGCCGTTTTTTTTATAATGTTAGAACGTCTATTGGCGCTTTTAAAGCGGATCTTTCAAGTTAAGAGCGTTGAACAGCTTAAAGTTGAGGCCGGCTCTGAGCAGAGTGAAGCTTTAAAACGCGATCTTAAACTTAAAGATTTAGTCGCTTTTGGAGTAGGAGCCGTCATAGGTTCGGGTATTTTTGTAACTACAGGTTTAGCCGCTGCTGGAAGTAGAGATTATGTAGCTGCAGGCCCCGCAGTAATGATCTCTTTTTTAGTAGTTTCTATCGCTTGTCTATTGTGTGTACTTTGTTACGCCGAATTTGCTTCGGTTATTCCCACTGCTGGCAGTGCTTACACTTATGCTTATGCCAGTTTAGGCGAATATGTAGCCTGGATCTTGGGTTGGAACCTAATTTTGGAATATGCAGTAGGCAATATCGCCGTGGCCATTTCCTGGTCGGGTTATTTCCTGTCTATTTTGAAAGGATTTGGTATCCATTTTCCAGCTTGGTTGGCCGACAGTTACTTTACCGCTTCTCCAGAAGCTATAGCTAGTGCTCCTCATCTTTTGGGCATTCCCATTATGTGTAATTTGCCCGCTATTGCCATTGTAGTTTTACTAACTTGTATTATTGTACGTGGTATTAAGTGTTCGGCTAGTTTAAACGACTTTTTAGTCGTCTTTAAGATTCTGATTATTTTAGGTGTTATTGCTTTAGGTGCTGTTTATGTCCATCCTGGCAACTGGACGCCCTTTGCTCCCAATGGTTGGGCCGGTATTCAAGCTGGTGCCGCTTTGGTCTTTTTTGCTTATATAGGTTTCGACGCTATTACTACTTTAGCTGAAGAAACTAAAAATCCAGGTCGCGACTTGCCTTTAGGTATGGTGATTACTTTGGCTATTAGCACTTTCTTATATATAGCTGTAGCCGCTGTCTTAACTGGTATGATTCCCTACACCCAATTAGGAACTGCCGAGCCTATGGCTACCGCTTTTGCCGCTATAAATATGCCTAAAGTGTCGGCTGTTATCGCTATTGGAGCCGTTATTGCCATGACCGCCGTATTGTTAGTCTTCCAAGTAGCTCAGCCGCGTATCTTTTTCGTTATGGCTCGCGACGGTTTGATCCCTAAGTTCTTTGCTAGAGTCCATAAAAAGTTCCGCACTCCCCATATTACTACTTGGGGTACTACTATTGTGGTAGCTTTGTGCGCCGGTTTTATGGATTTAAGTATTGTGATTGAATTGTGCAATATAGGCACTTTATTCGCTTTTATATTAGTCTGTTTGGGCGTAATTATTATGCGCCGCCAGCGTCCCGACTTGGAGCGTCCTTTCCGCACTCCCTTAGTCCCTTGGGTTCCTATTGGCGGTATTCTTTGCTGTCTCTATTTAGTAGCTGGTATGCCTTCTATGACTTGGATTCGCTTCTTAGTTTGGATGGTAATCGGTACAATTATCTATCTGGGATATGGCTATAAGCATAGCTTTATGCTTAATCCCTCTACCTCAGCTCCTAATAGTAATGGTGGGCCCAATCAAGAGTTGACCGAAAATAATATTAACGATAGTCAAAATGGCTTGACTCCAAGGGCTAGCGCTTCTTAAATTGTGGCTATTTACCTGACTATTTAACAGCTCACTGCGGGCCTAGGCCTTTTAAGTGTTGCTAATGTGAAAAGTGGGGCTCTTCTTGGCCTACTACCTACTAGTCTGCCCCTTAAGGCAGACCAAAAAGGTTGGCCAAGAAGGGCCCTTTTATGATTCCATAGCCTGATCCCCTTGCTTTTGTACAAAAGCTTGGAAAATTTCGTTGCGATCTAACATGGCTACCAACTTGCGTGAATGTGAAGATTCCAAAACTGGTAAACACCCACAGCGGCAGCGGCACATAAGATGTACAGCAGCGGCCAAAGAATCGTGAGGAGTCAAAAACTCAACGTCTGTACGCATAATTTCTTTAACGCAAGTCGATTTTGTACTGTGGCTACTGCGTCGCATTCGCCAATAGATAATATCGCGGCGATCGATCTGGCCGCAAAAATTGCCATTTTTATCTATAACGGCTAATAGGGTATAGCCAGTTTCTTTTAACTTGGCAATGGCCTCATGGACAGAAGTTGTTGGACTTATAGAGGTAAAATTGGGTCTCATTACTTCGGCTACGTCGATCTTTTCCAGCGGACTAGTTAAAGCTTCACTTCCTTGCTGCAAGTCCAAAACGCTACGGCTTAACTTTAACGTATAAAGTGATTCTTTATCTAATACGGAAGCGAAAAGGGTGGCCACTACCGAAGCGGCCAAGACGGGCATAAGCATGTAGTAATTGGTAGTAGTTTCAAAGATCATAAAGACTGCGGTAAGTGGGGCTCGAGCGGCTGCCGCAAAGACGGTGGCCATGCCCACAAGAGCGTAAGCGCCCACCCCAACTGTATTCTCAGGGAAAAGAAAATTGACAGCCCCTCCGTAAACTCCTCCCAACATACATCCTATAAAAAGTGAAGGAGCCAGATCGCCTCCAGCCCCACCGGAGCCCAAGATTAACGCTGTACCTATTATTTTGGCTACGACTAGAGCTAACATTAAAGTAATGGCTAAATGGCCATTCATAGCTTCATTCATAATATCGTAACCGCCGGCCATAATTTGGGGATAAAAAATGGCGATTATGCCGCACAACAAACCACCCACAGCCGGCCTAAACCACACTGGACATTTTACT
Source organism: uncultured bacterium (assembly GCA_934644775.1). Taxonomy (GTDB): domain Bacteria; phylum Vulcanimicrobiota; class Xenobia; order Xenobiales; family Xenobiaceae; genus Bruticola. The sequence goes on along the minus strand of CAKUDB010000025.1, from coordinate 11,662 downwards.
TTGCCGAAAATATTTTCACTTATAGCTAGCGAATGGGTAAAAGCTACTCCTATCAAAGCTGAAATTAGGCCTAGTCCCAAACAAAGGATCATCTCCCAAGAGCTCTGTAGTACATAGATCGGCACCGAGAACTCAGCCAAATCTCCGACTAACAACCGGGTAGCCACACAAGAAGTTACGGAGCTAAGCACAATTAAACCGAAAGAGTGATAGGTAAAACGGGCCAAGATAATTTCTAAAGCAAAAAAAACGCCGGCAATAGGAGCATTAAAAGCTGAAGAAATACCCGCTGCCACCCCGCAAGCCAACAATATAACCGTATTATGCTCAGACAGTTTCAAAAGCTGGGCAAACTTAGAGCCTAAAGAGGCCCCAATTTGGACGATAGGCCCTTCTCGTCCGGCTGAGCCGCCGCTGCCTATAGTTAAGGCGGCCGATACCATACGAATTAGGGCTACCCGACCGTGAATAAGGCCATGTTGGGCAAAGACGCTGGTAATTACTCCCGAAACCCCTCCAGGATTCAAATCTTGGGATCGCCACCACAAAAATAATCCGGTAAGTAAACCGCCCGTAGAAATAGACAGCGGAATGGCCCACCAAGTTTCCGGTAGGGCCCAGTCTGAAATTTGCTGAACGCTTTTGATCATAAAATTAAAGCAAATAGCTGCTAAAGCCGTTATAAAGCCGACAGCCAAAGCATAAAGGCACTCCGCCGCCAAGGCGTTGTAGTTGGTAAGAGAACGCCTCATAATTCGAAACGCATTGTCGTCTATTTTCACTAACTTAACGATCCATTTTTTATATAAGGGCGGGAGGTTCTTGCCCTTAGTAAAGGGGCCCTGCCGCAGGTTTATCCTAATCTATTTATCAGTGAAAGATAAAAGGAACATCTCTTTCAAGCAGGGAGTAAACCTCTCAAAAACAAATACTAAGGGCGTTCTTTTTTATTGTCCGCAGGGATACATAAATGAGAAGCGAGTTATTTAAGGCGTTTTTTTGGTTAATGCTGGCTAAAAATACCAATAGAGAGAAAAAATAGTAGAGGCAGAGTATTATTGTGGCTCCATCAAATATCGGCGTCTATGAAATCATCGAAGAGGTAGGCAAAGGCCCTTCTGCTGTAGTCTACCAAGCGACTAATAAAAATACCCATAAGAGAGTAGCTTTAAAAGTTCTCAATGCCTCTCTCGGTTCAGATGGAAACGTAATCACCGATTTACAACGCTCTGTGGTCGTTTCTTCATCTCTCGAACATGCCAACATAGCTAAAGTATACGACTTAGGAGAAGACTTAAGCTATCATTTTATCGCTTCAGAGTTTATCGACGGCGTAGCTTTGCAGACCTTAATAGAACATTATAAAAAGTTTGATATAGATCATGCCTGCCGGATTATGCAAGAAGCGGCCAAAGGTTTAAGCTTTGCTCACAAACAAGGTATTTTCCACGGTTGTTTGCATCCTGGCAACATAATTATCGAAAAACAAACAGGCAGAGTAGTTATCACTGATTTTGGAACTTCCAGAGCGTTATTTGTTCACAATAGTGGATTAAAAAATGATCCTAAGCGCTTAGGTTTTATCGCTCCTGAATTATCTTCCGACTCTGCTCCAGACTCTCAATCCGATCTTTTCTCTTTAGGAGCAGCCCTCTACTATATGGTGACTGGCGAGCGTCCGTCTCCAGGATTAGTTTCTACTCCGGGGGCGGCTTTGCCTCAGATGCCGCGTTTAAGGGCCCATTTGCCCAAAGCGCCTATTTGGCTAGAAACCTTAGTAGCTCGTTTAATGATCTCCGATCCTATCGAGCGCGATTGCTCTGCCGAAGATTTTATCGAAGAGATCGAAGTTGGCCTTGAATCTGACAAAAATGGAGTTTCTGATATGGCACCTTTAGGCGATAATCCTTTCCAATCGCAGGAGAGACGCGGCGATTCTGGCAGCGCCTTCTCCGGTTCACAAACTTCTTCTGGCGGAGATATGCGTTTGTTACGCTCAAAAACTGCCGGTGGAACTTTAGGAATGCTAATGCGCAAGCAAAATGTCTCTTCCGATATGGAAGCATCGGTTCAAGATGCCGAAAAACGCTTGCTTAATTTGGAATTTAATCCGCGTGAAGGTGAACAAGGTGGGGGGCGTGATCCGCGTCCTAGCAATCTTTCTCGCTCTTCAGTTTATGCTTCTGGCAATGCTCCCCTTTCAGGAGAGCCTGTAGAACCGGCTGCTCCCCAAACTCCTCAAGCTCCTCCTCAGCCTCCGAGTGGACGTCAGCCAGTTCCAGCAGCCCCCCCAGCTAGACCTTCACGTCCTACTTCAGTGGGCGCTCGTCAGTCTAGGCGTAGTCAAGCTCCTGCTCAACCTCAGGCTCAACATCCTTACGAGGATAATCAGTATCCTTCCCAACAGGGAGCTTACCCTGAGATGGGCACCTATCCTCAAGAGAATTATCCTCCCCAGCAGGGGGCTTATCCCGAGATGGGCACCTATCCTCAAGAGAATTATCCTCCCCAGCAGGGGGCTTATCCCGAGATGGGCACCTATCCCCAAGAAGGTTATCCTCCCCAGCAGGGGGCTTATCCTGAGATGGGCACCTATCCCCAAGAAGATTATCCTCCTCAGCAAGAGGCTTATCCTGGGCCAGGTGGCTATCCTGAGCAGCCTGTGCCTCCTATGGATAGAACTAACGATTTTGGAAAAAAATCTGGAGATTTTGGCAGCAGCTTGAGTAATACGAGTATGGGCTTTGATCCTAACGATCCTCAGCCTGTACCAGTTCCTCTTAGTGGCAGTCGCTTCGATGCTGCGGCTCAAGATTTAGCTAGTGAGCAACCTTCAGGATCTATTCGTCCTATGGGCTTTCCCAGCAGTCGCAGTCAGAGTCAAAAGGCTAAACATAGTAGCGTCGGTTCCCAGCAACTTTTCGTAGAAGATCGCGAGCAATCCGGTTTAGGTGAGCCTATTCAAACTAGTCCCTTCGTATCAGCTCAACCGGAAGAAAACGATATTGCTAGTTTGCGCAGTGGCGGTGCTATGGGCGATGCGGTCATCAATCCCAATGCCCCTCCAAGTTTCCCTCCCGGCGCTACTCCTAAGCGTCCTTCCTTGACTGACGGCCCCGGAACGGTGCGTATTGCCAAACAATTGCAACCCCAAGGCAGCGGTAGCAATTTTATGGGCATTCTTATTGCTATAATCGTTGTCGCCTTACTTGGCGGAGGTGGCTACTACTATTTCTTCTTCCCCAAGGGGCAAGTAAGAATAGTAGTAAACAATACTCCTCAAGCTAAAGTCTCTTTAGTTATGCAAGACAATGTCATAAAAACTGAAGATGTTGTCGACGGTAAGTTGACCTTGCGCATACCTTTAAATAAAGAGTTAGTCGTCAGAGTATCGGCCGATGGTTTCAAAGATCACGACACTAAACTCAATCTCAGCTCGGAAGCCCCCATTAAAGATTTGCAAGTCGATATGGTTGGAGCGCCGACCGGATTGACTGTCCATATTACTAATGAAAAGCTTCCTTCTCAGCCTAAAGTAAAAGTAACTTGTAATGGTCAATTACTTAAAAATGGTGAGATGCTGGCGGCCGGAGGCTTGGCTAGGTTCGAAGTACCTACCGAAGAGCCTTTGGAAGTTACCGTTACCGCCCCTGGTTTCTTGAAGCATCAAGAAAAAGTTACTATCGATCCTAGCGAAGGGGACAAAGATTTACAAATTACCTTAAGTCGCAATAAGGGTACTGTACGTGTTACTCCCAAAGGGGAGCGCTTCTCTCAGAGTTCTTTAACCGTAGTTCTGATGCAAAATGGTAAGAAGCTTACTTCTAAGAAGATTGCGGGTGGACAGTCAGCCGAATTTGAGATCGACTTAGGTAAAACCTATACAGTAAAAGCTAGTTCCAATTTACATAGTCCGGCTAAGAAAGATGTAAAAGTTACCGCCAATAAGCCGGATGCAGAAGTTGTGCTCAATATGAACTTAACTCCTACTTTAAGAATTTTCACGACTGCCAATGCGGCCGTTTATCTTAACGGTAGATCTGTAGGCAAAGCTGATGCTGGCGGAAGCTTAACTTTAAATAGCGGTTTAGTAACTGGCCAACAATATAAAATCACTTGTAAGCGCAGCGGTTATAAGGACGGTGCTTCTAAGTTGACTATGAAACCCGGCGATAATAACCGAGTAGATCTCCAATTGGAGAAAGCTCCCGAGCCTAAGAGGCAGCCTACTTATGTCTATGAGGAGGAAGCTCCCTCTAGTTCTTCTTCGAGCAATTATAACCCCGGAGGTTACGGTGGCAGCAGTTATGGGAGTGGTGACGCTTACTATAATGGTGGCGGCTCTTCCGGCAGCTATTCTTCTGGTGGAAGCAGTTCTTCTTCTTCTTCTGGTGGATCTTCAGGCGGATCTTCTTCTGGTAGTTCCGGCAGTTCCTCAGGTAGCGGCTCTTGGGGCGGTGCAGAAGGCGGCTGGTAAACTGCGGTGATCCTAATTGTATCGACAAATCCTACAGTTGACAGAACTATCGGAGTTCCCGTATTAGTTCCTCACCAAGTCCATCGGGCCACTAGTTTACATATTAGTGCAGGTGGCAAGGGGCTCAACGTAGGCAGAGCCAGTAAGACTCTGGGAGAGCCTTACTTAGTATCTGGTTTCTTGGGCGGTTCTTCCGGTCAGCTTTTGCAACGCCTGATCGCCCAAGAAGATATTGCCGCTTCTTGGCTTAAGTTTGCTGATTTAGAAACTAAGATGAGCCATCTGTTGCGCCATAGCCATGGCGACTCGACTGTCATAAACGAGCCTGGCCCGACACTAAGTAAGGCTCACTGGCAAGAATTAGTGGCCTTTATTCTCGAGCAAGGTAGGCGGAGCCAGGCAGCCATTTTGGCTGGTAGCGTTCCTCCCGGAGTCGAAGCTCAAGACTATAGGCAACTATGTATAAGTTTAGCTCAGCAAGTAGGCCAAACTTTGGTAGATACTCCCGGTGAAACCTTAAAAGCAATTATCGCCGCTCCTCAGGGGTTGGCCGTAAAGGTTAATAGTGACGAACTTGGTGAGGCTTTGGAGAAGCCGGTCTCGACTTTGGGAGAGGTTATCGAGGCGGCCAGGTGTGTTTTCGAGCGCGGAGCCGCCTTAGTTTGTGTAACTATGGGAGAGAGCGGGGCTCTAGCTCTCAATGGTCAGGGAGTCTGGCGCTGTTCTTACTCAGTAGACAACGTGGTCAGTTCTGTAGGGAGCGGCGATTCTTTTAGTGCTGGGTTGAGCCTACATTGCAGCAGACATTTACCCTTGCCGGAGGCTTTGCGTTGGGCCAGCGCTTGTGGTGCCGCTAACGCCGAGACCTCCTTGCCTGCTGTATTCTCCTTGGCAAGAGTTAAAGCTTTGCTGCCTTTAATTCACATCGAAAAGCTTTAGTCGCTACCATTTAAGCAACAAAAAAGGAACAATTATGGATATGAAAGCCACTACTATAGTATGTGTGCGTCGTCATGGCAAGGTATCTATAGCTGGTGATGGCCAAGTTACTTTGCAAAATACCATTATGAAAAATAAGGCTAGAAAAGTGCGCCGTATGGCTGAGGGCAAGGTTTTGGGGGGCTTTGCCGGCTCGGCGGCCGATGGTATGACCTTATTTGAGAAGTTTGAAGCTAAATTGGAAGCCTATTCAGGTAATGTCTGTCGAGCCGCTGTGGAATTAGCTCGCGATTGGCGCACCGATAAAGTGCTTCGCAAATTGGAAGCGATGATGATTGTGGCCGATCGGGAAAATATGCTGATTATTTCTGGCAATGGCGATGTTTTAGAGCCCGATTATGATGTTACTGCTATAGGTTCAGGCTCAGCTTACGCTATAGCAGCGGCTCGGGCTCTTTTGGAAAATACCGACTTGGAAGCTGAAGAGATAGCTGCCAAAGCTATAAATATTGCTGCTGATATTTGTATCTACACTAATAAAAATATTACCGTAGAAAGCTTAGATTAGCTTAGTTATAATCGATAAGGTTGGGAGGGCTTTCTGGCAATTACTTGAGGCCGCAGTCGGTTGAGCACCTTTCTGCGAAGTCTTCTTGGCTGACACTTTTGTAAAAACGGTAGCCGCCAGCAAAACTGAGAGCCTGAAAACCTTCCTGAGCTAGGATGCGACAAGCTATATAACTGCGCAAACCAGATTGACACATAACGTAAATTGTTTTATTTCTATCTAGTTCGTTGAGGCGCTCTCTAAGTTCGTCGAGAGGAATATGGGTAGTAAAACCGGGAGCAAAACCTGCTTGGTATTCTCTATTTGTGCGCGTATCTAGCCTAGTAACGCTGCCATCTTGGGGTAAAGAAGCCAAATCTTCGTAAAAGAAGAGTTTGACTTTATGGCTCATTACATTCTCGGCTACAAAGCCAAGCATATTGACCGGATCTTTAGCTGAAGAATAGGGCGGGGCGTAGGCTAAGTCGAGTTCTTTTAATTGTGTAGCTGTTAAGCCAGCTTGCATAGCCGTAGCTATTACGTCTAAGCGTTTGTCCACGCCGTCAAATCCAACGATCTGGGCACCGATTATTTGGTTATTTTCTGTGGCCCACAAGAGCTTCATAGTCATAACGCTGCCACCGGGGTAGTAGGAAGCGTGGGAAGCTGGGGAAATAGTAACTTTTTGGTATTTTATACCTGCATTTTGGGCTGCTTGTTCATTTAAGCCGGTAAAGGCGGCGCTCATTTGAAAAACTTGCAAAATAGCTGTTCCTACCGAGCCTTGGTAAATACTGTCTAAACCGGCTATATTGTCAGCGGCAATGCGCCCTTGTTTATTGGCTGGCCCGGCTAAAGCTACGACAGCTTTTTGTTTGGTAATACAATTAGTAATAGAGACTGCGTCGCCTACAGCATAAATATCGGGATCGGACGTTTGCATATGCTTATTGACTAAGATACTCTGGCGCGGCCCTAATTCTAAACCGGATGCTTGGGCTAAAGTAGATTCCGGGGCTACCCCTATAGCTAAAAGTACCAAATCGGCTGATACGCTTTTTTGATCTTCCAACTCGACTTGGACAGTTGAATCGACTATTTTGAATCCTACTACGTTGGCCTTAAGTAGCAAATTGAGTCCTTGCTTGCGAAGGTGGGAATGCAAAAAGACGGCCATATCGCGATCTAATGGAGCTATTATATGGTCGCTTCGCTCGATAAGCGTAACTTTGAGCCCGGTTTTAAGTAAATTCTCTGCTACTTCTACGCCAATAAAGCCGCCGCCTACGATAATTGCCGACTTGACTTGTTCTTGGTCTATCTTGTTTTTTAGGCGTAAAGTATCTTCTACCGTGCGTAAAGTATAGATATTGGCTCTATTTAATTGGGAGGTAGGGGGCAATCCGGGAATGTTGGGTCTAATAGGTGTAGCTCCGGGAGCTAGTAGCAGCTTATCATAATTCTCAGTAAAGAAAATATCGTTACTTAAGTCGTGAACCGTTACAGTCTTGTTATGGCGATCGATTTTAGTTACTTCGTGTTCTGTTTTTACCTCGATATTAAAGCGTCGCTTTAAACTATCTGGTGTTTGTACCGTTAAATCAGCTGGGTCTTCGATAACTCCGCCTAAATAGTAAGGCAAACCGCAATTGGCATAAGAGACGAAGGCCGAGCGCTCAAATATAGTAATTTGAGCTTTTTCGTTTAATCTGCGCAGCCGGGCTGCAGCCGAAGCTCCTCCAGCCACGCCGCCGACAATAACTACTTTCATCTTTTTGGGCTCCTTTCAAAGTCTTTGAGCATTGAAAAAGAGTTGGCTCTAACCAAAGAAAAAAGACAGACCTCGGCTCTCTTTCACCAAAGTCTGTCTTTTTACCTACAAGATCAGCTCAAACTAGGCAGAATCTTGAGAGAAAGTCTATACTTTCTTGTCGGCGGCGCAACCGGTGCGTCCGGGCTTAAGGACAATTTCGCCTTTACCGATAGCTTTAACGGGGCAAACCAAAGCGCACAGGTGGCAACCTACACACTTCTCTTTGTCGCAAGAAGGTTTGCGGGTCTCTTCATTCCAGACCATAGCCTGGTGAGCGCCGTCGTAGCAAGAGATGTAGCAGCGGCCGCAGCCAATACACTTATCTTCGTCAATTTCGGGATAGACGATATAGTCGCGGTCGAGCTCTTCAGCGGGAATGATATTGGCATTAGCTAAACCGATCAACTGATGGAGACTGTCGACGCCTTGCTCTTCCATATAGTGCATAAGACCATTTTTCATATCTTCTACGATACGGTAGCCGTATTGCATAATGGCAGTAGTCACTTGTAAAGTAGTAGCCCCTAAGAGGATAAACTCGGCAGCATCTTCCCAAGTTTCGATACCGCCAATACCAGAAATAGGCAGATCGTGGAGGCCTTCGGCACTGCGAAGTTGCTGGAGGAAGCGCAAAGCTACGGGCTTGACGGCTTTACCAGAGTAACCGGAGATAGAGGACTTGCCATTGACAATAGGCAAACCAACCTTGCGATCCAAATCGACATGAGTGACTGACTTAATAGTATTGATAGTGGCAATACCGTCAGCGCCGCCTTCTAAGCAAGCTTTGGCTACGGGAACCATATCAGTAATATTGGGAGTCATTTTGGCCATCATAGGCAATTGGGAACCGCGCTTTACAGCAGCGCAGTATTTTTTGCACAGTTCAGGATTGGTGCCTACGTCGGAGCCCATAGCGTGGGAAGTCATCTGCGGACAGGAGAGGTTCATCTCAATCATGTCGGCACCGGCTTCTTCTACCAAACGGGCCAACTCTGTCCAGTCTTCTTCGTTGGTACCCATAATAGAAGCGATTAAAACGCGGTTGGGATACTCAGCTTTGAGTCTGCGCAAGTCGGCTAAATTTTCTTCCAAGCTGTGCTCGGCGATTTGCTCCATATTTTTGAAGCCTACGAAAGGAGTGGCTTCTTTAGTTAAAGCGTCGAAACGGGGGGACACTTCATCGATAAGGAAGTGCTTCGGGCCGATAGTCTTGAAAACGACGCCACCCCAACCGCAGTCGTAAGCTTTTTTGCACATGTCGTAGCAATTGCCCACAGGAGAAGAAGATAAGCAGAAAGGATTTTCGAAGCGAACTCCCAGAAACTCAACGGATAAATCTTTATTGATCATTTACTTATTGCCTCCCAAGCTTTCGTGAATGGCCTGGGCAGCTTCTTTGCCCTTCTTAACGGCCCATACAACAGTTTTGTCGCCTTGAGCGATGTCGCCGGCTACAAATACTTTTTCGTCAGCAGATTTATAACCATCGAAGTCGACTTCGTTCTTAACAATGTTGAGCCCCAAGTTCTCGGCATTGACCTTTTGACCGATAGCCAAAATGATCTTGTCAACTTCAATATTGATCTGGCTGTTAATGTGACGATGCTTGAAAGTTACGCTGTGCCCATCGGCCTTTTCAGGAATATAACCGTCGATAATAGTTACGCCTAAAGCTTGAGCGCCGCGCAGCTCTTTTTGGGAGGCCAAAAATTCGGAGAACTCTTCGTAAACGACGTCGGTAACGTTCTTTACGCCGAGCATCTTGAGAGTAGTGACAACGTCCATAGCTACGTCGCCGCCACCGATAACTAATACGTTCTGAGGAACTTCTACTTGCCCCTTATTCTCTTTGGTGCGGGCTAAGAAAGAAATAGCAGTTTCTACACAGTCGTTGCCTTCGAACATAGGAAGCATTTTGGCTTCGCTCGAGCCAATAGCCACCAAAACGGCGTCGTGATCGGCTTTGAGTTGTTCTAAAGTAATGTCGGTACCGACTTTAGTATTAAGTTTGAAATTGGCTCCTAATTTTTCAATAAGGGAAATTTCGTGATCGACTACAGCGTTGGGAAGACGATATTCGGGAATACCGTAGCGCAGATAACCGCCGGCTTTTTCGTTCTTTTCGTAAATATCAACGGCATAACCCAAGCGAAGGAGGGAAGCGGCAGCCTGAAGGCCGGCTGGGCCACTGCCAATAATGGCGATCTTTTTGCCGTTGGGCTGGCCTTTTTCGAGAATTTGCATACCTACTTGGCTCTCGAAATCGGTGACGAATCTTTGGATGCCGCCAATATCGATGGGACGATCGATACCACATCTGGAACAGCCTTTCTGGCAATATCTCTCAGTGGGGCAGACACGGGCGCAGACGGAGCCCAGAACGTTGTTTTCACGAATAGTTTCGGCAGCACCTTTAAAGTTCCTGAAACGGACGCTGCGAATGAAGCGGGCAGGATCGGTCCCGGCCGGACAAGACTTAGAACAAGGGGCGTCATGGCAAAGCAGGCAGCGCTGAGCTTCCTCCATGACTGTCATCATAGTGTAAGCTTGCTCGACTTCTTCTACGTACTTATTAGTCATTTTCTTCCTTCTTTTAAGTATGTATCAATAGACATTCTGCCAAACAACGGCAGGCCTCCATTATACATTGTTTTTTGCTCGCGAATGTACTTAAAATACCTACAGAGGCGATAACTTCCCGTTTCTACGAGAAGGTCAGTACAGTTTGGGGAAAAACTGTAACTAGCGCGGTTCCCTCCATAGGTATATTCTGGGTAATTCACGATATTAGCGCGAGGCCGCTTCGCTACGTTGGCCTTTATCCCCTACCAAAGAGGGGGAGGAGTTCCGGCTAGATTCGTCTTGACGTTTATTGTTTTGACGTGTTAAAATCAACATTGGCTTGGAGGCAAAGAGTTGTTGTGCTTTTCGGTGAAGGTTCCGCCGACGAGTCGAGCAACAGCTTTCCTTAAAAATTCGGGGGTGTCCCGGTTTCGACGGGGAGATGCTTTGCCGATAGTTGCGAGTCGAGTTGTCGAAAGCTCGTAAAAAAGTCGAAACTTTCAAACATTAACTGCCGAAGATAATTTGGCTCTCGCCGCCTAGTGCGGTGCGTCCGCTCACCTTCGTCGGCGGAGGTGTACCGGGCGTGAACCACGCCGTCTACCCATTTGCCGCTAGTCTCTCGGCTGCATAGGGGAAACACCAGAGGGTATGGCTTGCCAAGATCTGGCCCAGGGGAGCTGGGTAAGCCGAGATTAAAGCCTAGGCTACACTCGTAGAGGCTGTCGTGGAGGCCTCTTCGGACGCGGGTTCGATTCCCGCCACCTCCACCACACAAGAAAAACTCACCGACGCATTTTTGGCCAAGGTGAGTTTTTTTATTTGATTAAAAAGAATTTTCACATAGAGTATGTCCTACCTATAAAACTCGCCTGTTAAAAGCGCTCTGCCAACAGCAGGGTAGCGCATTGTTTGTTATGTAGATTTGTTATGTAGAGACGCCGATAGTGTAGGCCCGTCATTAGCGCAAATCAACGTTCTTCGCCTTCCAGAGCCATCGCTTCCGCCTGTTGGCCCAAAAAATGCGCGGCACTGGCTTGGTAACAAACTGTCTGCTAACTATGAAATGAACGAGCCATAGCCCAAAAGTAGGGCGTGACGAGTGCAACTATGTCACGCCAGCAAAAAGGCGTAGGCGTTAAGTCTAACACAAACGAACTTGGTGTAGTCCTTGGTTTCGGCCCATTGCCGGTATGGCTGCGTAGCCGCTAGGCGAAGCAGACGCCGGCAATTTCGGCCGGAAACCTTGGACGAACCGACAAACTGGGAAAGTCTCCGTTTCTGTGATATTTGTAGCGGAGTTTAGCCTATAGCAAAGCGA
>CAKUDB010000024.1 GCA_934644775.1 uncultured bacterium | reverse complement strand
GATATTTCCGGCGTTATTTACGCTTGGGGCAATATCAATGCCGATATAGGTAGTAATAGCACCCTCAATTTAACTGGAGCCATGGTGGCTTACGGAGGCGATCCCCAGAAGGATCCAGGTGAAAATAATAAGGGAGAAATAAAGATCAATGCCGGCACTATCGGTATGACCTTAGATCCAGACTATATGGGAGTCTTCCTCTCGGCCAATTCCAAGCGTAAAATAAAACAAGTGATGTTCTCTAGCTTCTAAAGCCACTCCCCCCAACAACTCCCCCCAATAGCTGAGGACTGAGCCCCTTTGAAGGGCTCGGGCCTTATTTTTTAACACTTTAGAACTTGAATATTTTATCTAAAACAAGTTTAATGAAATGGGTGTCTGTTTACACTCGAAGCCCCACTTCGGCCGTACACTTTCCCCACCTCGCCACTTATTCTAACCCGAATAGAGAGGTAACGACTTATGCGCAATAGATATAAGCAAGGTATAGTCCTAATTACCACTATGCTAACAGTAGTCTTAGTTATCATGCTGCTTAGCTCTGTGGTCTACTCTAATTTCGGTAACATGCGCCTTACTTCTACTTTCTACGGTCGCGAAGAAGCTATTATGGCCGCTCAATCGGGTGTAGAGTATGCCTTAACTAAGTTGCAAAATAATATCGCTTGGCAAGGAGACGATAAAGATTATCAGTTAGCTTCTACGGCTCGAGGCGTCAAAATTATCGAAAAGAGCGGCAATGTCTGGGGTATGCTAATTACTCCCAATGGGCGTCGCTCCTTCTTTCGCATAAAATTCAACTACGAAGATGGCCCTGGGGGCTTCGACAATATGGATAATACTGCCGACAAGAATTATATTATCCATTCGCCTTACGTCTCAGTCAACAATCTCTACAGTCGCGCTTTGCGCACCGTTTATACAGCTCCTCCTAATGGCATCTTGCGCACTCAAAAATGTAAAGACGAATATAAAAGGGAATATTTTAAGCCTGTGGGCGATGTCAAGAGCTACGAACTTCCCAAGTCGACTTGCGCCCTTATTGTAGAGGGTTTTTCCGGTACCGGGGTACGGGATCTGGATTTGACCAAGATGAACGAGTTACAAAAATATTTCGACCATTCCAAAGGGCTGGGCAACAATATCGTCAACAACGTGGTAGAGGTCTACTTAACTTTCGATCCCAAGGCCGCTTTCACTAGTTCAGTACTGGGTGCCGGAGGTAAAATTTCTGCCCAAGCTTCCAATATTACGATTAAAAATGCCCAAGGTAACGCCGCTCCTAGATTGCGCAGCTTAAAAGATCTCAGTCTAACTTACAAAAATATCTCTTTTGATGAAGGGCAAGCTATCGTCAGCGGTAATTTTTATAAAAATGGTACCGAAACTAAGGCTGGCGCTGTCAGTGGTTCTAATTACAGCGTTATTAAAGCCTCCGATAAGGATAGTGGCGATATTGCCCAAATAAAATGGGACGACGTTACCAAAGCCAACTCTGAAGGACAAAAATATACTACTATAAAAGGCGGAGTCTATATCTGGCGCAAAAATGATCACAACAATAGCTATACCCTAACCCGTTACGAGCAAGATCCCTTCAACAATAAAGGCAAAAAAAAGAAAAAGAATAAAAGTGAAGAGGTAAATGGCTACGGCACAGCTTTTCAAGTAGATAAGACTAAAGCCACCATTACGATTAGTGAGAATATCAAAGTGGAAGGGGATAAATCCCTGTCTATTATTTATGATGATAGTTGCAGCCAAATTACCCGTCCGATCATAGCTTTTGTAAAGAACTCCCCTACCGACAGCGATCCTATCTTGAGCGCTGACGGCAATATCACTATAAAAGGGGCTACCTTGGGCAGCGGCTCCATTACTTCCCAAAAGAGTATCTCTTTACAAGGGCCCAGCATTTTAGAATCAGATCCGGGCATTGGGGTTTCGGTTTACGCTAAAGATAATGTCACCTTTCTTCCCATAGAAAGCGCCACCAAAGCGGTTCAAGAGCAGAATAAAGACGTCAACTTTAATGCCGGCCGTCAGGCTTATTATGGCTACGATACTGACAACAGCTCGTTTACTTCAGGAGTAAACGAATTGCTTCAACAAGTCCAAAAAAATGGCGACACGGCCTCCATTACCGACCAAGAAGCCGAAGCCTACTTGGAATATTACTTATATACTAATTATAAACCTACGCCGCCCAATGGTGAAAAGCTTGCCGCAGTGACTGATCCCGGCTTAAATCCAACTAAAGCCATAGCTTTGCAAAAAGCCCTGGACAATGGCAAAGCAGTTCCCGGAAATCACATCGAAGCGGCTGTGCGCCACTATCAGACCCCCGAAAGCTGGGAAGTTTATTACCAAGCTTCTACAACTGCTCCCAACCCTACCGACAAAATCGTTATCGATAGTCGAGCCGACGTCAAAAAAGCTCAAACCTTTCTCGATAATGAAGTAGTCAGCAATAACTTCCGCGATTACAAACAACAGCAACTAGACAAATTGCTTACCCGCTATGGCAAGTTGCGCTACTCAGATCAAGACATTTCTGGAATGGTCTACGCCTGGGGCAATATAAATGTGGCTATTGGTAAAAATAGTACTTTAAATCTTAGCGGAGCTATGGTCGCTTACGGTCAAAATCCCGATCAAGGCGTCCCCAGAGGAGATAAAGATCATGGCAATATCGCGATTGAAGCCAATACTATAGGTTTAACTTTAGATGCCGACTACATGAATGTTTTTATGGCCTCCAATGCTCAGAGAAAATTAAAGTACGCCATGTATTCCAATTTTTGAAGTGTATCTAACAAAAGCTCGAATAAAACAAGGTCTTACTTGAAGCCATAAATTAAAACTCCCAACTGTTGCCCCCCTATTTAGTTAATTTGGAGAGACGATATGCTGGAAAGAAAAAAGCAAGGCATCGTGCTGGTGACGACCATGCTAACCGTCGTCCTAGTCATTATGCTTTTAAGCTCAGTTGTATATTCCAACCTAGGTAGCTTTCGCCTGACAACGAATTTCTATGACAAGGAAAATGCCCTTATGGCTGCCCAATCCGGAGCTCAGTATGCCATAACTCGCCTGCAAAACGATATTCTTTGGAAAGCAGCTCCTTCTACTCCATTTACACTAAAAACTAAAGACTTTGAAGTTAAAGAAGAAGACGGCAACGTTTGGGCTATTTTAACTAGTACCAATGGAAAGAAATCGGTCTTTCGCATTAAATTTAACGGTGAAGACGGCCCCGGCGGTCCGGACGGCCTAGATAACAGCGCCAACAAGATCGAGTCTCCTTATATTTCCACCAACAATCTTTTCAGCAGCGTTCCTTGCTTAGCCTATCCGGCAGACAACCAGGGCGTAATTAAAGGGCATACTGTCAATGAAAAGGGCAAAGAAGTTTTTAAGCCAGCTGCTGGCGTCAGCCCAATTACTATTCCCAAAGCTACTTGCAACTTAATAGTGGAAGGCTTTAGCGGCCCGGCTGTGCGAGAGGCCACCTTAAATAAGCCTATCAATAGTAAATCTTACTGTGCTCACCAAATCGTAGAACTTTACGTAGCTATCGATCCTAGCTCCTTAAATGTAGATTCCGCCATCTGCGCTTCAGGCCATATCAAGGCCCAAACGAATACTTTCCGATTAAATAAGACTGAAGGCAGCGGTGCTCCCAATATGCGCTCTTTAGGCCATATCGCCTTAGCAGGCCAGGTCGATACCGGAAATGCTACTGTTTATTTCAACGACAGCTTCACGGTCAACGGAGCCGCTGCCCCCCATATCAAACAAGAGAAAAGCGACTCCGGCAAAAATTTTGCCAAAATTACTTGGGAAGATGTCCCCAAAGCTAGCCAAAGTGACACCAACTTACCAGCTGGAACTTACGTTTGGGAGAGAAACCCAACGAGCAAAGCTATAGAGTTGCGCCACTATCCCACTATCATTTTTTACGACGGTAAGCCCCTTCCCAGCAGCGGCTACCAAACTGTAAGCACAGGCAAATTTAAAGGCATGACCGTTGACAACCAAAATTTAACGGTTATGTTCGATCAAAATGTGTACGTACCGGGAGATTTGCTCATTCGCTCCAACATAAATGAATACGGCACCAGACCAATCGTCGGCTTTGTCAACAAAAACAAAGGCGACAGCGGTACGACCATTTTGACAAGTAAAGGCAATATCATTATTTCTGGAGCGACTATGGGCAGCGGTGCCATCACTTCCGAAGGGGATATTACTATGCAAGGCCCCAGCCTTTTAGAATCAGATCCCGGCGTAGGTGTCTCCATTTATTCCAAAGGCAATGTCACTATCGAACCTATTTACAATACTAGCGCCAGTGTGGAAAAGCTATTACCTATCGAACGCCCCCAGGGCAGCGGCCCCTACGATCATGTAGAAATAGATCCTACTACCGGAGCAGCCAGCGAAAAAGCCCCTTCAATTTCTAATCCAAATGGCGATAATAACAAAGAGAATAATATTGAAGGTCGAGAAGGAGCAGCCAGTACCGGATATTCACAATACATATCCAAATATCAAAATGGTGGCGGTCATGATATATGTTACGATTGTAGCCAAGATCCATCATCTTTTTGCAAAACTAACGGAGTATTTAACCTAAATCATCCTGAACTTTTCGAGGAAGTATACAAAGCTGGTTTTTTTCAAGACGGTAAAGAGCAATATAAAAGAAAAGAGATTGAGTGTAACTGTGGATTCCCGAATAGAAAACATACAGATGATTGTAATTTTATGGAAGCGGTAGAAGATGTATACGAAGATGGCGAAGATGACTGGGAAGATTGGGCTAAAGAAAATAATATAGATACTAGTAACAAAAAACCAAACAACACCAACAAGAGTGACAAGATGGCATCGATTAACGATCCTGAACTCAGTGATAAATTGCTCGATTTTTCCAAGCAAACGACCAACTACGAGAACTATAAGCGCGAGCAATTAGACACTCTAATTAGGCGTTACGACAATATAAAATACTCCGACCAAGAAATTGCCGGCGTTATTTATGCTTGGAAAAATATCAATGTCAATATCGGATCTGAAAGTCGTTTGAATTTAACCGGGGCCATGGTAGCTTACGGAGGTGAGCCCAAGAAAGAGCAAGCTGCTAGCAAAACTACCAATACTGGCAATATCAGCTACAATGCTAAAAGCGTCGATTTAACTTTCGATCCAAACTATATCAACAAACTTTTAGCCTTATCTGCTCAGCGCAAAGTAAAAGTTAAAATGTTTGCCAACTACTAAAAAGCGCATTGCAAGCTTGAAAAAACCGCCGTTTAGCTAAACGGCGGTTTTTTTATTCGTTTTTAACGATTCTATGTAGGAACTTTTACTTGCAACTGAAAAGGCTGTCCTTATAGATATTTTATTATTTATTCGGAGTTTTTGCCATTTTATAGGTTTTTAATCCATTCGGGAGAGAGATATCATGATCAGCAAACAGAGAAAAGGTATAGTGCTGATAACAACTATGCTCACAGTCGTTTTGGTTATTATGCTCTTAAGTTCGGTTGTATATTCCAACCTTGGCAGCTTAAGACTTACTACTAATTTCTATGACAAAGAGACCGCCCTTATGGCCGCCCAATCCGGTGCCCAATATGCTATAACCCGTCTACAAAATAATATCCTTTGGAAAGCTGATCCTCCCACAACCTACCAGCTGAAGACCGATCATTTTGAAGTAAAAGAAGAAGAGGGCAACGTTTGGGGCATCTTGACCAGTACCAACGGCAAAAAGTCAGTTTTCCGCATTAAATTTAATTGCGAAGACGGCCCCGGCGGCCTGGACGGCATGAGAAACAGTGCCCACAAGATCGAATCAGCCTATATTTCTACTAACAACCTGGGCAGCAGCGTTCCTTGCTTAGCTTATCCTGCCGACGAAACTGGCGTAGTTAAAGGCAAAAGCATCAGCGAAGGGAAAAAGACAACATTTAAGCCAGATACTGACGTAAAGGCTGTCACTGTTCCCAAGGCTACTTGCGATTTAATTGTAGAAGGCTTTAGCGGCCCAGCTGTGCGAGAGGCAACTTTAAATAAACCTTTCGATTCAAAATCAGGCTATGCCAGCCAAGTAGTCGAACTTTATATTGCGATCGATCCCGCTTCTTTAAAATCAGACGCTGTAGTCAGTGCCGCAGGCAACATTACTGCCGACGTAGCTCAGTTTGCTTTGCGCACTTCCGAAGGCAGTGGTTCTCCCAATATGCGTTCTTTGGGGAATATCGACTTAAATATAAGTCAGGGCTTAGGTATAAGCAACGACACTACAGTTTATTACGGCGATCATTTTAACGTAAATGGTAGCCATAACGATCAAATAAAATCCCAGCAAAGCGATTCTGGCAAAAATTTCACAGCTATCACTTGGAACGACGTCCCCAAAGCTTCTGAAAATGACAATCCCATTACTCCTGGTACTTATGTTTGGGTTCGTAATGGCAACCAAAATGAATTGCGCCATTATGCCAACAAGATCTACTATTACGGCACCGCACTTCCAAATTCCGGCTACGAAGTAATGAACAGCAGCAATCGCAAGTTCTCCGTCGATAATGAAAACTTGACTATTATGTTCGACAAAAATACCTATGTAGACGGCGACATACTTATTCGCTCCGACATAAACGAATATGGCACACGCCCTATCGTAGGATTTACTAGTGAAAAAAAAGGCGACAATAATACCACTATTTTAACCAGTACCGGCAACGTTATGATTTCCGGCGCCACTATTGGAAGTGGCGCTATTACAGCTGCAGGTAATATTAGCATGCAAGGGCCCAGCATTTTGGAATCAGATCCCGGCGTGGGCGTATCTATTTATGCCAAAGGCGATGTTAATTTAGAGACAATTTACAATACCACTGCCCATATGGAAGAAGTGTTACCTACCGAAAATAAGGACACTAAAAAACCTTATGACAATGTAACTGTAAATCCCAGCACCGGCTTAGTTGAAGATAAAGAAACTGCTTCTCCAAATGATAATATCTCAAGTTGGACCAAGGAGGATCTTCTCTCAGCAACTTATGCAGCAGCTGAACATTGCGGCGTAAAGACAGTTCCTGCCTGTCAATACTGTAGAGATTACAACAGAATATATTGCTTAAACCGTGGACTAAGTGATGCAGGCTTCGTATATACGGAAAAAGCTCAAAACTTTTTGTCTAAAGTTTATTCTAGTGGATATAATAACCAAGAGTCAGATTTGTATGAGTACAGAAGAGCCGGAGCAGATACTGTATACTGTAATTGTACTGCATATGGATATGATTATGATCCCCAAACAAACAGATACGACCTTCACAAAGAATCATGTGAATTTTATAGAGATGTAAAACGAATTTTTGGTGAGGGACAGCGAGACGCTAAAGATAAAAAGAGCTCCACCGATGAAGACAACAATATGGCTACAGTTAAAGATCCAGACCTTAGCAATAAATTAGTAGCCTCCGACCAACAAACTACCAACTACGAAAACTATAAAAAAGATCAACTTACCGAGTTGATAGGCCGTTATAAAGGCATAAACTATTCCGACCAGGAAATAGCCGGCGTTATTTATGCTTGCGGCAATATCAATGTCAATATCGGTAAAGACAGTCGCTTAAACTTGACCGGCTCTATGGTAGCCTATGGCAAAGATCCACAAAAAGATGGTGAGGCCACCAAGTCAGAGGGCAAAGGCAACATTTATTACAAAGCTAAAAGTGTAGAAATGACCTTCGATCCCAATTATATCAATAAGCTCTTAGAGATAGCAGCCCAACGTAAGGTTAAAGTTAGGATGTTTGCCAATTATTAGCTATTCTTACTTGTACCTTATCACAAAGGCCCCATTACTCTTAAAAGTAATGGGGGCCTTTGCTTTTGGAGCCCAAATTTGTTTCAATATCTATATGTACAACAATATTCGCATTTTACAAGCCCAAATGAAAGCGACTCCCCAACCAGACCAAGCCGTTGCCAAAGTAAAAGAGCTTTGCTCTTTAGCTAAAAAAGAGCAAGTAGATCTTGTCTCTTTACCGGAAATGTTTTGTTGTCCATATGAGACGGCCAGCTTTCCTCTTTATGCCGAACCAGAAGGGGGGCCTATCTTTTCGGCTTGCGCTGACCTAGCAAAAAATTACCAACTCTATCTGGCGGCTGGCTCTATAGCTGAAAAGGACGCTCAAGGCCATATTTATAATACGGCTTACGTATTTAATCCTCAAGGCGAACTTATTGCCAAACATAGAAAGGTTCACCTTTTCGATATAGAGATAAAAGGCGGCCAATCTTTCAGAGAATCGGATACTTTAAGTCCCGGTCAGAAGGTAACAGTCTTTCCCACTGATTTTGGCCCCATAGGCTTATGTATTTGCTACGATTTTCGTTTTCCTGAATTGAGCCGCCTTATGGCTTTGCAAGGAGCCCAAATAGTATTGGTACCAGCCGCCTTCAATTTAACTACCGGCCCACTCCATTGGGAACTTACTTTTAGAAGTCAAGCTGTCTTTAACCAATTTTTTGCTTTAGGGACGGCTCCAGCTCGCGATCTTTCAGCTTCCTACCATTCTTGGGGCCATACTATTGCCGCAGATCCTTGGGGACGAATTGTGGCAGAATTAGAAGAAAAAGAGGGCTGGCAAATAGTCGACTTAGACTTAAACCAAGTTAAGCAAGTGCGCCAACAACTTCCCCTCTTAAAACATAGGCGCAACGATCTCTATTCGCTTACCCTCAAAACTAGCCAAGTTAAATGCCTGCCCTAGCCACTTAATTATGGCGTACCCCCTATTTTAAGCCACTTCGGAGCTGCCAGTTCGCTCTCGAAGGCCTTTTGGGGGCAGGTTTGCCGCGAAATAAGTGCGAATTTCTTTTTCTTTCACGCGGAGTGTTGCAAAATAGGTTAGCTCGCAAAAAAAACTATTGGATAGAACTCTGCTAAATCGATTATGTGCGCACAGAGGTGGATCTATTGTCCGAAGAAAAATCAACCAATGCGGCAGCTTCCTCCGCCGACTTGACTAAGCCGTCAGCGGAAACGGAAAGCACAGCAGTAAAAACCGAAGTAAAAAAATCTCAACAACCTAAAGGCTTGTATTGGCTCTTCGGTGCCGAAGCTTGGGAACGTTTCAGCTACTATGGCATGCGCGCCATTTTAGTTTTGTATTTAGTCGGTCAGCTGCAATACGACCGCAAGGACGCTCTGGCTCTTTATGGTATTTACACCGGTTTGGTATATTTAACCCCACTTTTAGGTGGTTATCTTTCTGACCGCTTCTTAGGAGCCCGCAAAGCCGTAATTATCGGCGGTTGCACCATGGCTATAGGTGAGTTGCTACTCTCTCACCCAACTTTTCTTTACCCTGCCCTCACCTTGTTGATTTTAGGTAACGGCTTTTTCAAACCTAATATTTCCAATATCGTTGGCGGCCTCTACGAAGAGAACGACCCTCGTCGCGACGGCGGCTTTACCATATTTTACATGGGTATCAACTTGGGGGCCTTCTTCTCTCCACTCATTTGCGGAAGTTTAGGCCAAACATTTGGCTGGTCTTGGGGCTTCATAGCCGCCGGTATCGGTATGATTATCGGCCAAATTATTTTCAACTTAGGCCAAAGTCGATTCAATGGTGCCGGTATGCCTCCCGAGTTTAATGGGCCTATAGAAGACGCTCACCTCCATACCCGAGACTACTTTGAAGTAGTTTACTGGATTCTCGGCATTCTCGGTATTACTGCCGCCGCCTGTGCTCTCTGGTCTTTTACCAAGACAGAATCTTTCAGCCTCACTTCGTCTCCTTTGCCCGTAGCAGTCGGTATCGGTATTTTAGTTACTGTAGGTATAAGCTACCTGTTTACCCATCAACATAATGGCCACTCTCAAGAGCAAAAAGAAGAGAGCGAATCTAAGCTTACCATTGAAGAGATACACAGATTATGCGTAATCGTTATTATTACCATGTTTGTGGCCTTCTTCTGGCTCGGTTTCGAGCAAGCTGGCGGCACGCTTACTTTATTTGCTGAAGAGCAGACCCAGCGGGTAGTCAATTGCTTAGGTAAGGTCTTTACTATCCCCGCCTCTTGGTTCCAATCTATCAACCCCTTCATCATTTGTACTTTTGCCCCGCTCTTCTCTATGATGTGGTACAAGTGGGACAACTCTAAGTATGCAATTTCCATACCGGCTAAAATCGGTCTGGGTATGATCATCTTAGGCTTGGGCTTTATTGTAATGTTTATGGGCAGCAGCTTAGCTGCAGATGGTACTAAGGTAAGTCCTATGTGGCTGGTCAGCGTTTACTTCTTACATACCATGGGTGAACTCTGCCTCTCTCCCGTAGGCTTGTCTATGGTTTCTAAACTTTCTCCTCATCGTTTAATGTCCATCATGATGGGCTTCTGGTTCCTCTCTTCGGCTGCAGCTAACTACTTTGCCGGTATTTTGGAAGCTACCTTACACGCCTATCAGATTAACATGTGGTTCTTCCTGATTTGCTCCTCTATTGGCTCCGGTATCTTGGTGCTGATGTTGACTCCTCTGCTGAAAAAATGGATGCATGGTAAAGTTTAGCTAAACTTTGAACCGATAAAAAAATGGACTTTCAATTTTGGAAGTCCATTTTTTTATGTTAATTAAGCAGCATTTACTTTGGCTAAACAACTATCGTTAATGCGCCCAGCCCGCCAAGCAAAAAAAGTAGACATAGTTGCAGCCATTATAAACACCATCGAAACAGAATGAGCAATATTACCTAAGCCAACTAAAGGGGAAACCAGGCCTCCTACAATAAAGCCTAAGGCTCCAAAAACAGCCGAACCAGCACCAGCCTGATCACGCACTTCATTCATAGCTAAAGCGGTTGCTGCAGTAAAAGTCATACCCATGGCCAAGCAGAGAGCTGTCACAATTATCTCATACACAATTAAAGAAGAGCCACAATTCAAAGCTAAAGCAGCAGCTCCGGCACCAAGCAACATGCCAGCGCAACTATAAGAGATACATTTTTCTTGTTTTTCAAATTTAGCCGATACAGCAGCTCCTACAGCAATAGCAATAGAGTTGACAGCAAAATATAAGCTAAAGACCAAAGCGCTTTTATGATGTAAGTTTTGAATTAAAAATGGTGAGGAAGCAATATTGCCAAAAAGTATTCCTTTGGCAGCGGCCATTTGCAAAACATAACCGATAAAGCGTTTTTTTCTAATAACTGCCCCAAACACTTTCAAAACGGATGACCATTTTTCTTGAGAGCGCCTATCTTCTTCGAGAGTTTCTTTATAACATAAACACATAAATCCTATAATTAAGCCAAGTATCAACAAAATGGTAAAAATGCCGCGCCAACCGATAAAGTCGCAGCAAACTCCACCTATAATGGGAGCTGCAACAGGAGCGACACCGTTAATAGCTCCAACGATAGCTAAGGCTTTGGCCAAATCACGACCGGAAAATTTATCTGCAGCAATAGAGCGGGCAATAACAATGCCACCTGCTCCAGCAATGCCTTGCAAAAAACGCATTCCTAAAAAAAATTCAAAATTGGGAGCAAAGATACAAGCCAACGTTGAGATTACGAATATAGACATAGAAATAAGCAAAGGGTGACGACGGCCAATTTTATCACTTAAAGGACCGAAGCCAAGTTGTCCAATAGCTAAACCCAACATAGAAAAAGTCAATCCCAGCTGAACTTGAGACATGCCTGTAGAAAAATATTCGGTCATAGAAGGCAAAGTAGGCAAGTACATATCATTTACAAAAGGCCCAAAGGCAGTTAATACGCCCATAAATAAAAGTAAAAAAGCTCTGGAATTATCTTTCATGAAAAGACCTCAAATGCACAAAAAAAAGCAAAACCACAAGGCTAAAACCAGCTTGGTCTTACGCCTAGATAATTTTGCCGCGCAGCTGAAAAAAATTATATAAAGAACTAAACGGCGTCTACTACCCGAATTTAATTTTAATTCCTCCTCTTTTCAAGTAAAAAAACTTCTAAATAAACGAGTGACGGACAGTTATCAAAGAACTGTCCGCCACTTATATACTAGATTAAATTATAAGAAAAACAATTTCGAACTTTTAGTGTAAAGCTTTGCTAATCACTTTACTTAAAGCAGCAGAGAAGCCAGCCGGATCGGAAAGTTCGCCACCTTCTGCCAAAACGGCCTGATCATAAATCAAATCTACGACAGACTTAAGATCTTCGCTATCGCCATCCTGACTATAAAGCTCATGCAAGCGTTTAATAATGGCATGCTCGGGGTTAATTTCCAAAACGCGTTTCACGGCAGGGAAATTCTGTCCCATAGCTTTCATAATCTTTTCCATAGAAGGCGTAGGATCGTTCTCGTCTGAGACAAGGCAAGCAGGTGAATCGGTGAGTCGATTCGAGACGCGCACTTCTTTAACTTTACTCTCCAAATCGCTGCCCATCCAAGCGGTCATAGAAGCTAAATCTTTGCGCTGCGTTTCCAATTTTTCTTCAGCAGCCTTCTTTTCGGCTTCATCGCCCAATTCGAGAGCGCCACGCAATACAGACTTAAACTTCTTGCCTTGGTACTCACTAACCATCTCAACCCAAACAGAGTCGATAGGATCACTCAAAATGAGTACTTCAATACCCTTAGCTTTGAAAACTTCCATTTGCGGAGCTTTAGCTAAACGCTCACGATTTTCGCCAGTAATATAATAAATATTCTCCTGGCCCTCTTTCATACGAGAGACATAATCCTTAAGGGTAGTTAACTCAGCCGAATTAGTAGAATCAGCCAACATAACATCCAAAATTCTCTCACGGTTGGAAGAGTCGTTGTACAATCCTTCTTTAAGCACCTTACCAAATTCGTGCCAGAATTTGCGGTACTCTTCAGGCTTTTCTTCCAACATGTTCTTAAGGACACTTAAAACCTTGCGAACAATGCTCTTATTTATAGCCTTAATCTGACGATCTTTTTGCAAAATTTCTCGAGAGACATTAAGAGAAAGATCGCTCGAATCGACTACGCCACGCAAGAAGCGAAGGTAAGGAGGCAAAAGTTCTTCGCAATCATCCATGATAAAGACGCGCTTTACGTAAAGTTGGATACCTCTCTTGCTCTCTGGCATATACAAATCGAAGGGGGCTTTGGCTGGAATGAAAAGCAAAGCCTGGAACTCAAATGTGCCTTCACCCTTCATAGTGATAACTTTTAAAGGATCTTGCCAGTCGTGAGCTATACGACGATAGAAGTCATTATATTCCTTAGGCTCGACTTCACTTTCAGGACGAGCCCAAAGAGCCTTCATGGAGTTGAGAGTTTCTAACTCTTGCTTTTCAACCGTTTTAGACTCTTCGCCCTCTTTTTCGGCAGGGACGGTCTCTCGCTTTGTCACCATCATCTCAATAGGATAAGAGATAAAATCGGAATAACGCTTTACCAGATCGCGAATAACCCACTCTTGAGTATAATCAGCTAATTCGTTCTCTTCATCGGCTTCTTTTAAGTACAAAGTAATAGAAGTACCCTGGGGAAGGGGGCCAGCTTCTTCAATAGTGTAAGATCCATCTCCACTAGACTCCCAGCGATAGCCCTCTTTCTCGCCAAGTTTGCGAGTTTCGATAATAGCTTTTTTAGCTACCATAAATACAGAATAGAAACCGACGCCAAATTGACCGATCAACTCGGCAGCTTCCGTTTTATTTTCGGCAGCTTTTTGCAAAAACTCGGCAGTACCAGAACGAGCGATAGTACCAATTAAGCCCTTAAGATCTTCGCTATCCATACCGATACCGTTATCTATAACTTTTAAAGTGCGCTTTTGACTATCAGGCTCGATAGTAATATGTAAATGAGAAAGATCAGCTTCCAACTCAGAATTTTTCAATACTTCTAAACGCAATTTGTCTAAAGCGTCAGAAGCATTGGAAAGCAACTCGCGTAAAAATATTTCCTTATTAGAATAGATAGAATTGATTACCAAATTTAAGAGTTGGCGGGCCTGAGCTTGAAATTCGTAAGTTTGCGCAGCCATAACAAAACCCCACTAAACAAAAATTGGCGTAGATTTAAGTATCTCTCCCCCACCTGACGAGGATAAAATCCACCGTCTGTTATTATAGCCACTCTCTATTTTAATAACGTTAGAATTTTGTCCAGAAACTTATATTTTTTCGCTTTCCCCCAAAGTACAAAAAAAAATAGACCTCTTCGACTGTAATGTCGAAAATGTCTACTTTAAAACGGCACGTGCGCCCAATTAACTATCTCTCTTTACTTAGACAAAGTGAAGAAATATAAGAGCGCACCACTTAATAAACAATAATTACTTTTCTACAATGGGCTTAGCAACTACAGGATTGACGGGATCCCAAACGATGAACTTAACATCTAAGTTCTGCACACCCTTAGACTCAATGCGCACACGCACTTTGTCATATTTGCGCTCGCGGGGGAAGCTGTAATTGTCGCTCAATCTGGCATTCTTGCGGGTAGCTAAGAGAGTACCATCGGGAGCGTAGAAGTATACATCTAAGTTCTCGAGAGAATTGTAGGTACGACCATTACCCATTAAACTCTCACCAGGAGCAGCAGCTTCTTTATGGATCAAAGCCTTAGGAGCTTCAATTCTCCAAGAAGTACCATTGACTACATCGAATTCGACATAGCTATTCTCATAGAAGAAGAAACTGGTATTGTAAGAGGGATACTCATAAATACTGTAAGTGTAAGGACCGAACTCAGTTACTAAGTTCACGGTCTTCATGCTCTCATCCGCCATAGCCGGCGCAGCACCTACCGCTAGGCAGCCCAGCGACAAAGTGGCCAGCAGGAAGAGTGTGGCTGTAAATTTACGCATTTAGCCTACTCAACTCGCTTTCTCGGCCCTCAAGGGCCATCTCAATGTTGACGGGACCATTTTTGACAGCCCCAAAAACGAAACTGCCGAACACAATTCCTTACGTTTCGTGAAGGACAGCCCGCCCTAAGCAGTTCAGTTTTGCAATGAACTTTCGTGGTTGGTTCTACAGTTTCAATTGTTCTCCTTCTCTTCAAAAAGCCTTTCAGCGTCCAAAAAAGTTGTCAACAGCTAAGCAAGATATAATCGGTATATCTTTAGCTTTCAAGTCGCCAACTAGCCCTTGTAGTTTTAGGCTATCCCCCTTGAAAAAGAAGCGCAAAACCCCAGGATCGTCTTCTTTTTGCAATATATCAAAGACGGCGGAAGATTTACTTAAACAGAGGATAGCCTTATCTATTCCAGTATCCCAAACTTGAAGTTGCACTAAATTATATTGTCCAATCTCTTGCCCTATCTGGGGATGGAAGCCATGTAACAGAACCTCATTTTCACCGACAAGAAATAGCTGACTATATAGCGAGTCTAAATTTAATAAATTCTCGGAAGAGACAAGAATAGCCTTACCTGTGTTGCGAATTTTGTTTAAAATGTCGCTAATCAGTTGCCAATTGCGAAAGTCACTGCCCTGGAAGAGATCTTCTATTATTAACAAACGAGGACTATGTACAATAGCTCTAGCGATATTTATACGTTTGCGTAAATTTAAGTCGTCGATGCGCTCGAGCTTGACATCTTTATATTGGGTTATTTGGACTATCTCTAAAGCTTCATAGATAGCGTAGGGGCGGTAATGCTTATCTACATTGTATAATTCGGCGCTAATAGCTAATTGCTCCCAAACGGTAAGCTCCTCATAAAATTCCCAATCGGCAGAGACTATTCCCAACAAATATTTAGCCCCCCCAGAAGTGATCGCATGGCCCCCCAGACTAATCTTATTAAGGCGCGAAGTTTGTATTCCAGCCGCAGTACGCAACAAATTAGCTGAGCTACTTAGATTTTGACTAATTACTACTCCTATATCGCCAGCTTCCAAAGTAAAGGCAAAGGTTTTCTTTAGGACAAGGTTATCTCCCCAACGCACCAAGTTGCCAACTTCCAGAATAGGAACTCCCATAATTTATTCAATAGTATCGCGATTAGTAACGTTATCGGCTTCGTCGTAAGTATTGCCGCCCACTATATTTCCATTTTGGGGAGTAGGTTCTTCAGCTACAGCGGTAGCTTCGGCAGTGTATTCAGTTTTGGAAGTATGACGGCGCATAGAAGAGACGGTGACATCTGAACCTGGGCGAATAATAGCTGGCGAAGGAGCTACTGAAGAGCGAGGCGTCGATTCGGGGTGGTTGCTGCCCGCAATATAAGAAGCGGAAATGGGTGTCGGCCCGTCTCCAGGGTGATTTTTGGGGACTACTTTGGAAGTAGGAGAAGGGGCCGGTTGGTAAGCAGCTGTATCGTAAGCCCGCCTAGGTCGGGAAGCCACCTTCGCCTTAACTTTAGGTTGAGCGCTATAAACGGGACGAACGACAGCCCGACGCGCCGGTACAGCTACTCGAGGCTGAGAAAAAGTTTTGACACTAGGCGATACCGCAGCTGGAGCCGCCTGGGCAGCAGGGCTAACAGAAGGGCTAGAAGGTGGAGCTGCCGGACTATTATCGGCCAGGGGCCTAGAAGTAGAGGCAGCTGGTTGTTCTTCAACAGCTGCTGAGTTATAGCTAGAATCGGTAGGCGGCTCTTCGCTAGTAAAACCAGAACTGTCTTCTGAGGTAGAAGCTTGCTCTTGAGCATAATTACTCGATTCTGAGCTATCTTCCAAGGCCAAGGTAGTTTCGGGAGGATTATCTCCTTGGCTATACTTACTTACCGCCACTTGGGCTTTTTCTAAATCGACACTTTTTACTTCCAGGCGTCCTCGAGAACTCCGATAAGCGATATTTTGAGAGCTGAGTACCGTACAAGCTTTAACAGGACTAAAATCGCCCAAAGGTAAGGCTACCCACTCTTCTGGGACAACCTCCTGGGCCACTGTAGCCGAAGCAGAAGGAGAAGGAGAAGGGCTAACTTTAGCTTGTGGTTCATCATCTCCACTTCCGCAAGTAATGAAAGACAAGCAAATAAACATTAGCAAAATAACGGCCGCCACCACACCAACTAGATGCAAATTGATCTTTTGCATTAGGGCCCGCAAGCGCTCGATATTGGGAATATGTTCTTCCAGAGCATTTTCTACAATAACAGAAGTGCGACTGGGAGAGACCAACAGATTGCGCAATACCGGAGGTATAGTCCAACGGCTACTATCAGTAGCAGAGATTCCCTCAAAGTCGTGTTCGACTTGCTTTATTAACTGAATCTCTTTGCTGCAATCGTTACACATAAATATATGCAAACGAATATTGCGCTGCTCTTCTTGACTTTGCTGCCTATCATTAACGGAATAACGGAAGAGTTGCTCGTGAGTTGGGTGAGCATCATAAACAGGCTTAAATCCGCTTTTGGCCAATTCGCTCAAAGGGCGCATTAAATCGTGCAAGCGCCTGACTTCTTCGCGGCAGAACTGACACTCGGTTAAATGGGCCTCTACTTCGGCGCGATTCGCTTTAGCCAAAGAACGCTCCGCGTAGGGTACCAACATAGCCTTTATATATTCATTTTGGCAAACTTCGGCACCATTTTTCTTGGGTCTCACAATATTTGTACCATCCAGCTATAGTTGAATCTGTCTAAAAAAATACCCTTTTTAATTGGAGCGTGGCTCGCCGCTCAAACTCAATAAACCGCGCAGCAAGCGCAAGCCAATCTCTCCAGCGGAAGTCACTTCTAACTTTTGGCATAACTCTGCAAATGAGCAACCGGCAAAATAACGCATAACCACAGTCCGATAAGCTTCTAAATCGGTAGCGGCCAATCTCTTTAGGGCGTTGGCCAAAAACTGAGCTTTGCGCGACAACTGAGCCGGAGCGGCCGGAGAAGCGGAAACGGGCTCCTTTTCGGGAAGATCCTCGGAAGGACTTAGAGCTGGAGCCAAGTGGACATTGTTTCTGGGAAGATGTGAAATAGCCATTTTGTTGGCCGAATCAGAGTGCAAAAGCTGAGCTTGATTGGGAGCACCTCCCCAAGGGCCAGTTCGGCGTACTTCAGCACTTTTAATACTTATACCCCCAGATACACTATCACTTTGACGCACATATACCGGCCCCTTAACCCCTCCGGAACTGGAGGCTGAGCTAGGTTCCGACTTGGCCGCCTCTTCTTTATTACTGATACTCCTAGAAGCCGGAATACCAGATATTCTCATTTTGGGCTTGGGAATATCTTCAAAGAAGAGACTGTCTCTATTTTGGTTGTTGTAATCCTGGCTTTTGTAATCGGTAGAGGCAGAAGCCTTATGTCCAGGCTCGTCATCTAAAAAAAGACTGCGCTCTTGACGGCCATCTTTTCCGTAGGCGGCCTCACTCTTAGACGATTCTAAAGAGCTCTGAATACGTTTGGCAAAAGGCTCGGCACAATGACTGTAAAGGTAAAGACGAATACCTTTACTTAAATCTATATCGGCAGCTTTATTGACAAAATCGGTAAAAAAGTTATTAAGAAATTCCTTACGACGACCGCCACTACTAATTAAAGCCGGGGCGATCCCTCCTCTCTCGCTGGCTCTTTCCTGTAAATCGCGTTTTTCTAAAGCAACTAAGAGACTTTCTACATAAGGATAAAAAGTGCGCACCAGAAGCTCGGCCGCCTCTTTATCCCCATTTTTAAAGCGGTGGACTACTTCTGAAGTTGTAGTAGCCTCCTCACGCTTGAGCAACTGGATCAGTTTCGTTTTAGACTCTTCATCGAGAGTTTGGCTATCATCTTCCGATAAGATAAAATTATTTTCTGTCGCAGGCCCGTCGCCTATTTTGGGCAACTGTCCTAAATAATCTATATCGCTCATAGTATCATTCCTGAAGAAAGCATTCCCTTTTAGTTTCGACATTTAGCAGCTCGGTTCCTTATGTTTCTTTTAAGCGCTTCGGGTAAAAAAATTGAAACGGCCGGGTAAATATTGTACAATTTGGCCTGATACCGATTGTTTTTAGGAATAAGGGTAGGGTGACATTTCTATCTATTAAAACAATCGGTGCCTCTTCATAAAGGAAACAAATAAACCTTGAACTACCATTCCAAGTTGTTAGGCGGCCTTTTAGGCCTTATTGTCTCTTTTAATCTTGGCTCAGTATCTTTAGCCCATCTTCCCGAAGCTGCCCCAAGCTATTCAGAAGCTGAGACAGCCCCAATTTTTGAACTGCCTGGCGATCTTGATATAAGTGAAGATAAAGCAACTGCGACCGAAGAAGCTCCATCCGCCCCCCATACTCCCCCCACAACTTGGCAATCTATTCCGGCAGCTAAAGTTGATTCTAGCCAAACCCAAGAAGAGATAGCTCCAGATCCGAATAACTTTTCTGAAGAAAATGAAAATTTAGGCCTTGTGCGCCCTGAATTAGCTTTAATCTCTTTTGACGAACGTGGTTTACTTAAGCAAGCTTTGCCTCCACTTCCTTTAGAGCTAAGCCAACAGATAGTTTTTACACCGGAAGCTCTTTTTAATGGCCAAGTTGCAGACAATTTAAGTGAAATGGAAAAAGCCTCTTTAATAAAGAGCCTTGCCCTTTTTATGCAATCCGACTACGCTTCCCAAGTTATCTTACCGCGTAAAGTGTTAGTTGTTCGCCAAGAAGGCAAAAATTTAATTGGCCATTTGTACGATTTAGAGCTTTTAGAGGATCGTGAAGTGCGAGCCCCTTTAGCCAAAGGTGAAGGATGGCAGAGCTTATGCCATCAAGCCCTCCAAGAATGGACTGGCCTCCATGGAGTGGTAGTCAATATGGAAAGTAAGCAATACCACCAGCCTGGAGCCCAACACCTCTCTTTAGATAGTCGCCTCTACGCCTTTAAAGATGAAAAACTGGCTAAACGAAAAGGCTACGAGCCTTGCCCAGTTTGCTTCCCTAAAGACGATCCTTACTTAAGTATGAGTAAACGAGATCGAGAGCTTTCTAAAGAAGGCGCTTCCCAAGTACAGAGTCAATACAACCTAAGCCAGGATGCAGAAGCTATAAACAGAGTCCAAAAGGTTGGCCGACAGCTCTTGGAGGGCAACGGTTTCTCTCCCGATCTTTGCAACTTTATCGTCTTACACTCTCCCGAAGCTCAGGCTCTTTCTGTGCCTGGAGGGCCAGTCTTTATTACTTCAGGATTATTAAAGCTCTTAGAAAGTGATGATGAACTAGCCGCCGTCTTAGCTCACGAGTTTGCTCATATATTGCATAAACACGGCAGTGCCAGCAAAATGCGCAACAATATCTCCGATATTTTGGGTACAGTTATGCGCTACACCACTCGCAGCTATTGGGGATATTTCGGCTCACAAAAGGCGGCCGATTTGATAAATAAGGGCTTCTCCCGCGAGCAAGAATACGAAGCCGATCGCAGCGCCGTCCAACTTTCTTTTGCTGCCGGTTACAATCCTCAAGAGTTTTGCGCCACCTTAGAGAAGCTCGAATTGTATCAAAAAGAATCGGGACAAAGTAAGATCCGTATTCCTTGGTTTAGCACCCACCCTACTTCAGGTCGCAGGATTCAAGAGATAAAAAAGCTTTGTCGAGAGTTGGAGCCTCTACAAAAAGAAGCCGAATTTGCCCAAAAGCAAGGAGATAAAGATTATGCTTTGGCTTTACGCCACAGCTCTTGGCGCTATCCTAAAAACCGGCAAGATATTGATGAGCTTTGCCGCAGTTATAATAAACTGAACTGGGATATTTTACATACAGGCAAAGGATTTTAGAGCCTAATGCCTAAAAAAACGGCCTTGTGAGCTTTCTACAGTTTAGGTGAGAGGAAATTTTGCCCCATGCTCAAT
The DNA here is from genome assembly GCA_934644775.1 of uncultured bacterium. Taxonomy (GTDB): domain Bacteria; phylum Vulcanimicrobiota; class Xenobia; order Xenobiales; family Xenobiaceae; genus Bruticola. The sequence continues at coordinate 21,045 of CAKUDB010000024.1, read as the reverse complement.
ACTGAAGGCGTATTTTTAGAATACAAGGCCGCCACCGGAGAGGTGCTTTCTTACCAAACGGTAATGCACTCCCGGCAAAAGACAGAAGAGAATAACGAAGAGATTAGCGACACTGATGTTGTTATGGAAATGACCACCGATCAGAAAGTGACCAAGGTCTCCGGCAACACCTTTGATGTAGACGTCAATGTTACTGACGGCTTCATTGAGCGCAACAATCAGAGACTTCCCTTACCTACTATAGGTCAAACTATCGGCATGACTGTAGAGAAGACTGGACGTATAACCCGTTCTACCGTCAATGCTAATATAAACCAGCCCGTCTTTCCCAGCGGTTTGCAACAAGTCGGATCTACTTGGACAGAAGTTAAGCCTTTGGAAATTCCTTTGGGAGAGAAAGGCCAAGCCATAACTATCGACTTAAGGTTTGAGCATAAGCTAGTCAGCTTAGAAGTAGAACAGAATTACGACGTGGCCATTATAGAGACCAGTGCTGGCCCAGTTAGCGCCGATATAAAAGATGGTATCAGCCAATCTGTCCAAGTTAGAGCTAGAACGGCTTTCGCCTATCGGGCTGGCCAAATGGTTAGCTCCCATCTCGAATCTAAGACAGTAGTCAAAGCTCCCGATTTGGCACTTACCAGCGTTCATACTATCGATACGGTATTAAAATCTTCCAGTTCACCCCTAATCGATACTCCCAATCTCGCCCAAAGTGCCTTTATTATTGGCCTTTAAGGATACGATGCTTTTTATAGATAAACCCAAAGGCCGCCGCTGCCTAGATAGGCAGCGGCGGCCTTTGGGTTTATCTAGTTTGCCAATCTAACGTAAACAATGTTCTACGATAGGCTGAATATAGTCGGCCCGTTTCTCTTTAGGTAATAATTCCAAAGTTTCAAACATTTGATCGACTAAAAGCATTTGCTGCTTGCGACGCAGTTCGACTAGTTGGTTAATATAATTCTTGACCACCGTTTTACTGGGATTATTAGAAGTGAGCTCTTTAGCCACCTTTCCTCTCAGCTCTTTTACAGAAGCTTTAATCTGCAACATCTGGGGACGGTACTTTTCTCTTACCTGTTTGGCTTCGGGAAACTTAGTGTCTTCTTTATCTCTATCTTTGCGACTTATGAATTTATCCTTAAGTAAAGTATCTACCACTGTCTCACCATTATTTGGAGGCAGCCCTTTAACTAAAGGATATTTCTCGATATTGACAATAGACTTGGGCCCATTTTCAAGCTCTGGGTAGGTATTTTCCCCTTCAGCCCAAGCCATTTTAGCGCTAATAAAGGCGGTGATAAAAAAAGTGCCTATAATAATAAATAGCCCAACCTTCTTAAACACGAAATTGCTAAACCTCTCTATCTTTCCTAGTACGCACTATTAGCCGCTTCATCGAAGGCCATATCCAAAAGGCCTTGAGACATTATATAGTCGGGCTCGTAATCGGCATAAATAACACTATTGCTCAAATCTTCGTCGGCATTATTGCCAAATTCGTCAGCCAAAACATAATCTGTGTAGTAAGGCTCGTCGCTACGAAGTTCCGAAGCAGAATCGGCCAAGGGGGCAGAAAGGCGCTCTATAGTAGCCTGACGTTTGCTAGTATCGGCAGTTGCCACAAGAGAAGCCGCCGGAGTTTCGGAAGTAAAATTGAAAGCAAAAGCGCTCCAAAGTAGAGTACCGCCCACTACAACCAAGGAAGCTACCGCCGTAAAGGCTCGCCAATAACCTAAATATTTACTTTGGGCTTTCAGCTTAGCCTCTAAACTGATAGCTTTGCCCCTGTCGGCCTCCTGACCGACTTTCTTCCAAAAACGTATTTTAAAATCGGGGGCCGGTTCTAATTCTCGGGGAAAGGCCTTATCTAAATTGTTCCACACTTCAATCCAAGAGTGCTGATATTGCCTGCACCAGGAGCACTCCTCTAAATGCTTTTTCAAGTGGGAAGCTTCAGACTCGCTAAGTAATCCCTCTTCATAGTCTAATAATTTATCTATACATTTCTGGCATTCGCCCTTGTTGGGCAAAGCAGCTTCTGAGTCTTGCTCGCTTTTCATAAAAAAGAGTACTCCTTTCTAACTAAATATTTTACCTAAGTATTTTTGCAAAGTCTGGCGCGCCCGGTGGATCCTAGATCTGACGGCTGCCACCGTAATACCCAAAGTTTCGGCGATCTCTTCGTAAGTGAGATCGTAAAAACGATTCATTATCAGTGGAGCTCTCATCTCTTCATCTATTTTTAAAAGTGCTTGGCGCAACTCGCGACTGACTTCGCCATATTCTACAGATTCTAAGGGTGAATCTCCCGGATCGGCAAAGTCGCGTTGCATAGGACGATCTCCGCCACTATCTACAGGCTCGTCTAAACTTATCTGAAGGGGAATATCCTTAGCTCGCCTCTTCCTTTCCTTAAAGCACTGATTCATAGTTACTTTATATATATAAGTAAAAAGACGAGCCCGGAGTTCGAACTTGGGCAAAGCCCTATATAACTGAAGAAAAACCTCCTGAGCCGTATCTTCAGCTTCTTTGGCCGATCCACCCTTGAATTTATAAATTAAATTCAGTACAGGACGATAATAAATAGTCATCAATTCATCAAACGCAGAGTCGTCGCCATCCTGAAAACGAGCTAATAAAGCAGCGTCTGAGGCCTCTCCTCCAAGTTTGTCTGGTGGTTTAAATCCAGTCACGTCCAGTTTGTTTCACTCAAATTCTAAAGAATACTAATTTATCTAAAAAAGATAAGGCTAATATAAGGATATACAAAAAGAGGCGCTTTGCTTAGAAAAGTTCTATAACAAAGCGCCTATCTTGCCTAAAAGTGATAGTAGATCGGCTTTCGTCTCATCCTCTTAAGAGCCAAAGTAGTTCAAGCCGCCACTACCAACGGCCTATTACTTAGCTTCAGGAGCAGAAGCCAAGTGCAAGTAGCGCTCATAGCGCTCTTTGGCAATAGCTTCGGACTCAGCAGCGAACTTAGCAGCAGCTTCAGGGTTAATCTTCTGGAGCTGGCGGAAGCGGTTCTCACTGGCCAAGTAGTCGGCAACGGGAGTCTTCGGCCCTTTGTAGTCGACTTGTAAGCAAGGCTTACCTTGAGCTTTTAAGCGAGGATCGAAGCGATAGAGAGGCCACTGGCCGCACTCTACAGCATTCTTCTGGTGTTTCAAACCGTCGGCCATATTGATACCGTGGTTGATACAATGAGAGTAAGCGATAATCAAGGAAGGGCCATCGTAAGATTCGGCTTCTTCGATAGCTTTTAAAGCTTGAGCATCGTTGGCACCTACGGAGATCTGAGCCACATAGATGTTGCCGTAAGACATGGCAATCATACCCAGATCTTTCTTAGGCAAACTCTTACCAGCAGCAGCGAAGCGAGCTACAGCACCCAAAGGAGTGGCCTTGGAAGCCTGACCGCCAGTGTTGGAGTAAACTTCGGTGTCGAGTACGAGTACGTTAACATTTTTGCCCTGGGCCAAAACGTGATCTAACCCGCCGTAACCGATGTCGTAAGCCCAACCGTCACCGCCGATAATCCATACTGAGCGAGGAATCAAGGCGTCCATAACCGACTCAAGCTCTCTGGCGCAAGCGCAATCGCAACCCTTAACCTTTTGGGCCAACTTGTCGAGTAAAGCGCGTTTCTTGGCGATATTTTCGGGAGTAGCCGGCTCAACGGCCATCAAACCTTCGTAGACTTCGGGATCGATATTCTCTTTGGCTTCAGTAAGAAGCTGGCGAGCATATTCGGCCTTCTGGTCTACGGCAATGCGCATACCTAAACCAAATTCGGCATTATCTTCAAAGAGGGAGTTAGACCAAGCCGGGCCCCGTCCGTCTTTATTGGTACACCAAGGAGTGGTGGGCAAGTTGCCGCCGTAGATGGAAGAGCAACCGGTAGCGTTGGCGATCATGGCTCTGTCGCCGAAGAGCTGGCTGACCATCTTCACGTAAGGAGTCTCGCCACAGCCTGCGCAAGCGCCGGAGAACTCAAACATAGGAGGAAGTAACTGTACGTTCTTAACCATAGTGCGCTTTAAGTCGCCGCCTAAGTCAGGCAAATCGAGGAAGAATTTCCAGTTTTTGCGACCCTCTTCGCGGAGAGGACGCTGAGGAACCATGGAGAGAGCCTTTTCTTTGGCAGGGCAAACGCCTACGCACAAAGTACAGCCGGTGCAATCTTCAACGGAGATTTGCATACTGAACTTATAATCTTTGTAACCGACAAAGCCTTTAGCATCGGCGAGCTTGAAGCTCTCGGGAGCCTTGGCAGCGTCTTCGTTGGTAATAAGGCGAGAGCGGATAACACCATGAGGACATACCATAACGCACTTACCGCACTGGATACACTTGGCCGGATCCCAGCAAGGAACTTCAGAAGCGATATTGCGTTTCTCCCAACGGGTGGTACCGCTGGGCCAAGTGCCGTCGTCAGGAATAGCGCTAACGGGAAGTTCGTCACCGCGCTGAGCCATCATTACAGCAGTAACTTTCTTGACAAACTCGGGAGCTTCATCGGCTACCAAGGGCTTGCGGTGATGGCCAGTAACTTTGCGGCCTTGAGTATCTACCTGGTGTAAAGCGGCTAAACTGTTATCTACGGCGGCCCAGTTCTTAGCTACAACTTCTTGGCCCTTCTTGCTGTAGGCCTTCTTAATGCTGGCTTTAATGTGCTCGATGGCTTCTTCGCGAGGCAAAACACCACTAATAGCAAAGAAGGCGGTCTGCATGACGGTATTGATGCGGTTGCCCATGCCAGCATTGTGAGCGACAGTAAGAGCGTCGATTACATAGAACTTAAGATGTTTGGCTAAAATGGTCTCCTGAACTTCAGCAGGAAGCTGATCCCAAACTTCATCCTTGGAGAAAGGACTGTTGAGGAGGAAGACACCACCTTCTTCAGCTTGCTTCAAAACATCATAGCTCTCCAAGAACTCGAAGAGGTGAACACCAATAAAGCTGGCCTGCTGAATGAGGAAAGGAGCGTCGATAGGCTTAGGACCGAAGCGCAAGTGAGAAACGGTCAAGCCACCAGACTTCTTGGAGTCGTAGACGAAGTAGCCTTGAGCGTAGTTATCAGTATCGTGACCGATAATCTTAATGGAGTTCTTGTTGGCACCTACGGTACCGTCGGAGCCTAAACCATAGAACATAGCTCTTACGGTGCCTTCGGGCTCGCTAATCCAGTTGGCATCATAATCGATACTCAAGTGGGTGACGTCATCGTTAATACCGACAGTAAAGCTGCGCTTAGGCTCAGCTTTGGCCAACTCGTTGTATATGCCGCGAACCATAGCCGGAGTGAAGTCTTTGGAAGAAAGACCGTAACGGCCGCCAATAACGCGAGGCAATACGGCGAACTTGCCCTTGCCGCCTTCCATATTTTCCATAACGGCAGTGACAACGTCTTGATAGAGAGGCTCACCGGCGCAACCGGGCTCTTTGGTGCGATCCAAAACGCCAATAGTCTTTACAGTGGCGGGAACAGCGTCAATAAAGGACTTAACATCGAAAGGACGATACAAGCGAGCGGTGACAACACCGACCTTCTTGCCTTCAGCCAACAATTTTTCCAAAGTGCCGCGAACGACAGAAACGCCAGAGCCCATGAGGACTACGACTTCTTCAGCTTCGGGATGGCCATGGTACTCAAAGAGGTTGTAATGACGGCCGGTGAGCTCACCAAAGCGTTTCATCAATCTGGCTACGATACCGGGAGTTTTTAAGTAATAGGGGTTAGCCGCTTCGCGCCCTTGGAAGTAAATGTCGGCATTCTGGGCGGTACCGCGAATGAAAGGCTTGTTAGGATTGAGAGCGCGAGCGCGGTGAGCATGAACCAAAGAATCGGGAATGAGCTCACGGAGGACATCGTCAGAAATGCGCTCGATGGTGTTTACTTCGTGGGAAGTACGGAAACCGTCAAAGGCGTGAATGAAAGGTACGCGACTCTCTAAAGTGGCAGCGTGAGCGATAGCGGCCATATCAGTGGCTTCTTGCACCGAGTTGGAGAAGAGCATAGCAAAGCCGGTAGCGCGGCAAGCCATTACGTCGGCGTGATCGCCGAAGATGGACAAGCCCTGAGCGGCCAGAGAACGGGCAGCGATATGGAAAACAGCGCTGGTAAGCTCACCGGCGATCTTGTACATATTGGGGATCATAAGCAACAAGCCTTGACTGGCGGTAAATGTAGTAGTCAAAGCACCACTTTGCAAAGCACCATGTACAGCACCGGCAGCGCCGCCTTCAGATTCCATTTCCTGGATGTGAGGAATAGCTCCCCACAAATTCTTACGGCCCTCGGCGCTCCACTGATCGGCGAACTCGCCCATGGGGGAGGAGGGAGTAATAGGATAGATTGCACAAACTTCACTAACTCTAAAGGCTACATCGGCGGTAGCTTCATTGGCGTCCATAATCGCCTTAGTGACATTCACATTACCCATTGCGTAATGAGGCTCCTTTCGAGAACGGAAAAGATTGAGAACCGCTGTTTATTAACTGGCTTAAAGATAGCCCACAAGTCAGGCAACAAAGACTTTGCAGAGCAAAAACGAGCTAGCCGCAGTCCCAAACCGTGTGTGCGTTCACGTTTTCTGGGCCAGTTTCCTGTATAGGTAGAAAATTAACTTAGAAGTGATTAGCCATTTATTTCCTGGGGAAAGCTAAAAGAAAGAAGATTTTTATCTAGTTTGTACAACTTACCAATTTTCAGAGATTTTACCAAATATGGGCCGATCTTCGGCAAAGAAAGAGATCACAAAAGTTTATGCACAGAAAATGCTCGACCATAAAAAGCAACCTGTTTTTGGCAGCAACCGCCCTGGGAGCCTCCCTTTGTTTAAGCTGGCCCTTCTCAGCTCCAGCTTGGGCCGCTTCGGGGCCAGCTAGCCCTATTCCACAAGTTCAGGCAGCCGCTGCCAACGCTATTCCCCAAATAGAAACTTTTCGTCAAGCTCCAGCTGCCCCAGAGAGTGAACACGCCGTACAAGAGCAAAAAGACTCCCCGGCCTCGATATGCGATACTGCTGCCTACATGGAAGCCAAGGAACTAGTTAGCAAAACTTTCCTTTTTCCCGGATTAAGCACTTACAACGAGCAAGATCCTCAAGATAGTATCTTAGCTTTCCGACGTTATATCTTTACCAATAGGCAAGACCAAGAAAAGCAAGATGTGCGCTGCTATCGCCATTACGAATTTTTCCGCCATACTAAAACAGATTCTGTATCCTACCCCTACGAGGTACCCGTAATTAGCGGTCAAGGTTTTACCCGTTTTGATAAAGAGACCAGTTGTGTTTTTACCAACGATCAATTCGTCGATGGTGACAATATCATCTGTTGCGAAATTCCTCCCAGCGCTCAGGCAGGGCAAATCTTCGAATTTCAAGGCTTATTTTATCGAACAGCCAACAACCTTTATACTGTCACTACTCCGGCTGGCGTCTTTAAAAATTGCCAAATGGTTTGCGTATATGGAAAGACTAAAGAACTGGCCGAAGGCTCCAGCGTCAGCTTTCACGCTCCTAAATTGGGCGAAGTTTTGGCTTTTAGCTATAATCCTAAAACTAAAGATTTTTATCCACGCGACATTTTGGCCGCCTACGAAGTTACCAATCAACCTTCTTTAGATAAAACTCCTCTAGATCCGCAGATAGGCTCCTACTTGCCCGCTCCCAATTTAACTTCTAAATCTCTTACCATTCCAGTACCTGTAGAGTTAAAAAAAGAGAATATTACCGATTGTTTCCGTTTTTACGATTATAACCATCCCCAACCTTTTGATTACTTAAAAGTAAATTGGCATCGCCGCGACGCCGCTTCCGATCCTCAAAACCCGGCAGAGTTAATCTCTCCCCACCGAGATGGACTCCAAGGCACCGATTTTATCGATGCCGAAAGTCAGGCTTGTATGCGCCTTTATAAAACGGAAAAAGGCCCTAGTTTAATCTTGCTTATTCCTCCTCTGGCCTCTCCCGATCAACCTTACTTATTCGATAACAGATGGTACAAAGTGGAGTCAGATCTTTATGACGTAAACACTGCAGTAGGCAACTACCCTAATTGTTTGCGAGTTACTTACTACGGTACAGAAAAAGATAAGCTTAAAGAAGGCTCTTTCCGCACCTATTATGCTCCCAATTTTGGCGAAATAGGGCGCGAAATGTACAATCCGCAGAGTAAAAAATTTGAATTGGATACTCAACTCTATCAGTACAAAGTAAGCGCCACAAATAAATAGACTTTCTTTAACGAAATAAAAATAGATAAGGCAAGGCCGCTTATAAGAGCTGACTTGCCTTATTATTTTATTTAACTATGACCGATCTAAGAAACCAGGTTACTTTTTAAGTTTATTTTGTTTAACTAAAATAGCTTCCATCTCATCTAAAAGCTGATCCATAAGATCGGTAGCAGCCTTTATGGCGTCAGGCTTAGTTAAGTCTACGCCGGCAATCTTCAAAATATCTACCGGAGGTGTAGAGACGCTGCTAGAGAGCATCTTCAAATAAGCTTCGCGAGCTGGAGCACCTTCATTATGTACTTTCTCAGCAATAGCTATACCGCTGGACATACCGGCAGCATAAGAGAAGACATAGAACTTGTAGTAAAGGTGGGGTATATAAGCCCACTCTATACCATCATTAGTATCGATAGTAAATTCCGGACCGTAATAATCGCGCACCAGATCGGCATAAGTCTTATTTAAGAAATCGGCTGTAAGGGTCTGCCCCTTTTCACTAGCTTCATGGATACGCAATTCAAAATCGGCAAATAGAGCCTGACGATAAATAGTAGAGCGAATACCATCAAGCATTTCGTTAATGAGATAAAGCTTTTCAGAATCGTCTTTAGCATTGGCAATTAAATAGTCGGATAAGAACTTTTCGTTGCAAGTAGAAGCTACTTCAGCTACAAAAGGCACATATCCTGAAGTGCTGTAAGTTTGGTTGGCATAATTTAAAGTGCTGTGCATAGCATGGCCAAATTCGTGAGCTACGGTCGACATATCATCGAAAGAGTTCATATAGTTTAACTTGACAAAGGGATGACAACCGTAAATACTGGCACAACTGGCCCCGCTGTCTTTATCAGCGTGAGGATAAACGTCGACCCAACCATTTTTCAAATCCAAACCGTAAGTTAAAGATTCAACGTACTTATCACCTAAGGGAGCCAGAGCTTTGGGCACAATTTTACAAGCTTCTTCATAAGAGATATCACGACTGACAGCAGGAACCAAAGGAGTATAAAGGTCGTAAAGATGGATATCATTAAGTCCCATCAACTTCTTACGCAAACTGATATAGCGATGCAAGGGAGCGGTATTGTATTTTACGGTATCGACAACGTTACGATAAACTTGCTCAGGAATATTGTCTTTATCTAAGTAAGCTTGCAAAGCGGAATCGTAACCGCGACTTTGAGCCAAGAAAGAAGAGAAATGGACTTGGCCAGCCATAATAGAAGCAAAAGTATTGCGATAATCATTCAAAGCGCCAAAGAATTTTTCTACGGTATCTTTACGCACACGGCGATCTTTGCTAGCTCTATACTTGGCATAATTAGAGAAAGTGAGTTGCACATCTTGGCCTTTTTCGTCTTTAATGACGGGCAATTTTATATCCGAATAAAGAGACTGGAAAGCTTTTTCAAAGTCGGAAGGCAATTCGTTTAAGTCGATTTCGGCCAACTGATTATCTCCGGCCAAAGAGAGAATACGCTCTTCCTGAGGAGACAAAATATGAGCTTGGCGGCGACGAGCTCCCTCAATCCAAGGTAAATACTCTTTCATGGTAGGATGGGCGACCACAGCTTTATCAATAACAGAGGAATCGATTTTTAACAGCTCATCGCGAATAAAAGCAGTATTAGCCATAAAACTGCGCATAACAGCTTGGGCTCTAGCATCCATATCTTGGAGTTTGGCATCGCGCAAATCTGTAGTGAGACGCAAATTGCTATATAAAGTTACGCTATTAGCCAAACGACGAGTATTAAAATAGGCCTGCATACAATTAAACAGAGCTTCGCTATCGCCTAGCTTGCCTTTATAATTGACGATAGAGCGGATACCACTTTGGGTTTTAACCAAAGCGTCTTCAAAATCGGCCTCACTTTTGAAAAGAGCCGACAAGTTCCACTTATAACGATCAGGAATATTGCTCCTGGACATATTGGAGTCGGGAACGAAAGTATTCACACTGGCCACCCCGGCTGGAGAAGATTTTTTAGGAGCGTTGGGAGCGGCAAGCGAGGGAGCGCCTAAAGCCAAAACGAGAGCCAGGGCGGCATAAGCTGCATATTTATTCACAGGACAAGCCTCCTTAAAATATTATAACGGCCATATTTTACCACAGAGCTCAGCAAAGCCCCTTGCTTAACGGCCTGGAATCCCAATATGAAGCCCTACCGACTTAGAATACGGGAAGTTAATCTACTGACAGCGAAAATGAACAGATGAAAAAATATTATGAAATCAGCTTATCGGCCACCAAAGTGCCCATTTTTTTCGAAGCGCTCAACGGAGCCGAGTATAAGCCAGGCCAAAAAGTCGTTGTTGAAGGGGTACGAGGGAAAGAACTGGGCATTGTCACCGACTCTCCTCCACTTTTAAGCGCCACCTCTCCCGAGCGCCCAGCCGCCTTAGTTTCAGTGGCCAATCCTAGCCTTCCCAACATAATAGTGGGCCCGGCTTCCAAAGAAGAGATAGTGTTGGCTAAAGAGCGGGAGTTGCAAGGCAAACAAGCTCTAAAATTAGTTAAAGAGCGCGTAGAGTTTCACAAACTGGCCATGAGAGTGCTCTCAGCCTCTATTACTTTGGATGGCAGCAGAATAGTTATAGAGTTCTATGCCGAACAAAGGGTCGATTTTCGAGCCCTAGTACACGACTTGGCTTTTAAGTTAAAAATGCGTATTGAGTTGCGCCAGATCGGGCCTCGCGACAGAGCTATCCTTATAGGCGGAAGGGGCGTTTGCGGACGCAGCTTGTGCTGTTCTGCTTGGCTGCGCGATTTCTCTTCAGTATCTATAAAAATGGCTAAAAATCAAAAGATGTCCCTCAACCCTGGCAAAGTATCGGGAGCTTGTGGGCGTCTAATGTGCTGTTTAAAATTTGAGTCTACCCCTCCAACCGACAGCTAAAAAGCCCAACAAAAAAAAGTAGGCCTCGCTTCTTCTAATTCCTCGAAGAAGCGAGGCCTACTTAGGGCAAGTGCGCTTATTTTCTAGCCTAACACTAAGCTAACAGAGTAGCCCCTACACCATTGGCCGATAAAGCTTTCTCATACATAGCTTGCAATTCAGAGAGAGAAAGAATACCGTCAGTCATTTCTGAATTATACTTATTTACTAATTCACTAGTAGACATGGCAGTAGTTTGCAAACTTTGCACAGCAACTGTATCAGAGCTGATACTGGAAGAATCACTCAAGCCACAGGCCGACATATAATCGGAGATCATTGAATCGTATCCCTGACTATACATATCTTGAACTTGCTGCATATACTCAGAATAGTCGAACTCGGGAACCAGAGCAGAGTTGTCGCTAAGCTTAGTTCCGGAGGCGATAGTGCCATTTTGATAAAGAGAAGTTAAATCTGCATAAGCGATCGATTTATCTGTAAAGACCGAGAAACTATTTTTAGAACCTAAGGAAGAGAGTATGGAAGAATAGTCATAATCGGCCGAAGTATTCTTCTGACTACTTACTGAAGGAGCAACATTCTGGAAGTAAGAGGTAAGACCATTAGTCGAATTTTTACTACCAGTTAAATTGGCGGACAAACTGCCTTTAGAAGTTAAATTACTACGAATCTGAGCATCTAATCTTTCAATGTTAGCCAAGATAGAATCGTTCTGTAAAAAGCTGGGAGCACAAGTTTGGATATTCTGGCTAGGCATATAACCATAAGTTTTAATACCAATGACATCCCTGTAATATTGAGTAACCTCTTCGGGAGTCATAGCTAAATCTTTTAAGTTAAATGTAGTTGCAAGATCTTGGCCGTTAGTAGCAGAAGTACCATCGGAAAAACCACTAACCGCTTTTTGGATCCAAGCGGAAGCATAGTCGCTAATAGCGCCATAATCGCCGTCTTTAATCTTTACGTGATTTTTGACATTCCGGGGATCTTCAAAACTAAAGGCAGCTTCAACACGTTCTTGAAGCTGCTGCTGTTGTTGACTGAAAGCATCTAATATAGCCTCAGTTTGAGATATCGAAGGTGAGGGACCCAACAAATTAGAGACACTGCCAGCAGCTTCTACACCAGCACTAGATCCGGAAACTGAGGAAGCGGCCTCGGAGCCGATAAGCCCTTTAGTGAGACCGGATAGAGCCTGAGTAGAGCTTACATTGGTACCTCTGGAAACCTGCGCACTTTGTATAGACTGAACGTTGACACTGTTATTAACTTGCTGTGAAATCATCTGACCCTCAACAATCTGAAGTTTTAAGCGAGCCCCGCCCCCCTGCAAAAACTGGACCTCGGGGCGACACTAAGCACCTCTGAGCCAAGCCCAAATACCGCAACGCGAAATTGGCCGACTCCTCTAATTCCTTAGCTCAATTATCACTACAAAGGGATGAGAAGTCAACAGAAAGCAGGAAAAAGTTAAAAAAAAGGATTTTGGCTCCTTCCCTTTTTTTGCTTCTAGCTAAATAATTTTACAATAAAATCGAATATCGGACACAAAATGAAAGGGAAAAACATCGCGGGAATATAGTTGGCCAATTTTAATTTAGTAACATCCAACATATTTAAACCAATCCCCATAACGATAACTGAGCCGACACAATTAAGTTCCCCTATGGAAGCTTCCGTCAAAAAGGGAGCCATAAAACCAGCGCTGGCAGCGATACCACCTTCTACCAAAAAGATAGGGAGGGCCGACAGAGCTACGCCAGGGCCCATAGTAGAGGCAAAAAAGATCGAAGAAGTCACGTCAATAGCCGACTTAGCAAAGAGGATAGTATGATCACCACGCAAGCCGTCTTGCAAAGAGCCCATCACAGCCATCGATCCTATGCAATAAAAAATGGAAGCATAAGCAAAACCCTGAGCAAAAGAATGGCCTGTTCCAGAAGCGCCGCCGGAGAATTTTTTGCCAACTATGGTGCCCAAACGTTCTAAGCGCGTATTTAAGTGGAGCGCTTCACCGACAAAAGCTCCAAACACCATAGACATAATAACCACTAAGGGCTGTTTGCTAGTATTTAAGCCGCTTATACCTATAAATAGGAGGCACAAGGCTAAGCCCCCCATAACCGTCTTATTAAAATGGCGAGGGATACCACTTTTAAATAGCAATCCCAAAGCAGAGCCTACAATTACGGATATTGCATTAGTAATAGATCCTATTAACATATACTTTTTATACTTTCTAGGTGAACAAAATTAAGCCGCAGTATAAACCTGCGGCTAGTATAAGATCTTTATATTATTTGCGTAGCTAACTTTTATGGCAGAGCCTTTACTACTCGACAAGGATTGCCATAAGCCAAAACATGATCGGGAATATCTTTAGTAACGACACTCCCAGCCCCAATTACACTTCTTGCACCTACGGTGACGCCGGGAAGAATTACCACATTACCTCCCAGCCAGACTCCGTCTTTTATAGTGATAGGCTGAGCAGTTTCTAAACCTTGAAGCCTACTTTCACTCTCTAGAGGATGGATAGCTGTATAAATTCCACAATTGGGGCCGATTAGAACGTTGTCACCAATTGTCACCTTAGCACAATCAAGGACGACACAATTATAATTAATATAGCAATTGCTGCCGATACTGATATTTTCCCCGTAATCACAAGCGAAACGGGCCATTATAGTGGTATTCTCTCCGATAAAGCCAAACAACTCTCGGGCCGTTTCGCTCGCCTTTAGGCTGTCGCTAGGGATATAAGCATTGAGTTTTTCCAATAAACTCAATGCCCGGCTCCGTCTCTTTAGCAAATCCTCATCGGCAGCATTATAAACCATCCCTAAGCACATCTTTTCAAATTCGCCTAGGCCCTGCTGCTTAGCAAGATCCGTCATAGTTTATTCGGCCTCCTCGGCAGCAGAATCACGATCTTGCTTAGCTTCATAAACTTTAATAAATCTTTCAAGCTCTTGAGCCGACAAATAATTAAAACCAAAAGCCAAGCGATCGCTTAAAGTGGGCAATTGCTCATATTCAACACCTTCAAGTAAAGAGACATTATCCTTACCCTCAGTATCTCCATGCTCGGCAGCTTTTTTAAACCACTCCCCAGCAACTTCATAATTTTTATTGACAACCAAGCCCGTAAAATAAGCTACACCCAAAGCATTTTCGGCGTTGCCGTAACCTTGAGCAGCAGCGCGACGCCACCACTTGAGAGCCTTTTGGTTATTTTGCTCATTGGCTCGACCATAATAATAACAGTATCCCAAATTGTTTTGGGCAATAGCATAACCGCTGCGGGCAACATTGTTCCAATGAGTAATACACCTACTGAAATTTTTCTGTGTCCCCAGACCTTCATAGAACATGCACCCTAAGGCGTAGTCGGCTAAAATACTGCCCTTGTCGGCGGCTTTGTTAAAAAGCTTAAAAGCCGCTTTAGGGTCGGCTTTTAAGCCTTCTCCCAAAAGGTAGGCCGCGCCCAAATAGGCTTGGGCTTGGGCTATATCTTGATCGGAAGCGCTGCGCAAAAGTTGAGCTGCCTTGGCATAATCTTGAGAAACGATTACCCCATTTCGGTAGCACATAGCTAACTCATATTGGGCTTCACCGTCCCCTTGAGAGGCAGCTTCTGTGTAAAGTTCGACGGCGCGCCCCATATCTTGCTCGACCCCTTGGCCCAAAGCATAACAACGGCCCAAACAGTATTTAGCCGCCGGAATGCCATGTTCGGCAGCTACACCGTACCAGCGGACCGCCTCAGAATAATTTTGCTCAGTGCCTTTGCCTTGCTGATAAAGGTAAGCCAATTGCAATTGTGCTTTAGGATAATTCTGAGCGGCAGCTTTAGAAAAATATTCGAAGGCTTTACCATAGTCACGCCCTACCCCAAAACCATTTGAGTAAGACCAACCGGCATTATACTGAGCTCCGGCCAAACCTTGCTCTGCCGCTGCTATAAATAGTCGCGCAGCTTCACGCGGGTTGCGCTGAACACCTTCGCCATTTTTATAGCAAACACCTAAATTATTCTGAGCTTTGGCATTACCGCTGGAGGCGGCCCGCTGGTACCAAGAAAAGGCTTTGTTTAAGTCTTTTTCCACTCCAGAGCCAGCACTATAGCACATGCCCAGATTACATTGAGCACTGGCTTCTCCAGCATTGGCAGCCCTAAAATAGAGCTCGATAGCTTTTTGCTGGTCTTTTTCCACCCCTTGGCCCAAATCGTAACAAACACCTAGATTATACATAGCATTGGGAAGCTTCTGATTGGCAGCCCGCAAGAACCAAGAAGCGGCCTGCTGATAATCGCGCTCTAGACCGCGACCAAAGTAGTAATAGCGGCCTAAATTATTCTGAGCTTCGGGAACTCCGCCAAAAGCAGCGCTTTCATAATAGCTGGCTGCGGTAGCGAAATTTTGCTCTACGCCACGACCATTTTCATAGCAAAGGCCAAGGTAGTATTGGGCTAAATGATCGTCTTGCTCGCTGGCCCTAGTTAACCACTCGGTAGCCTTAGCATAGTCCAGCTCGACCCCTTCACCTTTGTAATAGCAACGTCCCAAAAAGCTCTGAGCCCCAACATGGCCATCTTCAGCCGCTTGAGTAAAGAACTTTATGGCTTTGGGAAAAACTTTTTCGCTATAGTATTTCTGGGCCAACTGATAATTATATTCGGGAGTTCCAGCTGCTGGAGAGGGAGTCTTTTGACTTGTGCTAAGTTGAATTTCCGGCTTGTCCTGAGCAGAAAGTAAATTGGACAAGCTACTGACAGACAAGCAACAAGGAGCCGCTACATCCCATCTTTCTGCAATGGGCGGTTCTTGGGCAGGCTGGGCTTGGGCAATCCCCGCTAAAGCAAGGATCAAGCAAAAAGTGAATGTTCCCCTGTTGAATTTACACTCCCAGGGGAATTGGCATATAGTATTTTCCTGTTTTAAATTCACCTTGCACCTCTATAGCTTCGAATAGCTTCGCTAAAAAGCGAGCGAACCTTCGGCTTTCTTTATATCAGCTGGTATGGGAAGCGATAAAATCTTCGGCTAAAACGATGGCCGCATAATCATCGTAAAGTTCGGGCGGAAAAAGCAAGCTTAAAGGTAAGAAACGTTTCAGTCCGGTAGGAGGATGATCCTTAAAGTAGCGCAGCCTGGCCCTTTCAGTAGAATGGGTCTCGTCAACCACCGTAACTTCGCCTTTCAGAACCCCTTGTACAATCTGCACAACATGGCCAGAGCCGGTACTTCCGCCCACAATAATATGACTGAAATTGTAAAGGTTATCCAATTCGGTACACAATTTCTCCAACGAAGCTACAGCTAAAACTCTATGATCTAACACCCCTTCAACCGAAGAGACTACAGCTATTCCACACTTCTTGCTACCCGGATCTATCGACAGTACTATCAATAGTAGGCTCCCTCCCTGTAATTCTCATACTCGGTTTCAGGAGCAGCTGAACTTTCCAAGTTATGGACTTCAACTCGGATATCGAGACTGCTAGTTTCATAAAGATCGCGATTGGCTACGGCCACAACCTCGAACCGGCCATTCTTTTTACTCATTTCTTCTTGTAGACGCTCAATATCAGCATTGCTCAACTCTCCCCCCAGCTCGCCGTCTATAGGGCGCATACCTTTAGCGATAGCCTTCCTGCGCGTATCTTCAATAAATTTTAGAAACTCTAAAGCTGAACGCTGCGTATCCATTTCCCGCTTAGAAACGACGTCACCCTCAGAAAAGACCTTACGTACCTTCCAAGACTCCAAACGTAAGGGAGCCCGATGGGAGTAAAGACAATTTTGGGCAGCCAAGACCCTTAAACCGACAAACCCCTGCTCTCTGGAAAGGGAATTGATAAGTTCTTCCACTTGTCCAGGATCGTAGTCGATAAGAACTTCGCTTACGGGGGTAGGTTTATATCCTTTTTCAGCAGCGATAGAATTGCTGCGCATGATAGTGCGGACATTGGCTTCAGCTAACAGGCTAGTTACAGCTGCTCGAGTTCGCTCATAAGGCAAACCACCGGGAATAGTCATGTGGACGATCGGCTCGTCGATACGCCAAACGAAAGTGCCTTCAGCTAAAGCTTGTTGTAAGACCTCGATATTCTGACGCAGTTGTACTTCTTCGGCTCGCAATTTTTCTACCCCCACCAACAAACTGCGTACCGGCTCAGAAAGACAAGCGAAAACTGTAAGGGTAATGATCGCTATAGCGACTCCAGTAACGGTAGTTATCAATATAGAAGTATGGCGCGGACGCAAATGGAGAACACTCATCTTGCGCTTGCCTATCTGGCGCCCTAATTGGTTGGCTAAATAAGCTATACCGGCAGCGATAATCGCTACCAAAGTATAGACAAAAGCCACCCTAATTACGGTATGCCAAGAAAAAAAGTCCACCTTCTATATTGCTCCTCTTTCTCAAGCTCGTCGACCCAGTTAAATAAACTTTTTTTCCAGACTAACGAGCCATATATAACTATTTTTTTGAAGCGTCGACTACAAAACAGAACCCCACTATAGCAAAAATAATATTGGGCAACCAGGCAGCCAGCCATGGAGAGGCCGCTCCATTCTCCCCTAACATCATACCAATAGTCATGAATACGTAATATAACAAAATAAAAAATAAGGAAAGGCCAAACCCTATAGAAGTGCTAGTCCTTTGTGGCCTCAACCCCAAGGGGATAGCAAAAGCGCCAAAAACCAAACAACTCATGGGTAAAGAGATCTTTTGGTGATAC
Organism: uncultured bacterium; assembly: GCA_934644775.1. Lineage (GTDB taxonomy): Bacteria > Vulcanimicrobiota > Xenobia > Xenobiales > Xenobiaceae > Bruticola. The sequence goes on along the minus strand of CAKUDB010000024.1, from coordinate 3,134 downwards.
ATTACTTTGTATTTATTACGTTTGCGATATTCATCTGGATTGGTTTTTTCTATCGGAGGCAAAGAATTTAAGTAAGTAGAAAGCTCTTGAGCGGTCATCTCTTCGGGACGCAACTTGCGTTGAGCCAGCTGTTCGGGACTGGCGGGAGATTCTCCCTTGCTCATAGCCGTCCAGCCTTTGCGCCCTTGAGCACTGTAACGCTCCTCCCCAGTGGTAGGATCGAAGTCTCGAGCTTCGATATCCAAGACTTCCCAAACTTTCAACTTCTCATTCCAACGAGCCTCTTTAGCATACAATTCGCGCAAACGATTATTGTTTCGGAAAAAGTGCATATATACACCCTTCATCGTTTGCTCGTTGACATTGAGTACATGAGCATAGATCATTTGCTCATCGCCATTGGAAAGCAAACGCGGAGAAGTAATTAGAGCCCTCTCTATCTGATCAGGAGCTTGCAACTTTAGAACCATGTTATAGGCCTGCTTAGTAGCCGGAGGGACCCAATATTGGTTGACAGCCAAAGAGATCATAGAAATAAAGAAACAGAAGAAGAAGCCGGGTAAAAAGATGCGAAAGAAACCTACTCCGCCAGCTTTCAAAGCGATGATCTCACTATCTCCTGACAGTCGGCCATAAGCCATTAAAGCAGCCAGCAAAGTCGACATAGGGAAAGTCATAATCAATACGTAAGGAAGACGATTGAAGAGATATTTTACTACCATGCCTATACCAGCCTGGGATTCTAAAATCATCTTGGCTACGCCCATTAGGGTCTCTGCAGAGAAAAATAGCAAGGTAAAAGCACATACTCCGAATAGAAACGGACTGGCCATCTCTGCCATTATGTAGCGATCCAAAATTTTCATAACGTATCTTCAGTCTGCCTTTTTAGCTTCTTTGGAGCTTATCTTCTTCGGCCATTCTTAAACTGTCGGCCTCTTCTTCAATTTTAGCTTTGGCCACCTCTGCAGCCGTTTGCTCATTTTCGAAACCGGTTCGATAGGCATCTCCTAAATAATACTTACGAGCGTCAGGGTTATTGGCCAGCTCTACAGCCGTTCCTGAGACCAAAATTTGCCCCTCGCGAATAATATAGGCTCGATCGGTAATAGCTAAAGTTTCACGCACATTATGATCGGTAATAAGCACTCCCAAGCCTTGAGCCTTAACACTGCGGATAATCTTCTGAATAGAAGCTACGGCTATAGGGTCGACGCCAGAGAAGGGCTCGTCTAGCAAAAGGAATTGCGGCTTAATAGCCAGCGAGCGGGCAATTTCCAAGCGACGTCTTTCGCCACCAGACAATTCTAAAGCTTTACTGCGGCGAACTTTATGTAATTGGTACTCGTCTAAAAGACGCTCTAAACGCTCGGCCTGCTCTTTTTTAGAAACTCCGTTGATTTGCCATAGTAAGCGAAGATTATCTTCTACGGTAAGTTTGCGAAAGGCGGAGGCCTCTTGAGGCAAATATCCTATCCCCAAACGGGCCCGTATATGCATAGGCAAATGGGTGACGTCTTTACCATTAAGAAATATTCTGCCTCCGTTGGGCCTAATTAGCCCTACAACCATATAAAAAGTAGTAGTTTTGCCGGCTCCATTGGCACCCAATAGACCTACGACCTCTCCGGGATTAACTTCAAAATTAACACCGTCTACCACTCGCCGATCTTTATAAATTTTTACTAAACCTTCAGCCTTGATAGCCATGCGTTATTCACCATATTTTTATTGCTCTGATTCTAAACCGGAATTGAAATAAATGCGCACATCGCCTTCTATTTCAACATGTTTGAGATCTGGAGAGGCCACCATATTTTGCCCGGTCATTGTAGATCCTTCACGAACGACCTTTACTCCCTGTGAGCCGCGCAATTTTCTGGCCTGGCTGTCCCAGGTTAATTTATTGCAAGTAATCTTTTCACCCTTGGGCCCCACAGCATGGACGGGCCCTTCAAACGCTAACCCCTGGGTCTCTATATTAACTACGGCAGCATCGCCCTCAAGTTGCAAAAGAGAATGGCCCTTTTTATCCAGCAAGTTCCAAGTAATAGAAGAAGCGCGAGCCTTTTTGTTAGAATCATCATAATCTATGCGACTAGCTTTTAAGCTCCAAGGCGATTCACCTTTGGCAGAAATAGATACAGAATCGACTCCCTGATCGTTGGCTTCGGAAGTGGTGGAGGGCGACTTTTTCTCTTTGGCAAGCTCGGCTGAGTTATCGACGCCATTTGGAGTGGAACTCTGCTTTTGAGCCCTCTCGCTCTGTTGATTTTTCGAAACTTCGGCAACTGGTGTTGCCGGAGTTTTTGTAGGCTGCCCTGCCAACTGGGGATCATCAGTTCCGCTACCACCACACCCCCACAGCATAAACAACATGGCTAAACCTACCCACAGTTGTCCTCTGAATCGAATCATATATTGCCTCCAATAGCTTCATAGGCCTACATTTAGCAGCAAAACTTTTGGGCGACGCCCTATAACTATCACAGCTCCATAGTATACCAAGGAGTACATTCCTTTTCCTGGCCATTTTTATAATAAAACTCCATTCAATATCAGTTGCCATAGGGAGATTAGACTCAACAAGCCTCTAGTTTCTATCGACTCTTTCCATAATTTTGAAATTTATCTAGGCAAAAGGTTATACTCGCCCGTTGTCTAATAGATATTTCTTGTGTGTCCAAGCTTAAACAGAGGGCTTAGCCATTGCCTATTAACTTTGAAGGCAACGAATCTTTGTCAAGCAACCGGTTAAGAGCCATGCACACAAAGATGAGAAAATTAGGAAATTGCCTCCGGGTAGGAAAAAAAGGATGTAGTCAAGTGAGCTTGCAACTGCCGCCTCGCCACAATTTAAGTACACAAAATCCTCAGGATGGACAAGCGCCTTCTGCAAATGTTCTTCCTCTCCAAGGGCCCAATACCGCTACCTCTCAGAGGGGGACGCCCTTTCCCCGCCGTGCTATGCCCAATCCGGAAGCGCAATCACGCCCAGGCTTTTCTTCTGGCCCCACTCCCCGGCAGCCCGGTTATCCTACTGGACAACCGGGAATAGCCCAACCGGGCAGAGCCCCTCAGCCTCGGCCTATGCAACCAGGCTACCCTACTGGACAACCGGGAATGGCCCAACC
>CAKUDB010000023.1 GCA_934644775.1 uncultured bacterium | reverse complement strand
GGTCTTGGGCGACTTCTTCTTTTTCTTCGTCGTCGTCGCTAGTTTCTGCCTCGGCAGTGTCGTCTTGGGCGACTTCTTCTTCTTCTTCTTCTTCGTCGTCGTCGCTAGTTTCTGCCTCGGCAGCGTCGTCTTGGGCAGTTTCGCTCGCTAAAAGGGGAGCCGACTTAGCTTGGGTAGTGGCCAAGGGCTCTCGATCTTTAGCGGTAATATCGACTGAAGAAGCTATAGAAGTAGCTGGGCCGGAATTACTTAAAGCCTCTTCCAATTCAGGCTCAATTGGGCCTACAGAAGCGCAAATACTGTGGAGGCGCTTTTGTAAATCTTTGGCCATCTCTTTGTTGCGACATAAGCGCAGAGCTGGATCGAGAATGGTCATAGTGGCTTTCTGCAATTGCTCAAAGGTGGCGGCGGCCCCATTGTGGCTTTCGATACCAACTAAGCGACAAGCGCGATTGAAGATAACTTGGCCGGCTGTGCCTAAAACATCTTGTAAGGTATTCTTTAAGTGGACTAAAGGAGGAATATCTTCCTGTTCTTCCTCTTCGGGCTTGCTAATATAAGCTTCCAAAGATTCCAGAGCGGCCAAGTGGCGAGCATTAGAAGCTTGAACTTGGGCAAGGGCCTCTTGCAAATTGGCTATAGAGACCAAATGGCGCTCGATCTGGCCTTTAAGATCGAGACACTCTTCTTGAGAACTTTTGAGATTGGCCCGCAATTCCGCTTCTAAAGCCAGCAATTCTTCAATGCGTAAATCTGACTTTTGCGCATGTTCAGTCTCTTGGCTAAGTTTCAGCTTTAAATCTGTAATTGTCTGATTAAGAGCGGCGGTTTGGCGATTGAGGTGCTCAATTTGGCCGTTGCGCTCGACCACGACCCCATTTAATTGGTCGATTTGGCCTAACTGAATGGCTAAATCGACATTTTGCTCGGAAATTGCTACGAGCTCTTGCTTGAGATGTTGAATTTCGGCCCGAAGTTGCTCATATATTTGGAAGCTTACGCTTCCGGATTCGCTAATGCTGTTTTTTTCTGGGGAAGAAGACAAAGAATCCATAAATCAACCTTTCATAGCTAAGCTGCTAGGAGAGGAACTTCTATACCTATTAGAAGCTATCCCGTTTTTTTGGGGAGTTTTTTAAAGAGTAAATTTCTAAGAAAAAAAACCTGTAGAAAGTCCGTCGTTAGGCTTATTTGTTGAATAAGTAAAAAAAGGCACCTTACGCTTCTCTGAAGCTTGGGCCTTCTTTATTGTAGAGAAAAATACAATTATCTTTTTAGAAGGGACTCTCTCCCTGGATAGGCGCGTCGGGAGGCTTAACGCCCACAATTTCAGAGACTATTACTTGGAATTGATAGACCCACTCTTCAACCGCTTCGTCGATCTCTTTTTGCAACTTCTTAAGTTCTTGAGGATCTTCGCAAGATTTTATTTGAGGGCGATAATCGTCTATCTTGTGAGCCAGCTTTACAAAGCGATCACGAACTTCTACATCGGGATGGCGGCCGACTATATCCATGACTAATCTGTTCTGATTCTCTGTCAGCTCTTCGATACGCCGCTTTATCTCGCCGGCTTGGACGAAATTGTAAGCCGAAGCCTGCATTCGCGCATGTTGCTCGATTTGATGGCTTACTTCAGCAAGTTTGCGCAACTGGGCGAATATATCTTCGTTGCCGTTGGCTGGACTGGTCTGACCGGTAACAGGACTCTCTGCCATAACTCTCCCACACAGAAATAATCTTAGCTTCTGGTTGCTTTGTCTCGGTAGCCGAACAAAGGGCCAGAAAAGAAAAAACCAAGCTCCCTTCGCCAGCATTACCCGGATCAGGTTCTAAGGGTAGACAGCTTACACCGCCATCTCAGCCGGAGAATACCGACTCCCCTGCCTGGTAGAGACCCAGTTCTATTATTACCGACAGAATCCTTTTTTTTTGCCATTTATAAAAATATCGATATTTTAGTTTGGACTTCAGCCTAACTGGGCCTCTCTTTGCTTTTTTTGGCAGGAGCCTTTTTTTGTAGTGAAAATAAGGCAGGGGAGTGGAGGGCGTCATTAGGGGGCAAAAAGGGGGAAACCTAAGTCACTTTTCATAGGCGAAATGGCCTAGGGAATTTGTTAGCTGCCAGGTAAGTTTTAATAGGTAATTTTTGCATAGGGGTATAGCTATATTGTCTGCCAATTGGCCTAATAATTTGAATAATCAAAATAAGCAAGAGGATAACTGTGTGCTCCAAAGTTCAGATAGGGCTCAAGAGGCGGAGGATAGCTGCGCCGAGCACTTTTTGCCTTTGGAGGTAGCCCAGGATAAGATCCATCGTCTTATCCATCCCAATGGGGCCAGTTGTGAAGCTGACAGTCTCTGTTGGGAGTGCTTCCAAGATGCTTTGGCTTATGCTGAAGGGGCCCAGGGAGAGCCCATATATATCGAAGCTGCCGCCAAATTGGGCATGAGCCCTTTAGAACTGGCCGCTCGCGATTTCTTTACGCCTCCAGAAATTACTCGCATAGATCTATCCCATTACAATGCTCGCAAGGGCGATCTTATCGAAATAACCGCTTTCGATACGGTTAAGGTTTGCAAAGTAGGCATACTTATTATTGATGAACAATGTAAGCTTATCGAGCTCGGCCAAGCCGTTCACGCTCAGGGAAACACTTGGGTATACAAAGCCCTAAAGAACTCTCAAGCACCTTCGGTAATAGTTATTGCCGATGCTCAAGATTTGCCCGGCCATTTGTCGGAAAAGCGCAGTCGCAAAAAAATAAAAAGGGGTCGCTATCGTTAAGTAAAAAAGCGTCAAGTAAACAGCGACTGCAGTTAGATATTTTTGTCAAGAAAACAGAGGAGAGGTAAGAAACTTTTATGGAGTCTGCGTACCACGTGGTTTTGGTTACAGTTTCGTCTACTTCAGAAGCAAAATCCATCGCTCATCACGTACTGGAAGAGCGTTTGGCAGCTTGCGTAAATTTAGTGCCCAAAATTTCTTCTATTTATTGGTGGGAAGGCAAGATCGAAGAGTGTCGCGAGACGCTTATGCTCATGAAAACTAGGCAGGATAAGCTTGAGGAGTTGATCTCTTCTATAAAACAACTTCACTCTTACGATATACCTGAAATTATTTCTTTGCCGCTAGGAATAAGCAGCGAAGATTACTTGCGTTGGATCGATGCTTCTATGAATAAGCCTCAAACTCAGAATGGACAAAATAATGGCTGACGAACCTAAAGTCTCTCCCTCTGATAGTGGAAAGCCATCTGTGGTGGCTTTTAGTCTGTCCACTTGGATGAAAGTTGCCATTATGGCTGCGCTCTCTCTCTTGCTTATGCTAGCTATTAGAGTGCCCATTGTGCCTATCGCTCCCTTTCTAACTTTTGATTTTGCCGAAGTGCCAGCTTTAATTTTGGCTTTTGCCCTAGGCCCTTGGGCTGGAGCTGCAGTGGTAGCCATTAAGTGTGCCCTCTTTATGGTAATCAATTTCCATCCCCTAGAGCTTATAGGAGTACCCGCCAATTTAATTACCGGTTTGGTTTTAGTTTGCTCTTCCTCTAGCTTCTACAATATGGCCAAAGGAGAAGAGTTTTCTTATAAACGTCTTTGCTTAGCCATGATGCTGGGCTCTCTAATTACTGTGGCCACTATGTTGCCGGTCAACTTTTGTATATATTTTCTGCTTAGAGAGCTTTTTGCCGAGTTAGCTCCCATATCTATGGGCAGCTATTTAATTGGGGCCATTTTGCCTTTCAACGCGGCAAAATGTTTCCTAACTTGTACAGCCGCCGGAATTATTATGCGCCATTTAGTCCATTATTTAGCCGCTAAATAAGCTTGTAGCCACAGTTGCTAAATTATAGCCTGGTCGAGCGGAAGTTACGAAGCGGTCCCATCTTCCTCGGGGTAGGTTTAGATTGCTAGAACGAGTATATGCTCTGTTGCGTGACGTCACTTATTGGGATTTTATAGACGTCATCTTAGTCTCAGTATTTTTTTACTATGTATTATTGCTTATAAAGGGTACGCGGGCTTTGCAAATTTTGCAAGGTATCGGCGCTCTTTTGTTGCTGCAAGGTTTGGCCTATTTCACCAGATTGCAAACTCTAAGCTACATTTTAAATGGTATCTTAGTTTCTACTTTGGTGGCCTTGCCAGTCGTCTTTCAACCTGAACTACGGCGCGCTTTAACTAGATTGGGCCAGCGTGGCCTTATCTCTTCCAATGGGGTAAGCGAAATTGGCCAAGAAGAATTAAAGCGTATTATCGATGAAATAGCTTTGGCCGCTTACAATCTGTCAACTACCCGCTTCGGAGCCCTTATTGTCTTAGAACAAGAGACCGGCTTACAAGAAGTGGTCGAAACTGGTCAGATCGTAGACGGCTTTATCTCGGCTAAACTTTTGCAAACGATCTTCCGTCCCAAAACCCCTTTGCACGACGGAGCCGTCATCATTCGAGACGGTCGCCTTTTGGCCGGCGCTTGTTATTTGCCTCTGACCGATTCGGTGGTCGATTCGCGTTTTGGTACGCGCCATCGGGCCGCTATCGGTATTACCGAGCAAAGTGACGCTATAGTGGTAGTGGTCTCTGAAGAGACAGGGGAGATACGTGTTGCCAAAGATGGTATTTTCAGTCAGCCTATGATTGAAGAAGCTCAAGTACGTAAGGCTTTAGCCCGAGAGCTAATGAGTGAATGGAATAAAGAAAAGCATAAACGCTTTACCGCTTTTAACCTCTTCCGAACTATCGGCGACGCCCTAGGAGGTAATGACTAAATGTGGGCCCGTTTGCGCAACAATTTTGGCTTAAAAGTGCTAGCTTTTGTCTTGGCCGTCGTAACGGCTATGCTGGTCAAAACTTTAGCTAAACCTATAAGTGAACTGCCTGCTCAACGTGTTTATACCAAACCTATCGATATTTTAGCACCTAGCGACAACGAATTGATCAGCTCGATAAGTCCTCGTGAAGTAACTGTAACTATTAGCGGTACTAAAAATGTGATCGATCGTATCGATCCTAAGCTTATATCGGTAGTTGTCGACCTTAGTAAACGCAATAAGCCTGGTACCAGTTTGGAAGCGGTCGACGCTATGGCTCCCGGAGGAGCGGAAGTCTCTCAAGTTGAGCCTAGCCACGTTTGGGCTTCCGTCTCTCAACGTACTTTTGCCAGCGTACCTGTAAAAATCAGCTTAGTGGGCAAACCTAGCGATAGTTGTCGTTTGGAAACTCCTATGGTAGAGCCTTCTACTGTACGTATCGTAGGTAGTATGGAAGATGTGGATAAGGTAGCTTGTGTCTCCGTACCGATCTCTATTTCTGGTATCACTTCCAGCTTCAGTACCAAGGCCATCACCTTAAATGCTATAGATGTTAACGGCAATAAAGTAAACGATGTAGAGATCTATACCAACAGTGTCTTTGTCACTATTCCCGCTTATCCAGTGCGCAAAGTTAAGGTAGACCTAAGTAATATAGCTGTAAAAAGTCGCAGCGGAGAAGATTACCAAGTATCAGTTACTCCAAAGGAAGTTTATCTTAGTGGTGACGATATTGATAAGATCTCTTTCGATTCGCTTGAAGTTGAGCATTGTGTCTTTAAGTACGAAGGTAAGGCTATTAGCCAAAAAGTCAAACTTATTTTGCCCAGCAAATACCGAGTGCAAGAACTGCCGCAAAATAGCGTTACTGTTACTGTCGCTCCCAAAGCTAAGTCGGTAGAAGTTTCCGATAGTCCAGAGGAAGAACAATTTTAATTACTGGAAAGGGCTCTAATTGGCGCTAAACATTTTTCCCAAGGGAATTTTTTGTAGCGCCATTTTTCTCAACTGGTGGCTGGCAGCGGAGCTACTCTGTAGGGCAGGATAAAACCCCAAAATATGGAAGACGCAGGCTTCAAATTTGAGGCGGTACCCAGCCCTTTTCTGTTTAGCTTTAGGTTTATAGAAAAAGTGGCTAAGGAGACTGGCCAAGCCCTTCGGGGCTTCTTCAAAGCAAAGAAATGTGAGAATATAATCTAGTTATGGCACGTTTATTTGGCACAGATGGGATTAGGGGGCGGGCTAATGATACTCTTACTCCCGAATTGGCCTTTAGAGTAGGTAAAGCTCATGGTTGCTTAGTAAAAGAACAATTTACAGGCGATGATTCTAAGCAAAGTGATAAAAGGCCCGTAATCGCTGTGGGGAGGGATACTCGCGTTAGTGGGCCTCTGTTGCAATATAGCTATGTGTGCGGCTTAATAAGCTCCGGGGTCAACGCTCTATGTTTAGACGTTATCCCTACTCCGGGGGTGGCTTGGGCCATTCGTCGCTACAATACTCAAGGCGGCTGTGTTATCTCCGCCAGCCATAATCCTTTTTATGACAATGGCTTAAAATTGATTGGGGCCGACGGCTACAAGCTTAGCGACGAGCAAGAAGACGAGTTGGAGAAACTAATTGCCCAAGCCCAAGATCTACCTCGCGCCCTTGAAGGCCATATCGGCGCTATTATCGAGGGCCAAGAAGCCCAGCGAGAGTATGCCGACTATGTGAGTGGAATTGCCAAAATAGGTTTAGATGGTTTAAAGATTGTCTTAGATTGTGCTAACGGCGCTTCTTCTGCTTTAGCCGAGGGGATCTTCCGCAGCCTGGGGGCTCAGGTGACAGTTTTGCACAACCATCCCAACGGCACCAATATCAATAATCAATGTGGCTCGACCCACCCCGAGTCCTTGCAAAAGGTTGTAGTCGATTTGGGGGCCGATTTTGGCCTTTGTTTTGACGGTGATGCCGATCGCTGTTTGGCTTGCGATGAAAAGGGGCAAATGATAGATGGCGATCATATGTTGTTGCTCTTTGGCCAATGGCTCGACAAAGAGGGCAAGCTGTCGGGCAAACGTATCGTCACTACCGTTATGGCCAATTTAGGTTTGGAAGAAGCTTGCCAGGCTAACGGTTTTACTATGGCTCGCACAGCCGTAGGTGATCGCTATGTTTTGGAAGAGATGCGCCGCTCTGGCTCAGTTCTCGGTGGAGAACAATCGGGCCATATTATTTTCTTAGATTATGCCACTACTGGAGACGGTTTAGTTACTGGCCTAATGCTTAGCCAAGTTATTAAGGATAGCGGCCAACCTCTTTCTGAGCTGGCTAAAGCGGTTGAGAAGAAACCTCAATATATGGTCAACGTAAAAGTAAAGGATAAACATACCTGGAACTTACATCCCCAGGTCAATGAAGCCGTAAAGGCTGTAGAAGAGAGCCTTAAAGGTAGGGGCAGGCTGTTGGTGCGCCCCTCCGGAACCGAAAATTTACTTCGGGTTATGGCTGAGGGGCCTTCTTTAGCCGAATTGAAAGGATTAGTAGACGGCATTTGCCAGGTTGTGGCTAAGTGCTGTTCTCATTAAGGCTATGGCTGACAAACGCACCGATACTTTCGAACAATGGCTAGACGAGGCGGCTTCTAAGCTTGAAGCTCAGCTTAAGTTTATGCGCCGTCAGCAAGCGGCTTTGCCTAGTCTCGAGAGTGGCAGCCCAGCTTCTGTTGGCTTAGCCGCTTGGGAAGTTGGCCCCCAAGCTGAAATGCCTATCCAAGCTTTGAAGCAGCAGCTTAACGGCGAACTTAGCCAATTGGCTGTCGCTTTTTGGCAAGAGATGGCCCTCCAAGCTTCTGCCCGAGGTCTGGAGGGGGCTTCCTTAGAGAAGATGGCCGCCTCCTGGGCTGAGCAAGAACCCAATTATGCTGAGCCCATCTCCCTGGCGGTGGGCGTTTTTTTTCTAACTATCGATTGGGCTGCTGACAGCGCCAGCTTTTCTCTGGGAGGGGTATCGGTTGGCAAACCTTGTTCTTTAGTCCCCTCTTCCATTATCGAAAATTTGAGCCAAGTGGAAGCAGAGCTCAAAGAGAAGCAAACTATTCCGCGTCTAGCTTTAATGCGCTTAGTTACGGCCGCTACAGTCTTATCTTCCGAGCGAAGTGATTTTACTTTGGCAGAGCTGTGGCCTATCGTACATAGTATCGGTTTGGTAGCTGGCAATTTTGGTCGCCACCCGAGCAAAGCCAATTTAAGTTGTTACACTAAAGCTCAATTTATCTACGATACGGTTCAGGCTTTTAAAGAGATGGCGCTCTCAGGAGCTGAAGGTAGCCCTATCCTTTGGGAAGGCAGCCTAGATAGTTTCAGCCTTGAAAGCCAAGTAAAAATTATGCGCAACGGAGCCTCCCATGGCAAATAGTGGCCTTAGCTCAGAATTTTCCGGCTCTTGGGAAGAAGCAGAGCTAATTATCCAAAAAATACGTACCGAGTCGGCTGCCGATATTGAAGCTGGCAAGGCCTTATTAGAAGCTTTAGGGCGCTGTAAGCGCACTCGCAACTTAGCCAGTTTGGCCCGTTTATCCCAAGCTATTGAGCTTTGGCAAGAGCGTCGCCTTTTCGAAACTGGGCCCCTTTACCGAGAAAGGCTCAGCCAAGTCAGGGCTTGGGCTCTCAAGGAAGCCGAAGTGGCTTTTCGTAAGAATTTTAAGGTGAAGGCGGCTCAGAGCCCTTGGGAAGTTCGCTGCGTAGGCTCGGAGCCTTTGGAATTTAAGATTGGCCCTTTTGCTCTGCGCCCCCAATTAGCCAGCGCCACTTTTAGTCTGGCTTATGCGCGAGTTCTGTTGGCGACCAATTTGCCCCTAGATTCCGATTTGATCTTCGACACTTTAGAAAAACAGACGGCGGCTTTTGATGAAGGCGGCTACAAGAATCCCTTGCCTGAAGGGGTAACGGCCAAGAGTGCTGCAGGCCAAGAGATCTTCTCTCAGGAAATGTTTGCCGATATTTGGACTGCTTACAAGATTATGTTGCGCTGCCGCCGCAAGGGTATAGGGGAGCGTGTTCCTTTGCATGATATTTGGGCCGTTTTGGCCGTGTTGCGCCAAAATAGCGAATTTACCGAAAAGGGTTCGCCTGCCGCTTTTCGAGAATATTCGCGAGCCCAGTTTTGCTGGGATATAGTACGTTTGCGCCGCTGTGGGGGCTTGCAACGCGGCCCTTGGCGCTTAAATTTAAGCACGGCCACTATAGGTGCCACTAAAAATAAAGAGCAAGTCTTTTGGCTTGACGATGGCCTAGGCAGCGGTCAGTATTATCTATCCCTTTGGTTCCAAAATAAGGAGTAATTGCTTTGCCTAACAGTTTTATGACTGAACCGGAGGCTCAACCTTCTGAGTTTCTGGCTTCTGAAATAATTGAGCGTATGGGATCTTTGGGCCTTCCTCCCGAACACGGTATCGAATTTGTTACTGTTGGGCTCGATGAGCCGCTAAAAATATTAGACGAACATTACTTGAAAGCTATGGCCCAAGGGGGGCGCGGCTCCGCTTTTAAGCTTATCAAAGGCTCCTTTGGGGCCGGCAAGACCCACTTCCTCACTTGCTTGCGCAACTTGGCTTGGAAGCGCGGCTTTTTGGCTTCTCTAGTCGAATTGTCCTTAAAAGGTTGCAATTTGGGCGACGCTTCAGCCGTCTACCGAGCTTTGGTTAATAGTTTGGTTCAAGCTCCCGAAGATAGCGAAGCTTTTGATAATATTTCCGGCTGGGGCAATATCATTCGCTGTTGGGCTTTGGGAGTAGAGGAGGCCCAAGAGCGCAAAAAATGGTTAGCTCAGGCCAAAGTGACTAATTTTGCCAATAACAATTACAAGATGGTCTTTTTGCGTTTTGTCAAGAGTTTGTGGGAAGAGGAAGAAGAACTGGCCGATGCTTGTGAGATGTGGCTATTGGGCAGTTCGACCAAAAAGCTAAAATTAGGCCTTATTACTATTCCCGAGCATATTTGTGAGCAAAATGCTTCTTCTATGTTGGCTAGCTTAATTAAGGCGGTGACACTGCTGGGCTTTTCCGGGATCGCCGCCCTTTTCGACGAAGTCGACCGCATAGCTTCGGGCAGCAAGAGAGAAAAGAAAAACGTCGTCGATAATATGCGTCAGATTGTCGATATGTGCGGCAGTAGGCGTTTGCCCGGATTTTTCTGGGCTTTTGCCGTCCCGCCAGAATTTATTAGCGACGTTATCGCCGAATATCCGGCCTTGCAACAGCGCTTAAATAGTCCTTTACCTTTCTCTTCGGCTAGCCCCCAAGTACCTACTATCGACGTTTCTGCTTCCGAGCTCAGGCCCCATGAGTTTTTCCAAGCCCTAGGTCGAAAGATCCTTCGAGTGGTCGCCATTGCTTGGAATTGGTCTTATACCGCCGACCTCCAAGAGAAAAACTTGGAAGAATTAGTTACCGAGTATCTAGCGATGAATTTTGACGCCGGTCAGCGCCGCAATTTTGTCAAGCAATGGATCGCCTTTTTGCAATCTGAGTATAGTTGTGGTGAAGGTACTACCGATATTGAAGCTTTGTGCAGACAACAAGACAGCGCAGAGGTAATGGAGAGCGAAGACTTTGCAGACTTCTAAGAGCGGGCCTGAAAATAATGGGGCTAGAGTGTTGGTTGTCGGCGATAACGTAGCCCATGAGTGTTATGGCACCGGCAGAGTAGTGCGCCTTTTAGAGAATGGCAGCTACTTTATCAATTTCTTTATTACCAATGCCAACCAGTGTTGTCGTTTTGACGAGCTTAAATATCTTTCGCCCCACGGCTCGGTTTTGCCAGTAGCTCCACCGCGCTTGCGTTTTTCCCGTTACGGACGGCAGCTCTGGGAGGGGAGAGGGGCGCGAGGAGTCGCAGCTTTGCCTGAAGGCGAAGAAGGGCGCTTTGTGGCTTTGCGCATTTTGGAAGCTATGCGTACTGGCGTGGTAGGCGAAAGGGTTGAGCTTTATACCATAGGGCGCGGCCTGGAAATGGAGATGGTTAGCTACGATTTAGACAATATCGAGGAAGGGGCCGTTCGCGTCTTTTTAGGCGATTATGGTGCGGGCAAAACCCATATACTCGAATGTATCGAAGCTAAGGCTCTAAGCCAAAAGTGTCTGAGCGCTCGCATAGCTCTCAATAGTAAAGACGTCAGTCCGGGCAATCCTCAGCGAGTTTATCGGGCCCTGATCCTCAATTTAACTTATCCCGATCACGATGGTAAGTACGGTCTGTTGCCCCTTTTCCGCGAAGCTCGCCGCCTCAACCTTATCGAAGGCTGGCTACGTAAAGACTACTTCCACACTTATCTAAGTCCAGCTCTCTATTACTTTAACCGTTATTGCGAAAATTTAGAAGCTTGGGCTGGAGATCCTGATAAGCAAAACGAGCTCAATAATCAGGAAGCTGTCGTTCGCCATATGCTCGACTGGCTCGAAGGCCAAGAGGCTCGCGAGCTAACTGATAAGTTTAATTTATCTTTGCAAAAAGCTTTCCCGGCTACTCCTTCAGTTTATAAGTTCCCAGCCTTAAAAGATTATCGCACTTTTGGCCATATCTATGCCAATATTTTGAGCGGTATCTCTTATTTGGCTCGCCAGGTAGGCTATCGCGGTTTAGTTTTACTGCTCGACGAAGCTGAAATGTATAATATCCTTTCTAGCCGAGATCGAGCTTATGCCGATCAATTGTTCGGTTACTATTCAGCTTTGGCCTTAGGTACTCAGAAAGTAGGCAGCGTACAAAAATTCCCTCGCGGCGGTCACCTCAACCACAGGAATATTCCCGTTACTTACAATCCTGGCGGCGGTACTTATAAAAGTGGCGTCTATTGTGTCTTCGCTATGACTATGGATCATGGCGGCGGTTTAGCCACTTTAAAAGATCAACTCCATGAAGATGCTTTTGTAGAGTTAAATCCGCTCAGCAATAGCGACTATCAGCGTTTGTGCTCAGTAATTATCGATTTATATCGCCGAGCCTATCCCAGCTTCGTTTGTGATGATAAAGCGGCCAGTTATATGGGACAAGTCGTTTATACGGCCATGGAGCGGGGGGCTATTAGTGGATCTCGCCAATTGTTGCGCTGTATTTTGGAACTTTTAGATTATTCGCGCCTCTGTCGGGAAGATATTGGGGCCTATGTCCATGAAATGATGGAACATATTAAACTAGGCGCTGCCGTTAACAGTATCCCGACTCAGCCCGCTCCCAATAATGGATCTAAAGTAAGCGATACTGAAGCTGATAGCTCGCTAGAGCCTTCTTCTGAGGCGATTGAGGCCTATTCCGCAGAAGAAGAGATGGCCGACGACGATTACTCTTTCTAGTTTTTTCCCTATCGGCATATGTGCAAAAAGAGGAGTTTAAATTATGTTTTCCCCTAGCAGTAACGGTTCTCTTTCCCCCAATTTAGCCAGGGAAATAATTGACTGTATGGGGGAAAATGGCCAGCCGCCGGAGCACGGTTTAGAATATGTTACCGTAGGCCTGACTCCTTACTTAGAGATTATTGAAAAAGAATATTTGCAACGCCTCTTGGGCCAGGCTGGCGGATCGGCTTTCCGCTTAGTACAGGGCAGTTACGGAGCGGGAAAGACTCACTTTTTGGGGTGCATACGCTCAATAGCTCAGCGTTTGGGTTTTTTAACTTGTTCAGTAAATCTATCTCCGAGCGAATGTCCCTACGAAGACGCCCTGCGCGTCTATAAAGCCGCCTTTGCCAACATCTCTTTACATTTGGAAAAAGATGATCTAGCCAAGGTCGATAATGGCGGCACTCAGATAGTCGGGTTTACCAATATTTTGCGTTTGGCTGCCCAGCAGCGGTTGCCTTTTACCTTTTCAGGAAAATTAGATGATGTACCCGTAGAGAATTATACTTTTAGGCGAGTTTGTCAGCGCTTTTTGCTCGCTTGTCGTTCGGGCAACGAAGAGGAAGAGTTAGTTTTAGATCGCTGGTTAGCTGGAGAGGCCGGTTTTGACAGAGATGTTCTGCGCAATTTTGGAGTTTTTGACGATATAGCTTCCGATAATGCTTTCCCTGTCATGCGCTCTATGGTAAGTATCCTGATCGCTTTAGGTTTTCCGGGAGTAATTTTCCTTTTTGACGAAGTGGATATGCACATTTCTAGCGTATCGCAGCGTCATTTACACGCTATTGGCGACAATTTGCGTCAACTAATCGATCTCTGTGCTAGCTCCAGGTTGCCTAAGGTTATGTTTTTCTACGCTGTACCTCCAGAGTTTATGAGCTTAAATGTAACTTCTTATCCAGCTTTGCAACAGCGCCTGGAGCGCCCTTTGCATATGTCCAAATCTAGTCCCCAATCGGTAGTCATCGACTTAGAAAGGGCTATGGACGATGACGGCACTTTCTTTAAAGCTTTGGGCCAAAAGTTAGCTGATGTAGCTATTGTGGCCTGGGATTGGCAAAATTTCGATAATGAGCGCTGCCGAGCCGATTTAACTACTTTTGTCGACTTTATGTTAGAACATGTCTTTACGGGTGGCTACCGTATGTTCGTTAAATTTTGGATTGCCCTTTTGCATAACTGGTATGAAAATGGCCAAACGCCGCTCGACGAAGCTATGTTGCAAAAGATGCTTTAGCACTTATCGGGGCGGCTAAGAGAAAACAAAGATGGATTCTGCTACTACTTTATATAGAGCTAAGTGTCGCCGTATGCTCGAGCGGCTCAGTCGAGTTAAAGGGGCCTTTTACGGCGCTTTTTATAAGCCGCGTCAAATCCAATTCGACGCTATTGAGCCTATTATGCAAGGGCGCAATATCGTTTTAAGTTCTTGTACCGCCTCGGGCAAGACCGAAGCCTATTTGGCCCCTTTAACTGAGCGCTGGCTCGAGCCTATGCGGGCGGGTAAGTTGTGTATTTTGATCGTCTGTCCCACTAGAGCTTTGGCTAACGATTTGGTTAAGCGTGTCTCAGTACCCTTGGGCCGCTGCTCGATCAATGTTTTGCTGCGTACAGGCGATCACCCCAACCCTCTTAGAGGTAAGAAGGTTGGGGTTTTAGTTACTACTTTAGAATCTTTGGACTCTTTGCTCTGTCGTTGGGCTGCTCAGCTTCTCGACGTAAAAGCTGTCGTTTTCGAAGAATTACACGTAGCCGAGGGGACGGCGCGAGGAGATCAATTGGCCGTTTTGGCCGAGCGTTTGGATGTTTTGCTCCATTGTGCCAAAGCTAAGCAAATAACTGGCACTTTGGGAAATTTGGGACTGAATTTGCAGCGGCTGGCCGTAACAGCTACTCCGGGTAATGCCGCGATTATCAACCAAAAATATTTGGCTGCTCGGGGCGTCGTTGTCGAAAATAAACAAGGCGTCAATTTTGAAGTCGATTATAAACGCCCCTACGACGACGATACTATAGACTCTACCGACGCCAAACAAGCTAGAGCTATAGCCTATTTGCGAGCTTGTATAAAGTATTGTCGCCAAAACGATTACCAAAAAATGTTAGTTTTTGTGCGCTCGCGAGCTGAAGCCGAGCTTTTGACTTCGGCCAAAGGCTACCTTTCCGACAATCCTTTTGGCAATGCCGTCTTCTCCCACCATAGCAGTTTAGGTACTGAACAGCGGGAAAAGGTAGAAAAGAACTTTGCCTCTTATCAGAAGGCCATTTGTTTTGCCACTTCCACTTTGGAAGTAGGTATCGATATTGGCGATGTAGACGCAGTAGCTTTAACTGTACCTCCTACAGATGTCAATGCTTTTTTACAACGAGTTGGGCGCAGTGGTCGGCGCGGCCAAGCTCCCCAAGTGCTTTGTCTTTACGAAAGTAATTTCGAAAAGGCCCAATACGAGCACTTGGTAGAAGCAGCTAGGGCCGGTGAGCTTTTTAGCGATCACCCTCCATTTTTAAGCTCAGTATTAGTTCAGCAAGCGGTCTCTTTGGTCTGTCAGAGCGCCTCAGATATGATTAACAAAACTTCTTTGCACGAGCGCTTACCCGCTTATTTACGCCCTACCTACACTGAAGAGGTCTGTGAAAAGATTTTGCAAGGGGCTCTAGAAAGCGAGCTGCTTAAAAGGCGCTCTTTAGGTGGCTACTCGCGCTCTGAAAAGCTGAAAGAAGCTTTTGAAAAAGGGGAGATCCACCATAATATCTCTCATACTGTGGCTGGTCGCGGGGCCGTAAGTGTAGTTAATAAAGCTAATAATCGGATAATTGGCACCCTGTCTGGAAATTGTACTCTATTAGTTGGCGATTTTTTCTATTTTAGTGGTGTTAGCTATAAAGTAATTAGCGCCCCCAAGGAAGGCAAGGTGATCGTCTGTCCCGATCGCCATATCGACCCTGCTAAATTGCGCCGCTGTGATTTTGAAGCTTCGGGTCTACCTAAAGTCTCAGAGCTCTGGGCCACCGATTTGGCCAGATTTTTGACGATACCTACCGATAGCTCTTGTTATACCCTTTACGGAATCGATCTATTCGTATGCTCCCATTTTATGGGTACGGTAGGGGGAATATTTTTAAAGGTCTTCTTAGATTATTTGGGCTATTCTGAAGCTAAAGCCAATGCTTATGTGATCATGGGCGACAATTTGGAGCAAATTAGAGCTTTAGCTATGAATCCGGGGACGCTGAAGATGATTATCCGCCAGAATATGCCTTTTTTGGCGCAAAAGTTGGAATTGGGCCCCTGGAGTTCCTCCCTTCCTGACGATCTTTTGGAAAAAGAAGTTTTAAAGGTGGCCGAGCATATCCACCTTTTTGAGCATATGCAGAAATTTAGCCATTTAAGCCCCGCCGAAGCTGCCCAGTCGGCCTGGCTATGTGAAGCTGCGGAAGTTTCTACTTTTTAGCCTCTAGCCTAATTGGGTGAAAATCTTTTGGCGGCAGGACAAAGAAGGGCGGGGACAAAATTAGGATCTTATCTGGTTTTATCACGTTTGGCATCTTTGTGATTGCTGCGAGGTTGGAAGTGAAGATTCTCTTTTTGGCCGCCGAGGCCGTTCCTTACGTAAAAGTTGGCGGGTTGGGTGATGTTGCTGGAGCTTTACCTAAGGCTCTGCGCGATTTAGGACATGATGTGCGCCTTATGATGCCGCGTTATGGTTTGCTCGATCCCCAGAAGCTCGGTCTCTCTAAGCGTTTAGATAATTTTAATGTGAAAATGGATTGGCGCTTAGAGCAGTGCCAGTTGTGGGTTAGCAAAACTAAAGACTACTTTATTGAAAATCAGTATTTCTTTGGCTCGCGCTTCCAAGTTTACGGTTGTGGCGACGAAATAGAGCAATTCGTCCTTTTCTGTCGGGCTGCTCTGGAAGCTTGTCGCTTGGAAGGTTGGCAACCGGATATTATCCATGCTCACGATTGGCATACCGCTGCCGCTATTCGCTTGGCTTGGGCGGCTGGAAATCATCCCGGTTTGGTCTTCACTATTCATAATATGGCCCATCAGGGCAAGCAGCGCCCCAATGGCTGGCCCCTTTTAGGTGTTTACGATGGTCGCGGCCCTATGAATCTAATGGAGCAGGCTATTTGGTGCGCCGACAAAGTAACTACGGTCAGCCCCAACTACGCCAAAGAAATTTGTACCCCTGAGTATGGTTTCGGCTTGGACGGCTTATTGCGTAATAAAGGCACCGATTTGGTTGGTATCGTCAATGGTATAGATGTGGCCAACTACAATCCTGCGACAGATACTAAGATTCGGGCTCGTTACAAAGCTGGAGAGTTTAACGGAAAGCGCCTGTGCAAGCGCGATCTCTTGCGCGAATACCATTTAACCGACGAAGAAGCTCCTTTAGTTGGTCTTATCTCTCGCTTAGACTTCCAAAAGGGTATCGATTTAGTATTAAAATCTATCGACGATATTATCCATTATTCTGACTTGCGAGTAATTATTTTAGGTAGTGGCGATCCTGGCCTGGAAGAGGGAGTAAGGAATGCTGTATCCAGACATCCCGGACGAGTCGGAGGCTATATCGGTTTCGATCCTACTAGAGCTCGCAAGATTTATGCCGGTTGCGACATGTTCCTTATGCCCAGCCTCTTTGAACCTTGCGGTTTAAGTCAAATGATTGCCATGCGCTACGGAACTTTGCCTATTGCTAGAGAGACGGGCGGTTTGGCCGACACTATTAAGGACAACTACTACGGCGACGGTACGGGCTATCTATTCCGTCAGTATACTTGTGACGATATGCTGACCGCCTTCGGACGCGCTTTAGAACATTATTTATATCGCCCTGAGCTCTGGTATCGCACCCAGATTCGGGCTATGAATACCGACTTCAGTTGGAATAAGTCTGCTAAAGCCTATGCCGAACTTTACGATTCGGTCTGTAAGCGGAAGAAGTAGGCTACCCTATTTTGTAGCTCCTGTCAGCTTATTTTATGGCTAAGGTTGGCCAAAAATACCGGTATTAAAGCCGGGAAGACGTCAAAGAAAGGTCTCGACTATGACTATGAATTTAGCGGCTCCGGTCGGCAATGCCAGTCGCCGTTCGGCTATAGATACTGACGCTTTGCTGCGCTGTGCTGCTGGTATGCAGGCTTCTGACGTACACCTGAAATCCGGTATGCCGCCTACGGTACGTCTATACGGCGAATTGGTACCTATGCCCGGTTTTGCAACTTTAAGTGCCCTTGACGTTCGAGATGTCATTACTTCCTTTTTGGACGATAAAAGGCGCAAAGAGTGGGAGCTAAGTTTAGAGCTCGATACGGCTATAGACGCTCCTGAAATAGGCCGCTTTCGCCTAAATGCCTATTTCGATCGCTTGGGGCCGGCGGCAGCTTTGCGTTTAATCCCTTCCCATATCCCCAGTTTTGACGAAATAGGTCTAGATAGGGGGCTTAAAGATAGGCTTTTACCCAGTTCGGGCTTAGTGTTGGTGACAGGGGCTACTGGAGTAGGTAAGTCCACTACTTTGGCTACCCTTCTGGATACCGTGCTTAGAGAGCGGGCTGTCCATGTTCTCACTTTGGAAGCTCCTATCGAGTTTATTTTAGAGCCGCACCGGGGCATGGTTAGCCAGCGCGAAGTTGGCAAACATACCAACTCTTTTGAAATAGCTTGTAGCAGCGGTTTGCGCCAAGATCCCGACGTCATTATGATTGGGGAATTGCGTGATGCCACTTCTATCGAGATGGCTCTAACTATTGCCGAGACTGGCCACTTGGTGCTGGCTAGCCTACATAGTCCCGACACTACCGGTACAATCGAGCGCATTTTAGGAGCTATCCCCACTGAAAGGCAGCCTCAAGCTCGTACCCAACTGGCCAGTTGCTTAAAGGCCATTATCTCGCAAAAGCTTATCTCTCGTACTGATCACAACGGACGTATCGCCGCTCGAGAGATTATGCTTAGCATCCCGGCTATTTCTGCTCTTATTCGCGATGGTAAGTTCCACCAGATCTACTCTACCATCGAGATGAACGGTGAGTTGGGCATGTGTACTATGGAATCTTCTTTAAGCCGTTTAATTGAAGCTGGTCTAATTAGTTACGATGACGCTTTAACTAATGCCGGCCGCCCTGACAATTTGCGTCCTTTTGCCGACGAAAGTCTCAAGGGTAGGAAGAAACGCACTCGTTAATAATTTTAATTTTAGTTGAAGGACGCTTAGTTAAAGCAGGCGTCCTTTTTCTTTCACGGAGGCAATAATGAGCCAATATAGTTGGGTCAAGAAATTTGTTGGTATCGGTTTAGTCCTTTCTTGCTGTTTATGGGCTGATTTAGCTCAAGCTTCTCCTACGGAAGCTGGAGAGGCTTCGCAAAAGGCTCTAGGTGCCCCTCAAGGGTCAGTCCAGCAAAGTGATCGTCTTATGATTGCCAAGAAAAACGGAGCTCCTAAAGCTTGGCAAATTGGGGCTTCTGATCGCCAGTTGTCTCCGGGAGCGCCCGTCCAAAAGCGTACCCTAACTATTTTGCACGTTAACGATGTACATGGCAGCGTAGATCCGGGCATCGATCCCAAGATCGATAAAAAATCTAAAGTGGGCGGTTTAGCTTGGTTGGCTTCTTTAATTAAACGAGTTAGAGCCCAAGATCCTAAAGCTACTTTGCTCCTTAATGGTGGCGATTTGGCTGAAGGTAGTATGCTCTCTTACATGAGCCGAGGTGTAGGCTATTGTAAGGCTTTGCATAGTTTGAAGTTCGATGGCGTAGCTTTAGGTAATCACGATTTTGCTTGGGGCCAAGAAGCTTTGGCCAATATGTTACAAGCGCTCGACTCTCCAGTTTTGGCCGCTAATATTCAATATTTGTCTAGCGGTATGCCTCTTAAAGGCTCCCAACCTTATCGCCTTGTCGAAGTTGAGGGGGTAAAGGTAGGTATCTTGGGCTTAGATACTCCCGATATAAAGCACTTTATCGCTCAGCAAAAGCTTAACGATTTGGTCTTCCGCAAAGCGGCCAAAACGGTCAAGTATTATTTGCCTATTATGCGCGAAGCTGGAGCCGATTTAGTTATCGTACTCTCCCATATCGGTTACGAAAATGATTTAAAGCTGGCTAATAAGGTGGCCGGTATCGATCTTATTGTGGGTGGCCATTCCCACACCGTTTTGCCCGAAGGCCAGATGGTCGGCAAAACTTTAGTTACCCAAGCCGGTTTTGCGGCCAAATATCTGGGAGAGATTAAAGTAAATTTAGAAGGACAGCCGGGCCATTGGCGTTTGGTTGAGGCTAAATCTAAGCTGATCCCTGTAATTTGCGATCAAATTAAGCCCGATCCTGAAGTAGAGAGGATCCTTAAGCCCTACCGCCAGGAGACGGATCGTATAGGCAAACAAATTGTCACCCAAACTACCGAAGAGGTGCTTTTTGCCCATCGCGAAGCGGCCAAATTAAACCAGATCCACGCCGATTCTATTTTAGAAGCTGCTCGCACCCGAACCGATACCCAAAAGGGCTTCGATTCCCCCGGTAAAGAGCAGCCCCTCTTTGGTATTTGTAATTCCCGCTCTTTGCGTGGCAGTTTGCCTGCCGGTCAGGTTTGTTACCGCGACGTCTATTCAGCTTTACCTTTTACCGAAGAAAATTATGTAACTATGAAAGTTACTGGCCAAATGGTTTTAGACGAAATTGAAGACGATCTGCGCGACAAAGCTACTGAACTGGCCGTCCCTTGCAATTTGCGTTACAGCTACGATCCCCAGCGCCCCGAAGGCCACAGAATAGTCGATATTAGCTGGGGCGACGGCCAAAAGCTCGAGCCTCAAGCTGAATATGTAATTGTTAGCAACGAAACTATGTCTCGCAAAGCTGCTTTCAAAAATGCCCAGGATAAGCGCGTACTGGGGCCAGTTCAGCCCCTCTTCTTCGAAGCTGTCAAAAAAGGCTCACCTTTAAGTAACGATGCTGACGATAGAGTAAAGCGCCTCTAAGCTCTTCCCTCTCTTCTGCTTCTTAGCGGAGCGGCCCCAGATTGGCTTTCCTTAGTCCTCTCTGGGGCCGCTCCGCCTTTGCTTCTTTGTGCCTTAATAAAGCCCCAAAAGCAGGAGAAAAATGGGCAAAGAATAAATAGTCACCGTCCGCGCTTTTTGTATTGCGGAATAAGTTCGCTCCAGCGTATCGTCTTGACGGCTCGTCGATAGGGTAGGTTCGTTGGGGATAGGAAGGTTTTTGTTCATGAAGATCCTGTTAGCTGATAAAATCAATCCCGTGGCTATCGAGGCCTTTAAAGCTATCGAAGGTGCCGAGGTTATCAATAGTCCCGCTCTTACTGCCGATGAGTTGCCTAAACATATTGCCGGTATTGATGTATTAGTCGTTCGCTCCACCAAAGTTACCAAGGCTACTTTCGAGGCTGCCGACAAGTTGGGATTAGTTATTCGTGCTGGCAGTGGTGTCAACACTATCGACGTTGCTTGTGCCACCGAGCATAATGTGCGCGTAGTCAATTGCCCTGGCAAAAACTCCGTAGCCGTAGCCGAGTTGGCCATGGGCTTGATCCTGTCCTTAGAGCGCCGTATTCCCGATTGTGTAGCCCAACTCCGAGCTGGCAAATGGAACAAAAAAGAGTTTGGTAAAGCCAATGGTCTCAAAGGTAAGACTGTAGGTGTAATTGGTACTGGTATGATCGGTCGCGAACTTATTAAGCGTTTGCGCGGTTTCGATGTCGATATTTGCGCTTTCGATGTAAATTTAACTCCCGAATCGGCTAAAGAGCTTGGCATCGAGCGTTGTGACAATTTGCTCGATTTGGCCGCCAAATCTGATATTGTCTCTATCCATATTCCTTTGCTCGATTCTACGCGCAAGCTGGTAGGCGAAGAGTTCTTGCAAGCCATGAAGCCCGGTGCCTTTTTAATTAACACTTCTCGCGCCGATATTGTCGACAATGATGCTCTCTTGAAAGCTTTAGACGAAAAAGGTTTATATTGTGGCTTGGACGTCTTGCCCGACGAGCCCAGCACCGCTGTGGCCGAGTTTGAGTGCGATTTGGCTAAACATCCCCATTGTTATGCTTCCCACCATATCGGCGCTTCTACCGAGCAAGCCGAGTTGGCTACCGGTTTGGAAGCTGCCCGTCTGGCTAAAATTTATGCCGAGGGTAAAGAGCCCGTCCCTAATTGTGTAAATCCTGTAAAAGCCTAATTTCTTTTTAATTTAAAGATCGACTAAGGCGGAGTCTCTTCCTCTGCCAGTTCGTTTTACTTCGAGCTGGGGGAGGATTGCGGGCTCCGTTGGTATAATAAACGGAAAACTTTTCCAGCCTTTAGGTGCGGAGAATTGTGCGGAAGATTATCTGCATAAGATAGTCCCACAACAAAAGTGAGGTCGCAAGGAAGATATGTCGCTACGCATTCCCAAAGAACGCAAGCAAGTTCTTATCTACACTAACAATCATCGTATTGAAGGTGAAATATATTTAGTTGCCGACTCCAAAGTGGCTGATGAACTTAATGTTCGCGCCCGTGAGTTTATTGCCGTTACCAACGCTCAGATTTACAGTACGCACGGCGACACGCTTTTACATACTTCAGACTTCGTTACGGTCAATAAACATGCTATTGAAGTTATGATCGCTCAGGATGTGAGTGCCGAGTAAGTATCTTCTTTCGGTTTATTTTGCTGTGGGGATGAGGAATTTTTGTCTTCATTCCTTTTTTGGGTTTTAAAACGACTTTTCACGAGGTTTTTTATATGCCTATTTACGTTTATCGCTGTTCCAATTGTCATAAAGAAGTAGAGGAGCTGCAGCATGTTAGCGATCCCCCTCTGACTACTTGTCCTAACTGTGGTAGTGAAACTATGCACAAAGTAATTTCTAATGTAGGGATTATTTTTAAAGGTAGCGGTTTCTATGTAACTGATAATCCTCACACTAGTACGGGAGAAACAACCCACCACCATCATACTTCTGAAGAAAATAGTTCTTCTAGTTCTGAAAAGAGTAGTCAAGAGGGCCCAATTGAGAGCGCTAAAGAAGCCGCTCCCGCTACTGAAGGGAAGAGCCCCAGCCGAACCGAAGCCCCGAAGGGTGACTCCGATAATAAGGTGGCTTAGTTAAGGTATGAAATTGAGCTTAGAGGACGTCGTTTCTCTCTTAGTCGACAATGTCAACGCATTGGGAGTAAAAGATACGTCTATCTCTTTAGAAGAAGATGAAGACGGTTATGCTTTTAGAGTAAAAGCCCAGGATGTCAGTATCGCTTCTGAAACTTTGGAAGGGATATGCGTAGACGAATTAAACTTGAGAGTCAGCGACATTAAGTTGGGGCTTAGTCCTAAGCAAATGGTCGGGCAAGCTCAAATTCGCGTCGATCGTTTGATCGTGCGCATGAATGCCGATCTAATCAATTCCCTCTTAGCTAGTCCTACCGTTTTTGCCGAACTTCAGCGCAATGCTCCCGTAGAAGTTAGAGCTTTGCGTCTAGTCTTTGACGACGAGATGGTGACAATTAGAGGCGAAATCCGCAAATTTATCACCATTCCCTTCTCTATAGAGTTGCGTTTTAGCCCTACCGATGATAATGGCTTAAAGGTCGTCTTTGAAAATTTCTGGGCGGCCGATATGTTGCCTCTGCCAGGCAAATTGAGGCGTTCAATTATGTCTTTAGCCCAACAGAAATTGGGTAACATCGAAAGTTTGCGCGGCGTAGTTAATATTACTGACGATTATCTAACTATCAATCCTTGGTCTAAGATACCTCTCAATTTAAGTGCCAAATTCACTCGCTTTGGAGTAGAGGGTCGGTATTTTGTCTTAGAAGTAGGCCCTAATCCTCAAGCTACTGAGCTTGCCGCGCCCCCAGAAGAGGCCCCTCTATCTAATTCTGTTGAGCCTAGTCAAGCTGAAAGCGAAGTTGAGGCAATTATGCCCTTCCCTTCCTATTGGTAGGTAGAAAGCCCCCCATTTTACTTGGTTTTGGCTTCAGCTCGGCGGATAGTGAGGATACGTCCACAACTTTCGCAAAAGGTAAGCCGATCTTGAAAAACTTCATTTATTTTGGGCTCAGGTACGCGGACTCGGCAAGCTGTACAAATTCGATTTTCCAAGAAAGAGACGGCCAGTCCGCCTTTGCTTTTAAACAAGTTGTTGTAAGCATAGAGGGCTTCTTTAGGCAAATTGGCCAACAACTGGGGGCGCTCGCTTTGTAAATGGCTAATTTGGGCTTGGTACTTTTCGATTTTGCGCTGTAAATGGGCGTCGTATTGTCTGGCTTCTCGCTCTCGTGGCTCTAGATCCTGGCCCAATTTAGCTACCAGCTTTTGCAAACTCTCTATCTCTTCTAAGTTGGTAATAATTAGCTCGGCTAGAGGGGCCAGTTTGGCTTGACTCTCTTGCCACTCTTTCTCTGTGTCTTTAAGCTCTTTAATATTGCAAGTAGAACCACCGTAAAGCTTATCGTGCAATTTTTTGGCCTTTTCGTGTAATTTTTCTTCCTGATTAGAGAGTTGCTCCGTCTCTTGTTGCAAGTGGGCCAGTTTTTGTTCTGCGTTTAGCTTGGCTTGTTGTAATCCTTTTAAGACTTCCCATTGGCCGGGCGAAGCTTTTATGGCGGCAATCTCTCGGCCCAGTTTGGCAATTTGGCTATCCAGATCTTGAACTAAGGTAAGTGCGCTACTTAAAAACATAAAAGCCTCCCGGTTAAGTTCTATTCGTATTCTACGGAGCAATAGCTGTAGGAGAGAGTATTCCTACATAATCTAAGTTGCGATAGCGCTCTTCATAATCCATGCCGAAGCCTACGATAAAGCGATCTGGTATTGTAAAACCTAAATATTTAACTTCGATCTCTACCTTGCGGCGGGCTGGCTTACTGACTAGGCAACAGACCTCCAAACTGGCTGGCTCACGCAACTTTAACGTATTGAGCAAGTAGTGAAGAGTTAAACCAGTATCGACAATATCTTCCACCACCAAGACGTGACGCCCTTTGAGAGGCTCCTCTACGTCTTTTTGGAAGCGGACTACTCCAGTTGAAGAGGTTCCACCTTCGTAGGAAGATACGGCCACAAAGTCGATCACTAGAGGTACGGTAATATGCTTAATTAAAGCGGCCATAAAAGGCATGGCCCCTTTCAAAACTCCAATTATAACTAAGCTTTTACCGGCATAATCTTGAGAAATTTGCTTCCCCAAACTGGCAATGCGTTGATAAATATCGTCTGTAGATAGCAAAATTTTGTCAATATTCTTGGCTAAAGGGTGGACAGCTTGGCTAGCTGAGTTGGGAACTTTATTGATTAAATCCATTTTATTTACGATAACCTTTCACTTTTTCATAAAAACTAAGTCATAAAAAACTAAGAAAAATATAAAACTATCAAAGTTTCGGCAGCCGTCAAAAGGCCTCCACAAAAGATAGCCCGGCGGAAACGGGCGGAAAAATTATTCTGGAAACTGCTCATTAAGAGCATAATAGTAACTTCTATCAATAAAATAAGGTAAGTTTGATCGAGAGTAAGATTTAAGCGCGGCAAATGCTCTGGCCATAAGAAAGCCAAAGCTAAAGTAATCATAATTATAAAGAATAAAAGGATAGAAGCTAAAGTTATGGCGGCAGTTACATAATCTACCTGGGGCTCCGAATTTTTTGGGGGGAGAGAGCGCTTGGGAGTAATATGCAGCAATTTGCCTTTAACGGGCTTATCCTTAAGAAGAGGCTTGGCCGGGGGGGCGCTTTGGGGCTCGCGATTATGTATAAGGGTATGTTTGCCACCTACTTTGGGAATAGAGTGGGGATAGGAAGGGGTGGCCGTCAATACAGTATGAGAATAGACCACGGTGCCGTCATTTATGGAAGAACTACTTATAGTATGTATGCCCATAGCCCGTTGCTCGGCACTTAGAGTTACTACAGGGAAATGAGGCTCAGGGGCAATAGAGTCGCTCTCTTTAGCTTGGTTAGGCTCGGAAGAGGCCTGGGGGGGCGAAGGCACCCCTTCTAGTGAGTCGCTTGCTGGTGAAGCAGCCGCTTTAGAAGCTGCCTCCCCGGCAGCCGAGCTTCCTCCTTTGTCGGCTTGGGCCCCTTGGGGAGGCAAAAGAGCTATCTTGGCCTGGGGATTGGCCACACTAGGAAGCTCGGTATCGGAATCGGAAGCAAAGCTTTGGGATTTTCTGCTCAGTTTTTTGATCGCTTTAAGGAGTTGTTGTTGAGGATCTTCTTTGGCTGCACCGGGAATAGCCTTTAAGTGGGATACTGGGGCAGGCAGATCCGTTTCTGAAGAACTTGCTGTTTTTTGCTTTCGCTCAAAAGCCGACACATAACGCTTGCCCATTCTCTTTACTAGCCTCGTCCTATTTTTATTGCTGAATACAGTTTTGGGCCCAAAACGAACACTTGTTTTGAACCCAAAAACTATCTTTCCAGATGTCTAATCGACAGTAGTTGCTTCTTTTTAATTGTCGGCCTTACTTAAGTCGATAGATTCTCTCTCTTGTTCTTCCTTCTTGAGAATATCTCGAGCCGAAGGGCCTAAGAGCTGATCTAATTCGCTAGCTTCTACCAACTCTTTTTCCATAAGCAAATCGGTGAGCTTGTCTAAATCTTGACGATGATCCTGCAAAATATTGCGAGCTCTTTCGTAAGATTCGCTCAAAATGCGACGTACTTCGGCATCGATAGCTTGGGAAGTATTTTCTGAGTAGTTGCGATGCTCGCTTATATCGCGCCCCAAGAAGACTTGGCTCTGCTTATGGCCATAATTTACTGGGCCGATAGCCTCGCTCATACCGAAGCGGCAAACCATATCGCGGGCAATCTCGGTGGCCCTTTCAATATCGTTGGAAGCACCGGTAGTAATCTCCCCAAAGACTACTTCTTCAGCTACGCGACCGCCCATAAACACCGCCAAACTAGCCAGCATCTCCGAGCGAGTTTTATTATAGCGATCTTGATCGGGCACCAAGGAAGTGACGCCTAAAGCCTGACCTCTGGGCAAAATAGTAATTTTGCGCACTGGATCGGCCTGAGGAATAGCCCTAGCCACCAAAGCGTGGCCGCCTTCATGGTAGGCGGTAACGCGGCGATCTTTTTCGGAAATAATTCGGCTCTTGCGCTCGGGGCCCATCATAACCCTATCGATAGCTTCGGTGCAATCGGCCATAGTAATAACTTCTTCTTTGCGCCGGGCTGCCAACAGAGCCGCTTCGTTAAGTAAGTTCTCCAAATCGGCACCGGAAAAACCGGGAGTACGCTGGGCCAATTCGCGCAAATCGACATGCTCGTCCAAGGGCTTGCCCCTACTGTGGACTTTAAGTATAGCTGTACGACCGGCAATATCGGGACGATCTACTACTACTTGGCGGTCGAAGCGACCTGGACGCAATAAAGCGGGATCGAGTACGTCGGGACGGTTGGTAGCTGCCAAAACGATAACTGGCGAGGTGTTGGGCGTACTGTCAAAGCCGTCCATCTCGACCAAAAGTTGGTTTAAAGTTTGCTCCCTTTCATCGTGGCCCCCTCCTAAACCGGCACCGCGCTGACGACCTACGGCGTCAATCTCGTCCATAAAGACGATACAAGGGGCCGTCTTTTTGGCTTGCTCGAAGAGATCGCGGACGCGAGAAGCGCCTACGCCGACGAACATTTCCACAAAGTCGGAGCCGCTAATATAATAGAAAGGTACTCCGGCTTCACCGGCTACCGCTCGGCCCAATAAAGTTTTTCCCGTACCGGGGCTACCTAAAAGTAAGACGCCTTTAGGGATACGAGCGCCCAAAGCTTTATATTTGGCTGGGTATTTTAAGTAGTCGACGATCTCTTCAAGCTCTTCTTTAGCTTCTTCTACGCCGGCTACGTCGTCGAAAGTGACGGTGATCTTATCGCTGGTGACAGCCTTATGCTTAGAGCGACCAAAACCAAAGCCTTGGTTGGCTCCGGAAGCTTGGCGACTGATCATAATAAAGAAGAAGACCAAGATAACTAGGGGCAGGACATTGAAGATAATCATCCACCAATCACCCCAGCTGTCGTCTTCTATAGCCACTTTGACCTTATGCTTTAAAAGTAACTCCTCTGGTGAAGGGGTAACGGCAGAGCGGAAAGTCGTCTTAAATTCGCTAAAAGTACGATTAGCCGCTGCCAAAGCCGGATCGGAAGCGGGTTGGGGAGAGGCAAATTTGCCCTCGATAACGTCTCCGCGAATAGTTACGGAAGCTACTTTGTTGCTGGTGACTGCATCTATAAACTCGCTGAATTTAAGTTTTTCAGAAGCTCCGGAGCCGCCCATATAATCGAGAACTAGCAGAATAACTCCGCCTAAAATAAGAAATATGAGTAACTGTCTGAGATATTTAGACAAAATGTATATCCTTTAGAGTAGTCAGGGCTGATTCCAGCGGAAAGTTCAGCCTTAATAACTGAGCGTGTTACTATTTTTATTCTCACACGCCCTGGTATACTAACCTATAAGCAGTACCTCTGGCAAGAAGAGCCCAGATAAGTATAAATTGAAAAATGGCTAGTCTCTCTCGCTAGAAGTAAAAGTAAGCTCCGATAAATAAGGCAAGTTGCGATAAAGTTGTTTATAATCTAAGCCGTAGCCCACCACAAATTGGTTATCTAAAGAAAAACCTATATAGTCGGCTTGGAGTCCGTTTTTGTGGCTGTGGGGACGGTCGAACATAGTTACAATCTTGATACTTTTCGGGTTGCGTAAAGATAAAGTTTTTACTAGATAACTGAGGGTCTCTCCCTCGTTAATAATATCCTCGACGATAAGGATCTGCCGCCCTTCGACTAAACTGTCCAGGTCTTTTAAAAGGCGAACATGATTCGTCTCTTTATCGCGAGTGACGCTCAAAAAATCAAAAGTAACGTCTAAAGTTAAATAGCGCGAAAGATCGGCCAAAAAAGGTACGGCACCGCGCAGTACGGCCAATAAGTGCACTGATTGGCCTGCGTAGTCGCGACTAATTTGGGCAGCTAACTCCTTGACCCTATTTTGAATTTGAGTTTCAGAAAAAATAACTTGGCCCAGTTGAACTTGGTCGACTGTTGCTGGGGAATGGGACATGGCAAATACCCTTTCTTATATAGGTGATGCTTGTAGGCTTATAACTTGGCTTTGGCCGGGTTTGGCCAAGAAGTTCTGCTCGGCTTTTAAGCCTATTGCCCAGATTATATGGGGGCCACAACAGAGCAGCGGCAGTAAATCTCGCTCTTTTTGAGGCACTCGGCAGCCGAGTAAATATTTCTTTAATTTTTGGCTTCCCTGGCCTCCGGCTGGAAAGAAACGGTCGCCGGGTAGGCGAGAGCGCACCGACAGCGAGCAACTACTAGCCAATTTAGTCAAGAAAGGCTCCGGATCGAGCCAAATTTTTAGGGGTTCTGGCCGTTGGCTAGTCGGTTCGGCTCTGAAGGTTAGCTTTACGTGGCGCTGGGGGAAAGACAATTCTAAAGGCGAGAGGGCTGCCTCAAGATCTATTTTACTTGCCGATTCGACTCCTGAGAGACGACGCAAAGTAGCGATTTGGGCAGTGGAAAGTTCTATAGTTTGGCTGGCTATCTCTGCTGGGAGAAGCTCTTGGGGGCTATGGCCTACTTCCCACCAGAGAATATCTTGTTGCCAACGCACTTGCAAATTGTTGACTAGAGGCAAAAGTTTGCCGTTAGCCGCCTCCATAAAAGCTTCTAAAGCGGCATAGTGGCAACTTTCCAAGGGCCAAACTTTATCTGGTTGCTTGGGTAACAACTTTAAGAGCTTCTCTTGGGTTAAGCGCCAAAGGCGTTTGCGCAAAGCCACGGGAAGTCCGCTTAGCCAGGTGCGCTTAAAGCCTACACTTTGATTATTTTGAGGAACTTGAATAAAAATTCTGTATTCGGCCCCAGGAGGCGGGGGCGCTGCCGAGCTGCCCAGAGCTCCTTGGGCCCAGAGTTTTTCAACTTGTTGGTGGAAATAGTCTTCGTCTTCTTGAGCACTTTGGGCTAAGCGCCCCAAAGCAGAGACGATGCCTCTATTCCATTTCTTTAGTAAGGGCAACAACTGCAAACGCACTTGAGTACGCGGAGCATTAGCAATATGGTTAGTAGAATCTTCCCGCCAAGTTTGGCCCCTTTGGCTTAAATATTGGCACAACTCTTCTTTAGTAAAGATAAGTAAAGGGCGCAACAAAGTATAGTCGCCGCGCTTGCTTTTACTCCTAATAGCTCCCAACCCGGCAACGCCAGTGCCACTAATTAAGCGCATAAGTACCGTTTCGGCTAAATCGTCGGCTGTGTGGGCAGTCAATAAAAAAGGTAAGTTGTACTCTCTTTGGATTTGGGCAAAAAAGGCGTAACGCTCGTGGCGGCCAGCTTCTTCTAAAGAGAGGCCTCGGGCGGCGGCAATTTGGCTTATAGGCACACTTTTAGCTAAACAAGTTATGCCCAACTGGCGGCACAAATCTTCGGTATGTCTTCTGTCTTCTCCCGACTCGGGGCGCAGCTGATGGTCTAAATGAGCCCCATAAATGGTTAAATTTAAGGCGGGTTGTAACTCGTGCAACAGGCAAAGCAAAGCCGTCGAATCACTCCCACCGGAAACGGCGGCTAAACAGCGGCTGCCCTTGGGAAGCAATTGAGGTAATTGCAAAAATTTTTCTAAACGGGTAGCTAGAGGAAACATATCGGAAATACAAAAAAAGCCCAGAAATTCTGGGCCTTAATGGTGCCGGGGGCGAGAGTTGAACTCGCGACCAAAGGCTTATGAGTCCTCTGCTCTACCACTGAGCTACCCCGGCGGACGCGAGTATAATAACGATTGGGTGACAGCTTGTCAAGAGTCTATCTTTAAATAAGGGCAAAAAAATCCGAGAATCACTGGAAGGCCCCAGTAGGAAAAACAAGGAAAAGCAGTTCTTACTTGAAATAGGCTGGGGCGGTTTCGCTGAAATAATTTGGCTAGGAGTCTCTATGAGCGGTTCTAATCGGGGTGCTGTAGTAGTTTATTACGGAAAAGGCACTACTTACAATTTGGCATTCTTAGGTGCTCTAGAGCGGGCTGGCTACAATTCTGGCGGACGGGCCACCCTTTCTGCCGAGGGATTGGGCCAAACCTTACATCCAGATGTAATAATTGTCGATTGTGGGTTAGCTACTTGGCCTAAGGCGGTCGACTTTATAGCCCAGTTGCGCCAAAATCTCGATTTGTCTGAATGTGTCCTTATAGCTATCGTCTCTTCTCAAGACGGCGAAGGGGGAGAAGATCCCAGCATTAAGTTGTTGGCTGCCGGAGCTTCCGATGTAGTAGACGTAAATACCGATCCTGAAGTTTTAGTGGCTAGAATTGGGGTAGCTTTGCGCTCTTATACGAAAGAAGTGCCTATCCCTAAGGTTCGCTCGGCCCATTCTCCGGTGATGACAGTGGGAGTAGGCGACACTTTAGGCCATTATCGATTAGAAGCTATTTTAGGTATCGGCGGTATGGGAGTAGTCTACCGGGCCCTCGATACTGATTTAGATAGAGAAGTAGCTATTAAAGTTTTGCCCGACGACGCCAATTTAGCTAAGCATCATATAGAGCGTTTTTTACGTGAAGCTGAAATTATGGCTCGTCTGAATATCCCTGAAACTGTCCATATCTTTGATGTGGGTAATCAGCCGGTAAATTATATAGTAATGGAGCTAATCCAAGGGCACGATTTAGAACAGCTCTTACAAGAAAGATTACTTAGTCCAGCCGAGATGGTGCGGGTTGCCATTACCACAGCTAAGGCTCTGGACAAAATTCACCAAGTCGGCATCATCCATCGCGACTTAAAGCCCAGTAATATCCTAATCGATCAGAAAGATAGAGTGCGCTTGCTCGATTTTGGCATCTCCAAATTGATCGACGCTCCCCTAATGCTTACTATGCCGGGCAGCACTTTAGGGACTCCCGTCTATATGGCCCCCGAGCAATTCGATCTCTCTATGGGAGAAGTTAGCCCTCGCACCGATATTTACGCTTTAGGATTGATAATTTACGAAGCGCTAGTTGGTCGCGTACCCTTTAGAGAAGACGGCCTTATGAATGTTATAAAAGAGATAGTTATGGGCAGTCCTATGTCTTTGCGCAAGGTGCGTCCTCAAGTCGATCCCCAACTGGACAAGATCGTTTTGAAAGCTACTGCTCGCAAGCCAGACCAGCGCTTTGCCAACGCTTTAGAAATGGCTCAAGCTTTGGAAAAATTAAATTTGAGTTTGCCCGATTATAGTGTAATTAAAGAGGGACACGCCGAGTAAGTCAGATCTACTGGGAGTGGGCATACCTAAGCGATTTTTTTAGGATAGAAATAAAATATGGAAGATGAAGTTACTTTAGAAGAAGAAAAAGCTCAAATAGAGATTGCTTCTGCCGACCATGCCGAGCAAAAGCCTGTAGATACGAGCCCTGAAGAGTCTTCAAAAAGCGATGATATAAGTTTGTGGGAGTCGATCAAGTTGCTTTTAATGGCTTCCCGCGCCTTTTGGATCGTCAATCTGGTCAGTTTTGGAGACGGCATAGCCTATTTTGGTGTGCTGACTTTACTTACCCGATATTTAGGAACCGACTTAGCTATGGGAGCGGCCCAAGCCGGGTTGGCTGTCTCTCTTTTTACCGGTTTGGTGACACTAGCTGTAGCTGGGGGAGGCTGGGTAGCCGATAAATTGGGAGTTCGCCGAGCTTTATTGGCTTCTTTGGGAGTAATTCTCGTAGGTCGCGCCCTGTTGGCTTTTTGTCCCCACTTGGGAATTGGTAGCTTCGCTTCCGTCTCTGCTGTGTTAGCCCTGATCGTTATGGCTTTAGGCTATGGCGTTTTGGAGCCGTCTATGTACAGCGGAGTTAAAGAATATACCGATCCGCGCACGGCTGCCATAAGTTTTAGTTTGCTCTATGCCATTATGAATTTGGGCATTGTCGCTTCCAACTTTATTAGCCCTTATTTAAGAACCGATTCCTCTTTTATTCAGTTGGGCTCTTTCAGTATTAAGGGCTTAGGCTTAGGTATCGAAGGCGTCTATTGGGCTTGCGCTATTATCACTTTAGTGATGTTCTTAGGCGTATGGTGTTTCTTAACTAAAAAAGTTGACGAGCACGATCGCTATAATCCACCCTCAGCAGAAGGGGAGAAGGCTGCCCAACAAGCCTCAGAGCAGGAAGAAGAGCCCGCTTCTGGGTGGGAGCGCTTGGTAAAACACTTGGGCCCTTTAGCCGACAAGCGTTTTCTCTTCTTCATTTTTATGCTCTTGCCAGTACGTACTCTGTTTGCTCACCAGTGGCTGACCATTCCCGACTATGTTTTCCGCTGTTATCCAGCCGAAGTAGCCGATAAATTTGAATGGCTGACTGGCTTAAATCCTTTGGTAATTTGCGTATTTGTGCCTTTATTTGCCGCTTTAACCCATAAGGTAAAGGTTATTGATATGATGCTTATCGGTACTTTTGTCAGTGCCGCTACCACTTTCTTGCTCGTTCCTGGCCCCAACTTAACCCGCTTAGTCCTTTATGTTATCATCTTCTCTCTGGGTGAAGCTCTCTGGTCTTCTCGCTTTTTAGAATATGTGGCCGCTTTGGCCCCTTCGGGCAAAGTCGGTGCCTATATGGGATTAGCCGGCATCCCTTGGTTCTTGGCCAAATTTACTACCGGCCTCTATTCTGGTACCGTTTTGGATATCTTTGTGCCCGCTCAAGGTGTGCAACATTCAGGGCAAATGTGGTTTATCTACGCTTTGGTAGCCATGATCTCTCCTTTAGCTTTACTTTTGGGGCGTAACTGGTTGCTGCGCGGAGAAAAGGAGGCTCATTAAAATATGCAGGCCGGTTTACTTAATTATTTAAGTAGAAATTGTCGTTGTCTGGTCTTAGGGGCGGCTTTATCCTTAATCTGGGCCTTTTTTAACGATTCGGCTTTCTCTGGCCCTATCGATAATCCGGTAGTAAGAACGGGTATTTGGACTGATATTGTCGACGGTCACGATCCTAATACGATCACTGGGCCGCAGTGGAAATCCAACCTTCCTTTCAGAGTAAACGATCTTTATATAGGTATGAGCTCGAAAGAATTGGCCAAAATTATGGGCCACCCCGACCGCCAAGCTGAAGGCGAAGCTAGTGTCTATGGTGATAATGTTGTCATTCGCTTGAATGAAGGGCGCGTAGTTAATATTTCGGTGGCTCGCCCCTTAGATAGCCGCTCTAAAGTATGGACTCTGGGACAAGGGGTGGCTGAGTTTGTCTCTTTGGGCTCTTCTGAAGCCACTTGCTTAGAAAAACTGGGTAGCCCCTTTGCCTTTTATATACACAAGAAAAAGGGCATTCGCATCGCTTTATATTCGCAAGCCCGTTGTGATTTGGGCATATTCTTTAAGGCTGGCCAAGCCGAGGGCTTTTTAATGACTGAGCCTGGCCTTTTGGCTCAAGGGCTGCGCTGGAGCGGTTACGTTTTAGAAACTAAATAGCTCTTATGACAGCTGACCGACTGGAACAAGCTAAAGAGCCTAGTAAAAGCACCCTAGTTAAGGTAGGCAGCTTAGTTGGCGGAATAGGGGCGGCCCTTTTGGTCTTCTACTTAGGCTACACCAATGCTGCCGCCAGCGGTGGCCTTATGCCCGAGCGCAACTATTATAGGCTCTTTTGTTATACCGTTTCTCTGCCAGTGGCAGCTTTTTTGCGTATAGTGCCGCTAGATAGTTGGATTAGCCTCTTATTAGCTCAGTTTTTCGACCTGGCGCTGCCACTAGGGCCGATTAGTCGGTCAGCCTTAATAAATATTAGTCTCCGCTCCTTACTAACTGGTTTGTTATATGCTTGGCTCTTGGCCCTTGGGGGGCAAACTTGGGCTTATTGGGCTAAGCTCAAAAGGCAAGGGCAGTTAGTCTGGACTAGGCGCTGCACCTGGATATTATTAACTATAGTCGGCTTGGCCGTCGCTTTAGTCTTTTACTTGCGCCAAGATGTGGGGGCTTACCGGATCAGTGCTTACCGTTTGCACTTAAAAGGATTGCCTGCCTCTTTAACTGGATTGCGCTTAGTCTTCTTTGCCGATTTACATGCCGGAACTTACAGCCAATCTGCCGATTTACTTAGGGCGGCTAGTTTAATAAATTCTTTGCAGCCAGATATTCTAGTTGGGGGTGGCGATTATGTTTTTGGTGGTCGCGAGCGCTTTGCTAAGGCGGCAGCCTGGATGGGCTTACTGCGGCCGCGTTTAGCTTTTATCGGGGTTTTGGGCAATCACGACTACTGGCACGGCAGCGATTCAGTAGAGAAAGCTTGTGCCGCCGGAGGTTTGCGCCTACTCAAGAACGAGCGTCTTTTTATCAATGAAGAGAGAGAAGTTAGTTTGCAGCCCCCTAGGCGCGGTTTGTGTCTAGCTGGAGTAGGCGATTTATGGTCGGCTCCGGTGGCTATCGATAAAGCTTTGGCTCAAGTGGCAGAAGATATGCCTCGAGTGCTTTTTAGCCACAACCCGGATATTATTTTTGAGCGCTATAACGGACAGGATAGAGTAGACTTTATTATTTCAGGCCATACTCACGGTGGTCAGGTGCTTTTACCTTGGGGTACTCCTTTGGGAGTTTCTACTAACTATCCACAGCAACTGACTTCTGGTTGGTATCGAGCTAAAGGTTGTCAAATTTATACTAATGTAGGGTTGGGTGAAACTGTGGTACCTTTTCGCTGTGGTGTCAGGCCGGAAATTACTTTATTGATATTAGATTCTGCTTCTTATACTGGAGTAGAGGAAATTTGTGCAGAGTGAAAGGTTTATAGATAAATGGGGTTTTACGATCGTTTTGCTTTTAAGCCTATGCATTTAATAACTAAAGCCCTCTTGAGCTTAATGGGGGGCTTAAAAATTTCCGGTGCCGAGAATATGCCTCTTAAAGGTGGTGCCCTTTTAGTTTGCAACCATATAAGCTTAGCCGATCCTTTGATGCTTCTGGGAGCTTTGCCCCGCCCGCTTTACTATATGGCCGCCAGCGAGCTCTTCGATATTCCTTATTTTAATAAACTAATCAGCGCTTTAAGGGCCTTTCCGGTAAAACGTGGCGGCCACGATTTGCGGGCTCTGGCTTGTTGTTGTCGCTTATTAGAAGCTGGCGAAGCCGTAGTTATGTATCCTGAAGGGCGTTTAAGTGACGATCCCCACACTTTAGGGCCGCTAATGCCTGGAGCTGTGTCTTTGGCTATGCGAGCCCAAGTGCCTATCTATCCCATAATAGAGCTGGGCAGCGACAAATTCTTTCCTCGGCGGGCCAAATGGATCCATTGGGCTTTTAAAGAGGTGCGCTTTGGCCCGCCGCTGCGCTTTCCCCCTTTAGACAAAAAGAGTGGCCTCTCCGTCAAAGAACAGACTGAAGAGGCCAACAATAAATTGCGTCAATCGATGCTCAGCTTGTATTAACTGGGTGGATGAGCCTTGTATCCCCAGGCCCGAAGGTAGGGACTATTTAACCGAGTTTACCAAGTTCTAGTTTTTTTCTGCCATACCAAATCGTAAGCCTGGGCGGGAATCTCTGCCGCGAAGGGCTCGATCGCACCATTTTGTGGGTCGAGCAACTT
Source organism: uncultured bacterium (assembly GCA_934644775.1). Lineage (GTDB taxonomy): Bacteria > Vulcanimicrobiota > Xenobia > Xenobiales > Xenobiaceae > Bruticola. Next base: position 7,499 of record CAKUDB010000023.1, on the reverse strand, counting down.
TAAGGTATGACTTTGTTGGTAATTATCGCTAAAAATAATCTTATCTCCCGTCGGCGACCAAGCTGGATAAGAAGCTTGCTCAGTACCTTCCCTAAACTGGCGCAGTCCCTCTTCTTTATTGGTATAAGCTAAAAAATCTCCAAAATAGCTGCGCCCTCTAAAGGCTAAACTGCGACTGTCTGGCGACCAAGTAGGAGTAACGCAGGCTTCGTATCTCTTTAAGACTGGCCGTATTGAGCCGCTAATTAAGTTTAAAATATAGATATGGCTTAAGCCCCGCTTCCAGCTCATAAAAGCCAACTTTTTGCCGTCGGGGGACAAGACTGGATAATCATTGACTAAGCCATTGTGGGTCAGGCGTCGCAAATTAGAACCGTCGGCGTTGATAGTTGCCAATTCGGTATGGCCCCAGCGGGTGGTAGAAAAGATTACTTGGCTACCGTCGGGCGTCCAGACGGGGTGGCGATCTGAGTAGGCTGTAGAGGTAAGGCGCTTAACAAAACTTCCTTCTATATCAGTAACATATAGATTCCAAGTGTCTTGGAAAAACATGCTGAAAACTATTTCGTTAGTTGCGGTACATAAATTGGGCTCGCGACAATTGCGCCTAATATCTAATACTTGGCGCAAATCTCGTCCATCTGGTCGGACAGCATAAATTTGAAAATATTTGTGGGGTTTGCAAGTAAAGAGGATCAGTTCCGATAAGGGGCCAGCTTCTACCCCAGGAGTAATAGAGAGGCAAACCCATACTAAGGCGATGAAGCTTAAGAGGTATTTTAGCGTTTTAAGCATAGCGGGTTATTCCTTCTTGCCATTTTTCCACATCCTCTTTTACTGGAAGAAATGGGGATAAAGGACAACCTGCCCTGCCTGCAGTATTAACAGCGGGGGAACAATAGGGGGGTGATTATTTTTTTATAGATAGCTTTTTCCCATGACTGTTAATATTTGCAAATGTCCTCCTGAGTTTAAGGGCAGTGATAAGATTGATAAATCGGCTTTAGGGGTAGTGCGCAGACTCTACGAAGCTGGCCATACTGCCTATTTAGTTGGCGGCTGTGTGCGTGATATTCTTTTGGGACGCTCCCCCAAGGACTTTGATATTGCTACTACGGCGCGGCCGGCCCAAGTGCGTCGCCTCTTTGGCAACAGCCGCTTGGTGGGGCGTCGTTTTCGCTTGGCTCACGTTTGCTGCGGCAAAAAGATTATAGAGGTCTCTACCTTTCGTCGCTCTCCCGATTACGAGCTTTCCGATTATATGTGCGAGGACGATTTTGGCTCGGACGACGGTATTATTTTAGATAATACTTTCGGAACTCCTCAAGAGGACGCCCAAAGGCGCGATTTCAAAATAAACGGCCTCTTTTTAGATGTTATGGCTTTCAAAGGGCCAGTAGTTATCGACTTTGTCGGCGGCCTTTCCGATATGCAAAATAAGTTGGTTAGCACTATCGGTATTCCAGAAAAGCGCTTTATAGAAGATCCGGTACGTATGCTCCGGGCCGTAAAATTTTGTGCCAAATTGGGATTCAAAATGGAAGAGAAAACCTGGAGCGCCATCCTAAAAGAACATTCTATGATTAAGACAGCTTCTGTGCCCAGAGTTCAGGAAGAGATGATGCGCTTTCTGGAATTAGGTTGCTCTCGAGATAGTTTCCAGCTGCTGTGGGATAGCGGCCTTTTGGCCGATTTGGTGCCCAGTATTACCAAGTATTTGACCGGAACCCGCTACGGCTCTAAGTTACTCCCTCGGCCCAAGCGCCTTTTTGACCGCCTTATCGACTTAGGTGATCAAGTTAAGTTTGAGCTTGGTAAAGAAAGGGTTCAGCATTTTACCGTTTTGTTATTGCCTATGTTTATAGGTGGTTATCCCAAGCACAATGGAGAAGAAGAGGGCTGGATCGAGCAATTAGTTAGACCTATGGCCCATTGCTTCGGCTTATGTCGCCAAACCCAATGTGAAGCGGGACAATATTTGCTAAATTTGCAACGTATGTTAGCTGGACATACTAGTTTGGAAGCTGCTAAAAAATTGGTCAGCCGTCGCAGTTTCCCTTATTCACTCACTTTATTGGAATTGTTGTATGAAGCTAAAGAAGTAAGCAACAAGAAGCTCCAATTTTGGAAAGAGATGTACAGATTGTGTGGCCTCGACAGTACCACTTCTCGAGTGGAAGATATTACCTTACCTGATTATACAGAGGGTGAGTATGAAGATGACGACTACGGAGAACTGACCGAGTTTGACGAACTGGCCGATTTTGAAGATGAGTTTAACGATACTGACGAGCCGGAAATAGTACATTCTGCAGAAGAACTTAGAGAGCTTGAGCGTCTGGGTATTGCTACAGCCCCTCTTCCCCGTTCTGAGGTTAGGAAAAAAGAAGATCTGGAAAACTTTGTCGAACCCGACAGCTGGCGCAAGATCCATGAATTAGATGAGATAGGGATCCCTTACGAATTGGATGAACTGTTCCGCTTCGACTACCATGACGACGATGACGCTAATGAGGCCGACTTGTTCGATTTAAGTTCTGCTCAAGCCGAAGAAAAAGTAGTCCCTTTGCCCGGATTTGACGATGGTAACGAAGCTCAAGCGAGAGAAACTGGGGCCGACTGCCAAGCTGGGGAAGGTCGCGCTGCGGAGGAAGGCTGTCCTACCGAGGGAGACTGTCCTACCGAGGACGATCGTCCTGCTCAGGAAGATCGTCCTGGCGAAGAGGGGTATCCTGGCGAAGTAGATAGTTTTGCTCAAGCCGAGCAAGAGCAAGCCCAGTCGGCTATTCAAGATGAAACAAATTAAATTGAAAAAGGATGGTATATCTTGATGGAGGCACGTGATCTAGCTAAAGTTGCCGCTGCCCGCGGAGCTTTGGAGTATATTCAAGACGGTATGAGAGTTGGTCTGGGGACAGGTTCTACCGCCGCCAAGTTTGTCGATCTTTTGGCTGAGCTTTGCCAGCAGAAAGGTTGGCATGTAGTTTGTGTGCCTACTTCTGAGGTAACGGCCAAGCAAGCTCTCAATTTAGGTTTAGAGCTCGATCCGGCTTATCCCGATTTCCGCCATTTGGACGTGGTGGTAGATGGAGCCGACGAAATCGATCCCCAAGGTAACCTTACCAAAGGTGGCGGTGGTGCCTTACTGCGCGAAAAATATGTAGCGGCGGCAGCCGATAAGATGGTCGTTATCGTAGACGAAGCCAAACATGTAGATTATTTAGGTACTACCTTTAAGCTGCCGGTAGAAATAGTCTCTTTTGCTTGGAGCAACACTATGGAGCGTCTGGCCGCGTTTACCTCCCATTTAGAGTTGCGCCAGCGCGAGGGTAAGATCTTTGTCACCGACCAAGGCAACTATATCGTCGATTGTAAGTTTGATAAGATCGAAGATCCCGCCAAGCTACATAGTCAGTTAAAGGCTTTAACTGGCGTCGTCGAAACGGGGATCTTCTCTGGGTATGCCAAGGTGGCTGTCACCGGTTTAGCCGACGGAACTTTCCAAATTAAAGAATTTTAGCCGAAGGGCAAGGGGGGTACTGTCTGTGTCTCTCTTGTTTTTTTTCTCTGGAGGAGATCTCAAGGGACACTTGAAAGTTACCACTTTCTATTTGTCGTATATTGTGGGCGGCTGCCTAGTTAATATTTTTTTCTTATATTAAAAATTGTTTAGTGCTCTTTGGAGGTGCTCGATGCGGAGATATATTTTTGGTTGGATGGCCGTAGCGCTAGTTGTGGCTTCTGCTGCCGGATGTGGCGGTAATGGAGGAGACTCCTCCAACTATTTAGTGCCGGATATCTCCCCGGTCTCCGATTCACAGAAAATCTCTGAATATGAGGTTTCAAACTTCCAGAAGGGCGACAATTGCTACTTAGTTATTTCCAGTAATGCCAAGACGGCCGATAGTCGCGATCTTCGCAAAGTCACTATCAGTACCGACGTCGACTACAGTCAAGATTCTGATAAGCGAGTTTTAGCTAAAGATGGAGAGGAAGAAGATACTAAAGCTTATGCTCCTATAGCTTGTGGTTTCGCTGAGGCTGCCCAAGATATTACTACTGTCAACGAAACTGAAAAGGCTACCGCCCGTCTCGACGCCGAGCCTTCCGCTCGCCATTTAGATGAGGAAAATGGTGTAGACGACCTTTGGGCTGCTTTTGACGGTACTGCCAGTTCGCTTAGAGTAAAAAATGTCCATCAGGGTGCCTATTGTAATATTTTATCCAGCACTACTTTCGAGAATAACAAGAATTACAAAGCCGACCTTACCGAAGCTCAGGCTAAACAAGTAGCCGAACTCTTCGACGGTTTCGAATATACTAAAGGTATGACTTCTTACAATGGAAGTAATGGCATTTATAGGAAAGTTACCGATTTTTGCGGATCGGAATGGACTCCCGGTCGTGACGATAGCAGTCGCGTCAATATTGTATTCCTGCGCGACGAGTTTATGAAAAAGCAAGACGGTGGCAGTATTTACGGGTTCGTCAGTGTGCGCGACCTCTTACCTCCCATTGCTGACGAAAAAGATCCTAAAGTTGCCAAAAATTATAGTAATAGCGGCGAATTTATCTACTTAAACTACGAACTTTTCTTTGGCGGCGGCGAAGGCAACTTAACTACGGAAGATCTTAAGAGCGCTTTGGCTCACGAGTTGGCCCACTTGACCCAGATAAACCAGAAAGTTGCTGAAAATGGCCAAAATATACTCAATCTTACCCCTAATAGCTCTGTAGCCGAGCTTTATAAGGCTGTGGGCGAGCCCGTTCTGACTGAAGGTTTGGCTGAATTTGCCGCTGAGTTGTGCGACTCTGGCGTGAAGTACGCTGCTGGCGGTAAAGGAGCTTCTAAAATATCTTTAGATCCTATTTGTCGCTACATGAATAAGAAAAGTCTCTTTGCTACCGATGAAAATCAGCAGAGCGCTCCTACCGTCTATCCTGCCGCTTTCTTTGATAAAGAAGCTGTCGATGTAGCCGGTATGGGCCATCTCTTCGCTTTACATGTTTGGAGCTATTATGGAGAGAATAAATTTAAGAATTTATACAGCTCTTCCAAGTATGGCGTAGAACTTTTAGAAGAAGTTTTAGGTGAACCAGTCGAAGATATAATGCACCGCTACGATATGGCTTTAGCTTTAAGTGGCTTAGGTAAATTAGATTCCGTTCCGGGTGATTATGATAAGGGATATGCTAAGTATCAGATCCATTATATCAATCTCGGAGGCAGCAACTCTTACGTAGAGGTTGAAACTGCTGGTGAAGGCGAGATTACTACTATTAAGCCAATTGATATTAATATTAAAAAGGCTGTCGACGTCCCTTATCGAGCTGTCGGCCCCAAGTTGCCCCAGACATTCGAGGTTTTGCCTTGGTTAAATTGCCTTACCCATTTACAGTGCTCTGCCTCTGCTCCTTTATCGGTTAAGGCTACCACTCCCAAGAAAGCTCAGCTCAATCTTATCCATATCGATACAAATGGAGACATTAAGAATATCTACTAAGCTTAAAAGCTAAGCTCATTAGTTTGGCTTGAGTTTTGTAAGAAAAAGAGCCTTTCCTTAGAATGGAAAGTCCGCTTGCTCCTGTAAAGATTCGTACTTTAAGTACAACTTTCTAAGGAGGCGAGCGGACTTTTTTTTGTCGACCGACTAGAGGCCTAAGAGGTACTCTACACGGCGAAAATCATTTGAGGGTAGAGAAAAGCCCCTATCGGTATCTAAAGCCTCGAGGCGCTCCATCTCCTCCTTATTGAGGGTAAAATCGAATATGTCGAAATTTTGGCGCATACGCTCGATATGGGTCGACTTAGGAATAGCAACTATGCCACTTTGGACCAGGAAGCGCAAAGCTACTTGAGCAGCACTCTTACCGTGGTTGTGGCCAATTTCTAGCAACACAGGGTTGGTAAAACAGTCGGCTCGTCCCTGAGCTAGAGAGCCCCAGGATTCGATCTGGACTCCGTAGCGGGCCATTACTTGGCGAGCCCCCTTTTGCTGATAGAAGACGTGAGCTTCCACTTGGTTGAGCATAGGCTTAATTTGGGCAAAATGGCTAAGATCGACTAAGCGGTCGGGAGTAAAGTTGGAAAGGCCTATGGCCTTAGCTTTGCCGCTGCGGTAAGCTTCTTCCATAGCTCGATAAGTTCCGTAGTAGTCGCCTAAAGGCTGATGAATAAGCAATAGATCTACATAGTCGGTTTGCAAACATTCTAGAGAAGTTTGGATCGATTCTTGGGCTTTTTCGTAACCAGCTTGGCTATACCAGATCTTGGTAGTTAGAAAAATATCTTGGCGAGGAATAGCTGATTCTTTTATGGCTTGGCCTACTTCAGCTTCATTATGATAGAACTGAGCCGTATCTAAAAGGCGATAACCTACTTGTAAAGCTTGCAAAACGCACTCTTTAGTTTGAGAGGGGGGAACTTTATATACTCCGTAGCCCAATAAAGGCATAGATAGACCATTATTTAGTTTGATATATTCCATAGATACACTTTCCCTAAGCCCATTTTACTAAAGATTCCAAACCTTAATGCCCTCAAAGTGGGAGGAGGGGCCGCGCTTGATACTTTCCACCAAGGGGTGCAAGAAGATCTCTGCGGTAACGGCAATCTCGGCTTCAATTAAATGGCCGCCTTTCATTTGGCCACCGACGCCACCTAAAGCTACGTGAGCGTGTAAGAAAGGCTTCTCCTCTAAAGTAGAGATATTGCCTACTAGGCTGACTAATTCCCAAGCCTCTTCTAAGTGAGTAACATCGTAACCGCTAAAATCGGCTTTGGCTAAGCCTATATCGACTTTACGCACTGCGCCTAAACCTGACACTTCGGCATTTTCTACTCCAGCTTCTTGGGCTGCTTGCAAGATCGATTCTTTTAATTTGTCTCCAGGAACCATAGTCACTAAGACTACTTCTCCGTTACGTTTCCATTGCATAATCTCTTCCTCCAAACTTTTGGTAACTTTTTTTACTCGGTTTCCCATCTCTTTTTAGATGTCTTTCCAGCTAAAGCAGAATTTTTGGCCCTTTTCTCCCTTGTCCTGCTCTAAAAAAAGCCGAAAAGACTCCCATTGGTTAAGTTGGCCTAAATAATAAAAAAGCCGAAAATGCGGGCTTTTATTTGAGTTTGGTGCAGACCTGGATACTTTTTGCCCAAAAAAACTTGATTTTTTAGGGGCTAAGGTGTTGACAGCGGCTCCCCGTTTGAGTAATATACTGCCCGTAAGCGGTACGCGCCATTAGCTCAGTTGGCAGAGCAGCTGACTCTTAATCAGCGGGCCCAAGGTTCGAGTCCTTGATGGCGCACCACCCCTTCGGGCGGGTGGCGGAATGGTAGACGCGCTGGTCTTAGGAGCCAGTGAGAAATCGTAAGGGTTCGAGTCCCTTCCCGCCCACGGCTCAAAGCTAGAAAAACTGTACATGCGGAAGTAGCTCAGCGGTAGAGCATTGCCTTGCCAAGGCAAGGGTCGAGAGTTCGAATCTCTTCTTCCGCTCCA
>CAKUDB010000022.1 GCA_934644775.1 uncultured bacterium | reverse complement strand
CGTCCAAGGCTTCCGGCCGAGATTGCCGGCGTCTGCTTCGCCTAACGGCTACGCAGCCATACCGGCAATGGGCCGAAACCAAGGACTACACCATGTTCGTTTGAACTTAGCATTTTTTGGTGGTTTTACATGCCGAAATGTTTAGCGATAATGGCATTATCTTGAGGAAATTGGCGCGACAGTCTAGCAAATTGCTCAGATTCGAAGGTAACTAACTCGGCCTCTTCAACTACCGTAACTATCGTCTCAAAGTGTTGACTATCGGTTAAAGTTTCGCTGAAAATATCTCCAGGAGCTAACATTATCACTTTTTCGTTACTTTCTTGAGCGGAAAAGGCGGAGTTTTGGCCTTCTTTTAGCTTCATAACCATTCGTAAACGGCCGCTTTTGACAATGACAGCTACATCGTCACCACCTAGGCTATCCTTGGGATAAAGAGTTTCACCAGGGCCGTAAAGTTTTATTTGCGAATGGTCGGCGCAAGCTTGTATATATTCGGAAGGCAAATTCTGCATAATATCCAATTTGCGCAAAAAGTCCTTAATGATTTGCTTAGGATCGGTTTTAACTCCGTCATCATGCAAAACTGTGGTAATGGGAAAAGGAATATTGATTTTTTCACGGTTCAAATAATACCACATCGATTCGCGCACTTTAGAATCGATCGTTAAGCCGCGACTAAAGTCTTCTATCCAGTAATAGACTTTATAATTCATACTCGAATCGGCAAAATTTACCAACCAAACGATCGGTTTGGGCTCTTTAAGGACATCGGGAACGGCCTCTATGGCTTGCAATAAGACCCGACGTACCAAAGCTGGAGAATGCTCATAAGCAATACCTATTTCAAAAGTACGAGCTTGGCGGGAAGTAGGCGAAGAATAATTTTTAACTGTAGATTTGGCCACAATAGAATTGGGCAAAATATTGCACTCTCCGCTAAGTAGACGCAACACAGTAGAGCGCCAGTCGATGCTTTCGACAGTACCCGATAAGCCGGCCACTTCGATATAGTCGCCGGTCTTGTAGGGCTGGGCAAAATCGAGCAAGATACCGGCCACGAAGTTGCCCATACTCTCTTGCAAAGCTAAACCGACAATAACCGAAATTACCGTCGAGCCTACTAATAGAGATGATAAATTGATATTAAAAGCCGTCGACAGAACGACTAAAATCAGAATAACATAAGCAATTAAACGACTTAAATCCTGAATCAGTTTGGAAATTACGATCGATTTTACTTTGGTTAGGTAATAATCAAAGAAGAATAGAAAGAAAGCTTCAATAAATACTGTGCATAGATCTATAGCTAGAGCAATATCTAAATAGCGGATTAAGTCGACAGTTTCCTTAAACTTATTAGGTGCCCAGGTCCAAGCATACATAGCCGTAAGTATACAAATTAGGACATAACAAGGCGTTTTTATTTTAGTCATAACCGCTTTGAGTAAGTCATTTTTGAAATCGACGTCCTCAAAAACAAAGTTATAGACAAATTTTAAGACCATATAGACAGCTACCGTATAGCAAGAGGCTACAAAAAAACCGCCCTCGATAATCTCTTGCTGTAACATATTGCGGTAAGCGACATTGACTAATAAAAAATAGAGAAGAAATCTTAAAACATAAAAGGAGACGCTCCAAATAGTTTTGGGCACTTTTAAGCTAATATTGATACGCTCTAAGACGCTGAGCAAAACCTCACCGCCCATAGCTACCAAAACTAGCAATAAAGCGGTATAGCACTCTTCATATAATCGCAATAAAGAGGTAATACAATAACAAGAATTGAGAGTGGGTACTAAAAAGCCAACAATTAACAAAAAAGGACGCCAGCGCTCTTGTAAAGTTCTTACCAGTTGAATTTTAGTCTTGTAGCGATAACAAAACCAAGTAAAACAATAGTAACAAAGCGCCGCTAAAATGATGGAGATACCTACTCCGCGGATAAGTTCCAGATCTAAAGTTCTAATCATAGAGCGATACCCCCGCTACTTTAGGTTTCAATTCTCCTCCCCTTGAGCAAATTCCAATAGCATATAGTAGCAACTTAATAATTTTAACCATGAACCCTTATTTTGAGCAAAAAAAATAACTCCCCCAAGAGCGCTGCTCAAGGGAGAGCTATTTAAGTTATTAGCTAATCAGCCTTCACTCAATTTAGTCTTTTTTGTCTAAATCGACTTTTGGAGGCTGATTATTTGTCGACTTCGTTGCTAGATTGGAATCCTGGGGAGGATTTTCATCTTTAGCTAAGTCGACTTGGTTTGTAGGAGCAACCGTCGAGCCTGCTTCAGCTTTAGCTTCAGTTTGAGGCGCAGGCGCAGTAGCCTTTTCCTGAGCGAGGGCAGCTTCGTTAGCCAACTTGACAACCTTACGCTGATCGCCTGTCACCAATACTATCAAGCCCTGTACCGATACATAAAGTACAGGAATGATAAAGATACCGATTAAGGTGGCGGCCAACATACCGCACATTACGGAGATACCCAAAGTGGCTCGACAAGCGGCGGAAGCGCCTTGGGCTTGAGCCAGCGGTAATACACCGAAAATGAAAGCGAAAGAGGTCATCAAAATGGGACGGAAGCGGATTCGGGCCCCTTCTACGGTAGCTTCGATTAAATTCATACCGCCGTCGTAGTTCATCTTGGCATACTCCACGATCAAAATGGCATTTTTAGCTGAGAGACCGATTAAGGTCAAAATACCGATTTGAGCATAGATATTCAGATCTAAGCCTACGCCGGTAAGACCGAGCAAAGCGCCCAAAACTACCGTTGGCATAGAGAGCAATACAGCAAAAGGAATACCCCAGCTTTCGTATTGGGCCGCCAAGAAGAGGAAGACGAAGACTAAGCCCAAGCCGAGAATAATCATCGTTTGACCGGAAGCTTGCTTCTCTTGATAGGCCATACCAGTCCATTCAAAGCCGTATTGGTTGGACAACTTCGAGGCCAATTCTTCCAAAGCGGCAATACCTTGACCGGAGCTGACACCCGTCTTGGTATTGGCGTTAATTTCTACGGTGCGGTAGAGGTTATATCGCAAAACTACTTCGGGGCCGGTAGTCTGGTTTACGGTTGTCACCGTACTTAAAGGCACCATATTGCCATTTTGGCTACGCAAGTAGATAGAGCCGATGTCGCTAGGATCGCGCCTGTAAGCCGATTCAGCTTGCATCATAACACGCCAGGTACGACCGAATTGGTTAAATTGGTTGATAAAGTAGCCACCTAAGTTGATTTGCATGGCCAAGAAAGCTGATTTTACAGGAATCTGTAAATTCTGCAACTTATCTCGGTCGACGTCGACTTTCAACATAGGAATGGCCGGGTTAAACATAGTGTAAGCAGAAGTGAAAATATCTTGCTTCTGGTTGATCTTAGCGATAAAATCTTTGGCCGCTAAGAACATAGGCATAATCTCACCGCCACTGCGGTCTTGAAATTCCATAGTTAAAGCGGAAGACAGACCTAAGCCGGGTACGGGCGGAGGACAGAAAACTACTGTAGAAGCTTCTTTTATTTCGGCAGCTTCTTTAGTCATGGCAGCGATTAACCCGCGCAGCTGAGTTTCTGGACTGGTACGCTCGTCCCAATCTCTCAAAGCTCCAATGGCAGCGCCAGCGTTGCTAGACATATTACCCTGCATGATGTTGTAGCCAACCAAACCGATAGTATTTTCGACTGCATCACTATGCTTTTTCATAATTTCGTCAAGTTTATTAACTACAGCTTCAGTACGCTCCAAAGAAGCGCCAGAAGGCAAAGTACAGCTAATTAAGACAATACCTTGGTCTTCCATAGGAATAAAGCCCGTAGGAGTCGTGGTGGCCAAATGATAAGTGCCGTAATAGACAGCTCCAATGATTAAGAAGCTGATAATTAAGTTTTTGACTAAGAAGCGAACAATAGTCGTGTATAGATTGGTAAACCAGCCAAAGACAATATCGAAAAGCTTGAAGAACCAACCAAACAAGTAATCGACAATGCCCTTTTCTGAGCGCGGACGCAAGAGCAGAGAGCACAGAGCCGGAGTCATAGTCAGAGCGACCAAAGCCGACAATAATACGGAGATGGCCAAAGTGATAGCAAATTGCTTATACATAACGCCAGTCATACCGCCCATAAAGGCTACAGGTACGAATACAGCGCAAAGTACCAAGGCAATAGCCACAACCGGGCCGGACACTTCATCCATAGCCTTCTCGGTAGCTTCCATAGGCGAGAGGCCATGCTCAATATGAAGTTCAACCGCTTCTACAACTACAATAGCGTCGTCTACTACAATACCTACGGCTAGTACCATACCAAACATAGTCAGCAAGTTAATGGAGAAGCCTAAAGCGGCAAAGCCAGCAAAGGTACCTACTAGCGAAACAGGTACAGCCAAAATAGGGACTAAGGTGGCGCGGAAATTGCCTAAGAAGACAAAGACCACAATCAATACCAAAACGATAGCTTCAAAGAGGGTTTGGACTACCTCTTCAATCGATTTAACAACGAAGATCGTAGCGTCATAAGTTACCGTATAATTTAAGCCAGTCGGGAATGATTTAGAAAGTTCTACCAACTTAGCCTTAACCGATTTAGCCAAAGCCACGGCGTTAGCACTTGGTTGCTGATAAATAGCGATAACTACAGAGCTCTTGCCGTTAAATTGACCTTTGGTAATGTAAGTGTTGGCCCCTAATTCTACTCTAGCCACATCGCGGACGCGCAAATAAGCGCCGTTAGGCTGAGTGCGAATAATAACGTTACCAAACTCTTCGGGGGTAGTTAAACGTCCCTTAACATTGACAGGATATTGGAACTGGACACCCGCAGATTGAGGAGGATCGCCAATAGATCCGGCCGCCGCTTGTACGTTTTGCGTTTGGATAGCGCTTACTATATCGTCTACAGTGACGCCTAATTTAGCCAAAACGTCAGGTTTAATCCAGATACGCATAGAGTAGTCGCGCTGACCGACCATGATAGCCGCCGAGCCGACGCCCTCTAGACGGGCCAACTGGTCAATTATATTGATGACGCAGTAGTTACTGACGAAAAGATCGTCTCGAGAACCGTCGCCAGAATAGAAGTTCAAATAAAGCAACTGTTGAGTAGATTGCTTTTTGACACTTACACCCGACTGGGTAACTTCGGTAGGCAACAGAGGGGTGGCTTTGGAAAGACGGTTTTGCACATCTACCATGGCCATATCTTGGTCACGCGACAAGTCGAAAGTAACTTGCAAAGTGTAGTGACCAGAGTTGGCGCAAATAGAGCGCATATAAAGCATACCTTCAGCGCCGTTGATCTGTTGCTCGATACATGAAGCGACCGTCTCCTCCAACACTTGAGCGTTGGCACCGGCATAATCGGCGTCAAGCTGAATAACCGGAGGAGTAATAGCTGGATATTGAGCTACAGGTAAGCTGTAAATACAAACCGCACCAGCTAGCAATATAACTAGTGAAATCACTATGGCCAGAACCGGACGGTGAATAAAGAATTTCGCCAAAGTCTTTCTCCTTCTTAGCCTTGAGCAGAAGAGTCAGCCGTATCATCAGAGACTAGCGTGGGATTGCAAGGAGCTCCGGCCTGAACTTTAGTAAGTCCATCAACAACTACCATTTCGCCATGCTTTAAGCCAGACTTGACAATAAAATCGGTACCTACAGCGTCACCGACGGCAATATTTCTCGATTCAACAATGTTATTGGGGCCTACCACGTAGACGGAATGGTCGGATTGAACTGTAGAGACGGCCCGCTGAGGCACAACCAACACTTTTTCGGAAGCCCGGCTAGTTATACGCAAGCGACCGAACTGACCTTCACGCAACAATCTTTCTGGGTTGGGGAAAGAGACGCGAATGCCAATCGTACCGCTCTTAGAATCTAGCGAGCGAGACAACATACTAAACTGGCCGCTGTGCTTATATACAGAACCGTCGGATAAAACTAAGTTAAAGTCGACAGCTCCAGCCCCACGATGCTCCATCATGTAAAGATATTCTCTTTCGCTGACGCTGAAATTACAGTAGATAGGATCGAGTGCAGAGAGAGTAACCAACACTTGCTGGCTGCCGGCTTGGCCTACTAAGTTGCCTGGATAGACATTGATTTCGCCAATAACACCGGTAATAGGTGAGGTAATAGTACAATAACCGATATTGAGTTGGGCTTGGGTAACTTGGGCCTGAGCCGCTTCCAAGTTGGCTTGAGCCACTTCAATTTTAGCTTTAGAAGAGAGCTCGGTGTTTTTCAGAGTGGCTAAAGCGGCGTCTACTCTGGCTTGAGCCACGTCGCGCTGAGCAATGGCATTATCTAAAGTTTGGGTGGGAATGACGCCATTTTTAGCCAAAGGTTTATAACGGTCGACGTCTTGCTGAGCTCTAACTAAATCGGCTCGGGAAGAAGCCAAGTCGGCCTTAACGCGGCGCACGTCAACTTGAGCTTTGGCATAAGTTAAATCGGCTTGACATTGGGAAACTTGAGCCTGGGCACCTTGCAAAGCGGCTACGTAAGGGGCGTCGTCGATACGGAAAAGCACCTGGCCGGCATTTACCTTAAAACCTTCTTTAAATGAGAAGTCCTGCAAAGTGCCGACAACACGAGCTTTTACATCTACAGTGCTAGAATATTTTAGTTCGGCCGGCCACTCACGGGTAAATTTTTGTTCTACGGTGCCGATTTTGACTACATTGACTTCCGGTGCCGGAGTTTGAGCCTCGGCACTAGTTGTTTCATCTTTGTCGCTCTCTTTGGTAGTTGCGGACTGCGATCCTGAAGAGGTATCGGCCTTGGAGCTCCCTTGGCCTTGGGAAGTCTCGCCGGAACAGCCGGAAACAAACAGACTTAGGCCTAAAGCAGCGGCTGTCATGTAAAAAGTAAACCTACGGGAAAAGTTCATATTTATCTCCTGATAAAGACTGATAACTTTCAATAGTTAGGGCTGTTCTGGGGTTTCCAAAAGCTCATTGGTCACTTCCAAACGGCGCTCGGGGAAATCGCAACCTACGCTGTGCTCAATAGCCGAAAACGCCAAATCGCGATCGTAAGAAGCTACCACGTAAGCTACACGAGCGTCATTCAAGCTCCTTAAGCTGTCCTGGACTTCCAAAGAAGTGCCCAAGCCGTTTAAGAAACGCTGACGAGCCATATCACTGTAGACCCAAGCGGCTTCCACACGTTTGCGAGCCGTTTGCAGAACTACCGCAGAGAGATTAAAGTCGATCCAAGCCTTCTCTACTTCCAGGCGAATGCTGTTGCACAATTGATCACGCGAAGCTTCCAAAGAGCGAATCTGGGAATCGAGCTCAATAAGCTTTTGCTTCTTCAAGCCCCCGTCCCAAATAGACCAATTTACATTTAAGCTGAGCTGATACATACTGCAAGGATAAGTGCGATAGCCCGGAGAGAAGATATAGTCGGCAGCCAACATAACTTGGGGCAAATTGCTGCATTTTTCCGCTTCGCGCACCTTCTCCACTACTTCTATGCTGCGATCTAAACTTAAAATTTCGAAACGGCGACGCATAGCCAATTCTTGAAGATCGGACAGACGACAGAGCGGATCAACTTCTATAGCTTTGGGAGATTGAAAATACAAAGGTGTAGTTCCAGCTTCACCAGGAACACGCTCTTCTAAATCGCTCAAAAAAGCCGCATTGGCAGTTTTTACACCGCTGTAACTGCGCTCGAGCTGTTCGTGAGCTTCGGTAACTTGCAAATCGGCCTGGATAACATCGTAAAGGGCCATAATTCCCTGACGATACAGACGCTTAGAGTCAGAGAGATTCTTTTCACAAACTTGCAAGTTGAGCTTGGCCACGTCTACTTGAGCGTCGGCCTTCAAACAGTTGAAAAAGTCTTTTTTTACCGCATAAGCCAAGTCGTGTCTTACCGAAGCAGCATCTAAAGCAGCCACACCTATTTGTAAATAAGAAGCGGCTATCTGTTTTTCTACTTGGCCAAAAGTAGTAAGTAAAAGTTGTAAAGAGGCGTCGAGTTGGTTACTTAAAGCTTCCAAAGTAGTTCTGTTGCCGCTGACCTGCCTATTTTGCCAAGTAGTTTTATTACCGGCAATAAACTTTAAGTTCTTTTGGGTCTTGTTCTGACCATATTGAGCATTAGCCTGAACGACCTTTTCGTCGGCTACTCTGACTTTGGAATTTTGGTGCATAGCCTTATCGAGGCTACTTTCTAAAGTGTAGGAGCCTACCGCGCTAGTTATATCGAACTTATCACTTCCGGTAACAGAGCGCTCCATTTGGCGCACAGCTCCGGAGCCGTCGATAATTTGCATTTCTAATAAACTCTTAGGTTCAGAATTTTCTGCTGGGGAAGACGAATCGGCTCTTTCTTCCACGTCGTTAAATCTTGAAACATAGCTGCTAGCTGGCGACTTATCTTCTTGGGAGTCGTCAACTTTAACAGGATCGGATTTTTTATTGGCAGATTTAATGTCGTCAGATGAAGGTGCTTTTACGCTACAATTTGAGTCAGCGACAGTTCGGCCATTTTTAGCTCCTTGGCCAACAGCGCCGCCATCCCCGGTATTAGCTTGAGCCAACCCGCCTAAAAAAAAGGCAAGCGATAACCCAAGCGCCAGAACTCGCTTACTATTCATCTATTTTACCAATTGATAAAGATTTGGCCCTGCCTTTAACTATAAAGATCAGATGCAAATTGCAATTTTTCCGCCCAAGCGGTGCGTTAAAAACGTACACACCGAGCGAATGGGCGCAGGGGCCAGAATCCGCACCGTTATTATTGCAACACTTGCCGCTCTTTTGTGCCTGCTTTTATTGAATCCTTTTAAACCTACAAGCAAAAAATAAAAAAAACGCTCAGAACTTGAGCCCAACAAGCGATAAGCAAAATTCTGAGCGACAATTTCTTTAGCGAAAAAAAACTGCAGCCTTAAACTTTAATAGTCTGAATTGTCTCCTAAATCGGCGGCAGGTTCTGAAGAAGAGTTGGTATCTTGGCTGTTATCATCACTAGCATCGTATACTTTGGCAACGGGAGCGAGATTCTGCGGGCCTCCAATTTCACGCATATACATGCCAGAGAAATAAGCCTGAGCGGCCATAGTAAACGGACTAACGATAAAGCTTCCGATAAAAGGTATAAAAGAGGCGGCGATACTGAAAATGAAGTTCCAGGCAATAGAGAAGACGACGGCACAAAAGTATTTTCCCCTTTGAGCGGAAATAATTTTGTTAAGTTCAGAGAACTTAAAGACCAGTAACCAGCCGTTATCTTCGACAGCTAAACAAGTAATGGCCATGCCGTAGTAGATAAGGGCCAACAGGTTAAGCACCCCTACAATTAAAAGGACTGCAGCGAAACCAGAAATAGCTCCTTTTCCGCTCACAATAGACACAAGAGAGATAATAGAGACGAGTAACATCGGCATTACAAGCAACAGCATTTGTACGCTCAACCGGAGTCCGTCGATAAATAGGTCTACAAAATCGCCAAATTCTAAGTCAGGCAATTCGTCATTGCCGTCGCGGACAGCTCGAATAGATTTTATACCGTAACCAATTACAGCCGGACTGCTGATCACAAAAATGGAAAAAACGATTAAAATAATAAGTTTTTTAACTATATCAGTAGACTTAAAGATATAGTTGATCGGCCCTAAAAATGTCATAGCTTACCTCCTTAAAACAATACTAAAGAAAATTCCGCTTAACTATCCATCTTATATTTCAAATGTAAGATACTATAAAGGATAGTTTTATTACTCGGCTAAACTTCCCGCCATTAAAAAGGTTTTTTCATCTACAATACCTTTTTCAAACAACTCGTCTTTGTAATTGCGCATATAATCGCCTACTAAAGCAGCCATAGCCATATAAATATAAGGATGGGCAATCAAAACTATAGTTAGCAACAGCAGAACAAAAATACCTATAAAAATTGCTGCCACCATAACATTTTTAAAAAGTAAAGCGGCAATCCCAACTCCAACAAAAAAAGCGGGAACGAAAGTAAGGGCTCCCACAACTCCTTGCCAAAGCAAATAGATAATTACTAAAGTGTAATATTTGGACAAGCCGCTAAAAGGCAGATTTAAAAAAGTGTTGTAAATCGAAGGGTGGTCGTTATCGGAGGAAGCACAAATAAGAAAAGCTGGAAAATAAACAAAATAACTCAAAGTAGCTAAAGAGCAAAAGAGGCGACCTAAAGATTGCCAACCACACAAAACAAAAACTACGCCGAGCAAAGCCGGAAGGACGCCGATACTAACATAACAGAGCCAAAGTAAAATATTGTCCGAGCAGCAATTTTTAAAAGAGAACTCGGGAAATTTTGCCTCTTGGAGGCCGTTTTTAGCTACAGATTTAGTTAATTCAGCCGCATAACAGAAAGGACCAAACAGAGTAAAGGCCAGGCAACTGAGTATTCCCCAAGTCTTCCAAAAATTGGGCCTCTTAAAGGGCCAGTTCACGTGAGTTGTGTAATCCACAAAGTTTCCCTCACCTTCAAATAAAATTGTATATCCATTGGAAAGATAGTAACAGATTTTCTTTAGTTTAGATATAAGAAATGGGCCAAATAACTCACTTTCTCTCTTGGCCTTCCCCACTCTTGGCTATGGACAAAGGGCTAAACTTATGCTAGAATACCCCCGCTATTGTGCATCTTCTTAACTCAATAGTTTTTAGAAAGTCTTTCTCGTTCGTCCGGCTCCCCGGAACCGTGCGCAGAGAAGAGCACGGACATACAGGAGGAACAAAACATGTCCAGAGTTTGCGCTCATTGTGGCAAAGGCCCTTCCAGCGGCAATATGGTAAGCCACTCCAACCGTCGTACTCGTCGTCGTTGGCTTCCCAACCTTCAGAAAGTTGTCGTTATGGTTAATGGCGCTCCCAAGGCAATCAGAGTTTGCACTCGTTGCTTGCGTTCTTGGAAAAACAGTCAGGCTGAATAAGCTGACGCGCTCTTCGTTTTTTTGGAAATCCGGCACTATGGCTGACTATTTGGCCGAGCCGTTACATAAGTCGGGGCGAGGCATAGCCGAGATAGGCATTGCCGTCGCCCTGTCGCTTTTATTGGCTTTTTTTAATCTACCTATCTTACCTAATGGCGGCCAAATCTCCCTAGATATGCTGCCTATAATACTTTTAGCCCTTGTAAGAGGCAGCAATCAGGGTATGGTTGCAGGTTTAGTGTATGGTTGTTTGCACGCTTTGCAAGAGCCTTTCGTAGTCCATCCGCTGCAATTTTTATTAGATTATCCTTTAGCCTATGCAGTTTTAGGGGTGGCCGGTCTATCTTTTTTTAGAGCCCACACTTGGGCGGCCATTATCAGCGCTGTAGCTATGCGTTTTTTGTGCCACACTATTTCCGGGGTAATTTTTATCGACGTCTTTCTAGGCCAACAGAACTTGCCCGCCTCACCTTGGCTTTGGTCAGCTAGCTATAATGGCACTTTTTTACTGCCTTCGGCCTTAGCCTTATGGGTAATTATTCCCCCTATCAAAAAGGCCATGCAAAGTTATGGAATCTCTGCAAAGTAATCTTTTTAGTCAATTTAAGCGGGCTTTTATTGTAGGCGGCGGCCCCTCTCCCGCTGCCCAGTGGCTGCGCCAACAAATCCTGCCCAGCGATTGCCTTATAGCTGCCGACCGAGGGGCAGCCTACCTTCAAGCTGAAGGCTTAAGCCCCGATCTGTTATTGGGCGATTTCGATTCGCTGCCCCCAGAATTATGGCCGAATTTGCGAAAGAACTGCCGCCAATGGCTAACTTTTCCTTGCGACAAAGACTATAGTGATCTGGAGTTGGCTTTAAGAGCGGCCCATCATTTGGGTTTACGCCAAGCTGCAGTGGCCGCCGCCCTTTACGGACGGATCGATCATTGCCTTTTCAATGTTATTGCTATTTTACAACTAGCTGATGAATTAAATATAGAGGCCTCTTTAATAGCGCCCGATTGTCAAATATACCAATTAAAAGAAAAGAAACATTTTTGGAAAGACTGCCAAGGAAAGATACTTTCTATTATAGCCCTAGATGATCAAGTTGAAGTGAGTTTGCAAGGAGTAAAATGGCCGCTCGACCACAGCAAGTTACACAGATCTTCTACCAGAGGTTTGTCTAATCTTATAGTCGACCACCAAGCTAGCCTAGAGTGCCATAGCGGTCGTATTATCGCCATATTAAATAGCGCTGAAATCCAATAGAGATAAATTAGGCCGGTTATTCGGCTTCGGAATTGATATGCAATGACTCGTCGCCCAAAACTTTAGCCACTACAGTTTCTATTTGCTCGGGAGAGAAAGGCTTAACCACAAAGCCGCAAGCTCCCAATTCCATAGAGCGTTTAATATAATCTTCTGTTCCTAAAGCTGTCACCATTACTACCTTGGCTTGAGGATCGAGGTCGAAGATCTGCTTTAAAGTTTCCATGCCATCTTGTTCGGGCATAAGAATATCCAAAGTAACTAGATTGGGCTTGTAGTGCTTATACATAGTGACAGCACATCGGCCTCTGTCTACCTCTATAACTTCACAGCCCATAGATGTAATGATGTCCCCTAACATCATGCGCATAAATTTTGAATCGTCGACCACAAAAACCTTATAAGCCACACTCAATCTACCTCACTTAGCTTTACTTGGTGTATCAATAATAACAGTAACTGGGCCGTCATTAACTAGGCTAACCTGCATATGAGCTTGAAAGTGGCCCTCTTGAACGACTAAGCCGGAGCCTTTCATCTTTTCGACAAAATAGTTATATAAGCGGGCAGCTTCCGCTGGAGGAGCCGAATGGCTATAGCTAGGACGCGATCCTTTACGACAATCGCCATAAAGGGTAAATTGCGACACCACCAAAATTTGCCCCCCTATATCGGCAACACTTAAATTCATCTTGCCCTCTGGATCGGAAAAGATGCGCAAGCGGGCGATTTTGCTGGCTAACCAATCGGCCTGAGCCTCCGTGTCGTCGCAATGAACGGCCACCAACACCAATAAGCCTCGGCCAATTTGACCGATTATTTGGTTGTCTACTTCTACTTTGGAACTGAGAACTCTCTGAATAACAGCACGCATATCACTTATCTATTTCTGGTGAAAGATAGGCAAACCTTCCCCCCACCAAGGGTAGCCTACCGCCCTATCTGTTGCGGGAGCGAATGGCCGAGAAGACCCCCTTAACACCACGCAACCTTTTAAGGGCTTCCTCTAATTGTTTATTTCCAGTAACTTCGACAGAAAATTTGACCTTGGCCTTTTCCCCAGAAGTTAAAGCTTGGCATGATTTGACATTGACCCTTATCTCAGTTAAGCAAGCCAACAGATCGCCCACTAAACCACTGCGATCCCAAGCTTCGATCACAATATGGACCCAGTAAGTTTTGCTGGCCGTTTGCATAACCGAGTTGTTCCAAGCACATTTTACAATACGCTCAGGATGAACAGAGACTAAATGAGCAAAATTAAGGCAATCGCGCCTATGTACAGAAACTCCGCTGCCTACAGTAATATAACCGATAATCTCGTCTCCGGGTACAGGCATACAACAGCGAGCCATTTTGGTTAGAATAGTGTCTACATTTTCCACTATTACTTCATGGCCTGGACCGGTACGTTTGAGAGGTTGGTTATTTTCCGGCAGCGGAATTTCCGGCGTCACTTCCTCTTTGGGCAAGACGCTCTGAATGCGGCTGACCGCTTGCAAAGCCGAAGTTTCGCCATAGCCGACGCTGGCCAAAAGATCGTCGCCAGTCAAAAAGCTCAACTGGTGAGCCGCTTGGAGCATAACTTCTTCGTTGTTGAGTAAATCGGTTAAACGCAAACGCTTAAGCTCAGCCTTGACAGCTTCCCGGCCGCAAATAATATTTTCTTCTCGCCGCTCCCTCTTAAACCAAGCCCGAATCTTACTTAAAGCTTGGTGGCTGGCACAAATTCTCAGCCAGTCACGCGAAGGCGTACCGTTTTTGGCCGTCTTAATCTCTACCTTGTCACCAGTTGAGAGCTTATAAGTTAAAGGCACCATGCGATCATTTACTAAAGCACCCACACAGCGATTGCCTACCTCACTGTGCACTCTGTAGGCAAAGTCTATGGGAGTCGAGCCCTTAGGCAAATTGACCACATCGCCCAAAGGGGTAAAGGCGAACACTTCGTTGGAAGGGACACTAAATTTCACATGCTCACCCACTTCAGAAGAGTCACCACTCTCGCCATTACAATCGAATAGAGCTCTAATCCAGGGATAAAGCTCAGCAAAGACGTCACGCCGACTCTTATCAGCGCTAACTTTGCCTTCTTTGTAAGCCCAGTGAGCGGCCACACCCACTTCGTTTACTTTGTGCATTTCAAAAGTGCGGATCTGGATCTCTACGGGAACTTGATCAGGGCCAAAGACCGTCGTATGCAAACAGCGATAATTGTTCGGCTTAGGGTGGGCAATATAATCTTTAATACGCCCATTCATAGGCGACCACAGCGAATGGACTAAGCCAAAAATCATGTAACAATCTTCCACTGTAGGTACCAAAACGCGAATAGCCGCTAAATCGTAAATTTCAGCCAAGCTCTTATGGGAGCGTACCTTTTTACGATAGATACTGTATAAATGTTTGAAGCGGTATTCCAATTCATTTTCGACATGGAGTTCGGCTAATTTATCCCTCAAAGTGGCCACAATCTTGTCCATAACGGCCACAAAGGTAGGACGTACCGCTTCCAACTCTTGACTCAACTCGCGATACTCTTCCGGGTGAGCATACTTAAAGGCTAAATTTTCCAATTCGGCCTTAAATTCCCAAACGCCCAAACGTGAAGCTATGGGGGCAAAAATATCTAAGGTTTCGTTAGCGATAGTAGTTTGAACTTCAGGAGCGCAAAATTCTAAAGTGCGCAAATTATGCAGGCGATCGGCAAACTTAACTAAAATAGCGCGCAAATCGCGAGCCATAACTAAGAAAATTTTGCGCAAATTTTCGTCAGCAGCTTCTTTCCCGCCTAGACGGGTAAACTTTTTTACCGCCTCTTCAGACTTAGCCGCCTTGCCCTCCGCTTTTTTGGCTCCCTTTTTTCCGCTTTTTTTCCCCTCTTCTTTGTCTTGTTCTTGCTTAGTTTCTTCTCTAGCGAAGCGCTGAGTAAGATTGGTGACGTCGCCGATAAGGTCGCCCAGCTCTTTTCCAAAATGCTCGGTGACATACTCTAAGCGAACTCCGGTATTCTCTTCAATTAAGTCGTGGAGTAAGCCAGTACAAAGGGTCGTACAGTCTAAGCGATAGGAAGCTAAAATTTTAGTAACTTCCACTAAGTGATCGACATAAGGATCGCCAGAAAGCCTAACTTGTCCATCGTGAGCCCTAAAAGCTAAATCTAAGGCTTTTTTTAGCTTTTCCTGCCCTTTATCATCAATATAAGAAGTATATTGAGCTAATTCTTGCCAATATTTGTTTTCTAGCTCTTGTTTAAGAGGAGGCAAACTTTCACTAAGCTCGGCCTCTTTTTTATTCAACACAAACTCAGCCTGTTTTTCGGCTATTTTCTTATCTTCACCCATTTTTTCGTTAAATTGTCCTTATAAAATATTTTCGCTAGCGCAGCTTAACTAGGAGAAGCTCGCTAAGTAAGCCCAAAACTTTTTGGGCGGTAGCTAAAATTTTACCTTAAGCCCTATCTACGGTGACAACGCAATCCACGGAGCGCACCTCGTCCATAAGCATTTCTAATTCGTCTACCGAAGCAGCTCCGACTTCTATTCTAATATTGGTGACATTCTTGGCATAATCGTTAGTAAACTGATAGCTGTAAATTAGCACATTTTTATTATCGAAGACACTGATAATAGAATTGGACAAGCCGTGGCAAACTAAAGCCGAAATCAAGATGGTGGCTCGCAACATAAACAGCTTGGGATCGATGTCGCTAATCCATTCGGCTTCATAAATTTCCGCACTCTTAGTTAAAGCGGAACATCCTTGGCGGTGGATAAAGTAGCCTCTACTTTTGGGATCGCGCACAGCTTTAATAGCGTCGCCAAAAACTGGCAAGCAAAGGCGACAAATAAAACAACGCGCCTTAGGTACTTGGGGGATCCTAATAGAAAGGGAAACGTCGCGCAAGCGCTGGGGATCGGCATCCAATTTTTCAAATTTCTGCGGATTGTTCTCTCGGTAATTTTTCAAACACTTTACAAAGTTAGCCAAGGGAGCGCGATAACTTCCCACCGCGATATACAGATCGTCTAAAGATTGGAAATTGAGAGATTTGAGGATAGCTCGCATAATTTCCGCATTAGTTTGAGCGCCGGCCGCCCCTTGACGGATTAACTCAGCGCAAACCATTTTGTAACCTATGCTGCGATTAGGCTCAGGTGTTTGATGATTAAAGAACCATTTGCTAATACTAGAGCGAGCTTGTCTAGTGCGACAGTGCGAAAACCAAGAGCGAGAGGGATTCTCTTGCTCGGCAGTTAAGATTAAAACGACGTCGTTGTCGCGCAGTTCGTAACCAGTAAGAGAGACCTCTACATCGTTGACGACGGCCCCAATACAGCGCAACCCCAAATGGGTATGGATCTTAAAAGCAAAGTCTAAAGGCGTAGAACCTTGAGGCAATTCTATACTGCGCCCTTCTGGAGTTAGACAAACGACACCGACACTAAGCTCGTCTTGACAGAGTACATCCAAAAAGTCTTGGTCTTCTTTACACCCTTCTTTGATATGACTAAGTGAAGCCAACCAAGGAGCCAGAGGACGGAAAAGCTTATTGACCTCACCGCTCTTCATATCGGCATTGTATCGACCCGAAACGAACACATTAAGGACGCCCAAATTATTTTCAGCTTCTTCATCTTCGGTACAAATTTGTATCTCTACAGGCTGAGAAGAGACGCCAGGAATAGTAGTATGTAAAGCCTGATAATTATTGCCTTTAGGATTGGCAATATAATCGCGAAATCGCCCCTGCATAAAACCGAAGCGCTGGTGAATTACTCGCAAAACTTGATAACAGGTATTCTTATCGTCAACTACTATCGAGATAGGATCGAGGTCAAAAATTTGGCCTAAAGTCTTATGTTGGCGGCGCATTTTGGCAAAAACTGAATACAAGGCCTTGGTGCGCAATTCTACTTTGGCTTTGATAGATTCTTCTGCCAGCGCATTTTGAATAGCCTTCAGAGCGGCAGAGACGGCTTGGCAGCGTTTTTGACGCTCTTGGGCCAAAGCTTCTTTTAAGAAAGCATATTGCTGGGGCTCGAGGTAGAAGAAACATAAGTCTTCCAACTCAGTCTTGAAAGACCACATACCCAAACGGGTAGCTAAAGGGGCAAAGAAATTGAGCGTCTCTTGGGCTATGCGAATTTGCTTATCCTGACGCAAGCCCTCCAGCGTACGCATATTGTGCAATCTATCGGCCAGCTTAATAATAATTACTCGAATATCTTTGGACATTTCTGTAACTAACTTAGTTAAACTGGCTGCCTTATCGTCGATCTTAGCTTGACGGGCTTTTTCTCGGAGCTGAGCAGGCGTAAGAGGAGCAGCCAAACTGCGCCCAAAGAATAAATTGATCCCTAAAGAAGCTTGCAAAGAAGCGGCTAAACTCACAGAAGCCTCGGAGACAGCCGCCTTAACAGCGTCGCGACGCTGCCGAGCACTAGCCTTACCTATTTTAGTTAGGCCATCAACGATATTGCGTATATCTGTTCCAAAATTGTTTTTAATATCGTCTAGGCTAACTTTGTCTTCATTATCTTCATGGACGTCGTGAAGATAGGCCGCCGCTATACTAGAGACATCAAGCTTAAACGGAGCCAAAATTTGGGCTACGGCCACAGGATGGGAGATATATGGTTTGCCGTTAATGCGCGGCTTTTGGAATTGATGCCAGTAACAAGCATAAGGATAAACTCTTTTAAGAATAAAATCCTGCTGTTCCGGTACCAGGTGAACTATACTCTGCTTAACAATTTCCTCAAGCTCGGGATAGGTTGGTATATTCGCTTCAAATTTTAACTGTGGATCGCAGCCTTCAGGAATATAAGTCATAGTCAGCTCCCTTTTTTCTTTTGCTCGACAATTCGGCTTCTAGAGTCGGCGAACTTCGGCCACGCCGTCTATCTTGCGTAAATTATCCATTAAACTTTCTAGCTCCGTTAGGTTGGAGACCCCCACAACTAGAACAAGGTGGGTAGCATTTCCAGAAAAATTATTTTGCAACTGCAAATCGTAAATTTTATGCTCGCGATCATGACAACGTATGATAGTCTCTATAGCCAAAGCATAATTATAAATAGCTTTAAGCTCAATTTTAGCCCTCAGAGGCGTATCGGCACCGACCGATTGGTTATTTTCTAGCCAGAAGACCTCTTCCTCGATAATAGGCGACTCGCCTGCCCCTAACTTTAAGTCGCTTAGTACCTTACACCCCTGGCGATGGAGAGTAAATTGCCCAGGATCGCTCCCCCCGGCAACGATCGCATCGCCAATTATAGGACAACATTCTCTACAGAGATTTACTCGACAATTAGCCAACCTGGGCCCATGTACCCAAGCCGAAACTTCGCCGTTATTAGTATGGGAGACCGATTTGTCCGAAGCTAGACAACCTAATTGGCAATCTTCAAATTGGGTGCTGACAAATTTTAAGCTAATCCTGCGCGTACCGATCATCTCGAGTAAATCGTCGACAGAAGGGCAACTACATTTGTCAGCCAAAAGGCGCAAAAACTCCTCATCTTTTTGTCTACCGGGCAAATCGGCTCGCAAAAGAGCGGCCAGCAATAACTTTTCGCCATAAGCTTTGTTGGAGTCGGCGCTGTAATTTTCTTTATACCAATTACTTAAAACGGAGCGGGCTTGAGGAGTACAGCAGTAGTCGAACCAACTGCGCTGGGGAATCACATTATGGGAGCTAATAATAGTAACAAAATCGTTATCCTTAAGGGTATATTCTAAGCAAGAGACAGAATGATCGTTTACCAAAGCCCCTTCGCAAGTTAATCCCAACTCGTCCCGAATGGCAAAAGCAAAGTCTAAAGGTGTAGAGCCCACAGGCAAATCGACGGCGTCGCCGCGAGGGGTAAAACAGGTAATAGAATGGGCCAAGCTGCCACTTAAAGCCCAATCTAAAAAGTCGGTATTTTCGGCAGCGACATCATGTAAAGCCCTAATAGAGCTTACCCAAGAAGCCCACTTGCTGCGCAGAGCTTGGCCCACATCGCGCCCTTCTAAACTGTAGTCAAAATCTTTAAATTCAGCAAAGACGCCAATATTATTGACGATATTGTGCTCTGCAGAGTTGATACGGATCTTTATTACCCGCCTGCCACAACCGCGTATAGCCAAATGGATAGCCTGGTATTTATTGGCTTTGGGAGTAGAAATATAATCGAAGTAAAGGCGAGTACCACATAAATGGAAGTTTCTTTTTATAATACTTTCAGCATTAAAGCAAGCGTCCTTATCCGGCACAGTAATCATAACCGAACTTAAACCGTTTACTTCCTCTAAAGAAGTTACTCCGCTACTTTCCATCCTTTTGAAAATTGTATAAAGTCCGCTTTGTTCAATTTGCACCTCGGCCAACACCGATTCACGCTTAAAGACTTCCTTTATTTGCTTAACTGTATCCTCAATGGCCGAGCGCCGCTCTTGGCGTACATCTTCGACTTTTTGGCGAAAAATATCGTATATATTATCGTACAAATAGCGAAAGCACAGCTCTTCCAACTCTTTTTTTATTTCCCAAACGCCAAAGCGCTCGGCAATAGGACAAAAAAATTCCAAAGTTTCCCGAGCGATTCTCTTCTGCTTATCGGGCCTTAAACAGCTTAAAGTTCTGAGGTTGTGTAGCCTATCGGCTAATTTGATTAAGATGATTCTGGGATCTTCAGCTATACCTAAGAGCAATTTGGCCAACGAAGCATTCTTATTGGCAATTTTTATACGTTTGGCTCTAACTTGCTCATCTAGGCCAGGATTTACTTGCTTAAGGGCCTCATTCTCTTGGCCGACTAAAGAGCGATATACTTTTTGATTGGTTATTGTACTGTAGCCACTTTCAGAGATTTCTTTTCTTAAAGCCGCTGTTTGCCTTCGGTTTTGCGAAGTGACTATACCTATTTTAGTCATTCCATCTACCAGCAAACGAATCTCTGGTCCGAAGTAGTGACCTATCTCATCTAAAGAGACCCTTTCGGCATTATCTTCATAAGTATCGTGCATAAGGCCGGCACAGAGGGTATCACAATCTACGTGGTATTTGGCCAAAATCTCGGCCACAGCGATAGGGTGAATGATATAAGGCTCACCACTTTTGCGGAATTGTCCATTATGGAAATAGTAAGTGAAAGGATAGACCTTCTCCACAACAAAGCGTCGCTGGACTTCCGGCAAATACTCAGTCAGCTTTTTGACCCTCTCATCAAATTCGGGCTGGCGCTCTAGCTGCAAATATTTGCCGGGGAGGGGTTCATAATTAGCCGATTCCTTTTCAAAAGACCACCCATTTACTGTCATACCCTTACATCTACCTCCGTGCTACCTTTTGAAAGAAAATCAGCCGCCCTTCCACCAAGATTAGAACCACCCACTAGACAGAGAATATGCCCACGGAAAAGCCTTTTATATGCAGAATATTTGCTCCATTTAATTATCATATGCAATATATCGACTTAAAATCTACTTAGTAGCTTAACTGATTGAGTGGTATTTTTAAACTATACTTAATAGAAATAGCACTAAAGATGACCTTATTTTAACATTATTGCCAATTCAGCTTCCTACTTTAGGAGGGCTCCAAGCTGGGAAAAGTCAAGGTCGAAGATGAAAAAGGAGGCAATAGCCAGCCCTTTATTAAAAAAGCACCCTAATAAACACAACCAAGAAATTATCCATATCCGAGGGAGATCTATATGTTTAGCAAATTTCATTTTACCGCTGCCGCTGCCATTTTGGGAGCCGCCCTTTTAGGCACCTCTATAGTCCAGGCCCTTCCTCAAAACCCTCAAGAGCAATTTGCCACTTTGCGCGATCGCTATGTCGCTCAAATTCAGCCTTTAGAAAAAGAGGCCAACGAAGCCTGGTGGGAATCGGCCACTACTGGTTCTGATCAAGCCTACCAAAGGCGCGAGAAAGCAGATAAGGCTGCTGCCCGGCTCCATCAGGACAAAAAAGTTTTCCAAAAGCTTAAAGCTTGGCGCGATGCCGGCACAATTACCGATCCTCTACAAGCTCGCCAGCTCGATTTAATGTATTACGCCTATTTGCCTTATCAAGCGCCCCCTAGCGTTACTGCTAAAATTATCTCTCGCGAAGCCGAAGTAGATAAAGTTTTCAATACTCACCGCAGCTCTGTCGACGGTCAAAAATTGACCGAAAACGACGTACGCCAAGTTATAGCTGAAAGTAGCGACAGCAATAAAGTGCGCCAAGCTTGGCTCGGCTACATGGAAGTAGGGCGCAAAGTAGCTCCACCTCTGAAAGATTTAGTAAAATTGCGCAACAAAATGGCCCGCCAGCTAGGCTACCGCGACTTCTTTGCCATGCAGCTAGACTTACAAGAATTTAATGAAGCCGAGCTTATGGCCACCTTCGACGAGTTAGATCAACTAACGGCCGCCCCTTTTAGCCAATTAAAACAAGAGATAGACTCTTATCAGCGTCAACGTTTCGGCCTTAAGGAAAATGAAGCCGTACGCCCTTGGCATTTAGGCGATCTCTTCTTCCAGGAAGCCCCAGAGCTTAAAGAAGAGGGGGTCAACTTAGACAGTATCTATAAAAATGCCGATCCAGTTGTCCTTTCTAAAAAGTATTACCATAGCTTAGATATGGATCCGGAGAAGATTATTGCCCGCAGCGATCTCTACGAGCGCAACGGCAAGAGTCCGCACGCTTTCGAAACTTGTATCGATAGGGAGCAAGATATTCGCGTCTTATGCAACGTAAAACCTAACGGCGCTTGGATGGATACAGTCAATCACGAACTGGGCCATGGACTTTACGATCAACATATCGATCCCTCTTTACCTTATTTATTGCGCACTCCAGCCCATATTTTAACGACTGAAGGCTTTGCCATGTTTATGGGGGAGATGACCCGTACTCCCGACTTCTTGGCCCAAGTGGTAGGCCTTAAAGGTGAAAAACTAGATAAATATTCCCGAGCTTCCTGGCGCTTGCTGCGCTCCGAGCGGCTCATCTTCAGCCGCTGGACTCAGACTATGCTCCATTTTGAAAAGGAGATGTATGCCAATCCTGACCAGGACTTAAATAAGCTGTGGTGGGATCTTAAAGCCAAATATCAACTCCAAGCCCCTCCTATCGATATGGGTGGCCAAGACTACGGAGCCAAAATGCACATTGTGGGTGCTCCTGTCTACTACCACAACTATATGATGGGCGACCTGTTTGCTTCCCAACTTTACGCCTATATGGCTAAACAAATTATGCATATAGACGATCCATTGCAAACTTCTCTGTATGGCCACCCCCAAGCCGGAGAGTATTTAAGAGAGAGGGTCTTTGCCCGAGGTAGTCGCACCGACTGGAAAAAGATGTGTCAAGAAGTCACCGGCGAGCCTTTAAGTCCTAAGGCCTTTGCTAAGCTCTTCTTAAAATAATTGCCAAATAAAGAAATATGGGGCCATTTTTCTTCTTCCAATAAAAGAAAAAAAATGGCCCGGTTCTCCGGGCCAAGTTAAGTTAAATAGATTAGTCTTCTTTGGAGCTTTGAGCCCACTCTTCCAAGGCAGCGACAATCTGGGCTACCACTTTTAAGTCGGCAGAGAGTTTGTGAAGATCTACGCCCTGTTGGGAAATGCGCTCGATTATTTCGGCATTTAATTTCCTGACAGCAGGCCTGGCTTCTCGGAGCGCTTGACGTCCCGATTCACTTATTCTTAAAAGCTTACCCCGCTCAGATCGGCTATTTTTCTTTTCTTCGGCCCAGCCATTTTCCTGAACCAAAACTCTCATATTGCGACACATAGTGGCCGTATCGACCCCTAAATGTTTGGCTAACTCTACTTGGGAGACGCCCTCTTTTACCTCTTGAGAGTCTGCGCAAGTGCACCAACTCAAATCTTCAAGAGCTTCCAAAACGGCTATTTGAGTTACTCTGATAGGTAATCCTACACGAAAAGTAGTCGCTGCCTCATTGCTGCTCTTGCGAGTACGTTCGACAGAAATTTTTGGCATCAACGTATTGTAAAGACGGGTCATAGCCCTAGATAGGGAGCGAAGGTCGGAGCAAAGAGAGCTGTCTACGTCACCAGTTTTTTTCATTAAGTTATTCCCTGCAAGCGTATAGCAGAAACTAAATCTCCTGTCAGGTTAAAAACCTCACTTTCCTCAGCTGAAGCATACACAAATATATTCAATACAAGCCAACCATTAAACAATTTATGGCGGCCTAGATAGCGGCGAATTTACGCATATCATTCAGCCCTTTTGTCCACCAAGAAAATCGATAGAGAACCTTTCTTAGCTACAACAAACCGACCAAACTGCTCCTTAATTTCTGCCCAAAGTCTATTTTCCTTTTTTAGGCAATACCCCACAAAGTGGCAGATTATTTAGGCAGGAAAAGCCTATTTTGTAACCGAAGTTGGCCGGTTAAAACGGAGGATAAAAGATAAATATATGATATTACCTCGCGAGATAATCAGCGCTCTGCCTAAGACCGACTTACACTTACATCTTGACGGTTCGTTGCGTTTGAGTTCCCTTATCGAGATGGCCAAGGAGCGCAACGTAAAGCTCCCTTCCTACACGGAAGAAGGTATGAACGAACTCGTATTTCGCCCTCATTACAACAATTTAGTTGAGTACTTGGAAGGTTTCAACTATACTTGTGCGGTCCTTGTCGACGAAGAGGCTTTAGAGAGGACAGCTTACGAATTAGCCTGGGATAATATCAACGAAGGGGTGCGCTATATCGAAACCCGCTTCGCCCCCCAACTCCACATCAACGAAAATCTTTCTTTAGACCAGATTGTTCGCGCCGTCAACAGAGGTTTTGCCAAAGCTGAAGCCGAGTATAACGCTTCTCCGGCCGTAGCCGAAAATGGCGAGCCTCCTTTCCACTACGGCTTAATCACTTGTGCTATGCGCTTCTTTGTGGCGGCCAGCTCCCCCTACTATGCCAAATTGATGGAAGTATTCAGAGAAGCCCCTCTTAAAGAGATCTACTCTATGGCTTCTTTGGAGCTGGCCCGAGCCGTAGTGCGTCTGCGCGACGAAGAGGGCATTCCTATTGTGGGCTTCGACTTAGCTGGAGCCGAAGCGGGCCACCCAGCCAGCGATCACGAAGCGGCCTACCACTACGTACATAAAAACTTTATGCACAAGACCGTCCACGCCGGCGAAGCTTATGGCCCCGAAAGCATTTTCCAAGCCATTACCGACTTACACGCCGACCGCATCGGTCACGGTTATCACCTCTTCTCTCCCGATCTCTGCGGCCCCAACGTTAAAGATCCTCAGCAATATATCGAGCGTTTGATCCGCCACATCGCCGACAGCCGCACCACTATCGAGGTGTGCATTACCAGCAATATGCAAACCAACCCCGCTATAGGCGAAGTTAAAAACCACGCTTTTGGCAAGATGCTGGCCAACAATTTATCAGCCACCCTCTGTACGGATAACCGCTTAGTTAGCCATACTACCATGACTGACGAAATCGATTTGGCCCTCAAAACTTTCAATCTTACTCCTAGACAGCTGCGCGATACTATCGTCTACGGCTTCAAACGCAGCTTCTTCTTTGGCCCTTATACCAAGAGGCGCAAATACGTCCGTCAAGTGCTCAACTACTACGATTCTATTATCGATAAATATAATCAAGAGCAAGTAAATAAATAATTTTTTCTCTTGGAGCCTACCCTCGGTTGCGGCTGTAGGCTATCTACCCAAAGCCCCACTTTTCTTTCGCAAGAGATGGAAGTGGGGCTTTTTTTGCCGAGCCTTAAATAAAAAAAGCTAGCTCTCGTCCACCTCCAGGCAAGCTAAAGCTGCCAACCTATGTCGAGACGTTAACTTCCTGCTCACACGAATTAGTCTATTTTGGCCTATATTCAATAATGTAGAATTGTTTGTTGATCATCAAGCTGAGAAGAAAAAATAGATCAGCCTGACGATCTCGACGGAGGTTCCATGATCAATAGTATTGGCTCTGCTACCATATCCACTTTGCAACCGAGCACTTTTGCTGCTTCTAAAAGCAAAGTCCAAGCTCCTCAAGAGGAAAAACTCTACTGCCAGGCCGCCATTTCCGACCAAGTAGATATTCGTCCTCAAACTAAATTGGAGAAAGTTCTGGCCGCCACTAGCGCCAAAGCAGCCCAATTAGAGCAAGATCTCGAGCCGCACGTACCCGGTCAGGTTATTGTAAAAACCAAGGGCTCTCTTATGCAGAGCACCGGCAATATTGCCAAAAAATACGGTGCCACCGTTTTGGAGAAATTCAGTAACGAAACCAGCGTTTTCAAGGGTATGCAGGGCGAGATGCTCCATATTCAGTTGCCTGAAGGCATGACCACAGCCCAAGCTATGGCCGCTATGCAGGAGGATCCCGAAATAGAATATGCCGTACCCAACTCCATTTACACTTTAGAAGACGAGGTGGCTTCAGCTCCCGCCGAAAGTGGCTCTGCTGCCGTCAAAGACAATCAAGGCAAAGTGCCCAATGATTTAGACTCTAAGCTTTGGGGCTTAAAAAATGACGGCCAAGACGGCGGTACGCCCGGAGTAGATATCGACGCCACTTTAGCTTGGCAAAAGACTACCGGCCTTCCTAATGGCCAAGGCCCCATTATTGCCGTTATCGACACCGGTGTAGATTATAATCATCCCGATTTGGTTAATAATATATGGACTAACAGCGGCGAAATTCCCGGCAATGGTATCGACGACGACGGCAATGGCGTTATCGACGACGTCCACGGCTACAACGCTTTCGACAATAATGGCGATCCTATGGACGTCCACTCCCACGGTACCCACTGTGCCGGTACTATTGCCGCTGAAGGTGACAACGGCCAAGGCGTAGTCGGCGTCAATTGGCAAGCTACCATTATGCCGATTAAAATTTTCGACAATAACGGGCGTACCAACGCCGCTGCCATTATTCGCGGCATCAATTACGCTTCCAAAAATGGCGCTCGCATTACTTCCAATTCTTGGGGCGGCGGTGAGGCTAACCCGGCCATAAAAGAGGCCTTTGCCCGTTCTAGCGCCTTGCATATTATGGCTGCAGGCAATTCCTCCGACAACAACGACAAAATTCCCCACTACCCCAGCAGCTACGATCTGCCCAACTCTATAGCTGTAGCCGCCACCAATCGCCAGGATCAGTTGTGTTACTTCTCTTGCTACGGCGAAAAGTCGGTCGATATTGCCGCTCCCGGTCAAGATATTTACTCCACTATTCCTGGCGGAGGCTATGCCAATAAGAGCGGTACTTCTATGGCCACTCCTCACGTCAGCGGCGCGGCCGGTTTGCTTTTAGCTATGGATCCTACTATGAGCAATGACGAGATCAAAACCCGCCTCTTCGAAGGAGCCGACAAAGTAGAAGGCTTAAAGGGCGTCGTCTCTACCGGAGCTCGCTTAAATGTCAACGGAGCTATGGAATATAATTACCAAGGCCACCAGGCCTAAGCTCAGTTTTTATCTGTAAATAAAGCCTCTGTTTAGCCACTAAGCCAAAATAGAGGCTCCCAGCGGCCGATCTTTCTGCTGGCTAATTATTAAAAGGTAGAAGGCTCGGCCCTTATTCGATAGAATCAACAGCTTAATATAGTTCCACTCAAAAAAAAATGTTCTAGGAGGCAAGATGATCTCTAATATCGGCCCCAACAATATAAATCAATTACAAAGCACTTATACTCCCCAAGCGGCTCCCAAATCAGAAGCCCAAGCAGAGAATTCCAACCCTCAGGTTGGCTCCGACTCTGTAAGTTTAGGCTCGGAGAAAAGTTCTTTAGGCGAATTTGTCCCCGGTCAGGTTATCATTAAAACTCGCGGCTCCCTAATGGCCAGTCTCAACAACGAAAACGTCGTCGAGAAATACGGTGCCAAAGTGCTGGATAACTTCCAGATTCCCGGCCGCATGAAAGCCGCCGGTGCCGGTGAAATGATGCAGCTTCAGCTTCCCGAAGGTATGACTACCGAAGAAGCTTTGGCCCAAATGCAGCAAGATCCCAGCATCGAGTTTGCCGTTCCCAACACCATTTATCACGCCGAAGATATTGCCAAAGGCCAGGAATTTACTCGCGAGCAATTAGCTGAAGGAAAGATCCCCAACGATTCCAAGTTCGGCCAGCAGTGGGATATGTATAACGACGGCAGCAACAATGGCACCGCCCGCGCCGATATTCACGCTCCCGAAGCTTGGCAAATTACTACCGGTTTGCCTAACGGGCAGGGGCCGCTCATTGCCGTAATCGATACTGGTATCGATATTACCCACCCCGACTTGGCTGGCAATATCTACACCAACACTAAAGAGATTCCCGGCAACGGTATCGACGATGATGGCAACGGCTTTGTCGACGACTACCAAGGCTGGAATGCTTGCTTGCAAAACGGCGACGTTATGGATCGCCAGGGCCACGGCACCCACGTTGCCGGTACTATTGGTGCTGTAGGCAACAATGGCGAAGGCGTTTCTGGCATCAACTGGTCGGCCACTATTTTACCCGTCAAGATCTTTAGCGATGACGGCGGGGCTGACGCCGCTTCTATTATTCGGGGTATCAATTATGCCACTTCTGTAGGAGCTCGTTTAACTTCCAACTCCTGGGGCGGCGGCCCGGCCAATCCTGCCATCCAAGAAGCCTTCCGCAATTCGCCCGACGCTTTGCACATGATGTCAGCAGGCAACTCCGGAACCAATAACGACGTCCATCCCCACTATCCCTCCGACTACGATTTGCCCAACAACGTCGCCGTAGCGGCTACCGACCGCAACGACCAGTTGGCCAAATTCTCTTGCTACGGAGAAAAGAATGTCGATATTGCCGCTCCCGGTAAAGATATTCTCTCCACCGTTCCCGGCGGAGGTTACGCTGTATTTAGCGGTACTTCTATGGCCACTCCTCACGTAACTGGCGCGGCTGGCTTGCTCTTAGCTATGGATCCGGAAATGACTAACGACGAATTAGTCACTCGCCTTACCAAAGGTGGCGATCAACTGGAAAGCCTGCAAGGTAAAGTCGGCAGCGGCGCTCGCCTCAATATTGAAGGGGCCATGAAATACAACTACCAAGGCCAAGAAGTTAAGTAAGCCTACTTTCTCTTAGGAAGCCGACTTTGATAAGTTACAGCTTCCCTCCATCTACCCAACCACAGAGGGCGTCTCTTCCAAAGCTCAGCTTAAAAGGAGACGCCCTCTGTCTGTCCCAAAATCGTTTTTATAGGAAATAGTCTATGTCCAGTCAGTACCAACCCTATCTAGACTTAGCCCTTAAAGCTGCTCAGCAAGCGGGCCAACTTATCCGCCAAGCTATAGGCACATCCCACCATATCGACAAAAAAGGGCGCATCAATTTAGTTACTGAAGTAGATAAAGCCAGCGAGGAGCTGATCTTTTCTTTAATTAAGCAAACCTTTCCTCACCATACCATTTTAGGCGAAGAGCAAGGCCAAATTGTAGGCAGTGACAGTAAATGCCGTTGGATCATAGATCCTTTGGATGGCACGACTAATTTTGCCTCCGGTTATCCTTTTTTTGCTGTCTCTATAGCTTTTGAATTAAATGGACAAGTTGTAGTAGGCGTAGTCCACGATCCTTGTCATGAAGAGACCTTTTATGCCGTTTTAGGTGAAGGGGCCTACTTAAATGGCCAGTTAATACATGTGAGCGACAACTCTGTTTTGGAAGACGCCCTTTTAGTAACCGGCTTCCCTTACGATGTGAGCAGCTCGCCTGATATCCATTTAGGCATGTTCCACGATCTAATTATTAAAGCTAGAGGAGTACGCCGCGACGGCTCTGCAGCCCTAGATCTTTGTTATATCGCTTGCGGCCGTTTTGAAGGTTATTGGGAATTGGGCCTCTCTCCATGGGATATAGCTGCCGGCTCGCTCATTGTCAAAGAAGCCGGTGGCCAGATGAGCGATTTTTT
Source organism: uncultured bacterium (assembly GCA_934644775.1). Classification (GTDB taxonomy): domain Bacteria; phylum Vulcanimicrobiota; class Xenobia; order Xenobiales; family Xenobiaceae; genus Bruticola. The sequence goes on along the minus strand of CAKUDB010000022.1, from coordinate 15,998 downwards.
AGGCCAGCCGCACAATATGTTATATCGCGACTTAATGGCTTCTAATGGTAAGATCCACCCTGCCCTTTTAGAAGCCGCTCAAAAATATACCGAAGCTTTGCGCCATTCACCTTATTGGATCGAGAAGGGCGAGCCTATCGATCATACAACTTACCAGCGCTAAAGCTATATCTAGTCTGTCAAAAATTGGCTCATCTTGCCAATTTAACAGGCGATTGCTATTTAGTAAGCCAATTTTTTTTCACTGTTGCAAAGGAATATGCGTATGGATTCTGCTAACTGGAACATAGACAAAAGTGACGAACTCTATTCCATCAAACGTTGGGGGGCTCCATATTTTTCCATCAATTCTAACGGCCACTTAGTCGTTTCTCCCCAAGGCGAGCGCGGCGGCTCTATAGATCTCTACAGTTTAATCGAAGCTTTAAAAGGGCGAGGCTTGAGTTTACCTATTTTGCTCCGTTTCCCCGACATTCTTCAAGATCGTATCGAGCGCCTAAATTCAGCTTTTGCTAGAGCCATAGCCAAATACAATTATCCAGGCGTCTATCGCGGCGTCTTTCCTGTCAAAGTAAACCAACAGCGCCATATTATTGAAGAATTGGTTAAATGTGGTACGCCCCATCACTTTGGCTTAGAAGCAGGCTCCAAACCGGAATTACTTATCGCCCTCTCGGTTATGGACTCTACAGAATGTCTCATTACTTGTAACGGTTATAAAGATCGCGAATATCTAGAGACGGCCATTTTAGCCTCCAAGCTAGGTAAAAAAGTTATCATTATTTTAGAGCAACTAGACGAAGTATGTTTGGCAGTACGTGTAGCTAAAGCCTTAAATTTGCCAGCAGCTTTCGGCTTTAGGGTTAAGCTTAATCGCAAAAGTCAGGGCCACTGGGGAAGCAGCGTAGGCGAAAGGGCCAAATTTGGCATGTCCGCTTACGAAATTTATCAAGCTGTCCAAATTCTTATCAATAACGATATGTTGAACAATTTGAAGTTGCTCCATTTCCATATCGGCTCCCAAATTTCTGCTATTAGTGTTATAAAAGGAGCTTTGCGTGAAGCTGGCCGCATCTATGCCGAATTGGTAAAGTTAGGCGCTCCTATGGGCTTTTTAGATGTAGGCGGAGGGTTAGCTGTCGACTACGACGGCTCTAAGAGCGACTTCTACGCTTCTAAAAATTATAATATGCAAAGCTATGCTAACGACGTGGTGGCCGAAATAAATGACGCTTGTAAGCAAGCTAAGATCGCAGCTCCAACTATTATTAGCGAAAGTGGCCGAGCCTTGGCTTCCCATCAGTCGGTCTTAGTCTTCGACGTCTTGGGTCAAAATAAGGTTGGCAACTTTAGTATTTCCCCAGCTGTAGACGATGAAAACTATATCATAAAAACTTTACGGGAGATCTATGAGGGCATTACTTTAGAAAATGCCCAAGAATCGTTCCATGACGTCGTCCAATTTAAAGATGAAGCTTTGAGCGCCTTCCAATTAGGGATACTCTCACTTAAAGACCGAGCTTTAGCAGAAAAATTATATTGGCAATCCTGTCGCAAAATTTACGAAGTTTTGGGCCAAGCCCAAGCTACTAGCGACGATTTCTTCACCTTGGAGAAATTGCTTTCCACTACTTACTATGTCAATTTATCAGTCTTCCAATCGGCCCCCGACTCTTGGGCTCTCGATCAGTTATTCCCCATTCTGCCTATTCATCGTCTAGATACAGCTCCTGACGAAAAAGTTACCCTAGCCGATCTTACTTGCGACTCCGACGGCAAGATCGATAAATTTATCGATATAAAAGAAGATGTCAATTCCCTACTAGACGTCCATTCTTTGCGCTTTAATTCCGAAGCTAGTTTCTACGGTACGGAAGAAGAAGATAAGGTGCCCGAGCGCTTAAGCCACGAGCCTTACTATTTAGGGATCTTTTTAATTGGAGCCTACCAAGAGACTATGGGCAATTTGCACAACCTCTTTGGCGACACCCATGCCGTACAAGTAAAACTTACCCCTTCAGGTTACAAACTTGAGCATATCGTACGCGGCGATACTATGAGTAAAGTTCTCTCTTACTTCCAATACCATCCAGAAGATTTACTCGAGCGTATGCGCCAACAATGTGAAGAGGCTTTGAGTAAAAATGATTTAACTTTAGAAATGTCGCAAAAGTTGCTCAACAACTTCGAGCGCAGCTTAGCCGGTTATACCTATATGTCTTAGAACAACTTAGAAACGGAGCTTAACTTCACAAAGTGCCCCCCATCCCCATTGATGCCACTCCCACCAAAAGCGCCACTCCAGTTTCCACTCTCCAAGGGCCGCTAGAAATAGAGCAACAGGAAGCAATTATTCTGGCCTCTAGCCACTCTTCCGCACCTGCTGCCTTAAACTCAACGCCACTAAGTGAGCAAACTGGACGCCGCTTAATAAATAGTATCAAAGGCTTAGGAACCATTTTACTGGCCTTAAGTTTAATTATTGCCTGTTTTCACCCCTGGACTAAGCAAGCTATCGAAGAGACTTTAAAAATCACTCCCCTACTTTTGCTCGTGCTGATCTTTGTCTATGTGGTAAATCCATTAGTTGAGTTTCTTATGGAGCAAATTAGGAAGATACCGGGGGCCCAATATTTTTCCTACACTAAATCGCTAGTCATAACTTACGTATTGCTCTTGGCCCTCGCTTTAGGCTTATTGGCTTTGACCGCTCCCCAACTAATTGGCGAAATTAAAAATTTAGCCGAAAACTTTCCTGCCATTACCCAAAAAGCGATCACTATCTTAAATAATTTTCGCCAAACCCACCTGGAAGCTTTACCCAATAATCTACAAACTAATATTACCGATCTAGTAAACCAAGCCGGAAGTTTGGCTGGCCAACTTATTAACAGCGGCTTACAATATGCTGGGGCTTTTTCTTCAGCTATCGTCTGGGTGGCCACTGCTATAGTTATGGTGCCCTTTATCTCCTTTTATATGCTTAGCGAAGGCCAAGAGCTAGTCGACTTTTGGGTCAATTTGTTGCCTGCCCGCCGCCGTCACTCGGCCCAAAATATTCTTTGCCAATTGCACTGCGCTATGAAAAGTTTTATCAAAGGCCAAGTGTTGCTCTGCTGTGCCGTTGGCACCTTAACTACCTTGCTTATGGCTCTAGTAATGCCTAAGTATTGTATCGCTTTGGGAATTATTGCTGGCATTACTGAAGCTATTCCTATAATTGGCCCTATCTTAGGAGCTTTGCCAGCCATATTTTTAGCTTTAGCTCTGCCTGAGGGGGGAGGAGTTACCTTAGCTTTAATTGTCGCTGCCATCTATATCCTTATCCAGCAAGCCGAAAATAACTTATTAGTGCCCAAAATAATGGGAGACAGTCTGGGCCTCCACCCGCTCAGTTTGATGATTGGCATGATGGTCTTTGCCAACGTCTTCGGTTTCTGGGGAGTAGTGCTAGCTTCTCCCATTGTGGCAGCCGTCAAAATATTAGTTATCCACTATGCCAACCCCGATCTAGAAGCGAAACTTTTAGAGCAAATAAACCAAAACCGACCGACACTCCCTCCTCCCCCAACTTCAGAAGTAACTACCGACAAGCAGCCTAAAAATTAGGCGCAGGTAAATCATCCTAGCAGAGCGAAAGCCCCAAAAAGTCGTCTTTTTGGGCGCTGAGTTTTTTTATTAGTTGAAAGGGTTTAGGCTATCGTGAATTTTTCTAAGTTTTTACTTGTAGGCGTTCTCGCTACCGGCTTGTCTGTTGCCGGGCTTTCCCCTGCTCAAGCTGATGACAAACTCGTCGGCGAGGCTTTAAAGTATTTCAATACCAAAAATTACACCAAAGCCAATACTCTGATCGATCAGCACTTGGCTAAGAACCCCCAAGACGCCAACGCTCAGTATGCTAAGGCCATGATCTTATACCGTATGGGCCATTATATAAAAGCTCTGCAGCGTTTAGAGATAGTGCTGAAGCTTTCTCCTAAAAATCATAATGCGGCCACAGCTTACGCCCGCATCAATCAGCAAGCCGTCTACCACCTCAATCAAGGCAAAAACGAAGACGCCATCACTTTGGCCAACCACAGTGTCGATATTATGCCAAAATGGAACACTATGGAATTTCGCGTAGCCCAGGCCGGTTGCTACTTTGCTAAAGGCACAGCTTACTTCGAGCGTTGGTGTTTGAGTAACGATCCCGAAGATTCGCGTATAGCTATGGAAAGTTGGGAAAAGACTCGCGAGCTCGATCCCACTTCAGCTACTCAACAGTTAGTTAATGGCATCAACTCTTTTGTTAACGGCAATTATTCCTTGGCCAAAAAATACTTTGACGAAGGTTTAAGCGTCCGCAAAGATAACAAATATTTGCAACTGTGGGACGCTTTTGCCAATGCTTCTGTAGGCGAAACCAACTCTGCCGTGGCCCAACTTAACGATTTGGCCTCCCTTTTCAGACGCAATCCAGTTTTACACCTTTATAAGGGCGATATTGCCAAACAGACTGGCGACTTTACCACTTCTCACCAAGAATATACCGCTGCTAGAGATTTGCGCCCCACCGATCATCGTATTCCTGTGGCTTTACGTACCCTCTACTTGTGCGCCAACCAAGTCGAAGATGGCTTAGCTACCTACAATGAGCAAATTAGCCAAGCCCCGGACGACTTCAACGCTTACTACCAGAAAGCTTGTTTACTTAAAGAAGCTGGCCGCCTCGACGAAGCTCTCGGGGCTTATAAAGCTATAGCCTCTTCAGCTACTTTTACTCCCATCCAAGTAGCCTCTGCCAAAGTAGGTATGGCTCTAATCCACTTCGAGCGGGGCGATAGCAAGACAGCCATGGCTTGTGTTACTCCCGAAGATTTGCAAACTTTGAAAGGCTCCAATAGTCCTATGAGTTTGCTTTACACCGCTTACTCCGAGCCCCAAACAGCTTTGCGCGAGAGAGCTTGTCGGGAAGCCTTACTCTACTCTGGCCCGGACGCCATGTTTGTTCAGCGCTGCGCTTTTACTTCTTTAGCTGAAGTGGAAGCTTCCCGTAAGCGATATGCCAGAGCCATGGAATGCTTATACCAAGCTTGGAGGCGTACCGCTTCTATATCTTCTCAATGTAGCGCTATGCGCGATCAATTCGAAAGTTATAAGCTCGATGCTCGCAAGCAAATCCAGTCGGAAATGCGCAAGTTAGAAAAAGGCAAACGCCCCGATAAAGAAGAGGCCTTACAACAAGCTAATGCCAATTTGGAAATTTTAAACGGTTTAGATATGGGCGAAGCCGGTACTATGCTCTTCCAAATTCAGGGTTCTTCCCCCGATTCCAACGCGACTTTACTTCCTAAATCACTTATCGGCAACATGGGAGCCATTGCTCCAGATAACTTAAAGTCTTCATCCTGGGTAAATATCACTCCCGACTGGCAATAAGACTTTATAGCTACTAACCGGAGAAAGAAAATTGCCTGAAATCCCTGCTTCCTTACAGCAAATAATAAAAATATGTGAAAAAATATCCCTAGGTGAAGCTGAATGTAGCGCTTTAGACGGGCTATTCGTCAAAGCCAGACAGGTTATTGCTTTTGAGCGTACCAGTCTGGAGCGCTTCACTTGGGATGCCATCTGGACGGACAAGTTTTGCCATCTGGTCAAGAAGCTTCAAACAGAGTTGGAAGCCCACGAGAAGGCCTTACAAGACTTAGAAAATTCCTTACAAGATCCAGAAACTTTTGCCTTGGAGAAAGCGGGACGCGACTTAAAATATAGCGCCGAGGCCGCAGTCGATCTCTGGGATCAACTTAATGCTGAAATTGAAGAGCAAATGGTCATGTCTCCTTATCCAGTTTATGACTATTTGCTCAAAGTAGGCCAAAATATTTTACAAGGCCATGTCGAGCCTTCCGTTTTGGCGGCCTTTTATACTCCGGCCGCCGATTTTACGCTTCGCCTGCGAGCTGCCGTCAAGCGCTTTACTATTTTTTATGGAAAGTCGTCCCTCTCAGAGTGTGCTCAAAAGGTAATTACCAACATCGAAGCGGGCATGGGGGCCTTAGACAAATTTTTACAAAATGGCGACACTAAAGCTCTAGACGATGCTTTGCACCTTTTAGTGACAACTACAGTCACTATGTATACGGTTATGAGCGATATGGGCCAGTGGGCTGCAGTCGAAAAGAAATACGCTCGCCATCCTTTGGTTGAAGAGCTCTATCGGGCTAGAGAAGCCAAATTATCAGAAGAAGATCTCCATTTTCTCTGGCAAGCCGTCAGACATGCTTTAAAGTTGGAGCTTACTCAAGTACAGACTTTACTTAACCATCCTTTAGCTTCCCTTTGTGGAGTCCATAGCGACGCTCTTAAAGCGGGCCTAGCTCGCATTATGTATATAGTCCAAGAGGGTGAAAAGAAAAGTTTAGACGAGCTAAATTTGCCCGAATTTGATATTATGTTGCTCAATTTGGATCGCTTAATCCACAACGATTTGACCCATATCAATATCGAATGTCGCTTAGTGGCCGGAGCTCCCAATTTTGAAGAATTGCTGGTGACGGTTGGTTTGGCCATAGACGGCAAGATCGAGCCTGAAGCTTTTAAAGTTATTCTCCAAGATACTTTAGAAAAGATCGAAGAGACCCAAAATAACCTTGACGGGGCTTTGGAGCAACTTAATGGCGAAGATTTAGAGCTATTAGCCCATTGTTTAGACTGTCAGGCTTTGGGTTGTCGCGAATTGGCTTCCTGGTGTGAAACGGGCGACAAGCAATTGTTAAAAAACGGCTGGCGGCGCATTAGTGCTAGCTTGCCTTCTACCAAACGTATCTGTGCCCAAATGAAAAAAAACTTGGGTTTAGGAGAAGAATCTTCTAAAAAACTTACTTGTATGCGTTGTGGCCAGCAGAATCCAGCTTCAGCCCGCTACTGTTCCAAGTGCTCGGCTGTACTTATGCAGTTAGTGCAAGCGCCGCCAGTAGAATATACCGACTTGGAGACCGGCCTAAGCGACAATGGCTTTGAGTCTCCTTTGCCTGGCAATATCTTAAAACTGGAGCAATTGGTGCGCTCAGTAGAAAATGGTCAAGCTTACACCCAAGAGGTGGGCCCAGTATTAGATAAATTGCTAAGTAGCGCTTATGCCTATCGCAATATATATATTAACCGAGTGCGTCCAGCCTTAGAGAAGGAGCAGGTAGATCCTTCTATAGCTGAGCGCTTTGAAATAGGCATGAGTTCTTACATTGAAGGCTTAGAAATTTGCCGCAACTTTGTAGAAGATCCCCAAATCGACTACTTATACAACGGTTTAGATCAGGCTTCGGCGGCCGCCTTGGAATTAAACGAATTGCAAACCGAACTGACTAACTATTTCTAAACTATCTAAGATAATGAATAGACAAATAGGCCTCGCCCATATAGAGGAGCAACAGTTCCAAATTATAAATGTTGTTGGATAGTGGGCGAGGCTTTTATTTTGTTTCAATTCCAACATAGTGCAAACTAATCGCTAATACTTCTATGTTAGAATGAGCCCAAGAGGCTTGCGCCGTCTTTGCAAACTCAATTAGCTCTTAGCCAAGAACAGGAAACACAAATTTTATGCGTTGGTCATTTAAATTAGCAAAATTGTGGGGTATTGATATTTATGTTCACTTTACCTTCGTGCTCTTGCTAGTCTGGATCTTTCTTTCTCGAGGAGCCAAAAATGATTGGACTACCAGTTTAGTCAGTCTATTTTTTACCTTAATCGTTTTTGCTATCGTAACTTTACATGAATATGGCCATGCTTTAACAGCCAGACGCTTCGGTATTTCCACCCGAGATATAACTTTGTGGCCTTTTGGTGGAGTAGCCACTTTGCAAGGCTTACCTAAAACGCCACGCCAAGAGATCTTGATAGCATTGGCAGGGCCAGCCGTCAATTTTGTCTTAGCTCTGGCTACTTATCTTTTTATAAACTTTCTCTTCGTTCCCTATTGGGCCGCCAACTTTATTCCTATAGTCAAAATATATGGCCTGGAAACTCTCTATTGGTTTATGTGGAGTAATATCGTCTTAATGGCCTTTAACTTAATTCCAGCTTTTCCCATGGACGGCGGCCGGGTACTGCGTGGTTTCTTATCTAAAAAATACGACTTCCTTACCGCTACAGACAAAGCTGTCAGTATCGGTCGAGCTTGTGCCATCATTATGGCTATCTATGGCGCTGGCTACAATCATATGCTCATTATCATTGCTATTTTTATCTGGTGGAGCGGCACTCAAGAGCTCAATCAAGCCATCATGTTAGAGCGTATGCGCCGAGTAAAAGAAGGCACAGCCAGTATTGCCGATCTTTTTGGCTTAGGTTTAGGCACTATGGGCAATGTCATGAGCCATATCCTCGGCATGAGTGGCCTCAATCCCAACACCCCTATCAATTTTGGCCCTGACCAAGCTTCATCTTACGCTACCGAGCCAGACGGAGATAGAGTTCCCGAATATATCATTGCCGAAGGTTCGGTACACCCCAATCAGCGCCCCCATTTTCCTGGTGAAGGCAAAATTATAGACGCCGAGTTCGTTTCTGACGGCGAAGAGAGCGACAATAACAGCTCGAGCGAGCCTCAAGGGGCCTCGACCAACAACGACGGCCTTAAAATTGTCGATATAAAATAGACGAAAGAGAAGAGCCCATGTCAACTATTGCTGAGAGAGGCGCACTCGTTGGCGCTAAGCTAGACGAGCTTTTTCCCAATCCGCAGCCCAGCCTTATTTTTTACAGCCCTTTCACTTTATTGGTTGCCGTTATACTTTCTGCCCAGTGTACCGACGAACGAGTAAATAAAGCTACAGCCAAGCTATTTAGCACAGCCGATACGCCGGAAAAGATGGATAAACTCAGTCAAGAAGAGATTTATCAATATATTTACGCCTTAGGCCTAGCTAAAAACAAAGCCAAATACTTAAAAATTATGTGTCGCCAGCTTTTGGAAAAGTTTTCCGGCCAGGTACCGACCGATTTTCCCAGCTTAGAAAGTCTTGCCGGCGTAGGCCACAAGACGGCTTCAGTAGTAAGGTTACAAGCCTTTAATTTACCAGCTTTTCCTGTAGATACCCATATCTTTCGCTTAGCTAGGCGCTGGGGGCTCTCCCAAGGCCAAACGCCCAAACAAGTTGAAAATGATCTTAAGCAACTCTTTCCCCCTCAAGAGTGGGGGAAACGCCATCTTCAATTTATCGATTGTGGCCGCACTTATTGCCCAGCTTTGGGCCACAACAGTGACCAATGTCCAGTTTGCAGCCAACTAAGCCAAGCTACCCCTGCTGTCCATGAATCGACTTCCAAGCAGGAAGAGGCGCTTTAACTTGGCAAATAGGCCGATATGAATATTTGCGATCTTAGAGCCACCGAGCTGGCCCAACTTATAAGAGAAAAGAAATTATCCCCCGTAGAAGTCACCCAAGCTTACCTTGAGCGCATAGACAAACTCAACTCTAAAGTAAATGCTTTCATTACTTTAGATAGCGAAGGAGCTTTAGAACAAGCCCGCCGAGCCGAAAAAGCAGAAGCGATAGGCCCTTTACACGGCGTTCCCGTGGCTATAAAAGATCTTTCCTACACTAAGGGAATGCGCACAACTTGCGGTTCCCTCACTTTGAAAGATAATATACCCGACTTCGACTCTATCTCGGTCAGCCGCATTCGCCAAGCTGGCGCGATTATTTTGGGCAAAACTAACACTCCAGAATTTGGCTACAAAGGAATAACTAACAATAGAGTTTTTGGCCCTACTCTCAATCCTTGGAACTTAGAGCGCCATGCTGGCGGCTCCAGCGGCGGTTCGGCTAGTGCAGTGGCGGCCAACTTGGTGCCTATTGCCGAAGGTACCGACGGGGCTGGTTCTATTCGCATTCCGGCTTCTTTCTGTGGCGTAGTCGGTTTTAAGCCCAGCTTCGCTATGGTTCCCCGTTATCCCATTCCCGATTTGTATTATACTTTAAGCCATACCGGCCCCATTGCCCGCCACGTCGACGAAGCAGCCCTACTCTTCGAAGTTTTGGCTGGAGCTAGCTCTCATGACAACTTAAGCATGAGCCCTTACGATTGGCCTAAGTCGGCTCTAGATAAATTACATATAGCTTACAGCCCCAACTTAAATTATGCTCCCGTAGAAGACGAGGTGGCTCAAATCGTCAGCCAAGCAGCCCAAAAGTTTACTCAACTCGGCTATACCGTCAGCCAAGAGAATCCGCCTATTGAGGAAGATCCCGAGCCTTTAGAACTTAATATTTGGAATACGGTATACGCTTCCCGTTACGCCCCTTTAAGCGAAGAGACCAAAGCTTTGCTTACCCCTGAAATGGTCGATATTATCGAAGAAGGCATGAAGCTTCCCGCTTATATGTATAGTAAAGACTCTATTAAGCGCACCCAACTCTACTATACTATGGATAAATTCTTCGAGCGTTACGACTTAATGATTACTCCGACTATGCCGCTAGAAGCTTTTGATAGTAAATTGGAGCGTCCTGAAAAGATCAACGACCGTAAGATCTCCACTCTCTTTGGCTGGACTCCCTTTACTTACCCCTTCAACTTAACTGGTCAGCCGGCTATTACCGTTCCGGCTGGCTTAAGTTCCGCAGGCTTACCTATCGGCTTGCAAATAGTTGGCCCACGCGGCAGCGATCGTTTCGTATTGGAAGTAGCCAAACGTTTCGAAGAGCTCTCTCCCTTCCCCCAATTAAACTTCACTTAACTAAGCCCCCCTTAAGGAGCCTAAAAATATGTCAGTAAATATTATTACCAAAGTCGTAGGAGCTTTTGGCACTAATTGTTACTTAGTGTACGACGATCACCACGTCGGCGTCATTATCGATCCCGGCGACAATGCTCCTGAACTTGAGCGCACTATCAAAGCTTACGGCCTCGATATAAAAGCTATTTTACTTACTCACGGCCACTGCGATCACCTTATTGGTGCCGCCCAGCTAGAGAAAGACTTGCACTTACCTCTCTATGTACACAGCCAAGATGTCAAAGCGGTAAATAGATGTAAAAGCGACGCTGTAGAATTAGGTTTAGTCTGCCCCGAAGTTCCTCAAATTAGTGGAACTTTAGAGGACGGCCAGATATTTAAAGCTGGAGACTTAGAATTTAAGGTGCTCCATACTCCTGGCCATACTCCGGGCGGTCAGATCTTAGTTTGTGACAAACACGCTTTTTGCGGCGATACTATCTTCCACGGCTCGGTAGGGCGTACCGACTTCCATGATGGCGATCATGTTGCCCTAATAAACTCTATAAAAAATAAGGTTTATTCCTTGCCTGAGAATACGATTCTCTATCCCGGCCACGGCTCTCAAAGCAGCGTAGGCTACGAAAAGAAGCACAATCCTTTCGTTAGAGCCTAATCTATTCGCCAATTTTAGCAAAAAAATAACGGTCGCTAGCCAACGACCGTTATTTTTTTATTCTAATAAACTAGGTGAGCCGAGCCCTTGAGTCCAGCCCACCAACTAACCTTTCTAGCTACTATTGCTTCTTCAAAACAATAGTAGAGCCAGCGGGAAGGAAGATACCATTGCCAGAGCTTACAGTATGGCCACCGTTACCCGTACCGGTGCCACCGTAGCAACGAGCATTAGTATTAAAGATCTCTTTCCACTGACCGGGAGGCAATTCCATACGATAACCGGAGCGATCCGTATTAGCGAAGTTAGACACTACCACAAACTCATCGGAGCCGCCGTTATCCCGTTTCCAAGCCAACACCCTGTCGTCGTTGTGAGTATAGACGCGACTGATATTGCCGGTAGCATTGAAAGCGGAAGAGGTACGGCGCAAAGAGACCAAATCGCGAGTTAAAGTAAACTGACCGACTTGGTTAGCCAGATCTTCAGCTTGCTTCTTTTGCTCAGAATTCATTTGGCAATAGCGATCGAACAACTTCTGCTCGTCGGCACTCATGCGCGAGCGCTCTACTTCGCGAGAAGAATTATCCATAGCGGCACACTTAGCAAAGTTGTCCAACTTATCGGGAGTAACTGGGAATTTAATCCAGCTCATATCGGCTCCCCAAGTAGAAGTTAAACCATGCTTAAAGTCGTTGTTGGCCAAAAACTCTTCGCCTTGGAAGAGCATGGGCACACCAGGGCCAGTTAAAGTGATAGCCGAAGCGGTGCGAGCAATAGCCCTAGGGAAAGGCTGCTTGACAGCTTCGTCATCTTTGGAAGCAGCCGCGCCACGGTGGATCCAGTTGCCAGTATTGCCCACCTCGTCGTGGCTGTGAGCGTAAGTTACGGCCCTACTCCAGTCGGTGACGCCCACATGGCAAGTAATGGCCTCCATTAAGCGATCGGCATTACCTACGCCTTGAGCCATTTCTAACAAGTCGTCATGGAAACGATCGTTCCAGACGCCGCTAAAGCCCATACCTTTCTTTTCCCAGCTACCCTGACCAGAGCCCTGAGTTTCCGATTTGTCCAGATCGGCGGCCACTAACCAACTGCCACTGAAGTCTTCGGCTACGGTGTAGACGTCGGGCTTAATTAGACGCAAAGAGCGGTTAATCTGGCGCAAAGTATTCATACCCTCAATTTGCTCGGCAGAATTGCCTGTAGAGTGCAACACTTGAGTAAAGTCGAAGCGAATACCGTCGAAACCAAATTCGGCCACTTGTTGTACGGCGTTGTCAGAGTAGAAATCTTTGACACTTTGGTTGGCAAAATTGGGCTTGGCACCCCAAGGAGTGCAAGACTCGCCTTGCTGCCACCAGTTAAAGAATGAGCGCTTACCACCGTCGATACGACCTAAAGGATCGTCGGCGTCGGGCTTGCCGGAAGTGTGGTTATAGACCACATCGGCCATAACATTAAAGCCCCGCTTGTGACTTTCATCGACAAAGAGCTTCATAGCGTCGGTACCGGAAATCCAAACACTCTTGGCACCAGGTTGCTCGTCTTCGGTAATGAGCTTGCGATCTAAAGCTGCTTGGCGATCCATTTCGAAGCCGTAGCTGGCCGCACCGGCATAGTAATAGTCGGGAGTGTAGCCCCAATCGCGCTTAGCTCCAAATTCGTTGGTAGGCATAAGCTCGATAGTGTCGATACCCAAAGAGGCAAAATAGTCGAGGTTGTTAATCATATCCTCAAAGGTGGCCGGAACGGAGTTGTCCTTAGAGCTCATGAACGAACCGACGTGGGCTTCGTAAATTACGAAGTTGTTATGATTGGTCTGGCGACGAGGCACGTTATCATACTGGAACTCGAAGCTAGATTCGCGAATTAAAGACTTGCGAGCCGAACCGGGCTTGGGCTGAATGACGTTGGTGTAAGGATCGTTAAAGGGAGTGGCGATACGCTCTTGGCTGCTTAGCTGGCCGTCTCCATTAATATCGCCGACCAACTTGCCATCTTCCACAATTTGGTATTCATATTGCATACCGACTAATTTGGGGAAATTGTTGACGGCCGTCACCCAAGCGGTACCGGCACCGGGACTGTCGACGCGATTCATATCGATAGAGCCATCTTCGTTGACGCTATTAGTCCAAGCATACTTATCGATAGGCTCAGTTTTGTCTAACTTCCAATTGCGCAAGACGTCTACGTCGTGTTTGTCAGCTGGCGAAGCTTGATCGTAAGGGATACGCTCAGGCTTACCTAAACGATCTAAAAGCTCTTGCTTATTGAGTTGTTTGCCATTCTCGTCACGCAAAACTAAACGCACGCTCTCGGCATTGGGGTGAGAGTCGACCGTAAAACGTCCCCACTGAGGATCGTCGGCATAGTTGGGGCCACCTTTACCACTATCGTCGTACCAGCCAACTTCGAAACCCATTACTGGATCGACAAAGATACGCTCTAAGCCGCGCTGTTCGCCCTGTAAATAGCGAGCGTGAGGATCGGAATAGCGAACTTCACCGCCCCAACTATTTTTCAAGACTTCGCCTTTTTCATTTAAAGCGGCATACTGGTAAGTTTTACCTTTAAGCTTGCTCCAGCCCTCGTTTTGAGTAAGTGTCCAGGTGCCATTCTGCTCATCTTTTTCCATGGGCAGATGCTCTTCCACTTTGCCTGTCTGGGGATCGCTTATTTCTACGTAAAGCTTGTAATTGGCTAAATCGCCTTTACCCATTTCCGGAGACCAAGTCTGGAAGCGGACGCCATCTTCGCCTTCTTTGTGTACTCCGAAGAGGTGGGTTTGTACGGGAGCGTAAGTTTGGATAGGAGAATCTTCTAAATTAAAGTTGGGATTAGTTTCGCTCATAACTAACCATTGAGCGTTTTGTACCTTACCATCTTTACCGGCAATATCACCTACTACGCCCCAACTAAATTGTTGATTTTGTCCCGTCTTAAGATCGACGGCAGCGGTAAAGATACCATCTCCAGCGACAGCATCACCATTTTTACCATCATCGTGCATAGGAATAACTTTGTCGCCATTCCAGTGCTGATCGTAAAGACCGGTCTGATCGTTAAAGGAGCCCTTAAGGCCAATATTGCTAAGATCTACTTGAGGACAACCCCGACTGTCAAATTGGAAAAGGATTTGCTTTTTATCACTTCCCTCAGTCTGTACGGAGGGCGTTTCAGCTTTTACTTGAGCCTTAGCCTCGACCTTAGCTTGAGCAACTTGCATTTTGGGAGCGGCGGCAGCTTCTTGGCTCTCGCTGCTATTTAAAGAGAAGCTATCTATAGGAACAGCCGGAGCCGACGCCTGGGGAGCCATTTGCTTAGAGGCGAGGGCAGTATTGTTAGGTGCCACAGAGCTGGCCCGGAATAATTCGGAAGAGCGTTCTATATTTATATTCATCAATTCCTTACTCTTTTCTACGTAGGTGACGAAATTTTTTTGTTCTAAACAACCTAACCCTAGAACTTTTGACGCCTTAACTTCGGACGACGCCCTAGCACCCCGACCGCTACCGACAGTATCGGCGCCCGGAGTTGCCACCGCTTTGAAGCTACCGCCCCAAGGCAACGAGCAAATGGCCAAGCCAACGAAAAAAGTCCTACCATTCATTGCCTCAAATGTACAAAGTTTCTTCTACCTAGACAAGTATATTTTTTATATATTTTGTTATTTTTTCCAAAAGCTCACTCCTTTGTAACATCTGATTTTTTTGGTAAAGACTAATCAATTTGTACCTTTTGATTTTATGACTGGTCACCAAAATTTTATAAAAATTGGTAAAGGACAGAGACTAACAATATCAAAAAAGGGGTACCCAGTAAAATACCTCACTAAGAATAGGATCTGATCAACAGTGCCAATAAGCTCAAGTAAAGGAGGGCAGTATATGTTAAAAAATAAGCGCGGCATAGTCCTTATCACTACCATGCTCACAGTCGTCTTAGTAATTATGCTGCTTAGCTCCGTAGTCTACTCCAATCTGGGTAGTATGCGCCTAGCTTCTAATTTTTACGGTCGTGAAGAAGCCCTTATGGCCGCTCAATCAGGCGTCCAGTATGCTATTACTTGTTTGCAAAGCGACATTACTTGGCGCGGCGACAAAAAAGAAAATGTTCTTTCTAGCTCCAATAAAGGTCTGAGCGTCCAAGAGCGCAACGGCAACGTCGTCGGTATGCTTACTACCGCTAATGGCCATAAGTCTTTTTTCCGCATAAAGTTTAACTACGAAGACGGAGAGCAAGGCTTCGACGGTATGAACAACAGTTCCGATTCAGATCGCATAAGGTCGCCTTACGTTTCCGTAAATAATCTTTTTAATACTACACCAACTAAAGTCTACGTGGCTTCTCCAGAGGGCAAATTAGAGACTAAACAATATCAAGATAGATATGGCAAAACCCGCCTGGGCTCTAAAGAGGGGCTCAGCTTCCCCTTAGGCAAATCCAGCTGCTATTTAATAGTAGAAGGTTTTGCCGGTAACGGTGTACGCGATCTTACTTTAGATAAAGTTTTTTCCTTATCCCCAGACGAGGCGGCCAAGTTAATGCCTAGACGAGTCGAAACTTACTTGGCTTTAGCTTCCGACGCCCAATTTACCGATTCGGTAGCT
>CAKUDB010000021.1 GCA_934644775.1 uncultured bacterium | reverse complement strand
GGAGAAGGGCTGCTGCCTGGGGAGAAGGGCTGCTGCTAATCGCCGCAGCACCTTCTACGCTGGCGCTCAGGGCTTAGCCCAAGACGTCCGCTATTATGGCCAATGGCTTAAAAATGAAGCCTTTAAACGCATAGGCCAACTCTATCCTAAAGTAAAATTGCCTTCCCATTATGGAGGCGGAGAAGCCACAGTTATTGCCTGGATTTGGGCCCGCACTGTAAAATGCCCCAATCCCACTTGCGGTTGCCAAATGCCGCTAGTTAGTAGTTTTATTCTCTCTAAGAAAAAAGACCATGAAGCTTGGGTTGAGCCAATTGTTGACGGTACAGCTATTACTTACCAAGTTCGTCAAGGTCTATGTCCTTTAGAAGGTACCGTCAATAGAAAAGGCGCCCGTTGTATTTGCTGCGGAGCCAACGTGCCTTTTGAACATATCCGCCAAGAAGGCCAAGCCGGTCGTTTAGGTTCTGTTTTAATAGCCGTAGTAGCTGAAGGTAAAAACAGACGAATATACTTAAATGCTGATAAAGAACAATTAAAAGCGGCAGATGTCGTTAGACCTGAGGATATTCCTAGCGGAACTTTAAGCGGAAAATGCAGAGTTAATGTTTCCTTATATGGCTTTGATAGCATCACTGATCTTTTTACTAACCGCCAGCTAACGGCTTTAACAACTTTTAGCCAACTAATAAAAGAAGCCCAACAGCAAGCTGAAGCCGATGCTTTGGAAGCTGGTTGGAAAGATGATAAAACGCCGCTCAATAAAGGCGGCGCAGGAGCTCTAGCTTACAGTCAAGCTATTAGTGTTTATTTAGCCTTTTTAATCGATAAATTATCAGATTATCACTCCTCACTTTGTTCCTGGAATACATCTGGGGAAAAAATGAGTCACACTTTTACTCGCCAAGCCATTGCTATGACTTGGAACTATACAGAAGGCAACCCGTTTAGCATGTCTTCTGGTTGTTTTGACAGTATGTTAGAGTGGGTCACTAAATGCTTACAGTTTTTTTCTGCTGAAGCTTTTGGCGAAGCTAAACAATGGAATGCTCAAAGCGACTGCGGCTTGCGTCAAATTATGATCTCAACTGATCCCCCTTATTACGACAGTGTAAATTATTCGGATCTTTCTGATTATTTTTATATTTGGTTGCGCCAATCTCTGCGTTTCGTTTATCCAGAGCTTTTCCGCACCATGCTCGTATCCAAAGCTGAAGAATTAATTTCTGCCTCTTATCGTCATGAAAATGACAAGAATAAAGCTAAAGAATTTTTTGAAGATGGCATGTTGCAAGCTTGCCACCAGCTTTACCAATACGCCAGTGAGATTCTGCCAGTAACTATTTATTACGCTTACAAACAAAGCGAAACTAAAGAGCAAGCGGGCCAAAAAGTTACCTCTTCCAGCGGGTGGGAAACTATGCTTTCAGCTATTATAAAAGCTGGTTTTGCCATTACCGGCACTTGGCCTATAAGCACAGAATTAAAAAATAGGCTCAGTGGAATTGAGACTAATGCTTTAGCTTCATCAATAGTATTAGTCTGCCGCAAGCGTTCTGCCGAGGCGTCGGCAATTAGTCGCCGTCGTTTTATTACTGAGCTTAGCAATGAATTAAAACCAGCCTTAAAGGAATTGCAAAGTAGCCAAATAGCGCCGGTAGACTTAGCTCAAGCGGCTATCGGCCCAGGCATGGCGGTTTATTCTAAATACAGCGCCGTTTTGGAAGCTGACGGCACGCCTGTAAGTGTGCGCAGCGCTCTGCAACTAATTAACCAAGAGCTTGACGCTTGTCTCAATGAACAGAGCGGCCAACTCGATTCGGCCAGCCGTTTTTGTGTAGATATTTACTCTCAATATGCCTTTAAAGAATTGCCTTTTGGTGAAGCTGAAGTTTTAGCTAAAGCCAAAAATATTTCTACCGACAGCTTAATAAAAAATGGCGTTATTAAAGCTGAAAAAGGCAAAGTTTGCTTAGTAGATCGCTCGGCCATGGAGCTAAAAGTTAGCTCTAACGACTGTAGCTGGACTATTTGTCAAAAGCTAGCTAAAGCTTTGCAAGAAGGCGGCATAGTCCAATGTGCGCAAATTGTAGCTACAAATACCAAAGCAACCAACGCTAAAGAGTTAGCTTACCGCCTTTACACTATTGCCGAACGCCAAGGCTGGAACCAAGACGCTTTAGCCTACAACTCTTTAATTATGTCTTGGTCACAAATTAGCGCTAAAGCCGACAGCTTGAAAAAGCAATCAGAAGCTGAGCAAGGCACCATGTTTTAAAGGAGAGCAGCCATGGAAAATAAAGAAGACAATAATGTAACTATTACCAAAGCTTTCGACATTATGCGCTCTATGTTGGCTGCTTTTGTGGCTCAAAGTTTAGAAGGGGTATACAAACAAAGCGGTTGGTGGTCTGTAGTTCTGGATATTTTAAGTCGCTCTAATTACAGTTTGCCAGCTACTGGAGAATATGCTGACTTGGTCGATTCTTTGGATATAGCCGCTTGTTTACGAATTATCGACGTAAAGTGGGCAGATGTATTTAGACAGAAATTTGGGAGTAAAAAATATCGCTCTTATGTCAACGAATTGTTAGACGTTCGCAATGGCATTGCTCATCAAAACGGCAATCCCATGAAAGACGACGACATGGAACGAGCTCTAGATACTATGGCCAGAGTTTGTGAAGTTTTTGATCAAGAAAGCGCTGAGCAAATCCGTGACATCTTGCGCAATGTCAGATACAGAAATACGCCTTATCAAACACCAACTTTAAAAGCAGCTATTGAAGAAGTTACTGAAGCGGACAGTAACGCTGGCGCAGCAGTAAGTAAGGCCAAGGATGAAAGCAACCGCCTTTCCGTAAATAACAAATTACCCAGCTGGCGAAACGTTATGGTGCCTCATCCCGATGTTGTGAGCGGACGTTACAAAACTGCTGAATTTGCCGTCGACTTACAACAAATTGCCGACGGAAAAGGCGCTTTTGAGTACCGCGATCCGGTAATGTTCTTTGAGCGAACGTATATTACCGAGAGTATGCAAAAGTTGCTGGTGCAAGCTCTCAAAAGAGTAACTGGACAAGATGGTGATCCCGTTATTCAGTTAAAAACAGCTTTTGGTGGGGGAAAAACTCACACCATGCTGGCCTTGTATCATATGTTACAAGGCAAAGTTTCTGCCGAAAAATTGCCTGTTTTAAAGCCTATTTTAGAAGAAATTGGCTTAGACAAATTACCTAAAGTTAATGTAGCCGTTTTAGTAGGTACAGCTTTAAATCCAGCTAAGCCTAAACGTCCAACAGATATTTCCGGCATTACTGTTAGAACTTTATGGGGCGAAATAGTCTACCAATTGGCCAAGGCTTCCGACAATGATAAGCTTTACGATCTTATTAAGGAAAGCGATCTAAAGAGCATTTCTCCTGGCAGCTCTACCTTACGCGAAATTTTCGACACTTGCGGCCCTTGCTTAATTCTTATTGATGAATTGGTTGCTTATGCAAGAAAAATCTATGAAGTAAAAGGCCTTCCGGCCGGCACTTTCGGAATTTTGATGACGTTTGTGCAAGAACTTACCGAAGCTGTTAAAGCCAGTAAAAATAGCTTACTGGTAGCTTCTTTGCCGGAATCGGAAAGAGAATTGGTAGATGAAGGTGGCCGCGAAGCTCTAAAAACAATTGAACATTATTTCGGTCGCGTAGAGTCAATTTGGAAGCCTATCGGAGCTCAAGAAGGCTTTGAAGTAGTGCGCCGCCGTCTTTTCTCTAAATGCGCCGACGAAAACGCCAAAGAAGATATTTGCCGCCGTTTCGCTGCTATGTATAGCGAGCAAAATGAGCAATTTCCGCTAGAAACTAAAGAAGTTGACTACCATAAGCGGTTGCTTAATTGTTATCCTATTCACCCTGAATTGTTTGATATTTTATACAATGACTGGGCCGCTTTACCTAATTTCCAACGCACGCGCGGGGTCTTGCGCTTTATGGCCGCTTTAATTCATAAACTTAGCGAAGATCAAGATCCTAGTCCCATGATTATGCCTGGCTCAGTAGCTTTCGGCGACAAAAATATCGGCGACGAGATGGTAAAATACCTTCCCGACGGAGAGAGTTGGTCTTCCATTATTCACGCTGAAGTTGATGGCAAAAGCTCTATACCTTACAAAATAGATCAGAAAGATTGGCGTTACAAAAGCATTAAAGCTGCCCAAAAAGCAGCTTGTGCCGTAATGTTAGGTAGCGCTCCTAAAGTTGGCTCTCAAGGTGTACGCGGCCTGGACAAAAAGCGTCTTTATCTTGGAACTGTCCAGCCTGGCCAGCAAATGTCGGCGTTTAATGACGTTTTAAATATTTTGCGCGAAGAATCGTCTTACTTATATTGCTCTGGTGAGCGGTATTGGTATGACGTTCATCCCACTTTGCAAAAGCTAGCTCGCGAGCGAGGAAGCAAAATAGACTCTGCCAACATTCAAGTTGAAATAACTTCACGCTTGGGTAAATTATGCAAAGAAGAAGAGCCTTTGGAAGGAAGGCATATTTGTCCTGAATCTTCTTCCGATATTAACGATAACCAAAACGTCCGTTTAGTTGTCTTAGGATTAAATTGTACCTATAATAGTTATGAATCGTCAAACAGTGATAATAGCACTATAAACAGTACACTTTTTGAGTTTATGGGCAATTTGCTAAAAACTAGAGGTAGCGGAAATCGTATCAACCAAAATATGTTGGTTTTTTTAGCTCCTGATAAAGGCAATTATCCTACCTTAAAATCTGCCGTGGTAAACTATTTAGCTTGGAAGTCGATTCAAGAAGATGAGCTGAATTTAGATAAAAACCAGCAAAAAGAGGTAAAGCAAAGGATTGTAACAGCCAGCAACAATATTGATAGCTGCTTAAAAGAAACTTATCGCTGGTTGCTTGTTCCTTCTACCGAACAGAGCAAAAAACAAACGGAGATCACTTGGCACCCTTACAATTTAGGCAGTGGCAAACTTATTGACAAAGTGGTGCGTAAGCTGAAAGATAACGACCTTGTAGTTACAAAGTGGAATCCTGACTTTTTCCGTGAAGATGTATTGAATTTATTCGCTAAAAACGGTGATGATAGTTCTGTTATTACTGTAAGGCAAGCGTGGGATCAGCTGTGCATTTATTGCTACATGCAAAGGCTAGCTAATTATAAAGTTCTAGAAGATTGCCTCAAAAATGGTGTAGCCTCTGGTTGTTTTGCTATAGCCAGTAGCCAAGACGAAAAAGGCTATTTTAAGGGCTTAAAATTCGCAGAGGAGATTGCTGGTGTTAGCTTAGATAGTTTACTGGTATCTGCAGAAAAAGCGCGTCAACAGCGTCAAGCTGAAATAGAAGCTACAGCAGAAAAAGCTAAAAATGAGCAATTGGCCGCTAATACTATTACAAGCAGCTGTACATCAAATTGTAGTGCTACACATTCTATTCCTAGCTCTGCTAATTTTACAAAGCAAATTGAAACAGAAAAGCGCGAGCCTCTCACAACCCATCTTTATGCTTCTGTAAGCAATATCGATCCTAATTGCTGTAAAAATGTAGTGAATAAAATTTTGGAAAATATTGTTTATGACTTGATAGACTTGAATGATTGTGAGCTTAATCTTACTTTTTCTGTTGAGGCCAACGCCAAACAAGGCATACCGGTTGAAATTGTTCGCGCTATCGAAGAAAATCGCCAAAGCTTAAAATTAGATGATTTTGATTTGAATTAGCTTAAAAGTGTGCAAGTGTAAGGCAACACGTAGCCAAAGCGGACTTGGTGAAGTCCTTGGCTTTGGCATGAGGCCGGTATGGCTGCGTAGCCGTAGGCGAAGCAGACGCCGGCCGATAACGCCGAAAGCCTTGGACGAACCGACAAACTGGGAAAGTCTCCGTTTCTGTAATATTGATAGCGTAGTTTAGCCTATAGCAACGCGAAAGGCTCTTATACGCCTGTAGCTTGCTATAGGCGTATACGTAGCCAGCCAACGGAGAAACGGAGACTTTAGCCCCTGTACCTTTGTCCCGCTTTCGGTTATAACTGTCCGCTAGTTATAAAATGAACAGGCTATAGCCCAAAAAGCAGGCGCGGTAAGTGTAACGATACTGCGCAAACCAAACAGGCTTGGTTCCGCTTTTAGCGATATTAAAAAGAGCGCATCATAAGTTCTTGGAAGCCGCGATGCAAATCTTGGATAGGGGATGTGTCGCCAAAAGTAATAAAGTTCGATTTTAAGTCAGACTTTTTTAGCTCCACTATGGCATTTTCATTGATGGTACAATCTATTTGGCCATCGGCAACCACGTAAGGCTTGGCTGGATAGGTTAAATTTTTGATAGTAACTGTAGTACCGGCCGATAATACCAGTGAGCGAATGGAAGAAGAGAATACTGCATTAGAAGCTACTAAACAGAGGACATTATCAACTAAAAGAACGGGGCCGCCGGCACTGAAGGAATAAGCTGTGGAGCCAGTTTTAGTAGCTAAAATTAAACCATCGCCGCGCACTGTAGCAAATTTGACTCCATCAATAATTACTTCCAAACATACAGTTCTATTGCAACCGCCTATTAACACTTCATTGAGCGCTTGAGAACTCCAAATAAGTTGATCATTCTCATATACTTGGCAAGAGAGCATGGTATGCTGTTCCAAACGGTAATCTTTATTTACCAAACGCTTTAAAGTATGTTCTAAGTGTTCAGAATTAACAGTGCATAGATAACCTATGCGACCAAAATTTACGCCCAAGACTGGGATACGCTGTTGAGCTACTAATCTGGCAGCATGGAGCAAGCTACCATCCCCACCGAAAGTTAAAACAGCTTCAGCAGGATAGCCATTTAATATATCCTCTAGAGTAATTATCTCTATATGGTGGGCTTGCAAAAAATGTTTAGACTTTTCTAAAGCCTGGTCGGCCTTGGGACAATCAGGGCGACAATATATACCGAAAGCTCGATGATTCGTGCAATTCTCAGTGTTTCTTTGGCTCACTTTTTTATATTCCTGGAAATTATTTTTTTTTTAGCTATAATACAACAAGCGGCCTCTTAAGAGCACCCAAAAGGAGTTATATTATAATGAGTTTTGAAGATTTTTTGAAAGAACGTCGCCCCTATCTTCAGTATTTATACAACTTCATGGAACAGAGTCGAAAAAAGACATTAAATTGGGACAAACTCATTAAAGAGGCGGGCGGAGCCCAAAATATTGCTTGTATTACCGTGGACGCTGTTAAGGGATTCTGCTCTCAAGGTTTAATGAGCTCTCCACAAATGGCTTCTATCGTTCCTAATATCGCCCAAACGATAAAAAAGGCGGCTAACGCTGGAGTACGCCATTTAATTTTTACTTGTGATTCCCATAGTCCAAATAGTCCAGAATTTGCTCTTTGGCCGTCCCATTGTTTGAAGGGTAGTTCCGAAAGTCAATTAGAAGACGCTTTAACTTCTTTAGATTGTGCTAAAGATTTTGTTATTATCAATAAATCATCGATTAGTTCTCTTGTTGATACTTCTTTACTCAATCACTTACTCACTTTAGAAAAGCTGCATACTATAGTAGTTATGGGCGGAGTTACCGATTTATGCTTATATCATTTGGTAGCTGGCCTAAGTTTTTACTCAGTTTCGCGCCGTCGTTCTTGGAATTTACTAGTACCTTTAAATACAGCTGCTACTTTTGATTGTAGTTGCGAAACTGCTCAGGCTAACAATACCACTCCCCATGATGAAAAATTGTTAAATTGCCTGTTTTTTGAGCATATGCAAACTTTGGGTGCTCAAATTGTTGGGAAGATAGAGTAAGCTCTTCCTTAGCTTTTTATTTAGAGCTATGGGGAAGAATGCTATAGTTATAGATATTTATTTTACTATCTAGTTATAAAGTAAAGAAGCGAACTGAGGACCTTTCTCAATTCGCTTCTCTTATTATTGTTGCCTATATCAGTTAAGTATAAGGGCAACTAATGGCAATTTACCAGATCTTATTGCGCTGATCAGCTGGGCGACACATGGGAGAGCCTTCAGGAATATCAAAAGCCTTGAAGAAGGTTTCCATATTGGAGAGGGGGCCGTTGACGCGCCACATGGCTGTAGGGTGCGGATCTGTATTGATTTGCAGCTTTTCCATCTCGGGACTAATATTGATAGCCCAAATTTTAGCGTAGTTAAGGAAGAAGCGCTGAGCAGGGGTATAGCCGTTGATAATAGGGCCTTCCTTGCCGTTAAGCGACTTTTGATAAGCGCCCCAAGAGAGAGCTAAACCACTTAGATCGGCAATAGATTCACCCAAAACGAGTTTGCCATTGAGATGCTGTCCCTGGACAACATAAGAAGAAAACTGCTCTTCTACGCCTTTAGTTAGCTTATCAAATTTAGCTTTATCTTCTGCTGTCCACCAATTGCGCAAGTTGCCCTGACCGTCATACTGAGCCCCTTGATCGTCGAAACCGTGACTAATTTCATGGCCGATCACCATACCGATACCGCCGTAATTAGTTGCATCATCAGCTTTAGGATCGAAGAAAGGAGGCTGCAAAATGCCGGCCGGGAAGACGATCTCGTTATCGCTGGGAGCATAATAAGCGTTGACTTCTTGAGGGCTCATATACCAATCATTAGGATCGATAGGCTTACCGATCTTAGCTAAGCTGCGCTGCTTCTCGAAACGCTCGGCGTTGCGCATATTCTCGTAATAAGAATCGGTAATAGTAAGCTTGGAATAATCGCGAGGTACGTCGGGATAGCCGATTTTAGCTCGGAAAGCATGGAGCTTTTTCAGGGCTTCTTGCTTAGTAGTTTGGCTCATCCAGTCTAAGCGAGGAATATCTTCGGCCATATAAGCGGTGATATTCTTTACCATATCTAGCACTTTTTGCTTAGCTTCGGGAGGGAAGGCCCTCTTAACATAAAGTTGGCCCAAACCTTGCCCCATCAACTTATCGACGACGCCAGTAACTCTCTTCCAGCGAGGTTTCATAACTTTAATGCCGCGCAAAGTTTTGCTATAGAAATTGAAAGAGCACTCTTCAAACTCTTTGGTAAGGTAAGGAGCGCCAGAAGAGATTACTCTCCAGGCCAAGTAGTCTTTATGTTTAGCTAAAAGAGACTTATCGGCCAAAAGGGCATTGACTGACTTCATAAAGTCGGGGCCGGTGACGTTAATTTCTTGGGGAACGTCGAGTCCAATAGTTTTATAGTAACTCTTCCATTCAATGGCCGGAACAATATTGGCCAAATTGTCTTGACTCATCATATGGTACATCTTTTGCGGATCGCGCATCTCGGCGGCAGGCAGAGAGGCCTTAGCCAAGCTAGTTTCGATGTCCATAACATTGCGAGCTGCCTTCTGGGCTTCGCGAGCGGAGTAGCCGGACAGCTTAAACATATTAGTCATAAAGCTGACATATTGAGAGCGCAATTGCTTGGATTGATTGTCAGTGCGGATATAATAATCGCGCTCAGGTAATCCTAAGCCAGCTTGCCAAATGGTAGCTACAATTTTACTACTGTTTTTGTCATCTTGAGCAGAATCTAGACAAAAGTAGGGATTCAAGCCTCGGCTGTGCTGGTAAGCGATCATACCAAGTAAGGCGGTAGAATCTTTAATATCTTGAACAGCTTTAAGTTCGCTTTTTAAAGGAGCAATACCCACTTGTTGGCGAGCTTTTTCGTCCATACCGCTCTTATAGAGTCGACCCAATTTAGTTTCCAACTCACTCTTAGGGTTGGCGGCAGCTTCTTCTAAAATTTCATGTAAAATATTATAATTGTTGTCAGCTAAAATGGTAAATGTACCCCAACGAGCTTGATCGCCGGGAATAGGATTAGCCTTTTTCCAGCCACCGATAGCATACTCATAAAAATTGTCGCTGGGCTTAACCGAACGATCGAAATCTTGCTCAGCTATACCACTGCTAGTTCTGGAGTCGGCCTTAGCTTGGGCTTGGGACTTAGTGCTACAACTAGCTTGAGCCTGAGGGCAGGCACAATCGGAAGTTGTCTGGGTTTTAGCGCAAGCTGAAGCGTTTTTAGTACAGCAGCAACCGGCTTTTTTAGTACATTCTCCGGCTTGAGGAGTCGTATTGGCATAAGCGGGTTGGATAGCTATAGTAGCCAACATTAAGCCACACATAGCTGCTGCTTTTTTCCATTTATTGATATTCATATAGCCTCCATATCAGATTTTTTCTTTCTTCTAAAAGTTAAATATACAACAATAAGTATAGAATAATCTTGTACAAAGGTGTCAACTATATAATGACAGTCGAGCCTTACTGTTTCTTACTTTCGATTTATTTTTTGTCTAAGGTTGTCCTTGTTTAAGGCTGTCGATTTGGCTTTGTAATTCTTGAAATTTAACGTAAAGATGCTTAAACATACCGCCAATGTAACCTATTTCCCAATCTTCCAGCTGAGCTCGATCTAAAATATCGCTGAATTTAGCAATTTCTTCTAATTTGCTGGCTCCGCGTTGGGGTGGATAGCCCATCTCTTCCAGATAATTGCCCACAGCTTTCATTAACTTGAGGCGTTTATCGGCCGAAGCTAGCTTTTTCTGTTGAGTTCCGGGCACACTGTGAGAGCGACCGAAGAGCTCATACAAAGCCAAAGAGACTGAGTGGGAAAGGTTCAGTGAGCCTTCGCTGGGAATTGTCACTAAGCGGTGGCAGCCTTCCAATTCTTCATTAGATAGGCCTGACTCTTCGTTACCAAAAACTAAAGCTACTTTGCCCGGTTGAGCGTGAGCATCTAATTCGCCTTTTAAGTCTGGTAAGGATAAAAGTTTATGGCGTTTTTTGCCATAGCGCCTGGTAAAACCGAAAGCAAAATTTACCTCGGAAAGCGCTTCTTCTAAAGTAGATACTTGTTTAGCTGCTTGCAATACTTCTAAGCCGTGGCAAGCCCAGTTTTGTGCGGTAAGGCCAGGTTGCTTGCGTGGCGCAACTAAAATAAGCTCACTTAATCCAAAACAAGTCATAGAGCGGGCAGCTCCACCCATATTGGCTTCACCCTCGGGGTGGCATAAAACAACGATAGTATCTTTGGCTTCTAACATTTTTTTGGGCGAATGAATAATTTAAACTTCTCTGGAAGTCGATTATCCTTTTGGGGTTGGTCAGATAAACGAAAGCTGAAGTGACAAGACTAAGCGGTACTATTTTTCAAATAGTGTCAGTATTGTCGCCGCAAACTCGGGCCGCCAACTTTAGCAAATATTAGCTGAAAACCTGCTTTATTAGACAAAGAAAAAGAACTTAAGCGGCAGGCTCGGGCCTCTAATTATAGAACAAGGTGCGGCTATGAATAAAAAACTCAATATTTTGGTCGTCTTTGGTGGAAAGTCGGCCGAGCATGAAATAAGTGTGCTGTCGGCCCGCTCTGTAGCGGCAGCTCTGTCCCCGGACAAATACAATGTCTCTCTTGCCGGTATCTCTCGCAACGGTCGTTGGGTAATCGGTTCCCAGGCTAAATTAGCCTTAGATAATGGTCTTGTCGAGGATAGTGAAGAAGGGGAAACGGTTATTCGTCCCGGTTATCAGGGGGGCTCAGTAGCTGAGTATAAAAGTAATTCTCATCAATTATCAGAACTCGATTTCGAGGTAATTTTCCCCGTTTTGCATGGCACTTTCGGCGAAGACGGTACTATTCAGGGACTATTGGAAATGGCCGATATTCCTTACGTAGGAGACGGCGTTTTGGCTTCGGCTATTGGCATGGATAAAGCCGTTATAAAAGACGTTTGGGCCTATCACGGTTTGCCTGTTTTACCTAGCGTCACTCTGTTGCGCTCTGCCATTGAAGCTAATTTGGATCAATGTGTAGAAAAGGCCCTCGAAAAGCCGGGCTTACCTTGTTTTGTCAAGCCTTCTAACGCCGGCTCAAGCGTAGGTATTACTAAAGCCGAAACTGAGGAAGAACTGCGCAAATCTTTGGTCTTAGCTGCTAAATTTGACCGCAAGGTCTTGGTAGAGGCTGCTTGCCAGAGTCCGCGTGAAATTGAAATTGGTGTAATAGGTAACGATACTCCGGAATGCTCTGTGCCTGGTGAAATTACTTATACCAGCAAGTTCTACGATTACAATACCAAATATAAAAATGACGGTGCTCCGCAGCTTCTTATTCCGGCTCCCTTACCGAGCGAAACTGTAACAGAGATAAAAAGACTGGCTCAAAAAGCTTGGACTGCCGCAGACTTAAATGGCTTAGCTCGTATCGATTTCCTTATGGATTCTCAAGGCCATATTTGGCTTAATGAAGTCAATACTTTGCCCGGCTTTACCCAGTTTTCTATGTTTAGCAAGCTTTGGGAAGCTTCCGGTGTAAAATATAGCCAACTTTTAGAGCGTTTAATCGATTTAGCTATCGAGCGTTACAATGATAAAAAAAGGACGCTCTTTAAGCCCTAAAAGTTGAAAAAGGCTCCCGCTTTTGTTAAAGGCTAGACGGGGGCCTTTTTCAGTTTGTTTTCAGTTTAAAGATCAGGATCTATGCCGATCTTTATATTATCGCCTTTAAGCAACTCTTTGATCATTTCATTATATTGTGATAGGCCCATTTTCTGGCTAATGATAGGGGAAATATCTATTCTTTTACTGCAGATAAGATCACAAGCCTTTTTCACATATTCTGGTATAAAATGAAAAGCACCTTTAATGGTTAAATGACGTTTGGTGATTTCAGCTAACGGCAATTTAAAGGTCGTTCCGCCTGCGCAGCCGCCAAAGAGCATAACCTGAGCTCCCTCGTCAGCTAAAGTTAGGCTATCTTCCCAGACCGATATTTGGCCGGTACATTCGATAACAATGTCGCAATTTTCACCTTGAAAGGCCTGGCTTAGGACGGTCTTGAGCTTTTTAGGCTCAGGTGGGCATAATTTCTGATCAATAACTATATCGGCTCCCAATTGGGTGGCACTTTGCAAGCGTAAAGAGCGACGGCCTAAAACTACTATACGTTTAGCTCCCAGTAGCCTCATGACTGGAATATACATTAAACCTATGGGGCCGGCTCCGATAATTAAGACGTTGCTTATTCCAGGTTTTATGTCGATAAAAGAGGAGCCGTAAACGACACAGGAAAGCGGCTCTAAGGCGGCAGCGGCAAAATAGTCTAAGTGGCTCGGTTTGTGGAAAAGATTTATTTGGGCTACGTGAGCGGGGATCTTTATATATTGAGCATAGCCACCGTGAACCATCGTTTCCATAGTATAAGAGCACAAATTGCCCAAGTTGCGTCTACAATAATAACAATGGCCACAAGGAGCGGTAGGAGCCAACATAACCGGATCGCCTATTTTAAAGTCTTTAACACCGCCGATCCCTATTTCGACTATATCACCGGAAAATTCGTGGCCAAAGGGCATAGGCAAGTTAAATTTGGGATGGCCCCGTCTAAAAGTTTTCAAGTCGGTACCGCAAGTTAGAGCTGCTCGAATTTTTAATATTATCTCTCCAGGGCCAGCTTGAGGAATAGGAACCTCTCTTAGCTCTACTTTACCTGGCTCTAAAAGCTGCAATTGACGCATTTAATATATCTTTCCTTCAGTTGTTCCTATTAGTTTTCTTATATTTTGGATTAGGTAAATAGTTGAGCTAAGCCTTTTTTATCCAGCTTCTTTTTTCCCATTCACGATTAGCAGAAGGCAAATGGCTAAAATATCGCGAAAAATGCGGGCGTGTTTGTGCGTAGTTTACTTATAGAGAACTTTCGTTCTATAAAAAAAGTTGAAATTTCTTTCCAAAGTCGCGTCACCGTACTGATCGGGGAAAATGGCTGTGGTAAGTCCAGTATTTTGAACGCTTTAGAAGCTATTTTGGGGCGCAATGTGCCTAAAGATGGCTTCGACATAAATGTCTCCGACTTCCATCGCAATCGTGAAACATTTTACTATACTAATACTTCTTCCGAAGATTTGCAAACTAAGTATATGCGTATAGTCATTGGTTTTGGAGGCAGTTTCTCCGGCAATAAAGCTGAAGCTTCAGATAAGTATTCGGCTTCAGAGCATATTGAAGGCGAAGAAAACGATACTCGGATTTTGCGAGCTGACGAGGCCAGTAAGCTTTATAAACATACAGCTGCAGCTGACAATCTCTCTGTTGAGGATGAAGCTGCCAGAGCTTTGCAAGAGGAAAAGGCCTGCGCCTCTTACACCAGTTTGCAAAAATTTAGAGACGACCGTTTTATGAGCGATTTGCTTATGCGTGGCGGTCGTATAGCTAGAGTGCTTAATTTTTACCTTTGTGTAGAAGCTAGGCGCGAGGGTAATCAAGTTTCTACCGATTACCATTTTGAAGATGCCAGCCATCAGCCAATCGATTTGGCCGATTCTTTAGAGTACTTAAAAACGATAAAGACTGTGTGTCCTTTCTTACGTATTCGTCCCGGTGCCTTGCTTCCGCCTATTAGGAGTGGCCAAGAGCAGCGTCCGGCTCAAGATAAAGTAGACTCACTTTTTAGTCAGGCTTATTCCGAATTGACTGAAAATGCGCCATGTTCTGCGCAAGAATTTATTGCTAATCATCGTGACGAATTGGAGAGCAACTTAAATAATTTGGAAAAGATTTTGGTTCACAATTCACACAATGAGACTGAGCGTATCGATTCAGCCATTGATGAAGCCAGTGATTTTTCCGAAGACGAAGATTCGAAACGCGGCCAAGATCGCTACACGCAAATTCTCTCGGCTCATAAAGGCGACGGTAGAATCATTAAGGAAAGATTGCAAGCGCCTATGTCTACGCTTAATCCGCTCTTAGACGGTGATAAACGTGAGCGCGACGATTACGAGCGTTTTAGTGCTCTCTTGCGCGGTACCGGTGCCAGAAGTTTAGCCATGTTGGCGTTTGCCGATTCGTTTTTTAAAGCGCAATCTCAAGGTTTTTCCGAAGCCAACAACGGTAATGGCGACTATTATCCATTGCTTTCCATAGAAGATCCCGAAGCTTATTTGCATCCGCTTATGCTTACGTCGGTATGGAGCTTAATCGACCGTATGTCTCCTCAGCGCTTGCTTTCTACTAACAATTCCGATTTGCTTTCGGCTGTCCCCTTAACAGGTATTCGTCGTATGGTGCGTTCTCCTGAGGGGATTGCTAGTATTTATAAAGTAAATTCCGGCCATATTCATATAAACGATCTGCGTCGTATAGCTTATCACTTGCGTATTAGGCGTGGAGCTGCCTTATTTATGCGTTTTTGGCTGTTGGTTGAAGGTGAAACCGAATGCTGGTTATTGCCAGAGATCGCCAGAGTCTTAGGCTTTGATCTTTGGAGTGAGGGTATTGAACTGGTCGAATTTGCCCAATGTGGTTTGGCCCCTCTGGCCAATTTGGCTAACGAATTGGGAATTAGTTGGCATCTTTTAGCCGATGGAGACAAAGCTGGACACACTTACGGAAAATTGGCCAAGCCTTATGCTGAGGCTGCTGGTTTAGGTAGAATTACAGTTCTTAAAGAAGTAGATATCGAAAATTGCTTCTGGGAAAGTGAATATGATTATAAAGACGTCTTCCGTAAGATAGCCGGGCCAGCTCCTCAAGGTGGTAAAAAGGGAGAAAAATCCAAAGATTTAATTAAACGAGCCATTAGAGTGGCTTCTAAGCCTGGTTTAGCCTTAGCTTTGGGTAAAGCTATGCAAGATAAAGGGCCGGAAATGGTTCCTGATCAGTTGCGCATGATGATTTATGATGCTGTAGGTACAGCTCGCCATCAAGGGCGCAAACATTTGTAGTTTTAGCCAGCTTTTTATACTACCGCTCAAAGATACTAAAAGGGATAGTCTAGTCTTTATCAGTATCTTGGGGGCGGTACTTTTTTATTATTGGGGAAAAACTAAAATGCCGGAATTACCTGAAGTAGAAACTATACGTCGCGGTTTGGAAGCCAAATTGCCCGGCCATATTATAGAAAAAATCGAAGTTAAACTTCCTAAATTGCTTGTCAATAGTAATTTAGAAGAGTTAAAGAGGGCTTTAGTGGGGGGTAAATTTACTGCAGTACGTCGTCTGGGCAAGATACTGATCTTAGAAAGTGAGAATTACTCTCTCTTAGTTCGTTTAGGAATGACCGGTCAACTTACCTTTCGTGACTTAAATTTGCCTGACAGTAATGAATTTACAGTCCATCCTTTAACTGGCTTACAGAGAGCTCTAGGACAGTTTGAGCCTGATAAACATACTCATATTATTTTATACTTAGACGGCAATACGTCATTGTGCTATAGAGATATACGCCAATTTGGCAAGTGGTATCTTTATGCCAAAGAGAAACTTAACAGTTCGTCGGAACTCAATTCTTTAGGGCCGGATCCTTTCGGAGATGATTATACTATTGATAATTTAACCAGAGGATTAAAGAAAACTGCTCGAGCTATAAAAACTGCACTTTTAGATCAATCCATTGTGGCAGGTCTAGGCAATATTTATGCAGACGAAGTCCTTTTTGCTAGCCATATTTTACCGACTAAATCAGCAAAATCTTTAACTAATGATGAGATAGAAGCGATCTTTAATGTGATTAAACCAATATTACAAAAATCGATTGATAATCGCGGTACAACATTCTCAGATTATCGTGATGCTGATGGTCATAAAGGCGATAATGCTTCTCAGCTTAAAGTCTATGGGCGGGGTGGCCAACCCTGTTTTCTTTGCGGTCGAGAACTTCACAAGGAAAAGATTGGTGGCCGCAGCAGCGTTTACTGTCCTCACTGTCAGCATTAAATTTGCTTATAATTTTCTAAGTTTTATCTATACTAAGTTTTATCTATACATAAAAGCCGTTCAATTTACTTTTTTAGGCTAAAAAGTAAGTTAAACGGCTTTGTAGTCTTGGCTTGTTATTTTAAGTCTGTTATAAAAAAAAGACTATTCCAAAACTTCATCCAAATCTCGGACAAAAAGTTCGACAGTAGTACCTACAACATACAAACTGTCCGCACAGACTTTGTCGAGCTTATCTTCAGCAGTATGCCAATAACTAGGGTAAACTCCACTCTCGCTATTATTAAAGCCTATAATATCGACAGCTGGAATTTTGGCCAGTAAGAAGGGGAGATGATCGTCAGAAATAGCTCCCACCTCACTGCGCTTAAACTGTTTAGTAAATTTTAACTCTCGACCCTTATTAAAGAGCATCTCTAAAAGTTGTGGATGAGAAACGGTATCGTAGGTAAGATGTAACTTTTTATCTCCTACCATATCTACAATTATTGCAGCCACAATATCTTTAACTTCAAGCTTAAATGGTGAAGCGGTTTTATCTAAATTTTCAACAAAATATCGGCTGCCGTAAGTTCCGTCAGTGTCGCTCCATTGCTCAAAAGCTTCTTCGCCGTCGAAGAAACAAAGTATAAGTTTATGCTGCTTTAGAGGCTGCTTTTTAAAAACTCGAGCTAGTTCTAAAAGTACAGCTATACCTGAGGCTCCGTCATTGGCCCCTACAAAATGTATATCTTTAAAAAATTTTGTATCATAGTGAGCGCCTAAAACTATAGTGGTAGATTCTGGGGGCTTAGTTTGGGCAACAGTTTTTTGGGTATTGCTCTTATTAGGGTTAGTGGTCTTTTCTAATGGACTAGCAGTCGTAGCAGACGGGGAATGGGCGGCCTTTGGCTCTAGGTAAGCGATGATATTAACAAATTCCTTGGGGCCTTCTGGCGTTTGAGATGTAAATTTTTGCTCATAGACTTGACTACCTAAGTCGCTTAGCTCTTTTTTTAGCCATTGGCGAGTTTTTACAGAACCTATACTGCCTACATAACGAGGGCCGATTTCTACTTGATAGACTAAATCTTGCCAAGCTTTTAGGGCATCAAAGGTGCTGGCTGTTTTTGGTAAAGTTGGAGATAAAGAACCATTCTCCATAGTGGCACTAACCTGTTGAGCGCTTTGAGGGGCAGCTGTAGATAACTTATTTGTAGGAGCAGTGTCAAGATTTTTTTGACAGCCATTACTTAATAAGCTAAAAGCTAGAGCTAGAACCGCAAAATTGCCAAGGTTTTCTTTTATTTTTACTGAAAAAATCATAAATTAACTACCGTCCGTTGGATTATCGAAAGGAAAAAGGGAAGACAGTTAGAAGTGCCAGTCGTTTGTAGTCAAGTCTAGCAGCCTAAACCTTTTTCCTTCTTAATTCCGAACTCTTTTTCCCCCTTATCAGTATTGAAAGAGAACTTTAAAAATGCTAAGCTTAGCGGGCAGGGTTTCTTTGTCTAAGAAATTTGTATGCCTTTGTAAAATATACTGGAGATCTAAATCGGAGTGGATAAGTCCCTAAAATGCGTCGAGTGCGGCGCTGAGTTTGTGTTCACCGAAGGTGAACAAGAGTTTTATGCGTCCCAAGGATTTACGAGCGAACCTCGCCGTTGCCCCAGCTGCAGAGCTGCGCGTAAAGCCGGCCAGGGCGGAAATAAAGCCCCTCGTAATAACAGTGGCGTAGAAAATAGCGCTGCAGTAGCCAATGCGCGTCCCCCTCGCCAGATGTACAGCGCCGTGTGCGCCGAATGCGGCAAGGAAACGCAAGTTCCTTTCCAACCTACTAACGGTCGCCCTGTTTATTGCTCCGACTGTTATCGCGCCAATAATGGCGGTGCTTCTCGTTCTGGCGGTTCCCGCAGTTACGGTAACAATAGTAGCCGTCCGAGCACTCCTCGTTCCAACAACAATTATACCCCGTCGGCTTCTTCTTTTGACGCAGACTTCGATATGTCCAGCTTAGTCGATATGTATCCGCCGCCAAGTTCCGGTGGCCGTCGCAACAACAAACGCGACCGCCGCAACAAGGATCGCGACTACGATTCTTGGCGCTAAGCTTTTAGAGTAGTTCGGAGCTTTGCATCATTATTTGGTGTTCAGCTTCGGATATACGTAAAAAAGGCACCTCAACAGCATAGATGCCGGGGTGCCTTTTTTACGTATATTTTTTATTGAGTGTGCAATTTTTTACTTGCAAACAGAATGTTGTGTTAAAAACTACAACATATGCGAAGTTGGATTATAAATCGTAGGGTAATGTAAACTTAACTCGTTGTGGATTTTGTTTAGATCTAGCTCTGATAAATTGCCATTTACTGCCAGAATGTGCATAACTACACCGCCTAAAGAAGAACGCAATGTAGTATCGTAAGCTTTTAATTTGTGGTAAAACTTCATACGCCGTTCTCTTGTAACTAGTTCTTCTTCGTTAGCAGCCAGCTCTGGGGCCTCTACTTCTATAAAAAGAGGCTCCGGAGCATAGTGTTCCTTTAAATAAGCCAACATATTTTGTCCATAGCCAGAACCGCGTTTTTCCGGCACAGTTTCTAACATATTCAATAAGAGAAGTCGGTGAGGAGTTACACTAAAAAAAGCATAACAGCAAAGCTCTCCCTTATCATTATAAAGGCCCCAGCCTAGATAGCGTTTCTCTTGGTAAAGTTGGGCAACTTTATCCCAAGGCTCCAATTCTTCCGGAGGAAATGTCTGACGTGAGTATTTATCATAAATAGCTTTTAATTCCGCAAAAGAGACTTCTCTTATATTCATAATTTTCGAAACATTTTATCCTTTCGCCACGTTCTGATATTTCTGCTGGTATTGCCCTATGACAGAAAAAAATAAATGACAGGTAGTCAGCAGGTATTTTTAATTCTAAGCTTGATTAACGATACGGTACTCAGTCTACCAGAGGTGTCGAAAATGTTCAATATTTGTGTGTTTTGTGCTTCAACTATGCCCAAAAGCGAGCAAATTAGTCACGATTGTAAAGTCTTTGCCGACTATTTGCTAAAAAGTGGTAACAGTTTAGTTTACGGAGGAGCTAGTGTAGGTTTGATGTGGCTAGTAGCAGGCCATGTAGCTGCTGGTGGAGGCAAAATCATCGGTATTATGCCCAAATTTTTAACTAGTAGAGAGATTAGTTCTGCCAAGATAGATGAAAGTTACATCGTTTCTGATATGGCCGAGCGCAAAGCTATGATGATTGAAAAATCGGATGCTTTCGTTATTTTACCCGGTGGAATTGGCACCTTGGACGAATTTTTTGAGGTGGTTTGTTTAAGTTCTTTAGGTAAAGTGCGTAAACCTATTGTCCTTCTAAATAGTGCCCATTTCTTTGACGATTTAATTAAGTTTATGGAGCATACTCATCAAGAGGGAGTTTTAGCTTTGCCCTATAGTCGCTACTTTACTGTGGTAGATAAACCTGAAGAAGTTATTCCGGCTATTGAAAATTTCCAACTCCCTCCCGTACCTAGTTGGGTTCTTCCTGATGATTAGTAGAGAATAGATGGCGCGATTTTAGCTTTTTTATCAGCTATATTTATAAGTTACAAAGTATAAGCTATAAAGGACAGCTCTTTAATTTAAGGAAAAAGGCTCTATGTGTGTATTTGTAACGGGTGGAACTGGTTTTGTAGGCAGCCATTTAGTGCGCCAATTATTGCAATCGGGAAAGAAAGTACGCGCTTTAGTGCGTCCTACTTCCAATCTAACTAATTTAAACGGTTTAGATATCGAATATGCGCAGGGAGATTTGCGTGATTTGGAGTCTTTGCGGACGGCAGTAAGGGATTGTAGTTTAGTTTTTCATTGCGCAGCCGACTATAGGCTTTGGGCCGAAAATACTGACGAGCTTTACCAAAGTAACGTAAAAGGTACAGAAAATATCTTACAAGCTTGCCGAGAAAACGGAGTAAATAGGGTAGTTGTCACCTCTTCAGTAGCTGCTGTAGGTTTGCCTAAAAACGGCGGGCCCGGTAATGAAGAGATTCCCGTCACCTTAGAAGATATGATCGGCCATTATAAACGCTCCAAGTTTTTGGCCGAACACGTAGCCTTAAAAGCCGCTGAAGATGGGCAAGACGTCGTTATTGTAAATCCTTCGACGCCTATCGGAGATCGAGATATTAAACCTACCGATACCGGAAAAATTATTACTCGTT
This sequence comes from uncultured bacterium, assembly GCA_934644775.1. Taxonomy (GTDB): domain Bacteria; phylum Vulcanimicrobiota; class Xenobia; order Xenobiales; family Xenobiaceae; genus Bruticola. Next base: position 26,816 of record CAKUDB010000021.1, on the reverse strand, counting down.
TTTTAAATGGGCAAATGCCGGCTTATGTAAATACTGGTCTCAATTTGGTCGATGTGGAAGATGTTTGTCGCGGCCATATCTTGGCGGCCGAAAAGGGCCAATCAGGTCAACGCTATATTTTGGGCGGTTGGGATATGACTTTGCAACAAATTCTTGGGGAATTAGCTGATATTACTGGCTTAAAGGCCCCTCAAATTGAATTGCCTTTATGGTTGGCGTACGTTATAGGTGCCGTTGATACTTTTGTATGTACAAAAATGCACAAGGAGCCAAACGTCCCCTTAGAAGGTGTAAAGATGGCCCGCAAGCTTATGTATTTTAGTTGGCGCAAAGCTCACCAAGAGTTGGGATACGAGCCGCAACCTATTCGTCCGGCTTTAGAGAGAGCTGTACAATGGTTCATTGACAATGGCTATGTTAAAGGCAAACTTAATACCCCAGGAGTCCAGAAAGGTATTTAGGTGGTGGTTATGAGCAAGCAATTAGTCGCTATTTTTATGGCTACTCCCGAAGAGGTAAAGCCTCTTTTGAATCTGTATTCTATCGATTGGGATAGCGGTATTCAGCTGGACGGATTAGGAACTTCGTCGCCGGTAGTTTGGCATATGCGCTCCCAAAATGCTTTGGTCTGTTTATGTGGTATGGGGCGCGAGCGGGCTTTAGAATCAGCTCAGCTAGTTATTAGGCGTTTCAAGCCTTCGATGTTAATTTCAGCCGGTTTTTGTGGAGCCCTTTTGGCTAGTTTAAAAGCTGGTCAGGTGGTAGGCACAGAAGCTTTACTTAATACGATTTATCCTCAGCCTTCAGGGATTGGCTTGGAAATTTTGCGTAAACTTAACATCGAGAAAGCTGTGCCCGGTTCCAGTATTGAACTTGTTAAAGCTTTTACCAGTGCTAAAGTTGTCGATACTGTCAAAAAGAAGGCCGCTTTGTTGAGCCGCTTCGGGGCCGCTGTAGTAGATATGGAAGCTAGCTCTATAGCTGCTGCTGCCCAAAAGTTTAACCTTCCCTGGAATGGTATAAAAGTAGTTAGTGACGAAGCTTCTTTCGCTATGCCTTTGAATTTTAACGATTTTACCGACGGAGAAAACGGCCAAGTTAATAAAGGCAGAATTATTTTGGAAGTGATAAAGCGTCCAGTGTTGATTCCTCGTTTATACCGTTTGGCTGATAATAGCTACAAAGGTGCCAAAAATTTAGCCGTCTTTCTGGATATTTTTCTCAAACGTTTTAAGGCGATCCAATCGACCTCATCAAGTAGTGAGAAATAAATGTTTACCACAGCCAACTTTTTTATCTCGATTTTAGCGTTGGGCACTTTAGCTTCTTGCGCTTATTTGGCTTTAGTTATTGGGGTAACTCGCCAGTTCTGTACTGAGCGCCAAAAGGCTAGAGATAAGATCGCTTCCGAAGGAAGAGCTGATCTTACTCCCAGTCTTACCCAAATAAAGCCTTTGCGTACCATTCCCGATAATTTAGAGCGGGAGTGCCTTAAGAGCTTTATAAACCAAAATTACCCCAAATCTAAAAATCAAGTCATTTTGGCTTTAGATGGCCATTGCCAGAATACTCCATGCTCGGAAGAAGAGCGCCAGCTTCTAGCTTTGGGAGATAATACGGAAATATCCTTAGGCAAGGTAAATTCTCTAAATAAAAAGATCTCCGTGTGTATCGAAGCGGAAAAAAGGGCCCAAGGGGATATTATTATTCTTTCTGATGCCGATATGATCGCGCCGACTAATTTGCTAAGCGATATTGTCGACTTGGCTGCTAACCAAGACGTCGGTTTAGTAACTTGCCTCTATACTGTTAAGCATATGCCCAGTTACGGCTCTTTACTGGAAGGAATTTCAGTTAATGATTTTTGCGCTTCCGTATTGGTAGCTCGTTTAGTTGAAGGTATCAACTTCGCTTTAGGGGCAGTAATGGCTTTTAAAAAAGAAGCTTTGCAAAAAATCGGTGGCTTGGCAGTTGTTAAAGATTATCTAGCTGATGATTACCAACTTGGCTATAGAATAACTCAAAGCGGATTGCGGGTAGTTCTATCTCGAGAAGTGGTTGAAGATGTAGTCGGTGATATGTCTTTTAGCGAATACTTCACTCACCAACTCCGTTGGATGCGCACTTATCGTGTCTCTCGCCCTGGAGGTTTCCTCTCTTTCTTTATTACTCAAGGACTATTCTGGAGTAGTATGCTTGTATTTACAGCCTTAATTTCCGGAAGCTCTTTCTTGGTATATGCTGAAATTTTGGCCAGTTTATGGATATTTTTGCGCTTTTTTAGCTCCGCCTATACTTGGAGCGTTTTTGCGGAAAAGAGGAGTGAACCTTTTCAAGTTAAGTATCTGGTATTTTCTCTAGTAAAAGATTTTATCTACATTATACTATGGCTAGCTGCTTTTGCTGGCGATAAGGTAGAGTGGAGCGGTAAAAAATATAAAGTAAATGCAAACGGTACCTTAAAGGCGCTCGATTGAGAGGAGTGTCACTTTATATGATTAAAAGGGCAGCTATCACCAAAAATAGGTGGGAAGCTGCCTTCTTTTTTGTCACTCAATTGGGTTCTAGTTATTTTTCAGATCAGTGTCAGCAACAGAAGCTTGATGTTTTACTTCATAAAACCAAACATCTTCATAACCCCAACTGAAAAGCAAAGTATCGGCTCCTACCAAATTTAAGTCAGGATGGCGTTGCTCTTGGCCGACCGAAATCCAACGCACTCCGTCGGGAAGTTCTTCTACTCGATCCAAAAGTAAATCATGGGTCATTTCTGACCAGGTAGTACAAGCGGTAAAAATGACACTTACACCGGTAAGGTCACACTCTAAAAAATCGTCATAAAGGAACTGAACTTGATCTTCTAAGTGCAAATTGTTGGCAATACGATTGCATAAGAGATTATAACTAGGTAGAAGTTCTATACCAATAGCTTGGCAATGACAAGCTAAAGCTGCCAAAAAAACCATCTTACCTCGGCCCGAGCCTAAATCTATAAAGAGATCGCTTTCAGTTACTTTAGCTTTTTGTAAGATTTTTAAGCCAGTTTGATAGGGAGTATCCCCAAAACGAAAATCATCAGCAGGACGATCTACTAAACGGCGCTGTAACCAAATATCAAAACCGGGAAGGCGGAATAAGTAATAAAGCCACATCAGTAGCTCTACTTTCCAAAGTTTCTGAACTTTAAAAAGAACCGGCCACTCCCGGAAACATAAAGTTAAAACGTCCCAAAATTCTTTCATCTTTTAACCCTTTGTCTGCCGAAAATGGCCGAATTAACTTATAATTTTTACATAAAGCTCTATAACTTACCGCCTACAAATAGTGGCCTAAATATTAACCAGAAAATTGCCAAGCAGCTAACTTAAGAATATCCATAGGGGAATTGAAAGCTTGCTCGACAGCCGTTTGCTCAAAGCCAGAGTGCATACGACAATTGGCGCAACGAGCATCTTCATGTTTTTCCCAATAATCCCAGTCAACACTATTCCAAAAAGTTTTGAAATCAGGATAAAATTCCTGACTGTCAACTAAATAACAAGGCGCTTTCCAACCGTGAGGAGTATAATTGACCGTAGAATAAGGAGCGCAAGTAAGCTTACGCTCGCCAGCACAAAATTCTAAAAAGGCAGGAGTAGAAGTAATCTTATATTTGTGAGCAAACTCTTTAATGCGCTTAAACTTTTTCGAAGTATCTTGAGCTGTTAAGAATACGTTCTCGTGAACATTTTCAAATTGGTAGCCGGGAGTTACTAAAATACCATCAATTCCAATTTCTGTAAGAAGCTGGCAAAGCTCTTCAAGCTCTTCCACGTCAGTTTCTTTATACACAGTGCAATTCACTATAGTTAAATAACCGCGCTGCTTGCTCTCGCGAATCATAGCTATAGAGCGCTTCCAAGTACCAGGACGATTAGTTACATAGTCGTGCGTCTTTTCCATGCCGTCTAAGTGGACATTTACAAAGATATGGCGATCCGGAGGCACAATACCAAAGAACTTGGTGTCGAGCAATTGAGCATTGGTGCAAAGAATAATATATTTACCGCGAGTGATAAGCTGACTTAAAAGCTCAGGCAATTCAGGGTAAAGCATAGGCTCACCGCCACAAACGGAAACAATGGGCACCTTGGCCTCTTCTACAGCTTGCAAACATTGAGCCACACTTAAACGATCAGCCAATTTACCAGTATGGCGCTCTGGAGTACAACCTCGACAAGCTAAATTACAAGTATAAAGGGGCTCTAACATGCATACGGTAGGATAACGCCGACCCTGACGTTTCATTTTGGCTTGGTATACAGCCTGGGTAAAAGTAAAATCAAATGGAAACCGCATAATGTTGGCGATTTTTCTGTTATTGGCCTTTCAATCCTCTATCGAAGTGAATAAAATTTGGGATGATAATTACTATCTTATGTTAAGCTTGTAATCTACTTCGAAATAGATATTAACCATTTTTAGGGATAAATTGGTAACTTGTACTGTTTTTGTGGCGCTTAAATTATAAATATAAAAGTAGGCGCAACCATGCGAAATATGCTCAATTAAATATTGTAAGTATGCATAAAGGTAAAAAATGTTACTCTTAACGGCTTTTTTATTAAATGAAGTTGCAAAAAATACCCGTTAAATCGTTGATTTTTAGTTTTTTCTATGCCACTATGTAGGGACTGCATGAGGGAATTCTCTATGTTGAGTTTTTATAATTATTACGGCTTCGAGCGGCTTCACGTGTCGGAGATTCTTGTTATACTTTTTCATACGCCTCGACGTAGATTGAACCTGATGGGGCAAAGTAAACACCAGGAACCTCACTTATTAGATTTGGCGAAAGATCGAATTGAGAAAGTTCGCTCTTGGTCAGCGAGTCAAAATTCTGAGGCTCTGCAATTTTAGTTGGTGTTGACAAGTCTTCTTGCGAGACTGGCTCCATTTAGGCACTTTTAAGGAGTGCGTTTTGAGCCAGACTTAGAGAGGGTAGTGCTTTGGAGGGATATTATGGATAAGAATGCAGTCCATGATGAAAAGAGAAATAAGGTCGGGAAGAGTGAGATCGTAGCCGATTTCGCTGCTGAGGCCAAGTTAAATAAAAAGGAAGCTGCTGAACTGCTTCAGACGCTCCTGAAAGTTATCGTAAATCGTCTTAAGAACGGTGAAAACGTGCGCTTGATACCTTTCGGCGCTTTCGAAATTCGCGATCGTAAAGCTCGTACAGGTCGTCGTCCCGGAGCTGCCGGCGAAGAGAGTGAAAAAATTATCATTCCCGCCAGAAGAGTGCCCGTCTTCCGTCCCGGTAAAGAACTCAAAGAAGCCGTTAAGTAAAGTTTCGCAGAGTTCACTTAAATAGGGCAGTTTGATTGCTTACTTTAGTAAGGTCAAGCTGCTAATAAGAAACACGTATTAAAAGCAGCAGGAATGTGTACCGCGTATACAGTTCGGCTGCTTTTTTTACTCCTAAAAAATAGGCAAAACTTGCAAATTAGCTCTGGTTAGGGTAAAGTTGATTGCTGCTTCTGCTTAGGCAAAAGGAGCTTATAAAAATAAAATAGAGCCAAAAGAAACTCATATGGATCAGGATCACGTTAGAAATTTTTGTATAATTGCCCATATCGACCACGGTAAATCTACCTTGGCCGACCGCATTCTGGAGCACACTAATGCTATCGATAAACGCGACATGATGGATCAAGTGCTTGATTCCATGGACTTGGAGCGCGAGCGCGGTATTACTATTAAGTCACATCCGGTAACTTTATATTACACTGCCAAAAATGGCGAGCTTTATCAGCTCAACTTACTTGATACTCCAGGACACGTCGATTTTACCTATGAGGTTTCTCGTTCCTTGGCTGCTTGCGAAGGAGCTCTTTTAGTTGTAGATGCTTCTCAAGGTGTAGAGGCTCAAACTTTGGCCAACTACCAAATGGCTTTGGATCAGGGGCTTGAAGTCGTACCAGTTATCAATAAGATCGATCTACCTTCAGCCGATCCTGAACGAGTAGTCCATGAAATTGAAGAAGTTCTGGCCTTGCCCGCTTCCGATGCTTGTTTAGTTTCAGCTAAACAAAATATCGGTATCGATGAACTTATGGAAGCTATCGTTGGGCAAATTCCACCTCCTAAAGGCAACTTAAATAAGCCCTTGAGAGCTTTAATTTTTGACTCTCGCTATGATAAATATCGCGGCGTCGTACCTTTCTTTAGAGTCGTTGACGGCCAAGTGCGTAAAGGTGACGTTGTGCGCATGATGAGTACGGGCAAAGAATATCAAGTCGATGAGGTTGGTATCTTCACTCCCGGCCCTCGTCCTAGCGAAGTGCTTAAAGCTGGAGATGTAGGCTACTTGGTAGCTCAAATTCGCAATATCGAAGAGACCAGAGTAGGCGATACTTTAACTTTTGCCAAAGACGGAGCAAGTGAAGCTTTGCCCGGTTATCGCCCAGCCGTCCCTATGGTTTATAGCGGCCTTTATCCTATCGATCCTTTAGATTATAACAACTTGCGCGACGCCCTTTCCAAGCTTAAACTTAACGACGCCGCTTTAGTTTGGGAGCCGGAAACCTCTGTGGCTTTAGGCTTTGGTTATCGCTGCGGTTTCTTGGGTTTGCTGCATATGGAAATTGTCCAAGAGCGTTTAGAGCGCGAGTTCGATCTTGATCTTATTGCCACAGCTCCCAGCGTTATTTACACTATTCGCAATAAAGACGGTTCCACCAAGCTTATTCAAAATCCGTCCGATTTCCCAGCCGGCGAACAACAAATGGTCATCGATGAACCTATTGTATTAGCTACAATAATTGTACCTGAAGATTATGTCGGTCCGATTATGGAGCTTTGCCAGGGGCGTCGCGGTATTTTTATGGATATGGAATATCCCTCTCCGGGAAGGGCTATGATCCATTATGAGTTGCCTCTATCAGAGATTATTACCGACTTTTTTGATCAACTTAAGTCTAGAACCAGAGGCTACGCTTCTTTTGATTACGAGTTGTGTGGCTCACGTCAGTCTGATTTAGTACGTTTAGATATTTTAGTTAACGGCCAAAAAGTAGACGCTCTGTCTATAATTGTTCATCGCGATCGCGCTTATGCTGCCGGCCGCGATTTGGCTGAGCGCCTTAAAGAAGTTATTCCTCGCCAGATGTTTGAAGTTCCCATTCAAGCTTGCTTAGGCGGTAAGATTTTAGCTCGCGAAACTGTTAAAGCTATGCGTAAGAACGTATTAGCTAAGTGCTACGGCGGTGACATTTCTCGTAAGCGTAAGTTGCTGGAAAAACAAAAAGAAGGCAAAAAACGTATGAAACGTATAGGCAATGTCGATATTCCGCAGGAAGCTTTCCTGGCAGTTCTAAAAAAAGACGACGAGTAGTAGGACGCCTTATTATATAATTTTTGTAATTTAACGTGTGCGCTGTCGCCAGCTTGGTAAACATGTTGTATTATTAACAAATCAAGCTTACGGCAGCGTTTGTATTTATAATGAAAGGTAAAACGAGAAGATGGGTTTAGAAAAGATAGAAGCCGCTTTAAAAAACTATCTCGACGAAGAAGAGCTTAAATACAATTTGGAAGACAGCGACGAAGGCGGTCATATCTTTTATTTTAATTTAGAAACGCCCATTAAATTCGCTCCAACTCTGTTTTACAATTTAATGGCTGATATCGATTCGTATTATATCTACGCCAGCTATCCTGAGCCAGCCGATAAATGTTTAGCCGCTATGGCTGAATTTATTACCAGAGCCAACTTTGGTTTAAAATTTGGCAATTTTGAACTTGATTACACAACTGGAGAAGTACGCTATAAGTCTTTCGTATATTTAGGAGAGGATAAGGTGCCCTCTTACGATATGATTGATAATAGCTTCAACATGCCTTTAGCTATGTTCTACAAGTACGCCGGCGGTATAGCAGCTGTTATGAGTGGCGAACTTACTCCCGAAGAAGCTGTAGCTGTTTGCGAGCTGGATGACGAAGGTTTTGAAATTAGCGAAGAATAGCTCAGTGTGTAATTATCGCAAATAAAACTTTGGTGATATAAAATTATGCTTACAAGTATTGAAATTTGTGCTGGAGCTGGTGGGCAAGCGCTAGGTTTGGAAAGAGCTGGCTTCTCTCACGTTGCCATTGTCGAATATGAGCAGAGTTATTGTAACACTTTAAAACTGAATCGTCCTAATTGGAACGTAATATGTGCCGATGTGAAGAATTTTTCCGGAGCACCATATAGAGACAAGATTGATCTATTTGCAGGAGGAGTCCCATGTCCTCCATTTTCCGTTGCTGGCAAACAATTAGGCAATGCTGATGAACGTGATCTTTTTCCTGAGGCTTTGCGCTTAATAGAAGAAATCAATCCACGTGCAGTAATGCTCGAAAATGTTCGTGGTTTTTTAGATCCATCATTTTCTGATTATCGAGATTTTGTATTAAATAAGATCGATGAACTTGGCTACAATGTTCAGATAAAACTTTTAAATGCTTCAGATTATGGCGTTCCTCAGTTACGGCCTCGTGTTGTCATTGTTGGTATAAGAAAAGACATCAAAGGCGTTTTTTTCTATCCTACTGCAAATCCTGAGCTAACAAAAAGTGTCGGTGAAACTTTGGTCGATCTGATGGGGGAAAATGGTTGGGCGAGAGTAGATGAATGGGCAAAGCAAGCTTCTACCATCGCACCGACTATTGTAGGCGGCTCAAAAAAACATGGAGGTCCAGATTTAGGACCTGTGCGTGCGAGAAAAGCTTGGGCAGCGCTCGGAGTTGATGGATTGGGCATAGCCAATGAGGCGCCACAAAAGGGTTTTGAAGGGATGCCACGTTTGACACCAAGAATGATTGCAAGGATTCAAGGTTTTCCGGATAGTTGGGATTTTGGAAATAAGAAAACTGCTGCGTGCAGAATGATCGGCAATGCTTTCCCGCCGCCAGTTGCGCAAGCTGTAGGAAAAGAAATCAGGAGAGTGCTTGAAAATGAAGGCGTTGATTGCTGAAGCTCGTAAAAATTATCATAAAAGTTTACTTGAAAATGGAGTATTAACAGTAGATACTAAGGGGATCCCAAGCAATGCAGATTCATCTTCGAAGCTGTCTATAGCTATCGCACGGGGAATTGCCAATCAGTTGATGGCAGAAACACACGATAAAGCTGTGGGACAAACATCAGGAGCTAAATTTGAACAGTTGAATATGCAGTTTCTGATGGAAACATTCCCTAATTTGCAAAAATTGCGTCCAGGAAAGTGGCATATTGTTAAACTTGGAAATCGCAATGCGATAAAAACAAGCAGCTTTGCCCAATACGAGCATTTAGATTATCTTAGCAAATTAACAGAAAGCGATGCTAAACTTGCTGCAAGTATGGGAAATGACTACATGGTCGCTCCAGATGTAGTTATTTATAGAGACACAGTTAACGACAAAGAAATTAATTCGCCTCAAATTATTGTTGATGACACTGTGTGTAAGATGGCTGATATTCGTGCACAAAATGAGGGATTACCAATTCTTCACGCTTCTGTATCTGCCAAATGGACTATGCGAAGTGATCGAGCACAAAACAGCCGAACAGAAGCACTCGGTTTAATAAGAAATCGCAAGGGACATTTGCCTCACATTGTTGTTGTCACTGGCGAACCTTTGCCGAGCAGACTTGCCTCTTTAGCACTTGGAACTGGGGATATTGACTGTATGTATCACTTTGCTTTGTATGAATTAATAAGAGCAGTAGAAGCCACTGGCGCAGAGGACTCCATCGAAATGTTGAATGTTTTGATTGATGGAAAAAGGATTAAGGATATTAGTGATCTACCGCTTGACTTAGCGATATAAATTGTCATATTGTCTTTTGTTATGGGGCGGATATGTTATAGGGCGGATATTTAGCTTTTGTAGATTAACAGTGAATATCGGAGATTTTATAAACAAAACATCAGTTAAACCTTTCTTCTATCAAGATAAATGTGATAGATATGATTATTTAGTTGCTGTTGGCTGTGGTGCTGTAGCGGGTCTAATAGATGTTTTTTTAGTGGGAGCACCTGGCGATAGCAAGCTCCAAACTTGGACTGATAGCCAAGTTGACAAAGCGGTTATGGGCTTTGCCAAAATGTGCGGCTGGAAAGATAATGGCAAAGAAGCTAGCGCTATAGGATTTTTAGAGAAAAAATTTCCGGTAAATTATGACCAGAGGCATACAGCCGATGTCGGTGGCGCCTTTAATATGTCTTCTAAAAATCACCACATGAAATCTTTGGCCCATTCGCCCGACATTGTGGGATTGTTTTTCTCTATACTTAATCAGTTTACTTCAACTTCCACTTTTTTAAGTGATGGCAAATTTATAACTATAAAAACTGACACTTTTGAGCTTAGAGGCAGCAATTTTGTCTCTAAATTATTTTGCGGATTTGTCAATTGGCTTGGGCATATTATGTCTGATGTAGCTGGCAGTTCCGGTTCTGTCGGACAGAGTGGACGCGGTAGCGGTGTAGTTATTCCTTTTTATGAATTATTTCAACTTTGCGATTTTGGTTCTTTTCAAGTAGGTCAAGATAGGAACACTTTAGCAACTTTAGCTACAAAAACTTTCCAAGCCGGATACGATGCCAGATGGGGACTGACTATGGCCGTTCCCGTAGTTCTGTGCGATTTATCTATAAAGCTTATTTGGGCGCTTAAGCATTATTTCTATTATAAAAGACCATTAAAAGAATGTATTCCTAGCATACAGCATGATGATTTGCGTATAATGTTGCTTATTGGCCAGGGAACTTTATGTTTAATGGATGGAGCTGACGCTTACATACGCTCTGGCGGTAATTGCTTAACTTTCTTCTTGCGCTTGAATTTAATTGCTTGGTATAAATTTTCGTTATTGGTATTTAAGGAAATTTGTATCCGTTCAGGAATTAGTCTTCCGTTACAAAAACAGTTGGACGCTTATATTAGAATAAATGAGGCGTTAGATGAATATCTTTCCGAACTTGAAAAGATAGATTATGAGCGGTTTAAGCAAGAAACGAGCGCCTATAAACAATTGCTTGAACGTATAAATTGTGCCAGCAGTGAAGCCGATTTAACTAGCATATTAAAAAATGAGTATCACAATTTGGGCATTCCTTTGCCTTATCAGGGAAGCTTTAATAGCTTTATGCAAGATAAATCTTCTCGCTTGGAGTTTTGCTAAGATGTTCAAGTGTGATCGCTGTGGCCTATGTTGTCGAAATTTAAGCCGCTCACCGTTATATGCAAAATTGCATACCGGAGACGGAATATGCAAATATCTAGACGGCAATTTGTGTTCTATTTATGAACAAAGGCCGCTGCTATGTCGAGTTGATGAATGCTACGAGGCATTTTTCAGAGAGACTTTAAACTATGACGAATATTTAGAAATAAACTATCAAGGTTGTAGGGAATTAAAAAAGCTTGCGCTTGCACGTAGCTCCACATAAATAGATAAGTACCATTTTTAGTGAATTTAATATTTGTTAATATTATGGTAAAAGTAAAGTATCCGAATTTAAAGGAGTAAATTCTATGCCATTGCCATTTCTTGTTGCAGCTGTTCCCTGGCTTCTTGGAGGTGCTGCGGCTACTGCCGGAGTTGTCGGAGCTGGAGCTGCCATACATGGCGCTTCTAAAATGAAGGAAGCTAATAGTACCATGCAAAGCGCTAAAGCTCGTCACGAAAATAATGAACGGCGTTTTAAGAATGAAAGCACAACTACCAATGAGCGTATGGATAAACTGGGCAACTTGGAATTGCACATTCTGCAAAGCTTTGAAAAATTTTCCGATCTTTTTGAACAGATCAAAAACAGACCTCATTTTGCTACTTACGAGCGAAATAATTTGGGTTTACCAAAGTATAATAGGGAAGATTTAAAGAAAGTTTCAGTGGGAGCTGGGGTTATTCTAGGCGGCTTAGGCGGAGCAGCCGTAGGTACTGCTGGAGCTGTTGCCGCTTCTGGTGCAACTACGGCAGCTGTTACAGCTGTAGGTGTTGCTTCTACTGGCACGGCTATTTCTGGATTGAGCGGTGCGGCGGCCACTAATGCCATTTTAGCATTTTTAGGCGGCGGTTCTTTGGCAGCTGGAGGAGGCGGAATGGCCTTAGGCACTGCCGTTTTGGGAGGTGCTACTTTAGGCGTAGGATTACTGGTTGGTGGCATAATTTTTGCTTTTAGCGGCGACCAAATGTGTGATAAAGCCGACGAAGCCTACTCGCAAATGCTTAGAGCTGAAGAAAAAATCAATAAAATTTGCGATTATTTAATTGATTTGCGCAAAACTAGCGATGAGTATCTTCGTACCTTAGTAGAAGTAAAGAACATATATAAAAAACATTTAAGTACTCTTGAGCACTTAGTTAATACTGGCCGTACAGATTGGAATAATTACACTGAGCACGAGCGTTTAGCTATTGAAAATATCGTGCTTTTGGTTGGTCTATTATACAATATGTGTAAAGTAGAACTTGTAATTAAAAGCGATCGTGAAGATGGTATCAATACTATCAATAAAGTGGCCATTTCTAAATCCATACACAAGGCTAACACTTTAATGGCAGATCGTAATTTGCGATAGTTTAAACTTGAACTTAAAGAGCTATTAGCACTAATTGATACCGCAAAAGGTTAAAGTGGATCCTCTAATGATCAATTTGAGGATCTTTTAGTTTTTGATAATAGTTTTATACTAGTTTGTTCACTAATCCACTGGCTCAAAAATTTGATTTGTTCTGGCGTATGGAACCAGTGTTCGCCTTGCTCCATAACAGTTAGTTGGCAATTAAATTTGTTGACAAACTTGTCTATTTAAATTGCAATCGCGATCGTAACAATAAAGTGAACGATTATATGAACAAAACTGCTCGTAAAGTGATTGACTACTGTATTATCAATGATATAGGCACTCTTATCGTAGGTTACAATGAAACTTTTCAAAAAAGTTCTAATATTGGTAAACGGAATAATCAAAACTTTGTAAATATTCCTTATGGTAAATTACATGCCAAACTTGAATATCTTTGTGAACTCAATGGTATCACATTTGTAAAGCAAGAAGAGTCCTATACATCAAAAGCAAGTTTTTGGGATATGGATACGATACCGGTCTATAATAGCGATAATCCAGAAAAATATCAGTTTAGCGGTAACAGAATACATCGTGGGCTTTACAAAATGGCAAACGGAAAGACATTTTATGCTGATGTAAATGGTGCATTAAATATTATGCGTAAAAGTAGCGTTGTGGATATGAATATCCTATACGGTAGGGGCGAAGTGGACACGCCCGTAAGAATAAGGGTTGCCTAGCAATAGGTGGAAACTTAAATATCAAACTTCTTAAATAGGAGCGTTAGCTCCTTAGAAGCCCATCGTGGCTGTTTCTTCGTAACCGAAGCTGAGTGGCACAATGTAAACTTCGTCTGCTTCTTTGTCGTAAAAGCCTAAATGACAGCAAGAGCAAGAGCGGATAATATTGGTAATTTCGTTTTTGTCAGTTACTTCTCGATCTTTTCTGCGCATGTTTTCTCTGTTTCCTTAACCAAGAATTGAACGATCAAAATTGTCAAAGCTATCTCTATCTATTACAGCACACAGCTCATTCATATGCCTAAATTTTTCTACCATATCAGTGGTAGTAATAGCGACAATTTTGCCTATATTGGCATTGTAAGCAGCCTGAATACCGGAAATAGCATCTTCAAAAACAAGACAATTTTTACTATCTAATTGCAAAGCTTGAGCAGCTTTAAGATAAAAATCTGGTGCCGGCTTACCTTTAATAGTGCCGTCATTATAAATAATTTTATCGAGAGGAAACCAACGCTCCAAATTAAATTTTTTAATGTAGTAATCTATGTTAATTTTAGGGGCAGCAGTAGCTATAGCTAAAGGAAGACTGCGCTCTTTTAGCTCATCTAAAAGGCGTTCGGCGCCGTTATTTAAGTGAGTATTTTGTGGATCTTTTTCGCAAATATCGATATAGACAGTTTCTTTAGCTTTTACGTAGGCGTCAACTTCAGCCTTACTTAAATTGCGGTCGGCTAAGTATTCCAGAGTAAAATTGGCATTGCGTCCATGAATAAGTTCTTTAAATTCTTGATCGCTAATGTCGCGCCTGAAATTTTGCCAAGCGAATTCACGCCAAGCTTTTTCTTGTTGCGGCGTATCATAAAAAAGCGTGCCGTTAAAATCAAAAATAACACCTTTGACCATAGAAATATTTCCGCTTTCTTTTTTATTTATAAATATTGTAGGTACATTATTTTGTAAATCAAATTTTTAATGTGGCGGCCATTCGCTTTGCAAGCAAAATTTCTTTTTGACGTGTTAAAAAATACAAAGAAAGAGCAGAGGAAATGTTGTTTGGCAACTAAATCTTGCTCTTTCTGTATGTTCCACGCACTAAGAAAGTGTATGAATCAGTAATTATTTGGTCGTACAGCTTTTTTCTTTAACTAAATACAGTCACTCGCTGCTTAATATTTTCCTTTTCTTTGGCTTGAGGCTCTTCAACAATACCTCCAAAGGGCATTTGAGCTAAAAGTACATAGTTTTCTGGTAAATCGAATAGCTGATATACGGCAGTATCGATGATTGGATTGTAATGTTGCAAGGAAGCGCCTAAGCCAAGTTCGCGCAAAGCGCTCCAAAGGCAAATTTGCAGCATACCGTTAGCTTGATTGGCCCAAATAGGGAAGTTGGCAGCATAAAGGGGAAACTTGGCTTGAAGTCCTTCAACAACGTTTTTATCGTAGAAATACAGAATTGTCCCAGCGCCGGCTTTGAAGCTGTCAATTTTAGCTTTAGAGACCTTGCCATCAAAAGCATCATAAATGACGTCCCAAAGTTGATCATGCTTAGTTCCTAAAACAATAACTACTCGAGCACTTTTCATATTGAAAGCATCAGGAACCAGTTCGGTAATATGCTCTATAGTTTCTACGAGCTGCACTTTAGTAATTGGCAAGTTTTTATTGATAGTATAATAACTGCGACGCTGCGCTAGAGATTCCATGATCATAAAATTTACCTCCTAATAAAAGAAAATGGAGATATGAACTATAAGCTCACAGAGTTTATATCACGACGGTAAGTAAAAAACTAAACATGAGACAAAACATAATCTCAGTACATACTTAAAATTCATTTTCTTTCTATCCTGAATCTCTTGATAAATAAAAATTCAATCTTATTTATGATCGCCAAACTATTCTTTGGCGATCATACGTATATGTAGTATTATAGGTATATATATATGGTTAAATGCTTAACTATAACATCATACATGATCATAATATCGTGTGATGTTTTTTTATATCATGCTCATACTTTTGGGGTTCGAATGCATTTTAAAAGATTAACTTCGCACAACGATTCTATGTATAAAACAGAGACGATCAGAATCTCAGATAAAAATTTTGCAAGACAATGAATATAAATTTAATATTATTTGTGATTCTGATCAATGGTTAGGAATTATTTGTTTTTGGGAGTTTAACCAATTTATTTTATATAGAGCATTTTGCCATAAATGCGCAACTTAGAAATAAACAATATGGTCAAAGAACTTTGCAATTATTAAGAAAAGAATATGCTGATAAAAAGCTAATTTTGGAAATAGATCCCTTAGTTGATGACGTTGCAAAACGTAGAAAAGCATTCTACGAGCGTTGCGGCTTTATGGCCAATACTTTTAAACATGTGCATCTACCCTACCGCCATGGATTTGCTGGCCATAAACTAATTGTAATGTCTTCTCCTAGCTTATTATCTCAGCTTGAATACGACCAGTTCAACAGATACTTATGCCAAGTTGTTATGCGTGAACCTTAGTTTTTGTAATAAAGTGGCTATTTTTGCGTTATTTAGCGCTTTTAGCTCAAAAATATAAAAAAAAAGCTTGCTGCCAAAAACCGTTTTAGCTAAGCCCAATTAGCCATAACTAACTATAAATATAGGGCAGCAAGCCTTTATTGCAAACTGGCTATCTTGGCAAACGCTTAACTTTCACCAAAATATACATACTTTTATCAACAATTAACAGTTTTTATTAGTATTTGGCGATCTTATTTAGAAAACCATTCTTTTATAGTTTGTAAAACTTTAACTAGATCGTCTTCTTCAATCACATAAGGAACCATGGCGTATAAATAGTTTAAAAATGGACGGCTAAATACTCCACGGTCATAGGCAAATTGCTGATATCCTTTGATAGTAGCTGGATCGTATACTTCGATGCATATACATCCGCCCATTATGCGAACTTCCTTAATACGCGAATCAGAAAAACCGTCCATTTCACGATGGGTTATTTCCTCAATTCTGCGTATTTTAGACATATAGTCATATTTTTCGAATAACTCGATAGACTTTAATATCACGCTGCAAGCCAAGGCATTACCCATAAATGTAGGACCATGCATTAGTGCATGAGTAGGATTATCATCGTAAAAACCGTCATATACCTTGTGATTGGCTACTGTTACAGCGTGACCTATATATCCGCCGGTCAAAGCTTTGCCTAAAATAAGGATATCTGGCAAAACTAAATCCGCTACAAAACGATTTCCGGTACGTCCAAAACCTGTAGCTACTTCGTCAAAAATAAGAAGTATACCATATTGATCGCAAAGCTCACGTGCACGCTTCAAAAAGGAAACATCATACATTCTCATGCCGCCTGCGCCTTGCAACAAAGGCTCGACTATAAAGCAATTTAAGCGGTCATGATATTGAGTAAAGGCCTGTTCGAGAGCTTTTATATCGGTAGGAATATGCTTAACATAATTGCTTTTTCCATAGGCGTTCAAAACAAAATGATAATCTTCATCATCGCCCGCTTCCATAGTTTTGAACGTGTCTCCGTGATATGCATGCTCTAACGCCAATACCATAGTACGCTGGCTTTCTCCGCGATTCATATAGTATTGCAAGGCCATTTTAAGGGCAACTTCTACTGCAACGCTGCCAGAATCAGAGAAAAAGCAATAATCCAAATCTCCAGGCAGCCAGCTCTGAAGTTTTGCAGAAAGTTGTTCTACCGGATCATGGGTTAAACCACCCAGCATTACGTGGGCGAATCTCTCCAGCTGTTTTTTTATAGCTAGATTGAGTTCAGGATGGTTATATCCGTGGATCACACTCCACCAAGAGGATACAGAGTCGATCAACTTCTGGTCTTCAGTATATAAATAAACTCCCTGCGCATTGATAATTTTATAGGGAGGCTTCATTATTTTCATCTGTTGATACGGATACCAAATCATGTTATACGTGTCCCTCTACTCTATTCGTAAAGTCCTTCCAAAATTTCCAATGGAAGATCTAACTTTGTATCGCCATTCTTTATACAAGCAATTACATTTAAGCCAGTCATAGTTTCACACATCAAACGGTTATCTTCATGTAACTGGTTGCCCGGCTCGTAATGATTGAAGATAATACCTTTTATAGGTATTTGGCGAGCTTTCATATATTCAATCGTCAATACAACCGCATTGATAGTACCAAGTCCCGCATCAGCTATTACTAAGCAACTTAAATTGCAAGCTTTAATAAAATCCTCAAGTTGAATTTTTTGCTCATCAAAACGAAGCGGACAAACAATTCCCCCTGAACCTTCTATGGTAACATAATCATACTTTTGGCAAACATGGTTAAAATTTTTCAGCACACATTCCATGCTAATAGGATTGCCCTCAAGTTTTGCTGCCAAGTGCGGAGAAACAGCTGTTTCATAAATATACGGACACATTTCTTCAAGAGGCTGCTCAATTCCAGACATATTTTTTACCTGTAAGACGTCACTTGGAATTAAAGTGTCATCCGCTCTGCGTTCATTGCCACTCATTGCCGCCTTATAATAGGCCGCAGATATCCCCTTTTCTCTGAGCTTTTTGACAATTAAACCTGTCACATATGTTTTGCCTACATCTGTTCCAGTTCCGGTAATAAATAGATTTTTACTCATTGCAAATTTCTGCCTCATACCCAAGTTCTTTTAATAAGGCCATATCTGTTTTTGTGGTAATTCCAGCAGTTGTTAACATATCTCCAGAAATGGCAGCGTTTGCTCCTGAAGTAAAACAACTCTTTCCTTTATCTGGCAGCAAACCTCGTCCACCAGCTAGACGGATAGAAGCTTTGGGAAGAATAAAACGATAGACAGCGACAATTCTGCACATATCTTCATTAGTCAATCTCTTATTATTGGCAAATGGCGTACCGGGAATGGCATTTAGCATATTTACAGGTACGCTAAGTACACCCAGTTCTCGCAAACTAAAAGCCATATCGATCCTATCCTCGACCGTTTCACCAAGTCCCATGATGCCGCCGCTACAAACGGAAAGACCGGCCTTCTGGGCTGCCTTAATTGCTTGTATTTTGTCATCAAATTTGTGCGTAGTACAAACGTTGGGGAAATTTCTGCGAGAAGTTTCCAAATTGTTGTGCACTCTTGTTACGCCAGCTTCTTTTAACTTGCGAAATTGTTGTTCATTCAGCAGCCCTAAGGAAACGCAAACAGAGATTCCTACTTTTTCTTTAATTTCTCGAACAGCTTCGCAAACAGCGTCTATTTCAGCATCAGATAAGCGCTTTCCTGAAGTTACAATTGAGTAACGAAGGACTCCTTGCTCATGATCAACTTTAGCTTGATCGACAATTTCTTTCTTAGAAAGGAGCGGATAAGTGACAGCATTAGTATGATTGTGAGCTGATTGGGCACAATACTTGCAATTTTCAGAACATTTTCCGCTTTTAGCATTGATAATTGTACAAATATCAAATTGATTAGCACAAAAATGCTGACGAATTTGATTAGCCTTTTCACATAGTTCTAAAAGAGGCTGTTCGTACAAGAAAAGTGCTTCTTCTTTAGTAATTTGGTCGCCATCAAGAACTTTTCTTGTTAGTTGATTTAAGTCCATTTTTATTGCTTCCTTTTCCGCTATCAAACTACAAATATGCGAACTGCCCTTTTGAGCTTGGTGGCAAAATACCTACAATAAAATATTCACTTCATGATCGCCAAATATACAATAAAGCCTTTGTTCATTAACTAAACAGAGGCTATTCACAAGTGCGTGCACTAAGCTATAAAATAACTTAGCAATATTAGGCATTGGCTTTATAGTTTTTAGGCAAAAACAACTTCTTCGTATCTACGCCTTCCAGCTCAAGCAATTTGAGCTTTTTATCAATTCCGCCGGCATAACCGGTTAAGTTACCATTAGCACCAATAACTCTATGACAGGGAATAATAATTGAAATTTCATTATGGCCGACAGCGCCGCCTATTGCTTGAGCAGACATATAAGCAACTCCCCTTTTTTCAGCTATTTTTTTAGCTAAATCTCCATATGTAATTACTTTGCCATAAGGAATTTGCAAAAGTAACTTCCAAACTTCCTGGCGAAATGGCGTGCCGATAAGATGAAGCGGCACCTCAACTTTTGGTTCATGTCCACTAAAATACGCGTTTAACCAACGCTTGACAGCCTCTAAAATAGGCGTTTCTTTGACAACAGACTCACAGTTGGCCAACAAATTGGCATAAAAGCGATCGCTATTGAGCCATAAACCGACTAAACCTATATCGTCAGCAGCCAGCAACAAGCTGCCAATCATAGAATCATAAGTGTTAGTATATATCAATTATACTTTTCTCCTTTGTATATTCTTATGTATACTTTTGGAATCATGGCTAGGATTTTATTACCCACTTGCCCTTTTGCGATGAGCCAATTCGTTCTAAACGTCCAAGTTCGCGTAATTTTCTGATATAATACTTAACTGTATTAGCGCTGATCCCTAGCTTTGCAGCAACTTCCGCCTGCGAAGCGTTCGGATTTTGTTGAAGTAAACTTACAACTTTTTGCTCATTATCAATAGACCGAGCTTGGGTGGTAGCTTGGGTGACTTGGGTGGTAGCTTGGGTGACTTGGGTGGTAGCTTGGGTGACTTGGGTGGTAGCTTGGGTAGTAGCTTCATCTAAAGGCACAATAATTCTAAAAATATCACCTTCAAAAAATTCTGGATTTTGACCTGAATAATATTTGCTATATTTGAATAAATTTCTAACGCCTGAACCAAGTTGATCGGCATAACCTATATTTCTAAAAAAAGCAGCAACTATAGGATTTTTGGGATTTGGCTCTAAATTATCCAAAGTTATAATAGCGTTTTGCACAGCTCTACTAGCATTCTCAACGTACATTTTATCAGACTCTATAATAAACTTAGCTTGATAAGAGCTAGTAAATTCCCTATGAATAAGCGTATTGGCCACAATTTCGCGTGTAATTATGTTACGCAAACTTTTTCTTTGGTCTCCATCAAGGAAAAATTTATCAGATAAATGTTTACGGCCGAACTCCATAAGTTGCTCGTAGCTTTCGATTAGATTGGTTTTTATAATTTCTCTATCATCATAGCGATCAATATTTACCCTTTTCAAAATGGCGTCCGTAACATAAGTCGGTACAATGTCAGCGATGACATCATCTTTACCTAGCAACATAACTGCTGCCAGATTTAAGCCTTTTTCTCCAGTAGCACGATCCATACTGTATAGCCTTGAACTTTTTAAAAGCTCTTCATCGGACATGCTTATCCAAGGATGCTGTTTATTGCCGGTACTATTTGCTGCCATAAGGCGTAATTTAGGAAGTAAATCCAAACGTAAATCAGCCATTTCAACATAAGGATATACCTTGCGTTCTGTAAATATGTTTTGCTTACGAATGTACATCTGCGCAATTTGAGATGTGGCACTTACTTTTATATCAGAATCATCAATACGATCATAAATTATACCTTTAAATTTATGTACTTCAGCACTAGGCGGAACATGTATATGGATAACAGTTTTACCATTACAATTAAGAATTTCAGGAGCTAAGTATACTGTTGGAGTGAAACTGTTTTGGTTGCTAATACGCTTGATAAAATTTTTTATAAGATCAGGTGCTGCTTTTTCAGAAACTCCGCAAACTGTACCGTCATCTAAAATACCCAAAAAAATATCTCCACCAAACCTGTTTAGAAATGAACAAACCGTTTCATAGACATCATCTTCTATACCGTTTCCGCAACGTTTAAATTCAACGGCAACTGTTTCGCCAATTTCTAATATTTGCTCAAACCGGTCAGCATTCATCTTAATAATAAATTCCCCTCTCCATAAAAAACAACACTATTTATGGTACAAAAGTCAAATCTTCTACAAAATTATACATAAAAATAGCCAGGAAATAAATAAGCCTCTGTTATCGACTATTCAGAGGCCATTTACGTGCCGCATAATTTACGCAGCACTGGTTGTTATAAGATTTTAATAGGATGAGGTTATATATGCAGTTTTGTTACCCAGAATATAGCAAAAGCAAATTTATTAGTCAATAGTATTAGAGACCAATTTATTATTTTTAATGTATAAAACCTTAAAAAATAGGAAGTTATAAAACATATTTGTATATTTATAGTGCTATTTTGGGATATATTATATACCATTTTTATAAGTTGATAATAAAATATTGCTTTTGCGTTTCTAATTCTTTTTTGCAAGCGAACAGTCTATGTTTTTCTTTGGGTTGTTTTTCTCTGCGTATTTTCTGATTTAACTTATCTATTTGGGCTTGGAGGTGCTCAAGCTGAGTTTGGACCTTAATATTTTCTTTTAAAGAGCGTGAAGTATCGAAATAACTTAAAGTCGGCCCGGCTACTTGGCGTACAATATTAGTATACAGTTCTTCTATGGAAGAAGCTGCCTTAAATTCTAACGGAAGCTCTGTTTCGGCTAGCCAGCCTGTCCCAAAGTAAGGGCCAACCTTGGAAACACTGCCTTCTTTATCAAATTCTTTATAAGCTATAATGGCTCTACGCCTATTTTGGTAGCGCAAAATAAACAAAATGTAATAAGGCACGATTTTGTCTAGTTGTTGGAGAATCTCTCTATGTAACTCTGATTCAATCAACTCAAGGGCAAAGACTTGTATTTCTCTAGCTGGTTGTTCTTCTTTTAAATGTAAAGTATTGGCTGCCAATTTATTTAGCCAAAGTATATCTTTTATTTGACGCTTAAAAGCTCTTGTCAAGCTCCTTTGCCCAGTAGACAAACTGTCATTAAACCGCTCGCGTATTCCTTTAAATACATTAGCATTTGCTGCAGCCAATTTTGTTTCTGGTGGAAAATTCCACATATTGCCAATCTCCTCTGCCATTTTTTACAGTTCCCTGACAGCAAAGAAGCAAACTAACTCGAAGTCTTCCAAACCATAAATATCACCTTCTAAAGCTGAAGTACCGCCGGGCCTAAATAAGCTGTCTACATCTTCATCTTGTTTTGTATCGATAATAGATTTTATAGCTTTATTGAGCAATTTAGACATAGCTTTCATATTTTTGCCGTTATCTGTTTCGGCATTAAATTTATCGCACAGTATCTTTATAGGTTCAGCTTCGCCGCGACAGAGTAAACGCACGTCGTCCAGCAACTTCTTAGGGTTGAGATAATTGCAAAGAATACGGCCATCTTTACCTACATAGATCATATAAAAAGGATGGATGCGGTTTTTGCTATTGATGTTCATATTGGGATTGATATTTTTCAGAATAAATATGGCGCCTTCGGGCAAATCTTGGTTAGTTGGCACTACAGCGTAAAGACCAAAGGGTTTTTTATTTAAATGGCCATGCCTTTTTATATAATCGAGTAAGTCGAGACGAAATTCATTTAAGCCTAAGTTCATAATGGAAATTCCGCCTTCAGAGTCTTCGTCAATATCGATAACTTCATTTTGCAAACGCTGTAACTGCCGCTTGCGATATTCTAGGTCGCCTTTTTCTTCGCTAATGGGATTATCATCACCCGTACTAACCATGACGGTAAGTTTCATGCGATCTCTGACGCGATCTTCTAAACTGATATAATCGTCTAAGTTTACGTCGGGCCAAAAATTGACTAGCTGGATACACTTATTGTGGCTGCCAATACGATCTATACGTCCAAAGCGCTGAATAATGCGCACAGGGTTCCAGTGAATATCATAATTGACTAAATAGTCGCAATCTTGTAAGTTTTGACCTTCAGAAATACAATCGGTAGCAATTAAAATATCAATATCATCTCGGCTGCCAGGAAAGATCTTGTCTCGATCTTTAGAAATAGGCGAAAAATAGGTCAAAATATCGTTTAAGCGAAGAGCTTTACTACATTCAACTTTTAAATTTGTTTTTTCCTTATCGCCAGTAACAAGTGCAGAGTTTAAGTCATATTTAGCTTTTACATATTGACTGACATAATCGTAAAGATAACTAGCTGTATCAGAAAAAGCTGAAAAAATAATGATCTTTTTATTGCCGACGTTGATAGGATGCTCAATTTTTTTAGAAATTATGCGCAATAATTCTTGCAATTTGGCATCATGTTTTGGAGTAATATTTTGTACCGCTTTAGCTACATCTTTTAAAATAGCTACGTCTTTTCGCAAACTAGCACGCCAAGTTACATAATCCATATCAGCAATAGCAATTTTTACTCTTTTACTTTCGGTGAAAAACTCTGTTTCTTCATCGCTAATATCCAAATCTTCGCTCTCGGAGAGCTCAAAAGTGTCAATTTCCTTACTAGCAGTTTGGTGAATTAAACTTTCATTTTCATAATCATCAATCTTTTTAATTGTATTATCAATTAAAAAGATCATTTTTTCTAAAGTAATTTTGAAAGAATGGATAGAACTTTCCAAACGCTTCAGAAGGTTAGTAGCCATTAAACGAATGACGCCATTATCGCGCCCTTCAAAGAATTTTAGCTTTTTATCATCAGATAATTTACTGCTTTGCTTGCGAGCCAGCTTCCTAATATACTCGTTTTTTTTAGTTTTCAAAATATACTTAAAAGGCGTGTAAATTTCTAAACTAAGAGTCATAAGCTGCCCATAAATTTTGCTATAAGTAGCTGCTGAATTTAAGTTACTTATGTTGGTAAGAGGCGGACGCAAAGAAATGGGCCTATTTTTATGGGAGAAAACGCCTATTTCTGTTGTATTGTAATATTTAACAATATGCTTTCGTGAACGTGCGATAGTTAAACTGTCTAAAAGTTCGAAAAAATCAAAGTCAAGCTTCTTTAATAAAGTATCGGTAGTGCGCTTTTCAATAGACAATCTGCTCCACTCTTTAAAAGCACTGCGAGCTTGGGTAAAAATATTGTTGATGCTTTTAGAGGTATTGAGCTTTTCATCTAATTTAGAAGAGTCGCCGCCATCATAAACTAAAGCCAGCTGGTTTTCTAAATCGCTAAAGTTGTTATTAACTGGAGTTGCCGAAAGCATAAGGACTTTAGTTTTAACGCCACTGCGCAGAACTTTATTTATAAGTTTTTGGTAGCGATTTTCGCCCTGGCGAGTGCCTATACCGTTGCGGAAATTGTGTGATTCGTCAATAACTATTAAGTCGTAATTGCTCCAATTGAAACGAGATAAATCAATGCCGTTTGACACACCAGACGTCCTGGATAAATCAGTATGGAACAATACATCATAATTGAGACGATCGCCGGAAATGGGATTATTTACATAATTATCTTTATAGGTATTCCAGTTAGCGGCCAGCTTTTTAGGGCAAAGCACAAGCACGGACTTATTGCGGCTTTCGTAATATTTAATCACAGCTAAAGCGGTAAAAGTTTTGCCTAAACCTACGCTATCAGCCAAAATGCAGCCATTGTATTTTTCTATCTTGTTGATAATAGCCAGCACTGCATCTTTTTGGTAGTTGTAGAGTTTATTCCAAATTAAGCTATTTTTGAAACCTGTAGCTTCGTTGGGGAGATCATCTTCGGAGAGATCTTGCAAAAATTCGCTAAAAATATGGTAAAGCATAATAAAATAAATAAATTCAGGCGAATTTTCTTTGTAGGCACAACTAAATTGAGCAATCATTTGAGCGGTAATATCTTTAGTGGCTGTTTTGTCAGGCCAAATTTTATAAAAAATATCAATAGGGCGTCTAGTTTGAGTGGTTTGCTCAGTAAATACATTTATGAGAGTATACAAATCATTACCACTTTCGCAACCTAGATCCACAGTAGTAAAGGCATTAAAGGGTTGATACAAAATTTGAGAAAGGTTGCCTTTGCTGTCGCTAGATTCAATAAGTATAAAGCCTGGTATATTCTTCTTAGTTTGATTTACCTTGAACTTAGCTTTTTTGCGTATCCAATCGGCACATTCTTGAGCTAGGGCTTTTTGATTCATCTCGTTACGCAATTTAATCTCAAACTCTGTGCCATACAAATCGGGAATATAAAACTCTTTGCTACTATCTTGATCAACTTCGTAACCAATTTCATTAGGAGAAGTATAGATAAAGCGAAACTCACTTACTTTTTCCAGTGGCTTTTTAAGTTCGCAGTAAGCATATATAGAAAAGTTAGTTGCCGCTATGGAAATTTTACTACCAGGAGTTATTCTCTTGAGTAAATCGTTATATAATGTACCGTCAATATTATTTATAATGTAACTGGTTGCCAAGTTCATTACTTACAACTTGCCTTTCCTACTCTATTGCATAACTTTGTCGAGTAAATCTTGGTAATTACTGACTTGCTTATAAATAACTAAACCATTAGACAACTTGCTAAAAAGTTGCTCAGCGCAATTAAGCTTAGCTTTCTCGATAGGTCTAAGTTGCAAACTTTCCAAGCTGCCTTTAGTTTCAGATATAAAGTAGATATGTTTAGTAGCTCCTTCATGGAAAACAATAGCCCAATCGGGAGAATAATTGCCTACTGGCGTAGGAATATAAAAGTCACGCGGCAACTTAGCGTAGATGTAAACTTCATCGGCTTTGTCTAAGTCTTCAGCGAACTTGCGCTCTACGCTCTTTTTCTCGCTGCCGTCTTCGGCTACATAGCTGGCCATACCATCGGTAAAAATATAATCTTGAATAGCTTTGGCAGCTTTATAGGCTTTATCCATAGTGCGAATTTTTTCTTGAGTAAAAATATCGCTACTAAAAGTACGATCGGTTGTGTTATAGGTAATATGATCGACAATTACTGAAGCTTTTTGCTCTTTGATAATTTTAATAGTTTTGGCGATAAATTCTTCGGGATTAGCGGCATATTTAGCAAAAGTTTCCGGCTTGATAAGTTGCAAAATTTTACCGACAGTGCGTCTAGTTAGATTTGTACCTTCAACAATTTTCCCTATCAAGTCATACTTTGCTTGTCCAGATTGTCCAGTCTTTACTACCGAAGTATGATTTTTGGCTTTGTTAAAGCTGCTGCCTTCTTGCAGCATATCAGCATTAAGCGAACTTTTTTGGCTGGCGTAAGTTACTGTATAGAGCAATTTACTGACATAAAGTTCAGCATCGATAGCCTTAACAGCTTTGTCTATTAGCTCTTGGGAATCGAAGTTTACGGTATAAATATAATGATGGTTGATAGCTTTCCAGAGAGTTTGGAACTCACTTTTATAAAAACGCTCATTTAGGTCGTTGTCCTGGAGCTTAGGTTTATTACCATCTTCAGTCATTTCTTGCAACTTGCTTTCGTCAAAGACGTTTTGAATAAGTTGCTGCACGCCTTCTTGTATAGGTTGCAACTCCTCTGGCCAAGGAGCTAAACACTCGGCAGCAGCTTCAGTGCGATACTTTTCGGTAATGTTGTCTTCTTCATCAATGTAGTCATTTTTAAGCAAGTATTTGTATATTTTTTTAGCTTGCTTCTCATTAAGCTTAACTTTTTGCCCTTGCTCATTAGTAATAATTTTACCCTCAAAGTAACCC
>CAKUDB010000020.1 GCA_934644775.1 uncultured bacterium | reverse complement strand
GAGCAGCCAGTAGCTGAGCCTATGTACGAATCGGCTCCTGTTGGGCCTGAAGCTGCCACCTACGAGCAGCCAGTAGCCGAGCCTATATACGAACCGGCTCCTGTTGGGCCTGAAGCTGCCACCTACGAGCAGCCAGTAGCCGAGCCTATGTACGAACCGGCTCCTGGTTTAGTAAGTGAATTTGTAGCTCCTTCACAAAACCAGGGAGCCAATATCTACGATCGCCAGTCGGCCCTTCAAGAGGTAGATCATGGTTTTGCTTGTTTAGATGGCCACGATCTTGAGGGAGCTGAGCGCTGCTTTAGAAATGTGTTGGGAGCCGTAAATTGTTTAACCGATAGCCGAGAGTTGGGTGAAGTTATGGCTGCTTGTTTGGAGGGCATGAACTCAACCGGTTATGCTATGTTTGAAAACGGTTTAGGACGTCGCGCTTGGCAAGCGGCCAAATATGCTTGCGAGATGAGTCGCGCCTATTTAGCTAATCGTTACGACTCTGCCGCCTGGCCTTGGTGGGGTGATATGGAGCGTCAGGCCGGCGAATTTGGCGATAGTTTGCAATTTTACGCCGAAGCCGTTGTCTATTTCCGCAAAGCTATCGAAATCTATCTCAAGCTTATCGACTTAGGATTGGGTGAAGATTCGCGTGTAGACGCTGTCAACACTTTGCTTAAGCTCGGTCAAGTTTATGAGAAGATGAATCAAACGGACGAGGCTATGCAAGTTTACAGTGATGCCGTAAATCAAGGTAACATTGTACTTAACAATGGCTATAACGAAAATATGACTATGGCTGAAGCTTATCGCCGTTTAGCCGAGCTGTGTATGCTTTCTGGTTATTGTGAAGCTGCAATTGACGATTTCTCTTGGGCTTTAGAATTTTATTCCAGAGATAGCGAGATTAGCAATGATCGCCACTATATGGAGCAAGCCGCCGTCAGAGCTCGTTTGGCTGAAGCCTACCTTATTGTAGGGCGTGACCAAGAAGCTTACGATTGTCGCAACGAATTGATGGATTTGCTCGATTACTTTAATAAATATAGGCGCGATCAGGAAGCTGCCATCTTAGTTAAATTGATAAACAACTTAGACGCAGCAGCCAGTCATCATCGTCAAAACTAAATAAACAGTATTAAGGCCGCCGTTATACTTCTACAACGGCGGCCTTAATATTATTCGCCAACGAAAAGAGCTTGGATTTACGAGTAAATCCAAGCTCTTTTTGTTTTACTTAACGCTTACGTTTATTCTTTTTGGCCGGTTGGGGATTCTCCGACGGTTGCTCCTGTGGGGGCTGAGCTGGTCTAGAACTATGTAAAATACCGGCTCTTAAAGTCAGGGCGGGCTGCTGTGGCAATCCTGAGGCTCCGCCGCGCAGCAGAGGCATACGCTGTCTGGAGGCCGGGACTGTCGGCTCTACAGGTGCAGTTTGAACCGGCTCAGCTGGATAAACTTCCTCTTGAATGGGAGCTACCTCTTGAACGGGAGTTACGTATTGGGGGGCAGCTTCCTCAACAGGAATAACCTCATATTGCTCGCGAGCACTCTGTTGGACGCTTACCGGAGGAACATAAGGGGCTTCGGTCGTCTCTACCTCGCTTTCCGGTGGTACCTTAATCAGATAATTATCTATATTGGTAGAGTTGCCTTTAAAAAATGCTGAAGGAGGAGCGAATTGGGGCTCGTCTTGATAGCTGCTCTTATAAGAGTATTTGGTAGCTTGACTGGCACCCTTTTTGCTGCGTTTAGTCTTGCCTTTAGCTGAATGCGGAGGACGTTTGGGCACATAACTAGTGGAATCAAAAGGCACAAAGTTAAAAGTACGTCCGCCTACGCTGACAATATTTTCCGCTTCCGCTTTAGCTTTGGCTTCAGCTTCTTCTTTAGCCCGAGCTTCAGCCGCTGCCTTCTCTCTAGACTGGGCTTCGGTTTCTGCTGGGGGCTGAGCTTCGGCTTCCGCTTGGGCTTGAGTTTCAGCTTCCGCTTGGGCTTGAGTTTCAGCTTCCGCTTGGGCTTGAGTTTCAGCTTCCGCTTGGGCTTGAGCTTCAGCTTCTGCCTGGGCTTGAGCTTCGGCTTCCGCTTGGGCTTGGGCTTCCGCTTCCGCTTGGGCTTGGGCTTCCGCTTCTGCCTGAGCTTGAGCTTCGGCTTCCGCTTGAGTTTCAGCTTCCGCTTGGGCTTGAGTTTCAGCTTCTGCCTGGGCTTCCGCTTCCGCTTTTGCCTGGGCTTGAGCTTCAGCTTCCGCTCGGGCCTGAGCTTCAGCTTCTGCCTGGGCTTGAGCTTCCGCCTGAGCTTGAGCTTCGGCTTCCGCTTGAGTTTCAGCTTCCGCTTGGGCTTGAGTTTCAGCTTCTGCCTGGGCTTGAGCTTCAGCTTCTGCCTGGGCTTGAGCTTCGGCTTCTGCCTGGGCTTGGGCTTCAGCTTGAGCTTGGGCCTGAGCTTCAATTTCCGGGGCGGTAGTTTCGTAGTTAGCAAAAATGCTTAGCTCTTGGACAGAAGGCTCGTCAGTTGGAATGGCGGATGGTTGCTCGGCAGCGACGGTCTCTTCTTGTACTTCTTGGATAGGTTGTTCTTGGGGAGTGGTTGAAATTTGTTCCTGTGGCTCTGAATCTGAGCTTACGGAAGGAGTAGTGGGGGTTGTTTTAGCCCAGGCTCCTAAAGCCGCTTCCAATTCTGGGTCGATTGTCCCTACGGAGGCGCAGATATTGCGAATGCGTCCAGATAACTCTTGAATCATCTCTTCGCTGCGGCATAAACGCATGGCGGGAGAAATAATAGAAGTGGCTGCTCTCTGTAACTGATTAGATGTGGCTTCGGCTAAGTTGTCACAGTTTGCGCCTACTGAGCGGCAAGCGCGATTGAAGATAACTTGGCCAACCGTACCCAAAATTTCTTGCAAAGCATTTTTTAAACGGAGAAGAGGAGGAATATCTTCCTTATCTTTTTGCTCTTGAGGCTTGCTCATATACGTTTCCAGAGTTTCCAGAATAGCCACATGGCGTGCGTTAGAAGCCTGAGCTTGAGTAAGCTTCTCTTGTAAATCGGCGATAGTAGTTAAATGGTGCTCTATCTGGGCTTTAAGATCGAGACACTCCTCTTGGGATTGCTTAAGGCTAGCTCGCAACTCCGTTTCCAAAGCTAGCAATTCTTCAATACGTGAATCTAACTTCAAAGAATGCTCGGTCTCTTGGCTAAGTTGTTGCTTTAAATCGCTGATAACTTTATTAAGAGCTACCGATTCTTGATTAAGATACTCAATTTTGTTGTCACGCTCGGTAATGACGCCATTTAATTGATCGATTTGCTCTAACTGGATAGCTAAATCAACATTCTGCTCGGATACGGAAACGAGCTCTTGCTTGAGCTGTTGGATCTCGCTACGAAATTGCTCGCAAATGTTAAAACTGACGCTGTCCAATTCTGTAATATTGTTTTTTTCTTGTGAAGAAGGCAGATAATCCATAAATAAACCTTTCAAAAAAAGGCGCCCTATACTTATTTGTGAAGCTGGTGCCCTTACAATTATCTTTGATTTTAGCTTTAGGGTTAAACTTACTTAAGCTTCAATTAGCTCTTTTTTTCTGCTACAACTTTTGGTGAAGAGGCTTGACGAGGCTTGCAAATAGGAATTTCTACACGTTTAGGAGGCGGAGGTACTACGCCGTCTTGACGCTTGCGAGCCAATACCAACTTAGAAAGGCCGCCCTGCATATCTTCGTTAAAGAGAATGTCGCAGAAACAGCCTAAGCCAAATTCCCAGGCATTGTTGGGAGTGCTGTCGGCCAGCATATAGGTGGAGAAAATAAAGGCTCCAAAGAGCAGCTGATCTTCAAGACGTCCGTTATTTACATAATCTACAGCTGCAATGAGCCCTCCGGGTTTAAGCCAACGACAGGCATTGTAATAACACAAGTAAGGGTTGGGGCTGCTGGTAAAAGTGCCGGTACAAAGTATGGCGTCGAAGCTGCCCTCTTCTAAGACGTTTTCAGCCTCTTTTAAGCTCATAGCTCTTATATTCAAAAGATGATTGGCACGGATCTCTGTACGAGCTGCTTCAACATTTTCCGGGTTCTCGTCTACAGCCACAACCTCGGCTCCGGTGGCTTGTAAATAACGCAAATTGGCCCCTAAACCGCAACTTAAATCTAGTACGCGCTGCCCCGGCTTTAGCTCTAAAAGGTTGATAGCGTTTAGGCGAGCGTCCTCTTCGCCCACTAACCTGCGCACTAAAATTGAAGACTTAAACAGAGGACGAACCGACCACCAGCGACTCCAATGGTTGGTCAAACGTTTAAGCGGACAGTCATTTGTCACGTCAGTTAGATCCTTTCAGCATATTTTTCTTACTTTTCGCTTCTCGCTTTCTACCAAAAAATGCTTTTTACCTATGCAAACTTGAGCCTATTTTATGCAGTTAATTACCTATGGAAAAGATGGGCCCTAGTCACGATAACTTTTACTAAACTCTTTTTTCTCTTAAATTGTTAAAAAAGCACCATTTGCTCTCTGGAAAGTTTATCTTTCTCTAAAGTATTCCCCGTGTGAACCGAGTGTGAAATCGTTAGCCGTTCTAGATAGCTTTGCCTAAAGCGTAAGCCTGTTGCAAAGCTGGGTGGCCCTCGATCTCTCCGCCGTCGGTAACTCCGCCAACAAAGATACTGCCAGCCAAATGGGCCTTGGCAAAGCAGTCGATCCAGCCTTGTAAGCCGTTGATAGCCTTTTCCGGTACAGACTCTCCCTCGTCAGCAGCAGTAGTAAGCATATATATATCGCGAATTGCTCTTTTTTCTTAAACTGGTACTAATTACTAAAACTCTTTTAGACATTGTCTGCGAACCTCACAAAAAAAGTTGATTTTATTCTTTGCTCACTTTCTCTAAGAGCATAAGGGTTTCAATATGAGGAGTATGGGGGAAGAAATCGTAAAGCTGAGCTTGTACTAAGTGATAAGCTTTTTGCAAAGTAGCGTACTCTTCGATAAAGCGGTGGCAATTACAGGAGATATAGAGCAACCTTTCCGGCCCTTCGTTGACGACGCGCTCAATCATTTTGGGATGACAACCACTACGAGGAGGATCCAAAATAAGCAAGCTGCACCCCAAACTGGGCCAATCTTCAGAGTTGGCACAGTAAAATTCGGCCGAATGGCCCAAGCGAGCGGCATTACGTTTGGCGTGTTCAATAGCTTGAGGAACAGCCTCTACGCCTATAAGGTGGCCCTCTAAAGATAAACCTATGCTACCTACGCCACAATATAGGTCGAGAATCTTTTCCTGATAGCCTACCCACTGGCGAGCGGTACGCAACATATGGGCATAGGCAGGTGGATTGGATTGGAAGAAAGAGCGCCAGCCTAAAGAAAATTCCAGATCGTTTACTCTTTCCTGAATTTCGGCTTGGCCGACCAACAAATATTCTTCTTCACCTGAAGCTACAGGACTGATACTGTCGTGGATAACGTGAATAATTCCGGTAGCACCTTCTATTTCCATCAATTCTCTAGCCAACTCTTGTAAAGGGTTATCAGTTTCTCCGAGGGTAAAAGAGGTTGGCCTAGTCGTAACTAAAGCTACCAAAAATTGGCGTCTGTAAAAGCTGTAACGGATAACTAAATAGCGTAAAAATCCACTGTTACTTTTGGGATTCCAGCCGGGGAAGTTATGTTTTTTTTGCCATTGGCGCACCCTAGCTATCACTTCTCTGTTACTAGGCGGGCCGATAAAACATTCGTCAACATCGGTAACTTTTTGGAAGAGGCCGCGAATATTAAATCCTAAGCGATCGTCAATAAAACTCAGCTCTACTTTGCTGCGATAATACCAAGGGGTGGGGGCTTCCTGTACAGGCAAGATCTTTACTTGAGGGGCTAAATTACGCAAAGCCGCCTCGATAGGAGCGGCCTTCAAGAGAACTTGTTTACTGTATTCTATATGTTGCAAAGTGCAGCCGCCGCAAAAGCCAAAGTGGGGACAAACCGCTTCTCGGCGATCTGAGCCCGGCTCTAGCACTTGGCGCAACCAAGCCTGGCGGGCCCCCCTTTTTTTGCCGCCTATCATACAAAGGGCGCGATCTTGAGGAGCTACGCTATAACATCGGGCTGGAGTATCGTTGCTGCGCCAAGCCTGAAATTGACCGCGATTATTCAGGTGTTCGGCAGAAAATACTAATTCTTCAGTAGGTACAGGACGCTTTTTCATGGTAGCGCCTGTCTTTCTAGCAGCAATTTGCTCTTCCTGTTCCTAAAAATTGTCCAGCTTAAGTGGGGAGTCTAGGAAAAAATGGCAAAATTGAATAAACTTTAATTCATGCCTTCGATTGTAATTTAATCTCTCGATTATAGGGCTTTATGGCTTGACATACTCGGTCAATTAACTTAAAAAAAGAATCTGAAGTCATAAAGTTTTGACTAAGCTGTAGGCTCTGCAGCCGAGTTGTTTTATTTTCAATGTTCTAAGGAGAACTGAGCTATGTGGTGGAACGATGCCGAGACTAGATATGGTGCCAGACGCAATCGTGACGATTGGGATGAAGAAGACGATTTGTACGACGATGTAGACGACGAAGAGGAAGACGATTGGGACGAAGAAGACGATAGCGATTGGGACGAAGAAGACGACAGCGAATGGGATGACGAAGAAGACGATATAAACTGGGACGAAGACGACGAGGATTGGGACGACGAAGACGAGGATGATGACGAAGATTGGGACGACGAAGACTAGCCGTTCCCGCCTTGGAAACTTTTCCTAGCTGAAACTGACCCCGAGAAAGTAGGGGTTAGTTTTTTTTTGCTTAAAACTAGCTAATAATATAGATAACCCTACCCATTTTTTGAGAGAGAACCGATTCTTAAAATTTATGCTTGCCACTAACAAGGAACAATTAACTCCGTTATTTCAACAATATTTTAGTTTATGTGAAGCTAATCCTGATTGCTTAGTTTTAATGCAGTGTGGCGATTTCTATGAAGCCTACGGCCCCGGAGCGGAGATCTTTGCCAAAGACGGTGAGATTATCCTCACAGCTAAGGACGGAGGAGGCGGACGTAAAATTCCCATGGCCGGCATTCCTTTGCATACTCTAGAAGCTTATTTGCGAGTATTAGTAGCTAAGGGCCATAGGGTAGCTGTAGCCGAGCAAATGGCCTTACCTTCCGAATGTAAAGGCCTGGTGCCACGGGAAGTGACTCGCATAGTTACGGCCGGTACTATTTTAGATACGCAGAGCCTCGATGACAAAGATCATAATTATTTAGTTTGCCTAGTCTTTGGCAAAAACTGTCGGGTCGGTTTTGCGGCTGCCGACATAGGTACGGGCGATTTTTACGGTTGTGAGTTTTCGAGCGAAAATATCGAGCAAATAGCCGAAGAGGTGCTCCGTTTTCAGCCTTCGGAACTGATTTATGCTGAGCAAGTAGTCGACAATAAAGTAGCCCCCTTAATTGAAGGGCTTAAGGGGCAAATGCGCACTTTAAGTTTAGTGCCTCGAATCTTTTCCGCTACGAGTCAAGTTTGCGAAGATATGCTTAAGCGCGAATTTAAGCTGGGCAGTTTAGCTGGTTTGGGTCTATCTGAATATAAACAGGGGATAGCGGCTCTAGCTTGTATGCTCGACTATATTAAGCATATCGCTTTGCATCACACTATCACTTTAGAAGCGCCTCGCCTTTTAGCCGACAGGAGCAACTTAATTATCGATCAAACTACCCGGCGCAATTTGGAATTAGTCGAGACCCTTTTAGGGCGAGAGCGCAAAGGCAGCCTTTTGGGATCTATCGACTCTACTTGTACTTCTATGGGAGCGCGTAAGCTTAAAGAGTGGATTCTTCGCCCCTTATGTGACAGAGAGGCTATAAAAATGCGCCACGATTTCTGTCAAGATTTAGTCGAAGACGAAGAAGCTAGAGGCGAATTGAGGCGCGAATTAAAGACGGTGGTCGATATAGAGCGTCTTTTGGCTCGGGTCTCCTACGGAACTTTTAATGCGCGAGAATTGCTAGGTATAGGAGATTCTCTAGCCAAAGTGCCGGTCTTTGTCCAAATAGTTAAGGGCCTAAAATCTCCAGCTTGGCAAATTATAGAAAAGGGCTTGGAGCAAGATGCCCACGATTTAGATCAACTGAGCCAGTTATTGGAAAGAGCCATCAATCCTGAGGCCCCCCTCTCTTTGAAAGAAGGGGGAATTATTCGCCAAGGTTACAACGAGCAACTCGACCAGTTGCGCCAACTCCATGCTAACGGCCAGGAGTGGCTAAGTCGTTTAGAAGAGCGGGAGCGGGAGAGTACCGGTATTAAAAATTTAAAGGTCGGCTATACTTCCGTTTTTGGCTATTATATTGAGGTGACAAAAGCCAATTCTAAGTTGGTGCCTATCCACTATACGCGCAAACAAACTTTGGTCAACAGCGAGCGCTATATCATTCCCGAATTGAAAGAACATGAAGTAAAAGTTCTAGGTGCCCAAGAGCAAATTAAAAAGTTGGAGTATGGACTCTTTCAAGAGCTGCGGGCAGCTGCCGCCGCTCAGACCCCGGCTTTGCGCCGTTTGGCCAAGCTTTTAGCCGAATTGGATATTTACGCTTCCTTTGCCCAAATTGCCGTTAGTCGCTCTTGGGTTCGTCCCGAATTAACCCAAGAGCCTTGGGCGGAAATTATCCAAGGACGCCATCCAGTTGTGGAGCAGACTTTGGGTGAATTTGTCCCTAACGATTGTCATTTAAGTGGCGATAAGCCGATGATCATTCTGACTGGCCCCAATATGAGTGGTAAGTCTACTTGGCTTAGACAAGTGGCCCAAATCGCTATTTTGGCCCAAATGGGCTCCTTTGTACCGGCCCAACGAGCCAAACTATCTATATTTGATAGAATTTTTACTAGGGTGGGGGCCAGCGACGATCTCCATTTGGGCCAATCTACTTTTATGGTGGAAATGAGCGAAACTGCTAATATTGTCAATAATTCGACGGCTAAATCTTTGGTTGTTTTAGATGAGATAGGGCGGGGGACCAGTACTTTCGACGGCTTGGCTATAGCTCAGGCGGTAGTAGAATATTTGCACGACGGGCCTAAGCCCCTAACTCTTTTTGCCACCCATTTTCACGAATTGACTAAGCTAGGGCGTACTCTCAAGGGTTGTAGCAATTTCAGAGTGGCTGTCAAAGAATTGCCGGACGAAGTAGTCTTCTTGCACAAGATCGTCCCTGGAGGGGCCGACCGCAGTTACGGTATTTATGTGGCTAAGTTGGCCGGTATGCCTTCAGCTTTGTTACAAAGGGCTCAAGCTTTGCTTAAACGTATGGAGCAAAATAAAAAAGTTAAAAGTGAAGCTTCACAACTTGGGTTCGATTTATAGCAATTAGTGGAGTTTAAGTAGTTATGTTTGGGTTAGGACTTGGAGAATGGGCTTTAATTTTGGGAGCGGCCGTCTTGCTTTTCGGCCCCAAATATATTGGCCAGTTGGGGAAAAAAATGCTTAATAGCCTGCGTTCTGTTGGTCAAGAATTTAAGGAGGGCTACCAAGAGGGCTTTTCGGCCCCTTCTTCGCCTCCTTCCGTATCTAAATCTGCAACTAAGGAAAAAGGCTAAGTTTTGGACGAAAATCGAAAAGCAGAAAAGATGGAAGCTCCAGTATCGCCCCTAAACGAGCCCCTTCAAGCCCCAAGTGAAGCTGGAACTTCCAGTAATGAAGAAGAAGGCGATCAAGATGTAGAACTAAGCTTAACTGAGCATTTGCAAGAGTTGCGCAGTCGGATCTTTTGGTGTGTAGCCACTTGGCTAATAGCTAGTTGCCTAGCTTACTGTTATGTAGATCGTTTTCTGGCTAGGGTGAGAGCTTTGGCTGGCCAAGGCTTTACTTTTGTATATACTAGTCCTACCGAAGCTTTTATGGCTTTTATTAAGGTGGCTATGCTAGCCGGACTGGTTATATCTTTGCCAGTTATTATTTACCATATAGGAGCTTTTGTAAATCCGGCTCTTAAGCGTCGGGAGCGCAGCTTGTTATTTACTTTAGCTCCTCTCTGTCTGTTGCTTTTTGCTGCCGGGGCCGCCTTCGCTTGGTTTGTAGCTCTGCCTATTATGTGGCGTTTCTTTCTTAGTTTTCAAACTGACGGTATTACGGCTCTCTGGACGATTGGCGAAGTGGTGGGCTTTGCTTCCGGGTTGATTTTGGTGTGCGGCTGTATTTTTGAATTGCCCATAGTGGTAATTGGAGTGGCCAAGATCGGCCTTATCTCTTACGAAAAGTTGGCTGAATCTAGGCGGGTAGCTTATTTTTCTATTTTGGTATTGACGGCCGTTATTACTCCTACGCCTGACGCCTTCACTTGTGCTATTGTAGCTGGCCCTATTATCGCCCTATTTGAGCTAAGTTTGCTTTTCTTGCGTTTTGTTAAATAAGCTCCTAATTAAGTAGAGCTAAGGGCCTTGGGTAAGTGGATAAATCCAACCTAAGGCTCTTAGCTCTCTTTAGTTTGGGAGAAGTTTTATACTTGGGAAAGTTTTAGACTTGGGGGGCCAGAGCCACTTGGCTAGGTATAGGCATAGGTTCTGTCTTTATTACTTTTATCATTGCCGGAGTGGGGCGACGGTCTCTAATTACTACCAAAGGAGTCATTTCGCCAGCATTACCCTGGGGATTGGGCTTTAAGGCTTCGACTACTTCCATCTTACGGTTAGGATCGGTAATAGCCAAGACATCAACTTTACCTAAATCGTTAGCGTCGACAATAGTAACGTCGAGACCAGTAGCTTCTTTTATCTCTTGGCATACTTTTTGAGGATAGGCCGGAGCTAAGACTACGTGTTTATCGAAGGGAGGCAAAGTGCCGGTACAATCGTCGATAGCAGCTACCATACGACCGGTAACGCGATAAAACTCGCCGGGACGGCCGATAAGTTTGCCGATTAGGGCCCGGAACATACCGTAAAGAATCTTCCCCGTACCTACTTCTCGGAAGGCCATTTCCAGAGAATAGACTGACGAAAGGGAAGAGTTCATATCGAAGAACAAATTGAGACGGCGGGCCAGGTAGCGGGGCTGAATATCTTCACAATAAGCGACGCGCCCTTGCATAATGGCTACCGGACTTTCGGCTAAGGCAATAATATCACCGGGCTTGGCAATATCGGCAGTGTATTCTTTAACTACGTCGACAATGTCGTCGCCGGGCATAAGCAAGCGGGTAGGGACGGGAATAGCGGGCGCGTCAGGAGCGATCTCTTTTTTAGGAGGTTTAACGCTAGCAACTTTGCGCTTTTCGGGAGCTACTTCTTTAAACTCGGCGCTATTGAGGGTAATAACCTGGCGTCTGTATTTCATGGGGGTGCGGCAGTAGTATTTGAAGTTAATATCTACTCTAAATTCACCCAATTCGGCCACGGCTTGGCGCACATTGGGAGCGGTCAGCCAAATCTCGACTTCCGCAGTCAGTTTTTTACCGGGTTTAATAATAACGGCTTCCCAGTAACCGTCTTCTCTAGGCGCTTCAGGGTTTATTAAGCTTACGATAGGATGAAGGTCTGAATAGCGCAGACCTATAGGTTGTAAGCAAGCATGAGCGTCGATAACTAAGCCTTGTTGGGTACCAGAATTTTGAAAGGGAAAAGAAAAGCGCAAACGAGCATGGCTGGCATCATGGTATTCGATACGCATATTGTCAACTTGTTCGGCGGCGGCTCTGACGACAGCATCGGCACGGGATGAAGCAACAAACTCAAGAGCTAAAACTGTAAGAGCGGGAACGGCCAGAAGGGTTGAAGCCCAGCACATAAGGATTCCTCCATAAAACGCATAAAAATATCCCTATGCTTTTTGAAAGGGCTAGCGTTTATCCTGCAGATCTATTTTAGCTCTTAATTGTTCAATATTTATTGGACAGCCATCGATTTGCAAAGCTTGGGCAAACTTTTCTACACTGGGGCGCGGCCAGTCTTGGTGGCGACGCAAAATCTCTTCTGGGCTGGCATAATCGAGGAGGCGGCCTCGCTCTAAGTAAACGATCTTCTGACAATATTGACTGATTAAATCTATATTGTGAGTAATTAAAACAACCAAAGCTTTTCTTTGCTGGCGCAAATAACTGAGTATATTGGTAAAAATTTGCCAGCTTTCTTCATCTAGTGCGGCATTAGGCTCGTCCATTATGACAGCCCGAATAGGCATAGCCAAAACGCTGGCCCAAGAGAGGCGGCGCAACTGGGCGTTGCTCAATTCGTAAGGATGTAGCTCTTTTAAGTTGAGCAAATGGGTTAGCTCCAAAGCCTCTTGGCAACGCCGCTCAACTTCTTGGGGGGCTAAGCCTAAGTTCTGGGGGCCAAAAGCCGTCTCTGCCCAAACATTAGAAGCAAATACTTGTTCGCGTGCATTATGGAAGACAAAGCCCACTTGAGAAGCCAGTTGCCAAGGAGGAATAGGGCTAGTATCCTGGCCGTTTATAAGTACGGCCCCTTGCTGAGGACGCAACAAACCGTTGCCCATTTGGGCTAGAGTTGTCTTTCCTGCTCCGTTAGCTCCCCAGAAAGCTACACAATCTGGCGCTTGTAAAGTTAAGTTAATCTCTCTTAGTGTGGGCAATTGTCCATCATAACTAAAAGAGACATTGCGCCAGCTTAAGGTAAAATTGTCGGCTGTAGTTGGTGGCTCAACAGGCGGCTCAATAGGTGGCTCCTCTTGGTTTTGTGCTGGATCGGAAGAGGAAGAAGTTGGCTTAAAGGCTGAAGCTAGCCCATTTTGGCGCAAAAAATCTATCGAGCCTACTTCTGTTAGTGGCCAGTTACTTAAGGGCTGGCGCTCTTCTAAATTTAAGCCTTGCAAGACTCTAGTCCAAGGGGCTTTGAGGCTGCCAGAATGGGGCAGCAAGCAAGGAGGGCCGTCACTAATAAGTCGGCCTTTGTCTAATTGTAGCCAGCGCGGAAAATAGGTCGCCTCTTCCAAACTGGAAGAAGCCCATATAATTAAGCGTCGAGGGGAAGACGACTTAGTTATATAGTCTAGAAGGGTTTGACGCCCCTTAGTATCGAGAAAAGCTGCCGGTTCGTCGAGCAATAGAATAGTCGGATCCCAAATAAGTACCGAGGCGAGAATTAGGCGCTGTTGCTGGCCGCTGGAGAGCGATTGGGGATGGCGCTGGGCTAAGTCTTGCAAATCGAAAGTCTGTAAAATATCTTCTGTACGGGTGTTCATTAGGCTTGGATTCACGCCCAAATTGCCTAAACTCCAAGCCACTTCTTCTCTTACCGTAGAGCAAATCCCTGATAACTGATAACGGGGCTCAGAAGAGATATAACCTATTAGATGGAGGCGCTCTTCTGCCTTTAATTTATGGATAGGCTGGCCGTCAAGCTCTAACTCTCCCTTTATCTCTCCTTTTATAAGATCGGGCATGAAGCCGGCTAGGGCTTGCAAAAGTGTACTTTTACCCGATCCGGAAGCTCCAGTTAAAGAAATCGATTCTCCAACTTGAGCCCGAAAAGAGATGGCTTCTAAGATCGGTTGGGCTGCCAATTTGGGCGTAAAGGTAAAATCTTTAAGTTCCAGCATCTTTCTTTACTTTTAGAAAAATAATTTGAGTAAGAGGCCTATAGTTAAAATTATTAAGATTCCTTGTCCGAGCCGCTCGGGCCAAGGGGTGGGCGGATTACTTAAATAAGTGCGTCGTCTGGCCGCTCCGAAGCCGCGTGAGCTTAAAGCCAGGGCGCTCTGCTCGGCTTCATAAGCTGCCGTCAACACCAAAGGAGCGGCCAGAGGCAGAAGGCGAGCGATCTTCTGTCTAAGCGTGCCTCCCCAGGGCATAGCCCTAGCCGCTTGAATCTCCAACAAGCGTTGGCTGCGGTTGATCATTTGGGGAGCTAAATTTATGGCTGCCAAAACTGCGTAGACAAATTTGGGAGGCACGCCTCTAGACTCGAGGCTGCGCATAAGCTCTTCTTGGTCGGTGGTAAAGAGCAATAAAAGGGCCGCTTGGCAAATAATGGTAAGGCGCAGCGCCGTTTGGGCAGCTTGGTAAGCGGCTTGTCTAGACCAATTTAAGGTGGCTAGGTTTCCTAGGGTAAGTTTTAAGTCGCCGGGCCCCAAAAAACCGTTAATTAAGATCATGGAGAGGGAGAGGGGAAGGGCTGTTAGTAAGAGAGTGCGGCCAAAAGGTATAGCTATGCCGCCACAATAACTTAAAATTCCTAAGGCTAGGGCTAGCCCCGGCAAGTAAGCTAGAAGGGCCCAATGTAGGTTGCCCTGGGCGTCGCTCCAGGGAAGGGTGAGGGGAAAGGCCAAGGCGGCGGAGGTGGCAAAAATAAGCAATATCTCTTTAGTTTCGGCCGTCAGCTTATGTAAAAAGCTGGTGCCTGGCCGATAAAAACCGCTAGCCCAAGAAGCTGACGGCCGAGTGGGCCAAGGGGCCGAAGGGGTTAAAGTGGCTGGCTGCCCTTTAAATATATGGCCGGGAAGAGCTATCTTGTCTAGGTAAGCGCCATTTTGGAAGCTGCTGCGCAAGCGGGTGGGCATAGCGCCAATTAAAGATTGGACTACAAGGCAGCTAATCATTTTATCAATAGGATCGACAGTTAAGCTTTGGGCTAAGCAAGCGTGCAAAGTGCTCAGCCCGGCCAAACGGAAGGCCGCTACCACTAGATCGGTACCGCCGCCGCTACTTCCTTGGAGCACATAGGCCGCTATGGGGGACGCAGCTAGGGCCGCTACCAAGCCTAAAATTAAGCCCATAAAAGCCGCTAGGCCTAGGTTGCGCATTAAGCCTTGGCGACTTAAGTAGCCGGCGGCCAACCCTACCAACAGAGCCGGAGGCAAAAAACACAGCCATATAGGACTATTGGCAGCAGCACTAATAAGCCCGCTGATTAGAGCTGTGAGCGCTCCGGCCAGCGGGCCGCCCAGACAAGCTGCCCAAATAGTTCCCAGCGAGTCTAGGTAGAGGGGTAATTTTAGGGCTGAAGCCAACCAGCCTCCGGCTATATTTAAGGTGGCGGCCAGGGGAAGTAAGGCCCAGGTTTTGACGTCTAGACGCATAAAGGCGCTCTCTTCTCATTTTTAGCTTGGCCCCCTGCCAGGCACTTAATAGGGCAGGAGCCCATAAAAAAGTCGTGAATGGCCAGGGAAAAGTATAGTTGAGGGCTGGCTGCACGACAATTTGTATTACGGCGACAATATTCAAGATCAATTTAAGGTTAGGAAAGTAGCTTGCGGCGAGGGGCGCTACCTTTTAACTTATGAAACTGGCCAGGGGCCCACTGTAGTTTTTTTGCATGGCGCGGCCAGTTCTTGGTTGAGCTTTAAAAGTCAGTACCAAATTTTGGCTCCCCATTACCGGTTAGTCGCCCCCAATTTGCGCGGCCACGGCGGCACACCTTGGCAAGATACGGAAAATATAGACGAGTTTTATGACGATATTTGTGCTTGGTTTCAGGAAATGGACTTTGCCAAGCCGGTTATTTTGATCGGCCATTCTCTGGGAGGATATTTAAGTGCGCGTTATACCGCCGCTAATCCTGATAAGGTGGCCCGTTTAGTTCTAATAAGTAGCAGCGGAAGTTTCGAGCCTGGGGCGGTGCTCCTTTTCTTAAAAACTTGTTGGGCTGGTGCCGACGCTGTGCACAAATTTTTCCCTTGGTTGGTTAATATCAGCTCCAAAATGGCCGGTTGCTTGTCTAAAGTTGTCTTTTCCCAATGGAATTGCTGGGATAGTTATTCCCAAATACAAGCCCCTGCCCTGATTATTTTTGGCACTTTCGATCCGCTTTTTAGCTTAAAACAAGCTTATCGCGTCAAAGAACTCATTCCCCAGGCCAGTATAAAGATAGTTACTTGTGGAGGCCACAATCCTCAGATCGATCATGGCCAGGAAGTTGGCCAACTTATTAGCCACTTCCTCGAGCCTCTAAGCTAACGATTTTTTCAGCTCTTCAGGATTTAAGCCTTTAAGATCGTCAGTAACAAAGACACCGTTATGGCGGATTAACTGATCGTCAAAATAAATATCTCCACCAGACTCCTGGCAAAGTACCAAATCCCAGTGAATAGAAGACTTATTGCCATTATTGGCCGCTTCGTAGCAATTGCCTAAAGCTAAATGGAGGCTGCCTCTAATCTTTTCGTCAAAGAGGGTATCGCCAATGGGTTTGTCGACAAAAGGATTGAAACCGAGCGAAAATTCGCCGATATATCTGGCCCCTTCGTCGATATTTAAAATGTTGTTTAAGTTTTCCGTGTCGGAAGAGGAGGCTTCGACTACTCGCCCTTGGTGGAAAGTTAAGCGAATATTGTCCATGCGGACACCGCGGAAATTGGTAGGAGTATTAAAGGCTACGGTGCCTTCTACGGAAGTCTTGTGGGGGGCCGAATAACATTCGCCGTCAGGAATATTGCGACGGCCAAAATCGGGGACGGCTCCTATATCTTTAATGGAAAAGCGTAAGTCGGTACCAGGGCCGGTCAAGCGTACTTTATCTGTACGCAACAGGCGCTCTTTTAAAGGCTGAACGGCTATTTCCATAGCTTGGTAGTTAGCTAAACATACCTCAAAGAAATAATCTTCAAAAGCTTCGGTAGACATAAGGGCCAACTGGGCCATAGCCGGATTGGGCCAACGCATAACTACCCAACGGGTATGTTTGACGCGCTGCTCTAAATGGACGGGCTTTTGCCAATATTTTTGGTATATTTCTACATTTTGGGGAGGAGTATCGGCCAAAGCGGCGGCGTTAGTCATGCCGCGCATAGAAATGTAGCACTGAACTTGTTTCATGCGCTCTAGTTCCAGAGCGCCTAGGGCTTGGCAACGGGCTTTGATCTTCTCAGGATCGGGATCGAGAAGCAACTGACGCATCAGCGACTGATTCTGAATATTAAAGATTGGTATCCCGCCAGCTTGGCCAATCTCTTCAGCTAGAACGGTCAGCATGGAAGTGGGAATTTCGCTAGCCTCCACGAGAACTTTATCTCCTGGATCGACTCGACAAGAATGGTGTACTAAAGTTTGGGCCAACTTTTTATAACGAGGATCTAACATAAAGAAAACCCCTTTCAAAAAATAAAAATCGGCCTCAACTTGGGGGAAAAAAGAACTAACTCCTGCTTTTTAAGGCCGGGGAGTATTAAGCCGCTATCTTTTTGAGTATATTTTAAGGGGGGATAATACCTCTTTTTAGAGAATGAGGAGGGGGAGGCGTTGCGCCGCTTTGAGTAAACTTTTAGTAAGTTCGAATGTGGCTGCG
Organism: uncultured bacterium; assembly: GCA_934644775.1. Classification (GTDB taxonomy): domain Bacteria; phylum Vulcanimicrobiota; class Xenobia; order Xenobiales; family Xenobiaceae; genus Bruticola. The sequence goes on along the minus strand of CAKUDB010000020.1, from coordinate 30,828 downwards.
TACCTTTTTTCTCTGCTTTTGTCTGTCATTAGGCTAATAGCCAGCGCTGGGGTGTCAACAACTGTACCAGTTAAGCACCTGTGGATAGCTTGTAGAGAAATACTTTGAGGCCTTGGGGGGGCGGTTTTTGGTGGCTTGTATGCCAACACATAAGAAAGAGTTAGGAGTAGTTATGGTGGCTCGGTTGCCTTTCTTACTAACGATAGTTCACGGCGGAACAGTGTTGCCTCGTGAATTGACTACGCGCTTGGCCTTGACCCCGGCCGATATATTTTTCGATTCTGATCCCTGGACGCGGGAAATATTCGCTTTTGGCGAGTCGGTACAAGGACGCTTAGAGGCCGAAGTGGCTCGGGCGGTTATTGATATGGATCAAGACCCGAGTTTGAAACCTCCTAAGGTTGACGACGGAGTAGTGCGCCTGGTTACTCGCTATAATAGGCCAGTTTGGCGTGAAGATTGTCAGCCTACGGCTGACGACGTCAACCGTCTCATAGATAGATACCATCGCAATTACCACGAGATATTAGAGCGAGTAGCTTCTCGCGGCGGCGTCCGTTTGGGAATAGATTGCCATTCTATGGCTCCGGTGGGAGCGCCTCGCGATCCCGATTGCGGCCAGATAAGGCCCCTTTTCTGTATTGGCAATATGGGCGACTCCAACGCTGAAGGTAGTTCCCTTTCTTGTCCTACAGCTACAGCCCACAAGTTGGCTGAAGTTTTGCGCGAAGATTTTGCCGATATTCAACTTAAAGAGGGCCAGCAATTGGTCTCTTTTAACAATCCTTCTTCGGGCGGCTATATCCTTAAGCGCCATTGCGCCGATGGTGACGGACATGGTACGCCTTGGATCCAATTTACTATCAACCGCTCTTTGGTTTTACCCAACGAGCCGGAAGATCCGTGCTCTTTGGAAGACGCCCCCGATTCCGACCGCGAGGTAATAGGTAAATTGCGCTTGCGCTTATTGAGTGTTCTGAAGAAATTTGCCGATAAATTGGCCCAGGCTTAACTTTTAGCGTCTCTACTTTCCGGTATTCCTAGGGAAATACTCGGTATGGGGGAGACGTTTTTTTTGCTTTTGAGGAGAAAAGGGCGCATGGAAGCTATCTTTGAGTGTATACCTAACGTATCTGAGGGACGCCGCGCCCCCGTTATAGAGCTTTTGGCTGAGGCAATAAGCTCGGTAGCCTCTGTACGCTTATTAGATTATTCTGCCGATAGCGATCATAATCGCTCCGTCTTTACCTTTGTCGGCAAGCGCGAGCCCTTGAAGGAGGCTCTATTAAATTTATTTACTGTGGCCGAGCGACATATTGATATGGGCCACCATAGTGGCGTCCATCCTCGCATTGGGGCTATCGATGTGGTGCCCTTTGTTCCCTTAGAATCGGCTTCGCTGGCCCAAGCTTCTGCTCTGGCTCAGGAGGTGGCCGCCTTGGTAGCCGAGCGCTTTAACTTACCTATTTACCTATATGGAGAATCGGCTCGGCAGCCTCAGAGGGCTTCTTTAGCTTATTTGCGGCGGGGAGGTTGGGAGGCGCTCCAGGCTGAAGGTTTGCAAAGTGCAGAGCGCCGTCCCGATTTGGGGCCTGCCCAGCTGCATCCACAATTGGGGGCCTCTTGCTTTGGAGCTCGAGGGCCTTTGGTAGCCTTTAATGTTTGGCTTAATACTCAAGACGTAACTGTCGCCAAAAAGATCGCCGCCAGAGTGCGGGCTTCTTCTGGCGGTTTAAAGTTTGTCAAGGCTCTGGGGTTAGAGTTACCTTCCCAAAAAGCGGTGCAAGTTTCCATGAATTTAACTGACCCCAAATTTACGGCCCTTTATACTGCCTTTGAATTAGTAAAAGTAGAAGCTCGACGCTTCGGAGTGGGCTTATTAAAGAGCGAGCTTATAGGTTGCTTGCCCCTTTCAGCTATGAGTGATTGCTTTTCCTATTATTTGCAAATGGCCGACTTTAGCCCTCGGCGCACTGTAGAAAGTGGCCTTTTAGACTTTTATAAATCGCTAAATGGGGGAGAATAAAATTTTTCCCCTAAGTAGCGGGCCTGAGCCGAATATATATCTATTTTAGGCTATAATTTTGTGCCTTTACTTGGGGCAACTTATTTTTGCTCGTTCTTGGTGACAGAGCGCCATTTTGGGAGGTTTAGTTGTGAATCAGGCTGACGCCGTAGTCATAGCTGGCAAGGTTTTAACTTGCTCAGACGATGAGGATGTCCCTCAGCCGCGTAGCGGCGAAGATATGGACGACGCTGGCGAAATAGAGGAGGGAGCTTTAGTTATTTGTGACGGTAAGATCGCCGAGGTCGGTTACGCACGCGATCTGCTGCGCCGCTGGCAAGGGCAAGTGCTCGATTATTGTAATTGCACTATTTTGCCCGGTTTTGTAGATGCTCATACCCATCCGATCTTTGCTGGCTCTAGAGTTGAAGATTATTTACTGCGTGCCCAAGGAGCTAGCGAGGAAGAGATCTTGGCTAAAGGTGGCGGTATTGCCAGCACGGTAAGGGCTACAGCCGAAGCTAGCCAGAGCGAATTGACCGATATAACCAGAGGCCATTTGGAAATGATGCTCTCCCACGGCTCTACTACTATTGAGGCTAAAAGTGGTTACGGTCTGGCTACTCGAGAAGAACTGCGCCAATTGCGTATTTTGCGCCAATTAGGTCGCGAGTTGCCTATAGATTTAGCCGTAACTTTTTTAGGCGCTCAGGCCATTCCTGAAGAATATGCTGATCATGCCCACGATTATGTAAAATTATTAGTCCAGGAAATGATTCCCCAAGTCTGTGAAGACGGCTTGGCCGATTGGATCGACGTCGTTTGTGAGCGAGGCGTCTTCGACGTAGCCCAAGCTAAGAAAATTTTAGAGACGGGTATGGCTTGTGGTTTGGGAGCTCGAATCCATGCCGAGGAGTTTTGCTATTTGGGTGGAGCTAAAATGGCCGCTCAGATAGGGGCTGCCTCTTGTGACAATTTGCAAAGTCTCCAGGCCGACGACTATCCCATCTTAAAAAAATCTGGCATTATACCTATTCTTACGCCTGGCACTTCTTTCTTTAGCGCCACCGACAAATATGCCAAAGGCCGGGAAATGATCGATTTCGGCTTGCCAGTAGCTATTGCCACCGACTTTAACCCCGGTTCCAATTTCTGCCTTTCTATGCCTATGGCTATATCTCTAGCGGTATTGCGCTTAAAGTTTACCCCGGAAGAGGCTATTTTGGCAGCTACTATCAATGCGGCCCACTCTCTGAAAATGGCTGATAAAGTAGGTAGCTTATCGGTAGGTAAGCAAGCCGATTTTGTGGTGCTCAATACGCTAAACTGGCGCACTTGGCCTTATAGCTACGGAGTTAATTGGATCCGCAACGTTTACAAAAAAGGAGTACAGGTAGCTTAAAATTATGCTCAGAACTTCCGAAGTAGTTCGTTATCTTAGCGATCTTTTGAGAATAAAAGAGTTTAAGGATTTTACTAGCAACGGCCTTCAGGTGGAAGGGGCCGAAACGGTTAAAAAAGTTGGTTTTGCCGTAGATGCTTGCCTTTCTACCTTTGAAGCCTTACAAGATTGTCAGATTATTTGTGTCCACCACGGCCTAATGTGGCCCAGTTGGGATAGGGTTCAGGGAGTAAATAGAAAGCGCCTTAAATTCCTTTTAGATCACAATATCAATCTATTCGTCTCCCATTTGCCTTTAGATCGCCATCCCCAGCTGGGTAACAACGCTCAAATTTTAAGCAATTTAGGCTGGGAAAAGACTGGAGAGTTTGGCGAAGTCGGTTGGTTGTGCGATTTAGAAAAGCCCATTTCTTTAGCTGAAGCTGAGCAAAAGTTAGTAGCTTTATTCCCTAGGCGTTTGGTCGATTTTTGGCACGGATCGCCGGAAATTAAACGTATCGGCGTTTGTAGCGGTGGTGGTGGAGGTGAATATCTACATCAGGCCATAAAAGACCACGTGGATCTATATATTACCGGAGAGACTACCTACTCTATGGCTCACGATTCGGTAGAATATGGATTAAATATCGCTTGCGTAGGCCATTATGCTTCCGAAACTTTCGGAGTTAAAGCCTTGCAAGCTGAAGTTGAAGCCCAATTCGCTATAGAAACAGCTTTTTTTGACAATCCTACCGGATTATAGTAGAGAGGATCGCTTCTTTAACTCAAAGCCGCTATAAAGATGAGCGGCTTTTTCTCTGTTCTTCTCACCCAAGCAGGAATAAAGGCTCGCTAGAGAACTTTTCCCGGTCTGGTTAGATATTTTTAGTTAGTTTTTAGTATTTTTTTGTGAGGCGTAGTGACGCCAATTTTATGGAGGACTCTTTAATATGAGCGAATCTGCTGTAGATTATAAAGTAAAAGATATGAGCTTAGCTGAATGGGGAAGGCGCGACATTACTTTGTCCGAAGCCGAAATGCCCGGATTGATGGCTTTGCGTAAGCGCTATGCCGATGAAAAGCCTTTAAAAGGTGCCCGCATTGCTGGTTGTTTACATATGACTGTGCAAACTGCCGTTTTAATCGAAACTTGCTTAGCTTTGGGCGCTCAGGTTCGCTGGAGCTCTTGTAATATTTACAGCACTCAAGATCATGCTGCCGCCGCTATAGCTGCTGCTGGTATTCCCGTTTTTGCTTGGAAGGGCGAAACTTTGGAAGAGTACGACTGGTGTATCCGTCAGAGTTTGAAATTCGCAGGCGGTTTAGGCCCCAACATGATCTTAGATGACGGCGGCGACTTGACCAACTTGGTTCATGAAGAGTTCCCCGAACTTTTCAAAGATATTCGTGGTATCACCGAAGAGACTACAACTGGCGTCCATAATCTTTACCGCCGGGCCGCTGAAGGCAAACTTTTGGCTCCGGCTATCAATGTCAACGACTCTGTCACCAAATCTAAGTTTGACAACTTATATGGCTGCCGCGAATCTTTGGCCGACGGTATAAAAAGAGGCACCGATGTTATGGTAGCGGGCAAAGTAGTAGTCGTTTGCGGCTTTGGCGATGTAGGTAAGGGCTGTGCCCAGAGTATGCGCGGCTTCGGCGCTCGCGTCATTATTACTGAGATCGATCCTATTTGTGCTTTGCAAGCTGCCATGGAAGGCTACCAAGTTATGACCATGGAAGAGGCCGCCCCTATTGGTGATATTTTTGTTACTACTACCGGTTGCAAAGATATTATTATGGGCCGTCATATGATGGAAATGAAAGATAAGGCTATCGTTTGCAATATCGGCCATTTCGATTGTGAGATCGATATGCACTGGTTAGAAAATACTCCTGGCATTACCGAATATAACTTAAAGCCCCAAGTGGACGTCTTCCAGTTGCCTAGCGGTCGCGATTTAATCGTCCTGGCTCGCGGTCGTTTGGTCAACTTGGGTTGTGCTACTGGCCATCCCTCTTTCGTAATGTCTTGCTCCTTTACCAACCAAGTGTTGGGCCAGATTGAGCTTTGGAATAACCATGATAAGTATCCTATCAATGTTTATCGTTTACCTAAAAAGCTCGATGAAGAAGTGGCCCGCCTCCACTTGCCTAAGTTGGGCGTCAGCTTAACTAAGCTTACCCCTGAGCAAGCCGAATACTTGGGCGTACCCGTAGAGGGGCCCTACAAGCCTGAGTATTATCGCTACTAATTTTTTTAGCTCGATAAAATAGACTAAGCTCTGCTTCTTTTTCTTAAGCTATAAGAAGAGGCAGAGCTTTTTTAGTTAAAGCTTTATAACTTAAAGGGCTGCTCCTAAGCTGGCGGCCAACTATTTTTTCGTGCCAGGCACCAACCATTTTTCGCCTTGTAGTTATACTTCACTATAAAAATCACATTGATTTTGGATTTGGTAAGTTTGGAAATATCTTTCTTCCTTGGGGATCCAAAATCGGCCAAAACCGGCCAGCTCTTGGGGAGTCTCTCTCTGGCTTAAGCGTTGCCACTGCCGCTCTTTATTTATAGAGAGAAAGATTTTGTAATCATAAAAAGCGATAAAATCAGGATGGCAAGAGTAAGAACCTTCGATTATAGTTACTTGGGTAGGCTGAACTGGGATAGGCTGACTAAAATGGGGGCTAGGAAGATGGCTGTAAGTGCGATAATTAAAAGGACGCCGCTCTTGCAAAGGGAGTAACACTTCTTCCAGAAAGCGTCGCCGATCTATATTGCCAGCTACTTGGCTAAGAAGCTCGGGAGTCCGTAAATCGAGCGGCAAATAAAAATCATCCATATGAAAAAGGTTAGCCTTAAACTCTTTTTGCAGATAAGTAGCCAAAGTAGTTTTGCCGGAGCCGCAGCGACCATCTATAGCTAGGATAAGGTGGGGCTTTTCTTTTAAAAGCTCGTTAATCCGGGCGATAAGTTGCTCTAAAGTTGAATTGTCCATAATTTGCTAATTGTTTTCTCTATAAAAAAAACTCCGCCTGCTTTGTGGGGTAAAGCGGCGGAGTCTCAGCTAGCTAAAATTCTAATGAAGATTAGGCTTGAGCGTTGGCGGCGTTGATCTTGCGAGCCAAACGAGATTTGCGGCGGGCAGCCTTATTTTTGTGGACGATGCCTTTAGCTACAGCCTTGTCGATAGTGGAAGAAGCGGCGCTTAAGGACTGAGCGCGTACTTCAGCGCTAGTTTCCTTTTCTAGGGTAGCTACAGCAGCCTTGAAAACGTTTTTGATACGAGTCTTTACGCTAACGTTGCGCTTGCGGCGGCGCTCGTGAACCAAGATCATCTTTTTGGCAGTCTTAATATTTGCCACTTTGAAAATCCTCCAAACAAAATCTTTAGAAACTCTAGTGAATATATTTCAGGCAAAAATGTCCTTTTGCGCCAAGGGAGTGAGCAAACGACCCTCGCTCTACTAAGCTAAACCACTCGCTTCTAAACCTGGCGCATTATATCACGTCCCTAAATATGAAAGCAAGGGTACAAGGGGCAAAAAAAAGGATTATACCTTTTTTTCATTATATCCTTGGTGAAGGTTGACCAGCCGAGCGGCGGCAAAAAGGTAATCGGATAGCCTATTCATATAGGGGATAATCGAAGGATTGAAAGGGCGCTCTTCCGATTCGGCCCAGCGTTTTAGTTTTACGCACTCGCGCTCGGCTCGGCGACAGACTGTGCGAGCCCAATGGAGGAAAGCGCCGCTGGGGCCGCCTCCATTAAGGATAAAACTGTGGGGCTCGGGCAAGACTTGTAGGTGGGGGTGCAGCCGCTCTTCCAAGAGCTCAAGGTGATTGGCCGTTAAGTAAAAATCTGGCCCAGGCTCTGGAGAAGCCAAATCGGCAGCTACCAAAAAAAGGTTGCGCTGCACTTCTTCTAACTCTTCAGGCCAAGGGGAGGGGAGAGAGAAACTTAGACATACGCCCAAAACAGCACTTAATTCGTCGATCGATCCGCAAGCGGCTAAGTGGAGATCGTCTTTAAAAACACTTTGTCCGCCGATTAAAGAGGTCTTTCCCGTATCGCCTCTTTTGGTTACTAGCTTCATTTACTTACCCAACATTCTTTTTTTAGGCTCAGTATATTAGGCTCAGTGTATCGTTCTAAGGCCTTTCCGTGTTATAATTCGCCCCATGTTGAATGAAACTAAGCCTAAAATAATCTTAGCCTCTGCTTCGCCGCGCCGCCGCGAATTACTAGAAATGCTGGGACTAAATTTTACTACTTGGCAGCCCAGTCCCGGATCTGAACCCCCCTGTTCCCGCTCCGGTTGTGGTTTAGCCGAGCTTAGAGAAAATGTTCTAGATAATGGCACGGGCGCTAAAGATGGTATGTATATTGAATATGCTGCCGTTTTAGGAGAAGATAAAGATTGTGCCCCCCCAACTAAGATAAAGCCTATTGTAGACTGGGCGGGCCCTTACGCCAATTTGAGTTTGCGTTTACATAAAGCTTATGAAATGGATGTTTTGGCTGAAGTTATCCAGGAAGTCCAAGCTTCGGCTTTGGCTAAAGCTAGATCTTACACACTTCCCGCAGCTTCTGATCCTCCAACCCAAGCTTTAGTTATAGGAGCCGATACAGTTGTTGTATGTGGTCGGGCCGTTTTGGGTAAACCGGGCTCTTTTGCCGAAGCTAGTGAAATGCTCTCAGGTTTGGCTGGACGTTGGCATCATGTCGTTACCGGTGTAGCTATACAAGCTTGGCCTTCAGGAAAGTTTATACAATCGTGTGCTATAACGGCCGTTAAGTTTCGTCCCTCTATCGAGCTAGAGATTAAAGCCTATGTGGCTACAGGCCACCCTCTAGACAAGGCTGGAGCCTACGGTATTCAAGAATTGGGCTCACTTTTAGTAGAAAAAATAGATGGCTGCTATTTTAATGTGGTGGGATTGCCTTTAACTGTGTTAAATAGTTTGAGCAGCGCTTTAGGCTTCAATTTATTTTCTTTGAGAGACTAGGCTTTGTTGGGTAGGATAGGCGTGTTAGATTTTTTCGATAAATTAGTTTCCAAGTTCTCTCCCGATCTGGGAGTCGATCTGGGAAGTTCTGCTATAGGTGTAGCCGAGTGCGGAAAAAAATATTGGCGTGAAGCTGCTCGCCTGGTTTACGAAGTCAAAACTGATAAGCTCGTAGCTGTCGGCTCTCAAGCTAAGCTTATGGCTGGTCGCTTAAGTAAGGAAAAGCTACTGAGCGCTCCTATCAAAGAGGGCTGCATTTGCGACTATGACAAGGCTTTTGAATTATTATGTTTTTGTCTAAGTCGCTGTTCTAGCTTGGGCTTATTTGGCCCCAGGATCTTGCTGTCGGTTCCGGTAGGTGCCTCCGAAGCCGACATAAGGATAATCTCCGAGCTTTGTCGCTCAGCCGGAGCTAGAGGCATCTCTTGGGTGGCCGCTCCTTTGGCTTCGGCTTTAGGGTGTGGTTTAGCTGTCACCCAAAGTCAAGCTTGTTTAGTCGTTAATATCGGAGCCGAAATAACCCAAGCGGCCGTAATATGTATGGGGGCGGTGGTGGTGGCCGACTCTGTGCCGGTAGCTGGAGCTGCCCTGGATAAAGCCCTTGTCGATTATTGTCGCCGCCAGAATCTGGTCGTCGGTCTAGGTAGCGCCGAGCGACTGAAAATGGAAGGCGGTTGTGCCTATACGGAAAATAACGCTCTAAGTTTCGAAATAAAAGGGCGCGACTTAAAGAGCGGTTTTCCTAGAAAGATGAAATTGACGGCAGCCCAGATCCTCAAAGTGTTAAGGCCCAAGCTAGAACAAATTTCCCATATGTTGCAGCGCCTTATTCAGCTTACCCCTCCCGGCTTTACTAACGATATAGTCAACTCCGGCTTAATGTTGTGTGGCGGGGGGAGTCGCTTAAGCGGATTAACCCAATATCTGGCTGCCGAAACTGGTTTTTTTTGCCAAGTAGCCGAAAAACCGGAGGATTGTACTTTACTAGGTTTGGAGCAACTTTACCATGATCCGCGCATAATGAGAGCTATAGAGGGGGCAGAGACGCGTAATTTCTGGTAAAAATAGCGATATAGCTTATTTTTGTTAATACTGACGGGGCGATCCCTTTCTTGGCCTGTCTTTCTGCCAAGAGGCTAGAGCCAACTTCTCAAAGAGTCTGGAGATTCACCAACGATGCGGCAAATTAAATATTGGCTAAAGGTGCTTTTTTTGCTGGCCTTCGTCTGGGCTATTTTGGAAGTTCTGGGCCAGATCACTTGGGTTAAAACTTCAACTTTGGCCCTCTCTCCTGTACAAAAAATAGTAGCTAGTCTCACTTTTCAAGCTGACGATTGGCTGCGCGGCTTTACTCAATTTCGCTCTTTAAGCGAAAAAAATGCTCGTCTTGAGACTGAGGTAAAAGCTTTAAAAGATGAGAGAAGCCGCCTTTTAGCTTATAAAATCCAAAATTTGCGCTTACAATCTCTGCTCGAATTAAAAGCTCAGTTGCCCGGCCCCACCAAAATTAGCGCTCGGGTAATCGCTCGCGATCCCAACAATTGGGGAGAGAAGGTTATTTTAGATCGCGGTAGCCAAGACGGAGTGAGCGAAAATATGGTGGCCGTTACTCCTGAAGGTTTGGTCGGGAAAGTGAGCCAAGTTGGTCAGCGCTCATCTACCCTTTCTTTGGTGGGCAGCGAAGGGCTGGCTGTGCCTGTAGCTTTGGCCGATTCCGAAATGTACGGAATTATGCGTACCGATAAAATGTTGCGCAGCGTTATAAAGTATATTAGCTTTGATGTAGCGATAAAACCGGGCCAGTTGGTCGTTACTTCTGGCTTAGGCGATATTTACCCAGGCGGTTTGGCTGTAGGTCGCGTAGAAAGAACTTATATTAGCCAAAAGGCCATGTACCAAGATGTCATGGTTAAACTTAGTGCCGAATTGCCCCGTTTACGTGAAGTTATTCTAATCACGAAAGGGAGAGCTTCGGCCGATCCCAATATTTTCAAAAAGGCTATTTGGCGAGCCGAACAAGAAGCCAAACAGGCTGCCCAAGAGAGTGCTCAGGCGGCTCTTAGGGCTAGTAACCAGGGAGGCGAATCTAACAAAATTTGGCAAGGCTCAGCTGACGAGTCGGCTCAAGAACCTTCTGGAGAAGCCGCCAACTCTAGGCCAACTCCGGAAAGGCCCCCTAGCTCTGCCCCTATAGATGATCCCCAGCCTGCTGAGCTTTCGCCTCCTAGGTCAGTTTCTGCCGCCACTTCAAACGATTCCGCTTCGTCTGCCCCCAAGGCTTCTCAAGAGAATGGCCTTAGTAGCTCCTCTTCAGCTACTATTGACCCCTCTCAAAGCCCTCCGGCGTCGGCAGAAACTGAACAGCCTTCGACTGCTCAAGAGCCCAGCTCAGGAGCCGAAAGCCATTATATTACTGTCGAAGAGACTGAAGAGAATATTGGGGAAGAGCCGCCTACTCCAACAGAAGATGGGCCCCTTGAAAGTGAGCCTACCCCCAATGCAGTGGAGTTGGAATAATGGTTAAAAAATTTCCTTCGGCCCTCATTTTAGTGTTGCCCTTATTGGTAGTAGGTTTGTTACTCGAATCGGCCCTGCCGACAGGTTGGCCCCGCCCCGAATTGGCCACCCTTTGCCTATCGGTAATGGCTCTGCGTTACGGAAATCAACCAGGGACTATTTTTGGAATCTTGGCCGGAACTATAGTTGGCCTCTTTAGCGATTGCTCTCCGGGGTGGCTGGCTATGGCCTATGCCGCTCTGGGAGGCGCTATCGGCGCTTTTTTGAAGCCTTACAGCGATCGCCCTTTTATCTATATTTTTACTGTGGTGACGGCCACAGTTGTCTTCGCCGCAGAGCTTACCTTATTGTCTATATTCGGAGCCGACGTGCCTAGCCAGATAATTTCCCGATCTTGGCTGTGGAGCGCGTTACTCTGGAATTTTCTTTTTTCTTGGCCCATGTTATGGCTGACTAATAAAATTCTGGGGACTTACGCTTTTATTCCCCTAGAATTAGATTGCGAGTAGCTTTGCGTAGTCGTCCTTTTTACATATTCGTCGCTTTCGCTATAGGTTGTTTCCTAACTTTAATAGTGCGTTTAGTATATATGCAAATTGTCCATGTCGACTACTATCGCCAATGTGCCGCCGATAATCTCCGTCTACATTCGCCTATTATGAGTGGGCGCGGACTTATCTACGACCGCCGTGGCCGAATTTTAGCTCGCAACGAAGCTATCTTTACTTTAAAAATGTTGCCTTATATGCACTCTAATAGTGAGGAATTGTTGCGTAAGGTAGCCCACTTACTCCATTTATCAGATGCTAGGCTCTCTCAATTGTTAGACCAACTGAAAAAAAATGACGGGGAAGCTATTACTATCGCCGAGAGTTTGAACCAAAATGAGTTGGCTCGTTTTGCCGAAGTTGAAGAACAAATGGATGGCCTAAAAGCGGAAGTCAAATTTAAAAGGGTCTATCCCTATAAAGAATTGGCTTCTCACATTTTGGGCTACGTGGGCGAAATCGATGCCGACAAATTGGCTAAATTAAAGCATAAAGGTTACATAGCCGGAGAATGGATCGGTAAAGAAGGCTTAGAGTTTAGTTATGAAGACGTTTTGCACGGTCGTTCTGGGCTCAGAACCGAAATGCTAGATTCTGAGGGGCGTCTTTTGGGCGATAGGGAAAAAGAGCCGGCTCGTCCTGGCGAAGATATTTACTCTGCCATAGATTTAGATTTGCAAACTCAGGCTCAGGAAGCTTTAAGCGAGGTTCTAGATGGCTTGGCTGCCAAAAATGGCGAGCGCTCCGGAGGGGCCCTTGTAGCTATCGAGCCTTATACTGGATATGTTAGAGCCCTGGTAAGCCTTCCCCATTACAATCCCAACGAGTTTGCCGCCGGTATTAGCCAAAAAAAATTTAGCTCGTTAATTAAAGATCCTTGTTCTCCTTTACTAAACCGAGCTGTCCATGGCGATTACCCTCCCGGCTCTACTTTTAAGCTTATTACTACGGCAGCCGCTTTAAATGAAGGCTTAATCTCTCCTTGGTCGCGCTTTTATTGTCCAGGTAGCTACGTAGTGGCCGGCTTGCCCTTCAACTGCTTTGTGCGTACAGGCCACGGCTCTATCGATTTAACCGAATGTCTAGGCTATTCTTGTGACGTCGTCTATTATCAGTTGGGAGTAAAATTGGGGATAAAGCGCTTAAGTGCTTACGCTCACGATTTCGGACTCGGACAAAAGACGGGTATCGATTTGCCTGGAGAGACGGAGGGAAATATCCCCACAGCAGCTTGGAAAGAAGCGGTCTTTAAAGAAAAATGGTTCCCCGGAGACGACGCCAACTCGGCTATCGGTCAGGGGTTTATAACCGCTTCTCCCTTACAAATGGCCACAGCTACTGCCGCTGTTGTTACCGATGGTACTATTTTTCGCCCCCGTTTGGTTGAGGGGCGGTGTCGGGAAACTTCTTCTCTAAAGGCTGATGAACTGGAAAAATATACTCTCAAGTCACGTCGAGTAAAGGTAAAACCTCAATATTTTCAGTGTATAAAAGCCGGTATGCGCTTAGCTATGCAAGAGGGGACGGCTGCTTCTAGCGGAGGCTATACTTTGGGTATAGCTGGCAAGACGGGTACGGTGGAAAATGTGCCTACAGCAGATAATCCTCGCGGCCTTAACCATTGCTGGTTTACTGGATACGCCCCTTACCAATCTGCCGCCAACTGGACAGCCCCCCCCTTAGTTGTCACCGTATTCGTAGAGAAATCTGGAGGATACGGCGGCGCGGTAGCTGCTCCAGTAGCTGTAAAAGTATTTGAGGCTTGGAATAAAATTTCTAGCACTCCCAGCGTCGCCCCCTAAGCTTTATCTAAGGCCTAAGAAGCTATTTTTTCGGACTTGGCGCTCCATTTCTTTTCTAGCTGGCAGAGGATGGGAGGGTGAAAAATATATCCAAATTTTAGAGGAAAAAGCGCCTTTTTTAGAAAAAAAAGGCGCGATTTGTTTTTTTTACCCCAGTCTCGCCAGAAGTTCTCCACCCAGGTGGGGGATAAAGGTGGGCGTGGCGAACTTGCCTGGCGAAAATACCGTGGGTCTTACGAGACTCTGCGCCTGCATAGAGTATGAGGGCTGCTGTTATTCCTCGGAGTTGCAGCGTTGTCTTCATAAAAGCTAGGAAGAACTAGCCTCTAAAGGCGGGAGTACGTTCACCCGTTCTTTAAAGCGTTCGGCTGTTTATTTTATATGCAAGAGGTTTACGCAGTGGATTCTACAAGAGATAAAACCAAAAAGGCTGCTGCCGGTTCTGGTTTAGAGTTTGACGATAATTCCGGTTCTTTGATCGGCTCCGCTTCCTATCCTCGGACGAGTGGAGGCGCTCAGAGTGGTGGCTTCGCTGAGGATATAGAGGATGAAGAGGGCGGTGCCAAGATAAAAGTTGTCGGCGTCGGCGGCGGAGGCTGTAATGCTGTAAATAGCATGGTTGAAGATGGAGCAGCCAATGTCGAATTCATTGTTATCAACACCGACAAACAAGCATTGAATAAGTGTGATGCCGACGTACGCATCCAAATTGGCGAGCAAGCTACCCGCGGTTTGGGTGCTGGTGCCAACCCTGAGATGGGGTGCAAAGCCGTCGAAGAGAGCCGAGAAAAGGTTGAAGATGCCATTAGGGGTGCCGACATGATCTTCATTACCGCCGGTATGGGTGGCGGTACTGGTACTGGAGCTGCTCCTGTGGTAGCCTCTATTGCCAAACAGTCTGGGGCTCTAACCGTCGCTATCGTCACTAAGCCCTTCTCCTTCGAAGGACGTATGCGTATGCGAAGGGCCGAAGAAGGCATCGAGAAGCTCAGAGAAAATGTCGACGCCATTATCGTCGTCCCCAACGACAAGATCCTCGAAGTTATAGATAACGAAAGTCGCGCCGAGGCTTTCAACCTTTCCGATGACGTCTTGCGCAGCGGTGTTCAGGGTATCTCTGAAATTATTACCGCTTGTGGTGAGCAAAATGTAGACTTTGCCGACGTTCGCACCATCATGACCGACGCTGGCTCAGCTTTGTTAGGTATCGGCTCGGCCGAAGGCGAAAATCGCGCCGAAAATGCTGCCCGTCAGGCTATTGATAGTCCTCTTTGGGAAGGAAATATCCACGGTGCTAAGGGCGTCCTCTTTAATGTGGTAGCTTCCAGCAATTTCACCATGAAAGAATTGCAAGATGCAGCCAATGTTATTTACGAAGCTGTCGATCCCGATGCCAATATTATTTTTGGCTCTGTTACCGATGAAAATATGGAAAACGAAGTTCGTGTCACCGTAGTGGCCACTAAGTTCCCCACTATGAACGATAGCGACCAAGGAGTTGAAGAAGACTTTAGCTTTGGCAATTCTGCCGAAGAGGTTACTTTCGCTCCTCAGCAAGTGCCCGTAAATGATTCTCAGGATTATTATGAGTCGGCTTATCGCCGTCGCAGCAGGCCTTCCATTCAGTAAATAGCAAACTTTTTGGAGTATTGATAGTTTGTGTAGCTGCGGCTGCAGACTTAATCTGCAGCCGCTTCACGTTGTCTCGTTTAGCTGCTTTGGGCTTACTGACTAAAGCTTGAAGGGGGCGCTTGACTTAGCTTTTTTAGGATATTCTTTATCAATTACTCGGTGTTAGAGCCATTGGAAATTACGGGTCTTTAGACAATTAAGGAAAGGGGCAAGTATGATAGCTATCACTCTGGCTATACGTAATGTATGGCGTAGGCGTGAGCGCAGCCTCCTAACTCTGGTTGGTGTACTTTTGGCTGTAGGCACATTTGTGGCTATGGTGTCGTTGGCCGAAGGTATGTACCAGAGGGTATCGCTAGAACTAGACGGAAGAGCTGTAGATATATATGTCACGCCCAATACCGCTGCCCCTCTACCTACGGGCCCTGTCGGTACTATCGGCCTGACCTCCGATACCATCAATACTGGTTGGATCGGACGCATAGAAGCTGTTGACAATGTTGCCGACGTCTGTCCTATTATTAGAGCTCAATGGACAGGCAAAAAAGGTATGATTATGGCTCTGGGGGTGGAGCCTATGAAGTGGCGCATCTTTATGCCCTCTTTAAAAACTGTCGAAGGCGATACTAGCTTAAAGCCTGGCCAGGTTGTACTAGGTAGGGGGCTAGCTGAAGCCGAGGGATGCTCCGTCGGCGATATTATCAAACATGGTCAGACCTCTTACAAAGTGGCTGGTATCGTTGAGGCTGGAGCCGGTTTCCAAGATTATTTTGCCTATATCTCTTGGAACTCAGCCAATGCCACTACTGACGGCAAAGGCGCTTCCGAATTGTGGGTTCGCCTTAAAGATCCCCACCGCGATAGAGAAGTTGTACGCAAATTGGAAGGCTTTAAAATCCCTGGCGTCAAGATTGCCACTCGCAAAGATTACTTAGGGGCCGCCAACGACTATATCGAGTATGCTTGGTACTTACAATTCGCTATTTCAGCTATCGGCGTACTTATAGCTATTACAGCGGCTATGAATACTATGCTCATGTCTACTTATGAGCGTATGCGCGAATTTGCCACTTTGCGAGCTATTGGGGCTGCCCGAACTACTGTAATTGCCATGGTCATCACCGAATCGATTATCCTCTCCTTTATGGGCGGTTTTATCGGTATATTTTTCGGAATACTTGGCTCCGGCTTGCTAAACAGGGCGATGATCGTCATTATGCAGCTTTCTTTCCCTTTAGCTTCGATTACTGTGCCTCTAATCGTTGAAGCTCTGGCTCTGTCTATATTTGTGGGCTTAGTGGGGGCGGCTATACCTTCAATATTAGTATGGCGTATCGATATAGTTTCTGGATTGAGGTGGGAATAGTGAAGGTTGAACTCCAAGGTGTACACAAATATTTCGACGCTCGCAGTGGGCCGGTCAAAATTTTGGAGAATATAAATTTAGTCGTTCCTCATGGCGATTTTGTCTCTATTATGGGGCCGTCCGGTTCGGGCAAGACTACTTTGCTTAATATTATGGGTTGTTTAGATTCGCCCAGTTATGGCAAAGTGCTTTTGGGCGATCGCGACACTAGCGGGGCCGGAGAGGATATCCGCGAGCAAATTCGCTTACGCCATATAGGTTTTGTCTTCCAGTCCTATAATTTATTGCCAACTTTAACTGTATTGGAAAATGTCCAATTACCTATGCAGTTGTGCGGAGGTAAGAGTTACAAAGAACAAGTCGATCAGGCCATGACTTTGTTGCGCTTAGTTCGTCTCGACGCTAGGGCTAAAGATTCTGTCTTGCGCCTCTCCGGCGGCCAGCAACAGCGCGTAGCTATTGCTAGGGCCCTCTCTAATTTGCCCGGCCTAATTTTGGCTGACGAGCCGACTGGCAATTTGGACGAGCGCTCTAGTCGAGAAGTATTAGACGTCTTTCGAGCTATCAACGAAAATCAGCATATTACTACAGTTATGGTAACTCACGATGCTAAGGCGGCCAGCTATGCCAAAAGGGTCTTCCACCTGGAAGGTGGCCACTTGTCAGATAAGTTTTTAACTTAGTTGGGGTATTAGGCTGGAGAAGGAGGCCGTTTAGGTTTTCCCTGAGGGGGAAAATAGCCAGCGGCTTTTTTTATTTTTTCTTTAACTAACTGTGGCCATTCTAGAGGGGCTTTTTCGCTGGAGGCAGGAACGTAGGAGGCGGTAAACGAATTGGCGCAAGGCGGTACGGGGGCGGCTAGTTTAGTATTTCGCTTCAAAGCTCTACAGCGTTTGGGAGGAAGCAAATTGATTATTTGTATGCAGTGTGGATACCAAAATGAAGGAAAGAACTTAAAAAAGTGTCAGAATTGTGGCGCTATTCTTCCTCATATGGATACTTCCGCTATGGTTCAGGTGGAGGAGCAGTCCGGTCGCGTTAAACAATTTGCTGATGCTGTTGAAAAGGTGCGCTCTGAAGAGTGGGGGCCGGAGGAATTTTATGAGTTCCTCAGTGGTGTCTACGAGCAACTTGGCAATTTGCGCGGTGAAATAGAAGAGATTATTAACCAAAATGAATATGGTGAATATGCTGCCGAAGAAGTAGAGCATGGCTTAAATGGCATGAACCTTTTTGAAGAAGGTATGCAGGAGATGTCTTATTATGTTGAGGATGGCGACTTGTCTCACCTCGATTTGGGCATGGAGCATATCGTCGAAGGCAACAAGATGCTTAATGAAGCTAAGCGCCTCAACCGTTCCGGTCGCAAAGAATTAGAAGAGCAATGGGGCACTATCTAAAGTGAGGCAAGGCTGTAAGCTGGCCTGGACTTTGCTTTGGTCGGTCGGCTTGTGGCTATTGACCTTTTTACTTTTGTTCCTTTTATTGCCAGTATTGTCGGCCCTTCCGCTTAGGTGGGGGGCTTTTTGTGCTTTATTAGCCTTCACTTTTCAGTTTGTTGGCGGCCTTAAATTGCTACATTTGTTGCTGGGCCTAAAGGAAACTGGAGAGGAGGGCGTTTTTTTTATCCCTGGTTCTTGTCCTTTTGTCTTCCTTTTAAATGGTCGCTTAATCGCTACTGAAGCTAGTCGCCACCTTTTGGCTGAAAATAGCCACCTAGAGCTTATCTTGCGCAAGAGTTGGAGTAAAAGCTACGGCTGGGTCTACGGCCATTTGTTGGCTTTTCCAGCCCTTTTGAGGGCTTTTGAAGCTTTTACTTCCGATTATGGCCGTCTCCATTTCTCCCAAGGGCCCCTCTGGCATTTGGGGCGTGGCTTTGGCTGGTTGGCCGCTTGGTTGGAGGGGCCCTTGCGCTGGGGGAGGCCGCCACTCAAGTTGAGCGATCCTGCTGAGGCCGATTTTATTAGGAAAAGCCTAGCTGTTCCCTTAGGTCGGGCGGTGCGAGTGCCCGCTTGGATGGCCGATTTAGATATTCTTTCGGCCGTTGATTTTGCTACCGCTAAACGGGAAGCAGCCTGGTTTTGGGCTGGGCGTGAAGGAACTCCTCCGGCCCAGCCGCAGCCTTTTGTCGGAGTATGGTTCCCTTGGCTCTTATTTCTCGTTATGCTCAGTTGGGCTATTTTTGCTCAAGGGTTATGGGGCTCTCCCATATTATTTTTAGGACTTGGCTATATAGTAAAAATAAATAGCGAGTATGGCTCCGGCCCTACCTTGGCTTGGCAACAAGTTGGCCCTCTTGAAGGGAAGGGCCAATATATACCTATCTCTATTTCTGGGGTAGCTAGACGCCAAAATACGCCTGGGTTAGACGATACTTGGCTAGATTGGGCGGCCAAAGAGGCTAATTCCGATTGTTCAGCCGCCACTAACGATAATAATGCTGCCCAGGGAGCCAATTCTCCAGCGGAATTGCCTAGGAGTTTAGTGCGCCTAGAATCTTTTGTCGGTTGGCAAGCTGGCGAAGGGGCAGCCATAGAGTGCACCGGCTGGCTCAACGTAAAAACTTTGGCTTTGCGCGTCTCCCAGTTGCGGGTGGGCTCCAAAACATATAATTATTATCCTCGTTTATGGCGCTTACTCTTACCTTGGTTTTTGGTCGGTGCCGGTCTATTGTGGTCAATTTTACAGAAAGTCGGTCTTTAGAATGGTAGACGAATTAAACTCTCAGCCAGCCGAGCCGAGCGGGGAAGCGGTAATTACTGTCCGAGATTTGTATAGCAATTATGGCCAATTAGCCGTTTTACAAGGACTAAATTTTAAGGCTTACCGAGGCCAAGTTACTGGTTTATTGGGAGTTAATGGGGCTGGTAAGACGACTACTGTACGTATTCTTTGTGGTCAGTTGACCCAAACGTCGGGTCAAGTTGAAGTTTTGGGATTCAATCCCTATACCCAAGGAGCTCAACTGCGCCCTTTAATTGGGGTAATGCCAGAAAATGCCGGCCATTATGAGCGCCTATCCGTTTTTGATAATTTGCTCTTTTTTGCCCATATATTTAGGGTTGATAATCCTAAAAAAAGGGTGCAGCAACTTTTGCATTTAGTTAATTTAACTGAAAAATCGGCCGCTCGAGTGGCTTCCTTGTCTAAAGGAATGCGCCAACGTTTGGCCTTAGCCAGAGCTTTGGTAGGGCGTCCCCAATTACTTTTTCTCGATGAGCCTACAGCCGGCCTCGATCCTAATGCTGCTGCCAAGGTGCGCCGTTTAATCGACAAATATTGTCTTAACGGCGGTACGGTATTTTTGACTACCCATTATCTGGAAGAAGCTGAAGAGATGTGTGCTCAAGTGGCTATTTTAGATAAAGGACGCTTAGTTTGTTGTGGCAATCCTCAAGATTTATGTCGTCAATATTTGCCGACAGAAATTACCTTGCGCAAGGGGGGGCGCCTAATAAAGCAAGCTCCCGGACTAGAACAATTATTCGAACATTTTGTCGGGCGCGAGCTGGAGGGCGAGGATCTTTAGCTCTATCTCTAGTCCTGTATCTAGATAAACTGCTGCTCTTTTTGGGCAGGAGTGAGATAGTACTGCAGAGAAAGGGTGGCCACACTCTGTGCAGAGGTGTGGGAAGGTGACTTTAGAACTTACTCAAATTCGCAGGCTCCTTTTAGGACTTAGCTTCGTTATTGCTTTGCTTTCTGGTGGAGCCATATATTATGTCAACTCAGAGACAGCAGCAATTGACGCCCGTACTGTGCAAGTTACCGCTTTTACAGCCAATCAAAAAGATGTGGTGGCCATGAAGAAAGAATTTACTGGGCGCGGCTATGAAATTAGTACTTCTAGTGTCAAACATACTTTCCAGATACCTCATGGCTTCTATTTAATTATGGACGGCATGGATAATGCGATGGTTAAGGCTTTAGGTCAAGCCTTAATTCAGAAGAATAATATCAGGAGCTTGGGGTTAGAAATTATCAATAACGGTACCGCTTTAAGGATTCGCAAAAAATTCCCCGATAAAAAGGCGGCCGAAAAGTACGCTGCTAAGATAAAAAAAGAAGATAGCTATAACTTCAAAGTTGTCGCTGCTACTAAAGACCAAGTTAAGATGGGCTTCCAATGTACCATCTCTTCTATTCCTGCCGCCGATTCTGATGAAGTAGTAAGTTATTTAGAAAAGCAAAAATTCGTCGATGTAGACTCTGTTTATGAAGATGTTTCGTCATCTAGCTCGGCTGAAGAGGAGATAGAAGCCTAAAAATGTCCACAATATCTCTAAGATCGACTTATGTTAGTCGAATCTGGGGGAGAGCTTGACTTTTGCATAATTAGAAATGTATTATATTGGGGCGAGTACAGGAATTTCTCATCTGTCCGTTTGTTTTTTTTGTTGGACATTCCCGGTAGTTTTTAGTTTGTAAAAATGTGTGGTACAGTTTTTGCCTTTTTATGCAAAGACTTGAAGGATGCTCTCCATTCCCATAGTCTTTTGTTCGTTTTATTGGGGCCTGTTTTAGTTGTAGCTTTTTTTGCAAACGTCCTTAATGTTGAAGATCCCGTTTTTGTCAAAATCGGTGTCTATGGCAATATAAATTCCGGTCTGCTCAACAGTCTGAAATTTAACGGGGGATGCAATATAGTCCCAACTTCCGGTACTTGGGAAGAATTAAAAGACGAGGTGCGCCACCAAAAAATAGATTTAGCTATCAATATACCAGTCGATTTCGACCAAGAACTGCAGCAAGATTCCTTTCCTGTCCTTGAATTGTGTGTCAATGAGAGTAGCTTGGCTAAGTCTTTAACTGCTCGAGAATTAGTTCGTACTGCTTTGCGTCAAATGGCTGGACAGGAAATACCGGCCGATATTAGGGTGACAAAAATTAACCCTACCGCTGGCAGTAATGGCAATATGGCTGGGGCATTTTTGCCTATATGGATGGTTTTTACTTGTTTGGGAGCCCTTTCTGTTACTTCTTCCACCTTTGCCGAAGAGTTAGAAAACAAAACTATGAGCGCTGTACTTCTGGCACCGGTCAGTTGGGCCGAAATTCTAGGAGGTAAGATCGCCAGCGGTTTTATATTAGCTTCTTTATCTACGATACTGGTAGCTGCGGTTAGTTCTCTAATAAAAACAGCCTTTTTCCCGCTTATACTCTTAATTTGTTTGGGATCACTAATTTTTGCTATAGGCGGAGTTATTTTGGGCGCTTTATTAAAAAGTCAGTCGGCTTGCGGGGCCCTCAATTCGCTTATCTATTTAGCGCTTATTATGCCGGTAACTATGGCCGATTATAATCTTCTACTACAAAAAATCGCCTATCTTTTGCCAACTTGGTATTTGTATGACGGATTTTGTAAGCTGATCTTTACTTCCGCTACTTGGGCAGATATAGGGCCCAATATAGCTTATCTATTTATAGAACTTATAATATCGGCTGCGGTTGCTATCGTAGCTATAAAAAAAGTACCTTTGACAGTGTAATAAAGGATGAAAATATAGGCGTTTATTCATATTTCTGCGTTTAGCGCAAATTCGGGGGCCTATCTTCGAACAGTGGAGAGCCCAGATCGGTTTTGGCCTACAAGCCAATAAAAATAGACTCAGCTAAGGAGCGTATAAATACTATATGGCAAAACTTACATTTGAAATGTTAACCTCTTACAATAGGACTCAATTGCAAGATATAATCCGCAACAATAATATAAAATGTCCTAAATTAAGTCGTTTAAAACATGAAGATCTTATTGGTATCATTCTGGAAAATCAGGAGCGTATAACCGTTCTGCCCGAAGTGGCCGAAGTTAAAGTTCGTCGCGGCCGTCGCCCCCAGTATTCTGCTGAGCATAAAGCTATTATGAGTAAGCCCCAGGTCAGCGAAAGTGAAAAAGGCTCCGAAATTACCTCTGCTGCTGAAAAAGCTGCCGAAACGATCTATCCCGAACCAGTTTTGCCTAAAGTAGAAGAAAGTCAAGCTGAAACTTATTCTGCGACTTCTGCTCCTGACAATAAATATACCAATAGGCCTCCTCGTCGAGAACGGGGGAAACAGCGCCAGCAATATACGGCGCGCCAACGCGATCTTTACAGTAGTCGCCCTGTGGACACTGAAGGTAGCGAAGTTGAAGATTCTCTTGAAGAAGAGGTCAGGCAACCGGCCCGTTTGCGTCAAAATCCTGCCATTCCTCGTATAAGTATCGAAAGGCAGGCCGATTTGCGCCGTAAGAGCCGTCTACCTCAGCCGGATATGCGTCGCAATCTAGAAGTAGATAGCGACTATGACGACTTTGAAGGCGATAGTTACAACCAACAGCGTCCGATAAAATCCAGTTATTTGGAAGATACCCGCTATACTCGACGCGATCTAACTAATGTGTATGAGCCTCGCCGCATTAGCTATAACAATGAAAATAGTTACAGCCGTTACGATAACAACTACTATGAAGATTACGAAGCCGACGATCAATATGACGATTTTAATGGCGAGCACGAAGAATATATCCCTATTGTCACCGGCATTTTAGATATTCGCCAGCAAAACTACGGCTTTTTGCGCGGTTGCAGTTATAAACCCAGCGCTAATGATGTACATGTCGGTTATACGACGATTAAAAAATATTCTTTGCGTATTGGCGATAAGATTTGTGGCGTCGTTAGATCGACTAAACGGGGCGAGCGCTCTTACGATTTAGAAAGAATTATCTCAATTAACGATTTACCTGTAGAAAAAGCCGGCCATCGCCCCTCTTTCGATGAACTGGTACCCATCTTCCCTAACGAGCGCTACAATTTGGAAACTTCTAGTGGCGATATGACGGCGCGTATGATCGATCTCTTTGCTCCTATTGGTAAAGGTCAGCGCTCTTTAATTGTGGCTCCTCCCAAAGCTGGTAAGACTATTTGCTTGAAAAAGATTGCTGCCGGTATCGCTACTAACTATCCCGATACGGTTTTAATGGCCCTTTTAATCGATGAGCGTCCCGAAGAAGTGACCGATATGGAGCGTTCTATTAAAGGTGAAGTTGTGGCCTCGACTTTTGATGAAGAGCCGGAAAATCATGCCTTCATTACCCAGTTAGTCTTAGAAAGAGCCAGACGCTTGACCGAATTGGGGAAAGATGTAGTTATTTTGTTCGATTCCTTAACTAGGTTGGGACGGGCTTGCAATAATGCTACTCCCAATTCCGGCCGTACTTTGTCTGGCGGTTTGGATATTTCGGCTTTGCGTACTCCCAAGCACTTCTTCGGCTCGGCCCGCAAGTTTGAAAATGGTGGTAGTCTGACTATCGTGGCCACAGCCCTAATCGAAACTGGCTCGCGTATGGACGAAGTTATCTTCGAAGAATTTAAAGGTACTGGCAATAATGAAATTTGCCTCTCTCGCAAGTTGGCTGAAAGGCGTATCTATCCGGCTATCGATATTAAGAAGAGCAGCACCCGCCACGACGAGTATTTACAAGACGCTTCCACCCTTTCGACTATGACGCTTTTGAGACATACTTTGGATAGCTATTCTGGAGAGCGCGATCCAACTATCGTTATGATCGAAAACCTTAAGAAAACTACTGATAATCAGGATTTCTTGGGACGTTTTAAAAAGAATAAGAGCAAAGAGCCTTCCTCGGTAAGCTCCAGCCATAGCGTAGGATAAAGTGACCAAGAAGAAGGCGGATAGTATAAAGATATGAGCAAAGCGCACAATTCCCAAGGTAAAAATAGACATACTTCGTCTACCCAAGGCAAATCTAAAAATAGAGAGGCCTCTAAACAAAAAAAAGGCTCTCCGAGCGAAGCGGCTTGGGCCTTGGTTTGCTCCGATGAAGATGGCCAATTCTGGGATGAGCCTAGTTTGCGGGCCGCTGCTCGCAGCGGCCTAACTATACGTCCGCCGCAGCGCGACGAGCTTTCGCCCTTGCCAGAAAATGCCCAGTTGCAATATTTGCCAGGCCGTCTGCCTTTAGCTTGGCCAGTAGGTGAAAAGAGCGATTGTGAGCCTTTAATCTGTGAAAATGCCTATGTTTTGGCAGCTCAATTGCCTTCAGGTTGGACTAGAACTTTATTGCCCGCTTGGGAAGTTGAGGCTGGCTCCGAAACTCTGCCTATTTTTGGTTATACGGCGATCTTTTCCCATCATGGCCAACTTTGGTGCGCCGCTATCCAGACAGAGAATAATCCACGCTGGGATCCTTGTCAGTACGCTTTACCCCAATTAAATGATTGCATTAAAGAAGTAAAGGAGCGTTTCCCCCACAATCGCCTCTTGGGCCAATTAGAAGTTTGTGCCCAGGAATATGGTTGTTATAATGCCCAGAATATCTTTTATGGTCGTTGGGAAGGGGCGGCTCCTATTTCTCCTGAGTGTAATGCCCGCTGTCGCGGTTGTATTTCTAAACAGCCTGAGGGAGCGCCCCCTTCTCCTCAAATTCGCTTGAATTTTACCCCTTCGGTAGAAGAGATTGTCGAATTGGGCCTTTTCCATATTGGCCGGGCCGAGCGTCCTATTTTTACTTTTGGCCAAGGCTGTGAAGGGGAGCCTTTATTACAAGCGGCTAGGGCTGCCGAAGCTATCAAAATTATTCGTCAGCATACCGATAAGGGCACTTTGCATATGAATTCTAACGGTTCGTTGCCCCAAAATGCTCTCCAGCTCTTTGAGGCTGGCCTCACTTCTATGCGCGTTTCTCTATGTTCAGCTAGAGAAGATACTTATAATGGTTATTATCAGCCTCGGGGTTACAAGTTTGCCGACGTTTTACAAACTATTAAGCTCGGACGAGAACATGGCGTGTGGATTTCTGTCAATTTACTGTTGCTTCCCGGCTTAACCGATACTCCCCAAGAAGTAGAAGCTCTAGTAAAAATGTTTAATGAGCTCGACGTCAATATGGTTCAATTGCGCAATTTAAATATCGATCCCGATTGGCTCTTTACCCAAATCGATCCGCCTAACCAGAAGGGTATAGGGATTCCCTCTTTTATCAAAACTTTAAAGGAAGAGTGTCCCCACTTGCGTATTGGCTCTCACAATCCGGCTCGTGAAGAGATGGCCTAGAAGGGGCTAGGCCGCTGCTTCCTCTACAGGAGGAAGTTTACAGTAGGAAGTTCGCCTTTCTTAGTGGAATATAACTAAGGCTTACTGTGCTTGCTGTCGTTTGTTTTTCCCTTTTGAGAAAAGATAAGGCAAATTAGTTCTGTAAGCGGGCTTAAATTCTGCTAAGGAGCCGGGCAGTACATGACAATGGTCAGTGCGACTATCGGTCGCTACCACATTATAGAAGAGTTGGGACGAGGCGGAATGGGTGTCGTCTACAAAGGACACGATCCTTTGTTGAACCGTTCTGTGGCCATTAAGATTCTCTCCCAACAGCTAGTTGGCAATCCTGAGTGCAAAGATCGCTTTATTCGCGAAGCTCAGGCTGCGGCGCGTTTAAATCACCCCAATATTACTGCAATTTACGATATTAACGAGCACGAAGGCATCTACTTCTTAGTCTTCGAGTTTATTCAGGGCGTTTCTTTAGACAAATATATGAAGGAGCATGGCCACCTCAGCGTCGAGGAAGCTTTGCAAATTTTTATCCCTGCCGCCCGTGCTTTAGATTATGCCCACCAACATGGTATTGTCCACCGCGACGTCAAGCCGGGCAATATTATGGTGACAGACAATGGCGACGTCAAGGTTGGCGACTTCGGTATAGCTTGGGTAGAAGCTTCCCAGACTCTCACCCAGCCCGGTCAAGTTATCGGTTCGTGCTTCTATTTCTCTCCCGAGCAAGCCCGCGGTGAGAAAGTTGACCGTCGTGCCGATATTTATTCTTTGGGCATTTTGCTCTATGAAATGATGGCCGGTCGGGTACCTTTTATTGCCGACAACCTTCCGGCCGTCATTCAGCTTCACTTAACTAAAGATCCCGAGCCGCCCACAACTTACAATATGGCTATTCCGCGCAATGTGGAACAAGCCATTTTGCGCTGTTTAAAGAAAGATCCAGCTGAGCGTTACCAAACTGTCGGCGATCTGATTAAAGATTTACAAATCGAAGGTGCCGGTGAAGAGTCTAGCAGTGTCAACAAGATTAGCCCTTCCGAAGCGGCTCTGCACAATATTTTAGGCAACAACTACTATAAGCAAGGTAAGTTGGACTTGGCCGTTATGGAGTGGAATAAAGCTACCGGCCTGGATCCTTACAATGCTCTCACGCACAACAATTTAGGTACAGCTTTGGACGGTATGGGCCGTCTGCGCGACGCTATTACTGAATATGGCAAGGCCGTCGATCTCAACCCCAACAACTTTGTGGCCCACTACAACTTAGGCTCGGCCCACTACCGCAATGGCGAGATTGAAGAATCTATCGAGGAATATCGCACTGTTACTGTCTTAAATCCTAAGTTTGCTCCTGCTTATTACAACTTAGGTAATGGCTATTTCCGCTTAGGTAAGCTCGATTCGGCTATTGAAGAATGGCAAAAAGCTTTAATTCTCAACCCTCAATTTGCCGAAGTCCTTTATAATTTGGGCAACGCCTACTATCGCAAAGGGCGCAAAGAAGAAGCCAAAGATTATTGGAATAAAGCTTTAGAGCTCGATCCCCAGTTTGCTATTGCCCTTTACAATATAGGCAGTTTGCAAATGGAAGATGGCGAGGTCGATAGCGCCGTAGAGTTGTGGCAAAAGTGCTTAGAGGTCAACCCCGATTTTGCTGAAGCCCGCTATAATTTGGGCAATTTGCATTACGATCGAGGCGAAGTAGAGTTGGCCATTCCCGAATGGGAAAAAGCTACTCAGGCTAAATATGGTTTTTGGCAAGCCCACTACAACTTGGGTAACGCTTATTTCTACTTATCCCAATTTGATGAAGCTATCAACCAGTGGCAAAAGACCGTCCAATTTGAAGATCAACATTGGCCAGCCCACTGGAACTTGGGCAACACCTACTATTATCAGCGGGCCCAGATTGAAGCGGCTGTAGTTGAATGGCAGCGAGTAGCTGGGATCAATAGTCGCTATTGGCAAGCCTATTACAACTTAGGTGAAGCCTACTTAGAGCAAGGTAAGATCGAGTTGGCTTGCTTGGAGTGGGATAAAGTAGTCCAACTTAATCCTAAGTTCTGGCATGTCTATCACAATTTAGGCACCCTTTACTACCAGCGCGGTAAGTGGGACCAGGCTGTGGCTTACTGGACTAAGTCGGTAGCTCTAATGCTCTTCCCCTGGTAAACGAAGCTTAAGTTCGGCCTTTAAGTTGGCAGTCGGGCCTCAAGGCGCACTTGCCTTTCCCGATCCTTAGCCCCCTCCTGGCTTCTCCAAGAGGGGGCTATTTTTTTTATGGGTATATCTAGCCTCATAAGTTGGGGGGCTAAATACAATAGTCTAAAAAACGCTCTCCGTTAGCCATATATTGGTTGAGAAAATCTTGCAAAGTATATTTAGCCAATATGGCCCGAAACTCTTGAGAAATTTGCAGCCAAATATCTTTAGCTGGACATAAAACCGAGCGCTGACAGGGATGGCTATTCTCTTGGCAATTGACTAAATTGATCGGCCCTTCCATAGTTTCTACAATATCTAGAAGTTTAATTTGTTGGGGAGATTTGGCCAAACGGTAGCCGCCGCCAGCTCCTCGGATAGATTTAATAAAACCAGCTTGGCGTAAATCGATAATTAAATGGCTGATATACTTTTCTGATATACCCTGATTCTCGGCAATTTCACGTACCATACGCGGTTTGGAAGCTAAATCGTATAAAGCTATATCTATTAAAATGCGCAAACCGTAACGCCCTCGAGTGGAAATTTTCACCAAAGCCTCCCAGCCAAGTTTATTTTCTATAATATACTACTTTTTTAGTCGTATTTTAAGCAGTGAAAATGTTTTTTTGCCTAATTTTTCGTAAAAATAGGCTATTCAAATAATCTAGATTGTAAAAATTAAGTTGACTAAATTAGTAGTTTTTATTAAACTGTCCCTCGACGGAATATAAAATGCGAGGAGTTATATTGTCGTGAGTGAGAGAGTTTATCATAGCATTTTAGAGAAGATTGGTTCTACTCCCTTAGTACGCATCAATAAGCTTAATGAAGGCGGCGCAGAAGTTTTGGTTAAGGTGGAGTATTTTAATCCTGGTGGCAGCGTTAAAGATCGTGTCGGTTTGGCTATGATCGAGAAGGCCGAAGAAGAGGGGAAGCTTAAGGCTGGCTCTTTAATTATCGAGCCTACTAGTGGCAATACTGGTATCGGTTTGGCTTTAGTGGCTGCTGTCAAGGGCTATCGTTTGATTTTAACTATGCCAGATACTATGAGTATCGAGCGCAGGAAGCTTTTAGCCGCTTATGGTGCCGAGTTAGTTTTGACTGAAGGGGCCAAAGGTATGAAAGGGGCTATCGAAAAGGCTGAAGAGTTGCTTCGCGAAAATCCCGGCTCTTTTATGCCTCAGCAATTTAATAATATGGCCAATCCTGAAATTCACAAACATTCTACTGCTTTGGAAATATTGGGCGATACTGCTGGCCGGGTCGATGCTTTTGTGGCTGGAGTAGGTACTGGGGGAACGCTTACTGGCGTAGGTGAAGTTTTGAAAAGTTATAATCCCCAGGCCAAAATTTTTGCTGTCGAGCCTTCCGATTCTCCGGTACTTTCCGGCGGTAAGCCCGGCCCCCACAAGATTCAAGGTATTGGTGCTGGCTTTGTGCCTAAAGTTTTAAATACTGAAATTATCGACGAAATTATTAAAGTAACAGCTGAAGATGCCGGCAGGGTAGCCCGATTGGCCGCCTCCCAGGAGGGCTTACTTATTGGTATTAGTTCTGGTGCTGCTCTCTATGCCGCCTTGAAACTTAGCCAACGACCAGAATTTAAAGGTAAAAGGATCGTGGCTTTATTGCCCGATTGTGGTGAGCGCTATTTAAGTAGTTGGCTCTTTAACTAATAACTTGTGGCTTGTTATTGGCTGTAAAGCCTGAAAGATTACCATATTAAGAGCGCTGCCGAGAAGAATGATCTCTGGCAGCGCTCTTAATATTAGGGGACTATTTTTCGTTATTAGCTTTTAGAAAGCAAACTCATCGCCATTTATATAGTAGCTAAGCCACAAGTTACTTAAGCGCTGCTGTAAGTAAGTTTGGGGCTGCTTGCGGTTGGTGAAGAGTTGGTTAAAGCCCTCTTGGCTATATCGCTCGGCAGCTTTACAACCGCTAAGAAGTTTTACAATAGCTAAAGAAGCGTCGTAAATATTGCAGAACTTCAGAGTAAAGGCGTCTCCTTCTATATTCATACTCTGTTGGAAAGGAGTGGGAGTGGAGAGCAACTCTTTAATATAGCTAAACTGGGCAAATTTAGTAGCTTTGTAGCAACGATCGACCAAGTCGAGCAACTCTTGGTTAGATTCTATATTCCAAGCGTTTTGAATCTCTTCAGCCAGATTGGCCGGAATGGCGATAGCTTTTTCTGAAGCTAAGGCCAAGGAGCGCTTTAACAAAGTAGAGCCGAAGCCCAAAGGATCGTAATCTGGTTGTTGGGTAATGGATTGCAGAGCGGTCTCTAATTCAAAGTAGCCGCGCTGCAAACTAAACAGGGCTCTAGAGGCAAAGAAAGTCAGTTGAGCTTGGTTAAATTGATTGACAATCTCGTTATTAAAGTAGAGATGGGGCTCTTTGGCTTTAGTATAGGTTAAATACATACCAGGCCCGTCGAAGAAGTAAACCTTTAAGCGATCTTTGCGGAAGATACGCTTATTTAACGCTTCAACTACGTTAAGCAAGTCTTGCACTTGGCTATCTTGGCGGGTATGGATATTACTAAGCTGGGCCAAATGGGCTTCGGGCACGTAAGTGTTGATCCGCTTAGGCATAACCAAATAATTGAGCCATTCGACTATTTGGTCGAGATCAAAGTCTACACAAGAGCGAATAATCGATTGGGATAACTTATTTATCTGTTTAGGTCGGGTACAAGCGCGATCCCGCTCAGAAATTTGAGAAGGTTGCCAAGTCATCTTGTAAATGAACCCGACTACATGATCCTGGAATTTGCTCTGAGTGGCCTCCAAGATAGTTTTGAAAGTGTTATTAAACTCTTGGGCTCGCTTATCTGACAGGGTGCGATTAGGTACTTCCGTATCCCTGACCAGCTGATCGCCGAGCGGATTGGTGTCAGCTTCGGCCTCGGCAGCGTCGTCTTGGGCGACTTCTTCTTCTTCTTCTTCTTCTTCGTTGTCGTCGCTAGTTTCTGCCTCGGCAGTGTCGTCTTGGGCGACTTCTTCTTTTTCTTCGTCGTCGTCGCTAGCTTCTGCCTCGTCAGTATCATCCTGGGCGACTCCTTCTTCGTTGTCGTCGCTAGTTTCTGCCTCGGCAGCGTCGTCTTGGGCGACTTCTTCTTTTTCTTCGTTGTCGTCGCTAGTTTCTGCCTCGGCAGCGTCGTCTTGGGCGACTTCTTCTTCGTTGTCGTCGCTAGTTTCTGCCTCGGCAGCGTCGTCTTGGGCGACTCCTTCTTCGTTGTCGTCGCTAGTTTCTGCCTCGGCAGCGTCGTCTTGGGCGACTTCTTCTTCGTTGTCGTCGCTAGTTT
>CAKUDB010000019.1 GCA_934644775.1 uncultured bacterium | reverse complement strand
TGGGAGTGGTACTTCCACTGTTGCCACAACCGCTAAGCATTAAACCTATGCCTAAACCAACTGCTGCCAAAGCAACAAAATTGAGCTTATTTTTTTTGTATTGCATATGCAAACTATGCCCTTTCATCCATTAAAACTTCACTTAACCTTATAGCAAGCTTCAGACTTACCAAAGTACTGCGCTTGGCTATAAGGTTATAGCTACGCTCTTTTATGCACAAAAAGAATATTTTTAGCGCATATTATATTGCATTATAGCTATTACAGCTGGGGAGGCGTCCAACCCTGAACTTCAATTTTAAGAGGCACGAATTTAGGCAGCGGTATAGAGAAATCAGCAACTGTAAGTTCATGATCCGAACCGTCACTAGTGAACTTTAAGAAATAGCTATTGCCACCATCATTACTATCACGTTTAAATATATTGCCAGACGCTTCAGTAAATGGCTCATTTTTAACTAACGCTTCAGGATACTCGCTTATTAAACTATCAATGTAAAAAGGTACACTTTCCGTAATATCTTCGCCTTCAGGAGCTTTAACCTGAAAATGACCAACAACCCTCAAACCTTCATTTATAGTTGCTCCATCTCCCTCGTCAGGAATAGTATTATCTGGAACATATGCTAATGGCACTGAGACATCTTCTCCAAAATACCGAGCAAAACATATTTCCGACGTGGTAGGAAGAACATAAACTAAATTCTTGCTCTCTAATTTATCGCTATATTTAGCGATCACTTCGTATTGGTCAGCATAACTTTCGGGATTAGTACCAGTAGCCACCAAGCTGCCATCTTGAGCTTTAAGTAAAGGCTCGCTTGTGCTTCCAACTAAAGTGGTCTTAAGCTCAACTTGGTCAATAATATTAACGTCTCGAGGCTGAGGGCCTTTGTTGGCCTCATTGGTATAAGTGGCTATTACTTGCATAGGCACTTCGTCGACGCCTACGGTAGCTCCACTTTGAAATCCATGAGCGTCCGTTCTTGTACCCATTGTGACAACTTTTTGACCTAAAGATGCATTAGGAATATCGTTGCCTTCGGCATCCTTTTTAGCTATAGAAAGCATGTAGAAAGCTGTCACTTCAGAGGAAGGAAGGGCAGTGATATCTTCGTCAGCCGGCTTAAGCTTAATACCGATAATAGTCTGTTCAGTAACGTAGATTGGCTCAGTAGCTATATAAGAAATAGACGGCCCTATTGTAGCCTTGGGAGCAACGGTACCATTAGCAGCAGCAGTAAACTGTCCATGAGTTTCATCTTGAGCAGTAAGAACGGTAACTTTATCGTCAGTTATATCGTTAAGCTTGTTAAAAGTAGCAAAAGGAGTTAAATCATAAGGTTTAATAGTGTCGCCATTAGGCAAGAGTTTAAAGCTTAAGCCTACGTTTTCGCCAGGCTTGAAAACTCTTTTATCTTTGCCAGTTGCTGGATCATAAGAAGTTAAAGCTAAATCATCGCCATCCTTTATACGGTATAAGTCAGGATTTTCGATGGTCGTCTCAGTTTTACCCTGCCAATCGATTTCGTCATAACCGATAGCAACAAGCTCATCATCTTTACCATAGTAAACGGCAGTAACAGCGCTAATATTAGCATTGAGTTCTTTTACTTCGGTACTGTCAATAGTAATATCTTGTACTTTATCAACAGTTTCATGCTTAAATTCATAAGCTTTAGTAGGCGCAGTAACAAATTCTTTATTGTCAGCTTTACCGTAAAAAGCGTATTTTACATTGACAATATCGGAAGCAACGTCAATGCGGCCTAATTTTTTGGCTAAAGAATTGTATTGGAAAGTGACTTTATAACTGCCAGTAGGGGAAGGCTCGGGAGCAGGCGTTGGTGAAGTCGTGCCGTCTAAAGGATTGGGAGTGGTACTTCCACTGTTGCCACAACCGCTAAGCATTAAACCTATGCCTAAACCAACTGCTGCCAAAGCAACAGAATTGAGCTTATTTTTTTTGTATTGCATATGCAAAAACATCTCCATTTACAATGGTTAAGCAAGTGACGGTTTCATTACAAACCGTATCCTCTGTTGCTGCCACTAGCGGCAGCAACAGAGCTAAAATTCATGAAAAAGCTTCGTTTCTCCCCCTGCACTGTACAACATTATTGTATTTATTGTACCGGCCTTTTTGGGCTGCGCGGAATAGTTTACACTCGCCACGCCCTGATCTTGTGTCCGACGCCTCTTCGCTGGCGTGACATAGTTTGCACTTGTCACGCCAGCCTTTTTGAGCCAAAGCTCGTTTGGGCCGACGCGGCATAGTTTACACTCGCCACGTCCACCTTTTTGGTCGCTCAGTATCGTTGCACCTACTGCGCCTTGCTTTTTGGGCTATAGCCTGTTCATTTCATAGCTGGCGGACAGTTATAGCGGAAGGCGGAACCAAGGTACAGGGGCTAAAGTCTCCGTTTCTCTGCCCGCTGGCTGCGTTTACGCCTATAGCAAGCTACAGGCGTATAAGAGCCTTTCGCTTTGCTATAGGCTAAACTCCGCTACAAATATCACAGAAACGGAGACTTTCCCAGTTTGTCGGTTCGTCCAAGGCTTCCGGCCGAAATTGCCGGCGTCTGCTTCGCCTAACGGCTACGCAGCCATACCGGCAATGGGGCGAAGCCAAGGACTTCACCAAGTTCGTTTATGCTCAGCATTTTTTGTTACGCAGCTTTAACTTTATCTGCATATTTAGCCATGTTTAATATAGATATATGTTAACAAAATTAGATACTAAAGGGAAATATTTGAGTATAACCGAACTTCCCGGAGTTGTCAGCGATGATAATCTAATCGATATTGGATAACTTAAATTTTATAATTGAAAGGGTTAACGCGAATGGAGAATAATTCTTACGATCCACTAAAGGAACCGACTCCAACTCCCAGCACCGAAGCGGTTTCCACTACCGAAACTAAAGCCCAGGCCTCTGCTCCTACCGATATTGTATCTCCCAACAAGACAGAGGACGTTCAGAAAAGCTCAGGTGCTCCACCTCAAAAGGCTGTTCCTCAGAACCCTTGGGATAAAGCCTCAAAAGTTACTCTGATAATCATCGCTGTTCTGGCATTTTTGGCCTCTATCTTCGGGATTTGCAACCATTATTCTGTTATGACCAACGTTATCGATATGGCGTTGGCTTGCTCTATCAGTCGCTGGTTAGCCTGTGTAGCTTTAGTCTTCTTAGGTATAAAACGTCAGGATCTGACAACTTGGATCGTTATCGCCATGTTTATAGGTATCGAGATAGGATACTCCTTCCACGATACTGGTCTAAAATTGGGGATATTAAGCAAGATCTTTCTTAAACTGGTAAAAACTATTGTTGCTCCCCTACTCTTTTCTACATTGGTAGTAGGTATTGCCGGCCATTCCAACTTAAAAGAAGTTGGCCGTATGGGCTTGAAGGCTATTATTTATTTTGAAATTATTACAACTTTGGCTTTAGTTGTCGGTTTAGTAAGTATCAATATTACTCGCGCTGGTGATGGTATTCAACAACCGACCCAAGTTGAATCAATAAAAGCTGCCAAACCCCAAACGACTGGTCAGATTATTCTTCACGCTTTTCCAGAAAATATTGCTAAATCGGTAGCTGAAAATGAAGTATTGCAAATTGTAGTGTTTAGCTGCCTGTTCGGTATTGCCGTAGCCCAAGTTCCTCTCGAAAAACGCAAGCCCCTTATGGCTGTAATGGAAAGCCTGGCGGAAACTATGTTTAAGTATACGAACTTAGTTATGTACTCAGCTCCGCTGGGTGTGGGAGGTGCTATAGCTTGCACTGTAGCTGATATGGGACTAGGTATTCTATATAATTTGGGGTACTTGGTAGCTACTTTCTATGTGACGATAATCGCCTTTATTTTGATTATTTTAGTACCGACTATGCTAATTTGTGGTATTAGTCCCATCCGCTTTTTCAAACGTATCGCCGAGCCGGCCACTTTGGCTTTTGCTACTGCCTCTTCCGAAGCCGCTTTGCCTTTGGCTATGGAAAAGATGGAAAGATTTGGCGTTCCTCGCCATATTGTAGCTTTCGTTATGCCTATTGGTTACAGCTTCAACTTAGACGGCACCACTTTATATCTCTCGTTAGCCTCTATTTTTGTAGCTCAAGCTGCTGGTATAAATTTATCGATGGAAACTCAAATTGCCATTTTAATTACTTTACTTATTACTAGTAAAGGCGTAGCTGGCGTACCTCGAGCTTCTTTGGTTATCTTACTCGGTTCGGCTGCCAGCTTCAATTTGCCAGAATGGCCTATTTTAGCAATCGTCGGCGTTGACCAACTAATGGATATGTGCCGAACCTCTTGTAACGTTATTGGTAATTGTTTAGCTTCAGCCGTAGTAGCAAAATGGGAAGGCTGTTTAGGAACTGAGCAAGCTGAGCCTGCTCCAGATCACTTTGTCTAATTTTTAATTAAAACGCTACCCTAGTTAGGCTCACTAATAGCAAAATAACTGGGCCCGGCAATCTTGCCGGGCCCAGTTATTTTTTTAGAGCCAAAAACTTATTTTAGTGATAATCCATATAATCAATTAAAAAGTGGCCTACTCCGTCTTCATCGTTACTAGAAATAGAAACGGCAGCAGCTTCTTTTACCTCGGAAGAAGCATTACCCATAGCTACACCTAAACCGACACTTTTTAACATTTCAATATCATTGGGACTGTCGCCAAAAGCGATAGCTTCTTCGGCACTAAGGCCAAAATGAGTGAGCATAGCCTCCACACCTACAGATTTGTTGATACCACAAGGCATAATATCTACGCTCCAACAACTGGAACGGCAAATGTGTAATCCTTGAGAAGAGCTTATAAAGACATTTTCCACTTCTCGACTATATTCAGGATCGCTAAAGAATAAAAATTTGTTAGGCTCTAAACCTGAATTGAGCACTTCTTCTAAATTGACAGCTTCAGGCTCGTGGCCCATATATTCTATCTCACGCTGAACATACTGGTTTTTTATATCTTCTACGAACCAATGTTCGGGAGTATACATCATCATCGCCCCAGGAATGCCGCTCTCTTTGGCAACTTGGAGTATATAGCGCGCTTGTTCAATAGGAATGGTGTAGTTATGGATAATATTACCCTTTTCATCTACAGCCAGAGCGCCATTGTAACCGACATAGGGCAAACGCTGAGTAAAATAAGAGAAAAAAGGCTCAATTCCTTGAGGATGACGAGCAGAGACTAAACAAACCTTTATGCCGTCTTGTAAGGCTAAATTTAAAACATGAGCTCCAAATTCAGACATCTTTCCGTTAGAGTGGAGCAAAGTTAAGTCCATATCGGAAAAAATTGCTTTATAAGGGAAAGTCTTTTTATTCATAATTCCATAAATAAAGATAAGGGAAACTCGGGGACGTCTCCCTATCAAAAAGTTCAAAATAAAAATAGCTAGCAAAAAAATATTTTCTTTTGCAGCAGTAGCAAGATCAGATCCTACTACAAAAAAAAATAAACCCCTTTAGTAAACTTTCACCAAAGGGGCACCTCTCGCCTAGAGAGGAAAACTCTAGAGATTATTTATTATCGCCACCAAGCTTGACGACACGGTTGTCAGGGTCGTTCTTCCAAGGCCCTTCGTGAGCCGAGAAGTAATTCATGAACATCTCTTGGCTTGAGCCTAAACTTCTCATACCGCCGAGATCCTTAAAGTTGGGCTTACGAGACATAGAAATAGTGGTAGCTACACTATATTCGCGGTCGGGATCGAACTTGCTGCCATCGGCCATTCTCACATCGACAATGCGCTGTCCTTCGGGCTTGCTGACGTCGTAAGTGTAGCTAAAACCGGAAGGAGTGCAAGGGCCGCGACCGTCGTCTTTGACGCGGGCCTCCATCTCTTTAAGAATATTTCTGCCGGGCACTTTGTCAATGAGAATAGTGTCCTCTTCGGTGTGAGGGCAAGCATTGAACAGATCTTCATAGGTGACTTCACCAGCACTAACTCCGCCGCGAGGGCTGCGAGAGCTGACAAAACCAATATCGGCACCGGTAGCCTCACGCAGAGAATCGACGTAGATCTGGTTAATTTTGGCAGCCTCCCAATAGGAGAAGCCCAAATCTTCGGAAGCTTGACCCATAACTTTAGAGCCGATATGTTCTACACCGGCAGCAGCCGTTTCGATAATGGAAGAGACTTCGGGATCGGGAGCAACATTTTCATCGACAGGAATCAGGCGAGCCTGGGCGCTGGCAATCTTCTTAGTGGCCAAGTCGAGATTTAAATCTACCTCGCCGACGAACTTGCCTTTAGTACCAGACTGAACGATCAAGGTGTTGCCTTCGTAGTGGCCTTCTGGCAATTCGGTGTGACTGTGGCCGCCAACGATAACGTCGATCTCGGGGAATTGCTTAGCGATCTCTTTGTCTTCGTCGAAACCGATATGGGAAAGAACCATAATGATATCGGCACCGGCTTCTTTCATCTTGGGGATATACTCTTTAAGAGTATCGGCGGAAGACTTAAAAGTCAGGCCTTCGAGCTTTTCGTCGCTTACGTAGCGAGACATATTCTCGACATCGAGACCGACCATACCAACTTTGACACCGCCCACATCTTTAATCATGAAAGGCTGGCCATAAGTGCTGCCATCGGCAGTATTGACGATACTGGCATTGAGAACGGGAGCCTTAGTATCGGCCAACATATTCTGCAAATCTTGCTGGCCCCAGGCAAAGTCGTGGTTGCCAGGCTCAATGGCGTCAAAACCGATAGAAGCCAAGCCATCAGCCACTACCCCACCTTTGGTAAGGTAAGAAAGCATACTGCCTTCAGCTAAGTCGCCACTGTTGAGAGTGAGTACCTCACCAGGAGCGGAAGCCTTTTCCTGCCTGAAGACTGTAGCGGCTTTGGCTAAACCGCCCACACCTTTTTCATCTACGACGGCACCATGCAAGTCGTTGATGTGAAGAAGGCGCAGAGAAACCGTACCTTCTTGTTTTTCTTGAGAATCGATAGAAACCTGATCAGTTACGTTGGTAGAAGCAGCTTCGCTCTCTTTTTTGGGAGCTACAGCAGAGGCACCTTTAGTATACATGCTGCTGATATTATTGATACTGCCAGATGAAAAGCCTTGAATTTCCACAGTGACAACCCCTTTTTATTCATTCTGCACTAAACAAACTAGGCAGCTCCGCGAAGCGACTTCGACTCCGAGCTACTTTGCCTCGAAACGAGAAAGCACATGATTAGCGGAAACTTACTTCCGATTATTATACACTTAGAAGACTAGAATGTGCACCTTTAAAGTTAACAAATCGACAAGAAATTGCTTTTCCCCTTTTTAGCAATAGGCAAAACTTTTTTACTGCGGATTGGCCTTACAATGGGCGGCGATTACCGTTTCTCCTTCGTCAACCGAATGGGTTAACCAGACGTTTCCTCCAATGACGCAATTATCTCCTATGTGAGTTTCGCCACCTAAAATGGTCGCTCCGGCGTAAATAATTACATAATTGCCTATGTGAGGGTGACGATTTATCCCCTTGACTGGATGGCCGTCAGGGCCTAATTCAAAGCTTTTAGCCCCCAAGGTAACTCCTTGGTAAAGTTTGACATGATGGCCAATAATCGTAGTCTCCCCTATAACTACTCCAGTACCGTGGTCTATAAAGAAATATTTACCAATATTGGCTCCGGGATGGATGTCTATACCAGTAGTTTGGTGAGCATATTCAGTCATAATGCGAGGTAGAATCGGTACTTTTAGTTCGTAAAGAGCGTGAGCTATACGGTAGATACTGACAGCTTCAAAACTGGGATAAGCCAACATAATTTCATGAATACTTTTGGCAGCTGGATCTCCGTTATAAGCTGCCTGAATATCAGTATCTAGTATATCCCTTATTTGAGGCAAACTCTTTATTACCTCGACGGCAACCGATTCGGCTCGCCCAGTTTCCATAAGGCGATTTAAGGCTTGCTTTAATTCATAAAAAGCTCGCTGTAGACAAAATTCCGTATGGCTAATAGCTAGTCCCCCACATTCGGAACAAACTTCAAATACTTCAGGATACATAGCTGCTCGCAAGTAGCGAATTACTTCGATAAGCTGTTCTTTTAAGCCGGCATAACTGCTCTCCTGAGTCTCCCGCTCGCTGCGTTTCATCAATTTTCTAGCAACTTTTTGTAAGGGATTAATAATTTCTGTTCTGGACAAAGTCATAACTGAACCTCAAAAAAAAGGCTCACACTAGGTAAAAAACCTAGTGGAGCCCTACCCAATAAACGAATATCAATCTTCGTCAATATAACGCATAGGGCCGGGATAATCGCCTATAAAAGCAGCTTGAATCTTTTGGGGATCCTTAATTCCGGCAACGATTAAAAGCTGAGTTAATAAGCGAGCTTTCTGGGGAGTTAGGTCGTAGGCGGCATAAGTTCCGTAATCACTATCTTTAAACTCATGATCGCGATGGACATAGTTTTCAGGAATGCGCGTAGAACGAACTACAACGATACCCTTTTGAGAAGCTTGACGACAAGCGAGCAAGCACTCGTCAGGCATATTGCCGTCACCTACTCCGGATATAACAATACCTTTAGCTCCCCCTTTAATACTGGCTTCTATAGCCTCGGCAGAAGCTCCGGCATACATAGAAATAATATCCACCTTAGGTAAATCTTTAAGGTTAGATATATCTATAGAAAACGGACTTTTTAACTTAGGCTCGCTACCTACGAAATAATGAGCCCGAAGATCGTCTACAAAACCGATAGGCCCACCCATAGAAGCCTTAAAAGTATCTAAGTTCCAAGTAGAAGCTTTAGTAACATAGCGAGCGCCAAAAATTCGCTCATTATAGCAAACCAAAACTCCACGGCCAAAAGAGTCAATATCTACAGCGGTTCTGATGGCATTAAGTAAATTTTTGGGGCCGTCGGCAGAAATGCTGTCAGCTGGACGAGTAGAACCGACTAACACCACAGGGTTATTTATATGTAATACCTGATCGAGGAAGAAGGCCGTCTCTTCCAAAGTGTCAGTTCCGTGAGTGATAACAAAAGCGTCGGCTTCGTTGTTTTTCACGGCCTTCTGAATACGTTCGGCTAATTTCTTCCAAACGGCAAAATTCATATTTTGGCTGGAAATATTGACCGTCTGTTCCATTTCTAAATGGACTTTAAGTTGTTGCACACCAGGCAAACTGGCCACAATTTCCTGGACACCCAACTTAGCTGCTGAATAGCCAGTGGCCGAGTTGCCGTTGGCAGCCCCGGCAATAGTACCACCAGTACCTAAAATAAGCACTCGAGGTACAGTGCCGGCTTGAGCGCTTAAAGTTAAGCACAAAACCAAGAGAAACAATACAACACTGAGGCGGGAAAATAATTTAGAATTCATCTTTGCCCAGCTTTTCTTCAAATAAATCGGCAGCCAAAGCTACGGCCATTACACCAGCTCGAAAAGCCTTGGGAGTAACTTCTTCCAATAAAGTTTCAAAAGAAGCTATAACCATAATATCTTCTTCATTTTCGATTAAAGCGTAACTGGCAAAATTGATACGCTCGTTGGCTCTAAGCAAGCGATAAGAAAGCTCGGGCAACTTATTGGCAATTTCGGCTCTTTTAACTTTCACACAAGGAGAGAATATGCCTAATACGGGCATATTTTGATTGATAGTCTTATCACGAACGATAACCCCTTGTAAGCGCTCATTATCAAACTTTACACCTATAAAAAGGTGCATATATTCAACTTCTAGCTGACTTTGCAAACCGGCTTCCGAAGCTATAGCAGCAGCTTTTTTTAAAACATCTAGGCTGAACTGCTCCTGAGGAGTAAGCTCTTTGGGGGCACCCTCAGCCACTTCTTTGGCTTCGTTTTGGGCAACTTCTTCTGATACCATAACAAAAAAAACGCTCCTATTGAAAAACTGGCTAAAAGACCGGCTAGATCCCCAACCGCTTATATTTTCGCTTCTGAAAAAAAATATCTTGCCAAGGAAGCCTTTCTCTAAGCAAACAAAAAAAGCGGAAAGCTTTTAGACACTCTACTTGCCTAAATAACTTTCCGCTTTTACACAATCCTAAAACCTAACTATTTTTTGCCCTTCTTTTTCTTAGCGCCAGATTTGCCTTTGCCTTTTGTTTTGGGCTCCTTCTTGGCTTTGGCTTCGGCCTCTTTCTTAGCCTTGGCTTCAGCTTCTTCCTTAGCTTCAGCTTCTTCCTTGGCTTTGGCTTCGGCCTCTTCCTTAGCCTTGGCTTCAGCTTCTTCCTTAGCCTTAGCTTCAGCTTCTTCCTTAGCCTTAGCTTCAGCTTCTTCCTTAGCCTTAGCTTCAGCTTCCAAGCTAATGATTAAAGGATGCTGCGCGTCAAGTTCTTTTAGAGAAGCAACTAATTGGGCTAGACGCTCGGCAGAGGTTTCGGCAGGGTACTGGTGATACAACTCAATTAACTTGGCTATTAAATCGGCCCCAGCTTTTCCCTCGTCGACTATTTGTTCTATTAGCCTAACAGAAGCCTCGGGTTTGCCGATCTTGAGATAATCTTCAGCTATTTGGCTCACTATCTCTAAGCCGGCTCCCAAATGGAAAGCTCGTCGCAAGCAAACTATAGCCAGTGGAAGCTTATCGATCATGGTATAAGCTTGGGCCAAGAGAATTTGTAAAGCGAAACTGTCGGGTTGCTCTGAAGCCAAGCTGCGGTAGAAGTCGATATAACCGAAAGGCTTAGCCTCTCTCTTATTTTCGCTATTTACTTTAAATAATTGCAACACAGCCTCTTTAGCTCTGATGTTAGCCGGCTCGATAGCCAGTTGAGCCTTATAAGAAGCCAAAGCCTCCTCGATATGGCCTTCACGAACCTGTTTATCAGCCAGATCAAGGCGCAATTCCTTGAGCTTATTGATAATATTTTCGTCATCAGGCTTATACTTGAGAGCTTCTTCGTAACGCTCGATAGCCAAAGCGGGAGCATCGTCGTAACGAGCCAATTCAGCCAACTGAGAATAACAATTATGTAAGCCGACCTGAGCTTTTTCGTCTTGATTGAGCTGGAAGGCTTCCAAGAAAGCTTGCAAGGCGTCTTCTATAGAAGAGGCTTCCTCGAATTGCGTTCCCAAAATGACCAGCTGAGCAGAGAGACGATCTTTGGCACCGACAAAGTCGGGAGCAGCGGCCAAAAGCTTGCGCAAAACCTCGATAGCTTGTCTGGTGGCATACTGTTTCTCCAGAGATTGAGCCCACCGATCGTAAGTTTCGATCTTGCATTCTTCTATGCTGCCTTTAGCCGAATAATGATCTTCACACTCGCAACAAATGGCCACAGCACTTTCGTAACTGCCATTTTGGAGCGAAGTTCTGGCCCACTGGGTATAAAGTTCAACTATATGCCCGATAGCTTTTACCGACTTAGGCAAGTAATGTAAAATACCGGCCATAACATCGATAGCTTCGCGGTAGGCTGCTTGCTCAACATAGGAAGCTGACCACTTCTCATAGACTCCTAAGAAGCAAGCTTCCAACCCCTCTGCTTCGGGAGCGAAGTCCTGCAATTTGGCCAATTGCTCGATAGCCTCGGAGTAACGGCCAACTTTTTCTTCACTTTCAGACCACAATTTGTAAATGCGCACGATCTCAGCCACACCAGCTTCAAAACCGGGATCAAGCTGGTTGAAGCGACGCATAATTGTGACAGCTCCCACGTAGTCGCCATCTTTTTCCGAATCTTTGGCTTTGTTGCTGAAGATAGTAAATTTGCGCTTGCGTATCTCTTGTAAACCAGGCTCGCGTTTGGCCAAACTGTCCAAAACGGCAGAAGCGGCCTGAATATGATCTTCGGATGCCAGAGCATCAGCCCAGCGATAATGTAAGGAGCGCAACTTAATTTGCAATTCATCGCTACCACCGAC
Organism: uncultured bacterium; assembly: GCA_934644775.1. GTDB lineage: Bacteria > Vulcanimicrobiota > Xenobia > Xenobiales > Xenobiaceae > Bruticola. Next base: position 37,055 of record CAKUDB010000019.1, on the reverse strand, counting down.
ATCAGCAATCAATTCATCAACAACTTTAATGGCTTCTTCATATTCGCCACCTTCAGCCAATTCGTCAGCCCAATTGAGAGCGATACGCTGCTCATACTCGTTAACTTCAGCCAAACCGGGGAAACGATTCCTAAATTGTCTGACAATATCGATAGCTTCAGAATAGGCACCCAAAGCTTCTTCATAACGAATCCAGCAGCCGTATAAGCGTTTAATATTATCCAAACTGGCCGTGTGCTCAGGATCGTGATTATAATGGTGCTCACAAGCGATAATAGCTCCGGCGAAGTCGTTGCTGTTCTCCTTGACGTCGACCCAGTAACTGTAAAGGCGCTCAATTTCAGTTTTAAGAGAAGCTTCCTCAGGCTGCAACTTGGCCAACTTGGTAAGACAGGAGATAGCTTCCGAATAGTTGCCGTTGCTTTCATAATTTTCGGCCCAAGACTTGTATAAGTGGGAAATTTGCTCGCGGACTTTTTGATCGTCAGCCACACTGGCAGCCCAGTTTTTGGCCACAGAAATAGCTTCTTCGTAGCGACCATCCTGCTCCAAAGAGTTGAGCCAAGCGCTGTAGAGGCGAGAAATGTGCTCGTTGGCCACAGGCTCGGAACTGGGACATTCGGAAGCCAAACCACGGTAAGCTTTAATAGCCTCTTCATAAAGACCTTCGGCCGCCAACTCTTTAGTTCTGGACTCATAAAGTTTAATTAGCTCGTCCACGCAAGCCTGGGCCGAAGGATATTCACTTAAGGTTTGACGCACAACCTTAACAGCTTGAGCGAACTTATTCTGGCTTTCCAGATAGCAACTCCAGCGAACGGACAAGTTGATAATATATTCGGCCACCTGGGTATTGTCGGGCTGTTCTTTAGCCAAATGGTGCAACAACTTATCGGCATCGCTGTACATGCCATCTTCCACCATTTCCTCGCTCCAACGCCAGTAAATAGCCACAATCGCTTTATCGATAGGCTCAGCAAAGCTGCGCTTAGCATAATCTTTATAAATTTTAACGGCTTGTTCGTATTGGCCGCTGCTAAGTTGCTCTTGAGCCCAATCCTGGACTAAGCGACTAATTTCAGATTCGGCAGTCTTGTTGCCTGGATAAGCTTCCAACAACTTATCAAAGAGGGAGATCGCTTCAGCATAATTGGCGTCGACTTCATAGGAAGCAGCCCAATCGACGTACAGACGGGTAATCTCCTCAGCGACATTGTCGGAAGCGAAACGACTGGCGGCCAACTTACTGAGCGAAGCCACAGCCAATTCGTAGTTGCCCTCTTCTTCGGCTTTGGAAGAGCGCAAACCATATAATCTTTGGATAGACTTTTTGGCGTCTTCCTGATCGAGATTTTGATCAAATTGCTCGGCGAAGATCGAAATGGCTGCCTCGATCTTGCCAGCTTCTTCTTCTTTGTCGGCTCGCTCGTGATACAGACGTACCAACTCTCGACTGACCAAAGCATTGTCAGGCTGCATAGAGCGCAACTTGAAGAGTACGTCTTGAGCAGCAGCCAGATCGCCCGTCTCTTCGGTAGAAGCCATATTCTTCATGAGTAAGTTGCCAATTTCAGCAGCGATAGGGGCCTTGTCTTCAGCCATTTCTTGCAATTTGAGCAAGACGTCCACTGCCAAATTGGTTTGATCGGCTTGGATATAGACGGAAATAAGTTTGCGGCTGGTAGGCTCGGTAAAAGAGATAGAATTGGCTTTTTCCCAATATTCGCGAGCTTTGGCCGTATTGTTTTCGGCAAAATAGCAATCGCCCAGCAAAGTAATAGCTTTGAGATTTTGAGCATCTAACTTCAAAGCTCGCTCTAAACGCTGGCGGGCTCTCTCGTAATGGCCCAATTCCAAGAAATCGGAGCCCATATCGATAAGGTCGGCCACTTCGTCGGCCACATTGGCTGGAGCAACATAGCGCTCAGCCGCCTGCGCAGGAGCACCACTAGCTTCGGCAGTCGCCACAGGAGCCGACTCTTGAGTAGGTTGAGCCTGAGTACTCTCAGTGGCAGCAACTTGAATGGCCGCTTGGGCAGCAGCTTGTTCGAGCTTATTAAGCTCGGTATCAAACATTTTGGTAAGGTTTTCGTCAGAGGCACTGACAGCTAAAGCCCGACCTTTTTCTAACAATCCGTGACCATGTTTTCTGTCTCCAGTATTGATCAAGTAAAGAGCGGTTTGTAAATAAGCCGGATAATATTTGGGATCGCGCACAATGGACTGCATAAAGAGGCTCCTGGCCTCTTCTAAGCGGCCGGTAGCTTGAGCGATAACCCCTTGAGAGAAGATCTCCTGAGCCGAAAGCACGGAAGAGACACCAGTCGTCCCTTTTTCCATATCTTCTTTGAGATACTCGGAAAGTTCGGGGGGCAGATTAGATTCTGGCTGAGCCACTTCTTCAGCTTGCTTCATTTCCACAGCGGCTACGCGCTCAGCACTCTTATCCACATCGGAAACGGCGAAGAGATTCTCCAAATGCTCAGTTGCTTCGGGATGATCGGGAATAAATTTAAGCACTTTGGAGTAAGACTTCTTGGCGTCTTCTATATAGCCCAGCTTCTCTTGCAAGCGGGCAGCTTCCAACCAGAAAGTGCTGTTCTTAGGCGCAATAAGTACCAAACGCTGGTACTGGTCCAAAGCTTCCACCAAGTCGCCGCTGGCCATAGCAATTTGGGCTCTGGTGACACGAGGAGCCACAGCCTCTGGATAAGCGGCCATAACGGCCTGAACAACGCGAAGGGCTTCGGCAGGCTTACCCACTCGACTGAGCACAGCAGCATAACGACATCTAATATCCACATTGTCGGGATTAAGTTTGCAAGCTTTATCGTATTGCTCTAAAGCCATATCGGCTTGATCAAGTTTAATGTAAGCTTCACCCAAATCGACCAAGGCTTCTTCATAATCGGGCTTAGCATCCAAAGCCCTTTTCAAGAAGTCTACAGCTACTACGTAATTATTTAACTTTTGCAAATAAGTGCGGCCCACAGCTCTCAAACTGCGGGCGTCGTTGGGCTTAACCTTAAGCACTTTTTGGAAACCGAACAGAGCATATTTGGGCTCGTCGAGCTCCAGATAAGCCATACCAATCTCGTAGTAGATATCGAGATTGTCAGGAGAAAGTTCCAAAATGCGCTGGTAAACCTGAATAGCTTTGTCGGATTGACCGAATTGGCGATAGATAGAGGCTAAAATAGTTTGGGCTTCCAGATCGTTAGGATTGATTTCCACGGCCGTTTTTAGCTCTTCGATAGCTTTTTCGCCGTCCCGACGTTTGACGTAGCATTTGCCCAAACTGACGTGGAATTGTGAGTTCTTCGGTTGCAGCTCTACGGCTTGACTAAAAGCCTTGATAGCGTCGTCGATATTCTCCATTTGCTCGGAGACTAACCCCAAGTTGTAGAAACTGTAGCTATCGCGAGGATTTAGTTGGATAGCCTGAGTCAGGGCTTTAGAAGCTCCAATATAATTGCCCATCTTCTGGTAAGCCTGGGATAAATTGAAATAGGATTCGTAGTCTCCCGGATCGAGCTCCAAAGCTTTGCCAATAGCTTCAACGGCTTTAGTCCAATTACCCAACTGGAAAGCGATTTGGCCGTACTCACTCCAAGCTTCCGTATAATCAGGATTCAATGAGACGGTCTTTTCGTACATTTGCATGGCCAAATCGGGACGATAGACCTCTTTGCAACAACGGGCCAAAGAAAGGTAGCCCTCAGCATTGTTAGGATCGATATTGAGGGTCTTTTGGAATTGCACCATAGCTTGCTTGTAACGGCCAGCTTTCATATTGATGCGCCCCAAAGAGAACAAATAGCGGGTACATTTGGGATCTAGAGCATGAGCAGCTTCAAATTGTTTGATAGCCGGCACAGTTTGGTTTTCTTTTTCATAAACCAAACCAAGCTGATAATGGGATTCGGCTGAACGAGGGTTGTCTTCGCTGGCCTTGCGCAAATTGATAATGGCCATCTTGTTTTGGCCTAATTGCGAATAAATCAAGCCAGCTTGTTCGCGAGCTTCCCAAAGGCGAGGGTTGACGTCTACAGCCTTATTTAGGTATTTTAGGGCTATTTCTGGACGTCCTAGAAGTCGATTAGCTCGACCTAGTTGGTAATGAGCATAGCCGTCGTTGGGATTGAGAGCTACCGGACGCTCAAAAGCGGCCAGAGCTTCTTTAACTTCTTTTCTGTAAAAAGCTAAATAAACGGGATCGGTAAAGACATTAAGTACGTGAGGGTCGAGGCGCATAGCTTGTTCTAGATCTTCCAAAGCGCCCTTAAGTTCGGCATTTTTGGCAAAAAGCAAACCGCGATGCAAATAAGCCAAAGCGTGGTTAGGCTGCAGGTTCAGAACTTGATGGAAAGCTTTTACAGCTTCGCCAAGATTTCCAGCTATCTGATACTCTCTTCCCAGTTGGAAAAACGCCTCAGCGTCGCGAGGATGCAGTTTTACCATAGTTTGATATTTCTGCAAATTAGAAGCTGATAACTCTGCCATTGTAATAATAAACCCTCATTATGTTTTCTGATCTGATTCGAGTCTTTACCCTAAAATCAAAATCGGAATAAAACTGCTCTCACAGTTTTGTGTCAATGGATATACAAATATGCTCATCCCTAAGTTATATCCCTAAAGGGGACGACTTTCGCCGTTTTCGTGCCCAGAGATTTTTATCCTATACAGAATGCGGAAGTTTGGCTTATTGGTCACTTTCACCATTTGGTTATTTTCGATTTTAACTTAAAAAAATAGATGAAGAATTAGCTGCCCTTTAGTATTGGGCAGGCTGGAAGAGCAACTTTGCAGAAGTCAGACCAGACTTTGGAGAGCAAATTGAGCGGAAGCTTTTTGTAGCTTTTTATGGGAGAGAAGAGAATGATTCAAGCTGAAAGATTACGCTTATGGCCTTTAGAGCACTGTGATTTGGGGAAAAATTACCAATGGGCCAACGATATGGAATTATGTCGCTATGCTGGCGCTTTGCCTATGCCTAAATCGCTCAATGACTTAGAAGGTTGGTTTGCTAGTGCCAACAATAATCCCGAAACCTCTATTTTTGCTATCAAATTAAATAATGGCACCTACATTGGCAACATAGAGATACGCAATCTCGATTTGCGCTGTGCTAATTGTGAGTTGGGGATTATTCTGGGAGAGACTTCCATGCACAGCAAAGGCTACGGTCAAGAGGCGGTTATGGCCTTATGTGGCTTCGTGTTTAACCAATTGCGCCTACATAGAGTTAGCGTACATGTTTTAGAGTTTAACGAAAGAGCGGCCCATATGTTTACTAAATGTGGCTTTGTTCAGGAAGGAACAGAGCGAGAGGCTTTCTGGTCGGACGGACGTTATTGGGATGTGCACATTTTCAGTTTATTAGAAAGCGAGTTTCGCTCTCGCGAGCTTAAATCAGCAGCTACAGATTAGGCTAAAAAGTCAGCACCTTAGATTAGCTCCTGACAATATAACTAAATAAAGGGAAAATAACGCTATGAAACCTATCATTTGGTGTGGCGATCACGCAGAGTTGATCGATCAGACCGCTCTTCCCACTGAAGAAAAGTGGATTTCTTGCTCTACCCCGGAGAAGATTGCCTGGGCGATAGAAACTATGAAAGTGCGCGGAGCTCCGGCTATTGGTGTCAGTGCAGCCTACGGTATGGCTTTGGCGGCTTTGAATTATGCCTCATTGCCAATTGAAGCCTTGAAAGAGAAGTTGGCTGCGGCTTCTAAGCTTATAGGGGCTACCAGGCCAACAGCCGTCAATCTTTTCTGGGCCCTCAAAGAGATGGAAAAGGTGTGGACAGCTTCAGACGATCCCGCAGCCATAGTTGAAGCTATGGTAAAACGCAGCCAAGAGATAGCCGCCGAAGATGAAAAGATGTGCCAAGCTATCGGGCGTCACGGAGCAGCTTTGGTGCCCAACCAGGCCCGTATTTTAACCCATTGTAACGCCGGAGCTCTGGCTACAGCCGACTACGGCACAGCTTTAGGCGTGATTAGAGCGGCTTTCGCAGAAGGTAAAGTCAAGATGGTCTGGGCCGACGAAACGCGCCCCTTCTTACAAGGGGCTCGCTTAACGGCTTGGGAGCTACATAAAGATAATATCCCCGTGCGCTTAATATGCGACAACATGGCCGGCCATTTTATGCAGCGCGGCCAGATAGATATGGCCGTAGTCGGAGCGGATCGCATTACCGCCAATGGATACGTAGCCAACAAGATCGGTACTTACAGTGTGGCCGTACTTTGCAAAGAGCACAACATACCTTTTTATGTGGCCGCTCCCTACTCTACCATCGACTTAAATTTGCATGATGGCAAAGATATACCTATCGAAGAGCGCCGAGCCGAAGAACTTACCACAATAGCTGGCCAGCGCCTAGCTCCCGAAGGCATAGAAGTGGCCAATCCAGCTTTCGACGTTACGCCTGCCCGCTTGATTACGGCCATTATCACCGAAAAGGGCGTCTTCCGTCCTCCTTTCGATTTTTCCCAAGTGCTCGAGCAAAAACAAAACTAGTTCAGCTACCTAGTAGCAAAAATCGCCGAAATTGTGGAGTATATTATGGCTCGTTACGCTGCTGAAGAAGCCATGCGCCTCTTGGAAACCAAAAAGATCAGGGAAGCCATCGTTTACATACTGTACGGTGAAGACCAATATTTAATTTCCCAAACAATGCGTTGGTTGCGTAGCTCTGTCCTAGACACCGATTTCGGCGATTTTAACTATACACGCCTCGAGTGTAGCGGCTCAACTAAAGTGGCCGAATTGACCAATGCTTTGCGAGAATTGCCCATGTTGGCCGATAAGCGCCTTTTAGAGTTGCACTTCTATCAAAATATAGCCGATTCTACAGTAAAAAAAATCGAAAAAACATTTAAAGAGACCTTGCAAGAAGGTAGTACCGTCATATGCTTAGTTAGCCACGAGGAAGCTAAAAAATCGAAAAGTAAGCTAGTAACTTGGGCCCAAGACTATGCCCAAGAGATAAATTGCCAAGTCTCTGCTTACAGTATCCCACGCTGGATAGATCTCTACTTAAAAGAGAAAGGTTGCCGATTTAAAGACGCCAAAGTTGCCCAAGAATTACAAAATCGCGTCGGTACCAATTTACTCGACTTAAACGCTCAGCTAGATCAGTTGGCCCTTTATGTCGGAGATAAAAAAGTTATCGCTCTAGAAGACGTTCGTCTAGTTATACGCCAAAGTAACGAAGTTAAAGTATGGGAGTATACTAAAGCCCTCACTCAAAAAGACTACCCCAAAGCTATGCAGGTTTGTTCTTCACTTCTGGAAGACAACGCCACTAGAGGTAGTCTAGCCCTAATTTCCTTTACTAATAAATATTTGCGAGATTTAGCTCAAGCTTTGGATATTACTTCTAAATACGGCTTCAACTCAAAAAGTTTGGCTCAGCAAATGACTGACAAAAGAGATTTTCAAATAAATTATCTCCTTAAAGATCTGCGCCATTGGAAAGAGGCCCACTTGAGAGACGCTTTTTACAGTTTATGCCAAGCCGATTTACGTCTTAAAACTGGCAGCGATCCATTATTGACTATGCAATTATTAACTTTACGTCTTGTCGGTAGGCGGTAGCCTCTCTTCCGTTATCCATTACCATATACAATGCACAGTACAAGTAAATAAAAAAATATCAGTAAATTCGACTATAGGAAGGGAGAGGAATATTTAGGAAAGAAGTGGGTTGAGGAGGGATGGGGTAGCTGGCCTATTTTCTGTAGTTGAGCAACAGTTGCAGATAGATAATCGGCTGGCCAAAAAAACTAGGCTCATTAAAAAGATGGGCAGGAAGCTGCTGTTTTGTTTTGGTAAGCAAATACTTAGTTGGCGCTGCTCTCTTTTATAGAGTGAGAAGTTTTTTGCCTAAGTATAGGAGATATTAGGCAGAAGGCGGTTTACAGCCTATCAGTATCGATGTTAGGCTTTCTTTTTTTGGCCTGTAGGCAAGCTTACGTCGCTTCAGCTGTTTGGCGATACCAAAGCAGCTGAATAAAAAAAATGGGTAGAACGTCCCCACCAGATAGGAAAAAATGGCGAAAAGAACCTTTTGTTAGGTAAAAAAGCTCTTGCTGCTATCTGGAAGTTCGCGCAGTTCCAGCTGTGGCGAATACGTTAAAAAAAATAGGCAATAGTATCACGCGGAGGCAAAGTTATGGAGACCACTCAGAGCAGTGCGCTCGTTATAGGAGCCGCCAATCTGGATATAAAGGGCCACACTTGTTCCTATCATGTGGCCAAAACTTCCAATCCAGGTATGGTTCGCACGACAGCAGGTGGTGTGGCTCGCAATATTGCAGAGAATCTGGCCCGTATGGATGTAAAAGTTACACTATTAAGTGTTATAGGCGACGATCTCTACGGCAAACAGATATTGGATATAACTGGTTCCGCTGGTGTCGATTTGAGTCGGGTTTTGGTATCTAAAGATCAGCGTACCGGCATATTTTTGGCTATCTTAAACCACTATGGCGACTTAGAATCGGCTGTAGCTGATCTCGATATTATTAAGATGCTCACTCCTGAGTATCTCAATAATAATATAGAGTTTTTTGACACAGCCAAATTTGTAGTCGTCGATGCTGATATTCCCACTCCCACTTTGGTATTTTGCCTTGAGCAATGCAACAAACGGGGCTTGCCGATCTGTGTCGAGCCTATTTCTGTTTCTAAAGCGAAACAAATAGTGCCCTTTTTAGATCAAATCACTATGGTAACTCCCAATCGCGAAGAAGCTGAAGTGTTGGTAGGTTTTCCTTTACGCAGTGCCGCAGATGTGAAACGTGCCGGCTTAGAATTGCTTAATCGCGGAGTTAAATGGGTAATAATTACTTTAGGCCCTGAGGGCGTTTTAATTGCCAGTCGGGAAGACGGACAAGATGTAATAGAATTTATTCCTTCGATTTCAACCGTCGTCACTGACACTGTAGGAGCCGGCGATGCTCTTACCTCAGGAGCGGTGTGCGGCCTGTTAGAGGGTTTGAGCTTCCGTCAGGCTGTTGAGCGTGGAGTTTTGTGCGCAACTCTGACTCTGCAGACTTCTATGGCTGTCCACCCGGAACTTACGCTCGCTAAGCTCGAGCAATTTAAAAATTAGTTTTGATGTCGGCAGTTTATCAATCGATAATTGCTCGATAGCAAAACCGGCAGAGAGCGACCAGCGTCTCGTTCTCCAGCTAAGCGCTGAGTCGCTCTCACAAGTAACAGGAGTCAATAAATAATGTTTTGTGTCGGAAGTAAAGTTATGCATCCACTTCACGGTCTTGGCACTGTAGAGAGCATCGAACATGAGGTGATTCTTAACCAAGATTGCGATCTGGCTTGCATATCGTTTCAAAACGATCGTCTCAAGATAAAAGTCAATCTAAGCAAAAAGAATGCTATGATCCGACCTCTGATAGACAAAGAAGAAATTCGAAAAATTGTTTCTCATTTGAAAATAGCCGACAGCACTCTACCTACTCGTTCTTCGGATCGCTACAACTTCAATTTACGCAAAGTTAAAAGCTGCGATATTTACCAATTAGCGGAAGTTATTCGCGATCTGACGGTTTTTTCCAAAGATCACAAACTGCCCCCCAAAGAACAGCAAATGCTTAAACAGGCTCGCAAAACTTTAGCTATCGAATTTGGCTTTGTCACCAATCGCGACGAAGAAGCCATAGAGTCGGAAATAGACGAAATTTGCCGCAACTAAGAGAGTAGCCTCCTTTCCTAGAATGATAAGGATAAGCACTAAAAAAAAGAGCCAATTAGTGTAAAAAAAGTATAGCTATAGTAGAAGAGAACTGCAGATTTACAAGTATGTCTGCAGTTCTTTGCCTTATACACCTAAATATATTATACTCCGAGGGTTATGCCTAACTCTAATACTCTTACTAGCGAAACTAATCGCCCCTTTATTTGCGCAACTATTTTGTTGGGCGCTCAAAGTGAACCCTTCTTACCAGCTTGTCTAGAATCGGTAGCTGAGGCTATAGATTATGCCGTTGTAGACTTAAACGGCAATTATGAAGAAAATATGGCAGTTTTACAAAGTTCTCGGCTCTATAAAGAGAAGCGTATGCGCATTGAAAAGAGTGTTTTTAAGGACTATTCTACCGCCCGCAATAATACTTTTGCCATGTTGCCTCCGCAGACAGAATGGATCATGCGTTTAGACGCCGACGAAGTCCATTTTCCTCAAGATTTACAAGTTCTTACCCGAGAGCTCATTCCCAACTTAGATGATAGCGTAGGCATGTTTGACAGTTATAGCCTAACTTTCTTCCATTCATTTAAGTATGTGGCCAAATTAGAGCGACGCCACGATCTTTTTGTCCGTTACCACAAAGGGATGAAATGGGAGCGCTCTATACACGAGCAACTTATAGGACGCCAAGGGAAACGTTTAGCTGCCCCTTATATTTTTCCTCATTACTCATTATTGAGAGATCCTGAAGTGTTTTTGCAAAAAGTCGAAGCCTATATAAAGATGAGTAATCAGTACGCTTCTCTGCAAAAGGCGTTAACCAAAGATCCTCTAACTGAGATTATGGAGAGAGAAGGAAGGAAGGAAGGAAGGAAGGAAGGAAGGAAGGAAGGAAGGAAGGAATATAGAGATAATGAAAGAGCACTTCCTCGCAGAAAGGAAGAGAGTTTTTCTCTATAATGGCCAACATCCAGAAGTAAATATTGATTGGTTAGATCCTAACAAAGCGCCCGACTTCATAAAATCTATGCAGGACGAGCTAGACAATATCTTCCAAGGCCAAGCTAAAGCCCAACATGGAGGTAAGAGGCGCATTTTATTCCGTATCCCCTCTTTATTATTCCACCTAAAAACTTGGTCAGCCAGAAAACAAGCTTTACATTTAGCTACTAAGTTAAAAAAATGTCTCCCTTAGAAATGAAATTCTCGCCGCTAGGCTCGGGCTGCCATTTACCGCTTTAGCGGCAAGTTTTTTTGATTTAATGCTTTTTTAAGTAAGTTACAGCGTCAGCCAAAGCTGCGTATGAGGAAGCAGATTTTATATCAGGAGTAAGGCCAGCCCTATTTATAGCGACTCCATCTCGGCTTAAAAAGAGACCTGTGCTTACCCGCAATCCGTAGCCACCGGGCAAAGGATATAAAGTTTGGATTAACCCTTTACCAAAAGTCTTCTGCCCTACGATTACTACATTAGAGCGCCCTTTTAAAGCTGCAGTAACAATTTCTGCTGAGCTAGCGGTACCTTTATCGGTAAGAACGGCTATACTTCCTTGGAAAGCTGGCGGATAGGAATTGTTCATACGTTTAATACCACTACGCCTCTTTACTTTTAGCAATTCACCCTGACTAAAAATGGCTGCCGTGCGCAGTCCCTCTTTAAAGTCGCCCCCCGGATTAGAGCGCAAATCTAAAATAAGTTTATCAACTGAGGCAGCGGTCAGTTTCTTTAAATTTTGGCTAACTTCATTAGCTGTAGTGGGAGAAAAGTAACCTATACGCAGATAGCCTATTTTAGGCTCTAAAGTTTTCGCCGAAACTGGCGGCAAATTTAAGGCCGCCCTAACTAAACTAATTTGCATAGCTTTGCCACTTCTTACTATTGACAGATTTACTGTTGAACCGACTTCACCAGCTAGAAGATCGCCGGCTCGGTAAAAACTCATACCCTTTACCTCTTTACCGTCGACAGCGGCAATAAAATCGCCCGAGCGCAAACTTGAAGAAGCAGGAGAACTAGGCAAAGTGCCTACTACTACCAAGCCACCGCGCCAAGCCAACTCCACACCTATGCCGGCAAAGCGTCCACTCTGGGCCATAAGTTTGTCTTTTTCCATATCCGAGCGAGTTAAAAGGGCTGTATAAGGATCGCCAATACTTTCTACCATACGCTCGATAGCTCGCTCACCCGCTTTTCCGACTGAGCCGGGATAAGCACTTTGTATAGATTGGAAAGTAGCCTCCAAATTAGGGCTACTTAAGGAGCTGTCAGTTAGAGAGGCTAAGGCTTGGGGAATAACTTCCTGTATACCCAATTTTAAGCCATTGTTTAATTTCTCTTCTGTAGGAGAGAATATAGATTGTTGCAAAAGTAAAGTCTTAACTTGCCCAACGACGCTACCAATAGTTCCAGAAGCCCAACATAAGTAAGAAGATAAGAAAAAGGAAGAAAAAAACAGAGCCAATAAAGCCAGGCTCTTCTTAGCAGCTCTTTTACTAAGTAATTGTAAAAAAATGTTTGCTCTCAAGTTTTTTCTGCCTTTCTTTAGCAAAAAAATAACTCTATATGTGCCTTTATAGAAAAAACTAGGCCTAAACGGGCAAAAGGCCAGCTACCCAATCTTTAATGTTAGCAAGGCTAGTAATAATGTCGGCCCACCATTAGTTATTTTGGCTTTAACTCCAGTTTTCACTATATCTAGAGGGCAGCAAACTTCCCATTGTAGCAGGCTTTTCCTTTATTATTTACGAACCTAGCGGCCAGGTTCTTGCCAGCGGCAGCTTCATTCCGTGCGCTGGATTATACGGATATTCTCTAAGGAGAGTTTATAAAGTGCCCACTTATCAGTATCAGGCTCAAACTAGGGATGGCAAGTTCATTAGTAGTACCATAGAAGCTGTAAATCTCAATGTAGCCATAGATACTCTAACTTCTAGTAAACTCAAAATAGTGGAAATTTCCCCACTAAAGTTCAATCCTCTAAGATTTTTAAGTAAATTTAAGTCCCTAAAGCGAGAATCGGTAGTAATGATGACCAGACGTATGGTGGACTTAATTAAAGGTGGGCTACCCTTAGACAAAGCTCTGGCGGTATTGCAAGATCAAGAAGAAGATCCCAAGCTTAAGCCGATCTTATTGCAAGTTCTTCACGACGTGCGCCTCGGTTCTAGTATATCCACAGCTATGGCCAAACATCCACAAGCTTTCGATACGCTCTATATATCTATGCTCAAAGCCGGCGAAACTACCGGCGACGTCGGCTCACTGTTAGAGCGTTTAGCCGACTCTTTAGAGCGAGACTTAGGTATTAAACAAGAAGCTAAATCGGCCCTAGCTTATCCTACTCTTATTTTAGTAGCTAACCTTTTAGTTATAGGCGGTATTTTCTTCTATATTATGCCGCCACTTTTAGATATATTGAAACAAATGGCTGTGGACACAACCAGCTTACCTTGGCCTGCCCAAATAATATTATTCTTGACTAACCTGGTCAAGAGTCCCCTCACCTATCTAATTGCCACTATTTTAATTGTTTGCTATTTTTTCTTTGTCCATTCTTATTTTAAATCACCCAAAGGTAAACTAAGATACGATAAATTTAGGCTTACGATCCCCATCTTTGGTGAATTGCGCAAAAAGCTTTTGGCAGCCCAATTTTGTCATATTCTCTCTACTTTGCTAAGCACCGGTGTTCCCGTTGTCAAAAGTTTAGAAATATTGCAAGACTTTTCCGGCAATGATTATTTTAAGCAAATGGTAGTTATACCGTTAAAAGATGGTATAAAAAAAGGCCAATCCATGTCGGCAATCCTCGAAAAAGACAACTTTTTGCCTAGTATGATGCAAAGTATGATGGCTGTAGGTGAAACCTCAGGCGAAATGCCCCGCATGTTAGCTCACGTTTCTGACTTTTATAACAAAGAGGTTATTTATACCTTAAAAAGCATACTCAATTTGGTAGAGCCCATTATGGTTGGCAGCCTGGGTATGCTGATCTGCTTTATCCTTTTGTCCGTATTGCTCCCCCTCTACCAAGCGATTATTAGTATAAATGCTTAGTTAAAACTGTACCAAGTACAATCCTAGATTGGCCATTAAATAACAGATATTTTTTTAACTTTAATAATCACATAAATCAAAAGAGCTGTCACCTGAAAAAGTTGACAGCTCTTTCGATTTTCTAACTATCTATCGATATTTACTTTCTTATAAAGCAATTATCGCCTAGACTTGCAGAATATTTACCTACTTAATTACGCTAGCCATGTTGACTTTGCGCATCTCGCGGCAATTGGGCCACCAGTCGAAGGACTTGTAGGTTTTACCATTGCGCACGAAGGTGCTGGCATAGTTGTTGTGGCTGACTTTAATCGAGGTAATGCCCAGCTCTTCTAAGGTCTTGAGCTCGTTGGCTTCGGCAATACCGTTACCATTGACGTCGGTCCAAACTCTAAGATCCTTGAGTTCAGCGCCTTCGAGAGCACCGCTGTTATCAACATCTAAAGAGGCCATCTCTTCGTAACCGTTGTCGAAACCATTGGCAATACCGAAGAGGTTGGTACCCTTTACGCTACCATCGGCATTGGGACGGCAAAGCAAACCATCATTGGCACCTACCCACTCAGTCAGAACGGGGAAACCGTTGCCAAAGAAATCGAAAGCAGTTACCCTGGTACTAAAAGTATCGTGAGCCAAGTAGTGACCATCGGAGGCTTCGATCTTACCATCACCATCTAAGTCCAGAACAATCGGGCTATAGACACGCTTAGTGTTCAGCTGATAGGTAACAGTCTTACTACCAGTCTTAGTAGTAGTTTTGGTAACGGTATCCTGAGTGACGTGGTCTCTCTCATAGACGTGGTGACGATTGTAGTAGTCATCACGAATTTCGTTAATAGTTACAGAGCCACCAGCCGTGTAAGCATTAAAGATAGCATCGGGATCGCCTATTAAAATAGTACCGTTGGAGTAGTCAGTTCCAGCGTAAGTAAGCGTACTACCAGTCTTGGTAGTAGTCATACTGGTCTCTTTCCAAGCGGTGTGATAATCGGTAGTATTCTTCTTCCTGCTGCTAGAAGTGCTGGTCTTTTCACTATTAGTCTCAGTTTCGGTCCAACCATAGTCAGTGTAGTAGTGACCATTCTCGTTGTGCCACAAGTCGTAATGCTTATCAGTCCATCCCTTAGTCTTCATAGCATTAGTCACACCAGCACGACCATCCTGACGCTCAAAACCGTAGTCTCTCAAGTTTTGGGAAATTTTATTCTTCAAAGCAGTTACGTCAGAAGCATTGCTAGTAGTGTACTGATAATTTCCCCAGTCTACTCTCAAGTCATCACTTCCATTTATCTTCCCATAATACTTCACAGTACCCTTGACCTTGTAAGTAGTGGCACCCCTCTTGTCGACGGTCTTATTCACAACCTTGTCGTTTAAGCGTTTCTCGTGAGTGATACGGGACTCGGTGTCAGTGTAGTTATTACGAACAGTAGTGTTGACTTTTACGCCACTTCCACCGGTAACATCGGTAACACCGGCGGTAGCAGGAATAGCAAATAGACCTACCGCTAGTGCGGTAGCTAGGATACCGTAACGATAATTCATCGCAAGTACCTCCCTTAAAACCATGTTAGATGGGAGATGCATCAACACATCTTGATTGCCTAAAAATGTACAGAGCCACCACCCTCGAATTCATACTACCATAATATATATTTTTTGAAAGACTATTTACAATCTTTTAACATGTTCAATCAACTAATGGTAAGTTATTGCCTTTTCCTCTAAATTTTAGGGCCAATATCTTTTAACCTAATTATTTATACAAACAAAAGAGGGCTGCCAACCTAAAGGCTGACAGCCCTCATATTCAACTATCTAAGTAGTATCTACTTTACATAAAACAACTACTATCTAGATTTATATAAAACTCACTTAATTACGCTAGCCATATCGACTTTGCGCATCTCGCGGCAATTGGGCCACCAGTCGAAGGACTTGTAGGTTTTACCATTGCGTACGAAGGTGCTGGCATAGTTGTTGTGGCTGACTTTAATCGAAGTAATGCCCAGCTCATCTAAGGTTTTGAGTTCGTTGGCTTCGGCAATACCGTTACCATTGACGTCAGTCCAAACTCTAAGATCTTTAAGCTCAGCGCCTTCGAGAGCACCGCTATTATCAACATCTAAAGAGGCCATCTCTTCGTAGCCGTTGTCGAAACCATTGGCAATACCGAAGAGGTTGGTACCCTTTACGCTACCATCGGCGTTGGGACGGCAAAGCAAACCATCGTTGGCACCTACCCACTCAGTCAGAACGGGGAAGCCGTTACCAAAGAAGTCGAAAGCAACCACCTTGTCGCTGAAATTATTGTGAGCCAAGTACTGACCGTTAGAAGCTTCGATCTTACCATCACCATCTAAGTCCAAGACAATCGGGCTGTACCGACGATCAGCATTGACCTGGTAGACAGTCACACTACCGTAATTATGATCACGCTCCATAACGTGCGTACGGAGATAATAATCATCACGTACTTCGTTAATGGTAGCAGATCCAGAAGCGGAATAAGCATTGAAAATATCGTCGGGATCGCCAACAAAAATACTACCCTTACTGAAAGTGGTGCCATTATAAGTCAACTCGCTGCGGGTCTTTTCAGTCCTCATCAGACTCTTGTTTTCTTTATAATCGGTATACTCATCAGTAGAAACAGAACTTACTACCGTGTCTTGGAGAACTGTCCAGGTATTACCTTCGTGGTCATCTTGATCGTGCCATTTATCCCAACCCAGAGTCTGAGGAGCACGTTGATCCTGCTTATTATAAGCATGATTAAAAAGACTGCTGAGAACTTCACCCTTAGTATCACTAGGATTACTAACTACATAATCATAGTCTACATCATGTAATCCATTAGCATCTGTAATAGCCGAGTGCTCATAATAATGCAGCTTACCAACCCACTGAGTCTTATCACCACGATATTTTTCGTTAGTCTTGTACTCATAGGCATCATCATAATGCTTATTTACAGTAGTTTTTACAGTTACACCACTTCCACCAGTAACGTCAGTCACACCGGCGGTAGCAGGGATAGCGAATAGACCTACCGCTAGAGCGGTAGCTAGGATACTGTAACGATAATTCATCGTAGGTACCTCCTGAATAGCTGAAACTAAACAAAACGAACAGGAACATCCCGATTGCCTAAAAATGTACCAACTCGCGATGTCTAAATTTAGAGTAGCACAACCGACGACATTTTCAAGACATTTAACAATCTTTTAAAATAATATCATATATTCACTATAATGTCGATCTTATGGGGTTATCACACAAAATCGTTACATTATTAGTGTAGTCTATTTTTGTCACAAACAAAAAACTGATATTATAGGACTGTCTACTTAACACAAATAAACAAGTATATTTTTTGCACTAACAATTATTTATACAAAACAAAAGAGGGCTGCCAACCTAAAGGCTGACAGCCCTCCTTTTCAACTATCTAGGCAGTATCTACTTTACATAAGGTAACTACTATCTAGATTTATACAAAGCTTACTTAATTACGCTAGCCATGTTGACTTTGCGCATCTCGCGGCAATTAGGCCACCAGTCGAAGGACTTGAAGGTCTTACCATTGCGTACGAAGGTGCTGGCATAGTTGTCGTGGCTGACTTTAATCGAAGTAATGCCCAGCTCATCTAAGGTTTTGAGTTCGTTGGCTTCGGCAATACCGTTACCATTGACGTCAGTCCAAACTCTAAGATCTTTAAGCTCAGCGCCTTCGAGAGCACCGCTATTATCAACATCTAAAGAGGCCATCTCTTCGTAGCCGTTGTCGAAACCATTGGCAATACCGAAGAGGTTGGTACCCTTTACGCTACCATCGGCGTTGGGACGGCAAAGCAAACCATCGTTGGCACCTACCCACTCAGTCAGAACGGGGAAGCCGTTACCAAAGAAGTCGAAAGCAACCACCTTGTCGCTGAAATTATTGTGAGCCAAGTACTGACCGTTAGAAGCTTCGATCTTACCATCACCATCTAAGTCCAAGACAATCGGGCTGTAAATACGAACAGAGTTCATCTGATAGACAACGGTCTTGCTACCAGTTATGGTAGTGGTGTTAGTGACGGTATCCTGAGTGACGTGATCTCTCTCCCAAACGTGGTGACGATTGTAGTAATCATCGCGAACTTCGTTAATAGTTACAGAGCCACCGGCAGTGTAAGCATTAAAGATAGCATCGGGATCGCCAACTAGAACAGTACCGTCGGAATAGTTGGTTCCAGTGTAAGTAAGCGTACTACCAGTCTTAGTAGTAGTCATACTGGTCTCTTTCCAAGCGGTGTTATAATTGGTAGTATTCTTCTGTCTGCTACTGGAAGTACTGGTAGAGACACCATCACCATACTCGGACTGTCCCCAATCGTATTCGGTGTAATAGCTGCCCATATAGTTACTGTAAAGATCGTTTACATCGTTGTTTAACCAGTACATATGATTGAGCTGGCCCTGAGTCACACCGTAACGACTCTGCTGACGATCAAAGCCGTAGTCCCTCAAGTTGCTGGAGACCCAACCTTGCAAAGTACCTATATCAGAAGGGTTGCTAGTAGTGTACTCATAGGTCTTGTACTCTTTCCTATGATCATTATTACCATTAATCTTCCCTTGATACTCCACAGTACCTTTGACAACGTACTTAGTGCCGCCACTCTTATTGACAGTCTTATCTACGACATTGTCACTCAAGTGCTTCTCATGGGTGATCTTGTCGTAAGTGTCGGTGTAGTTATTACGAACAGTAGTGTTAACCTTAACACCACTTCCACCGGTGACATCGGTGACGCCGGCGGTAGCAGGAACAGCAAATAGACCTACCGCTAGAGCGGTAGCTAGGATACCATAACGATAATTCATAGTCTCTCCTCCATTGCATATACGCTAATATATAAAGGCTCCCCCCAGAGCTTGATTGCCTAGAAACTCTTTCACGCAGCCATTATACGCCTATTAAAAGCGTCATGCCATATCTTTTGCTAAAAAATATATATTTTTTTGAAAGTAAAATAACGTATAAAAAATGGAAGCGCCTGGGGCCGTCATATTGTTGACTAGCTGAGGGGGGATCAGCTTAAAGCCAACAATCAAACAAACGGCCACAGGCGCAAGATAAAAATAGCTCTATAAAATTCTTACATAAAAACTAGGCGGCGTCAATACCGAAGTTAGCGCAAAGAGCGGCCAAACCGCCGTTAAAACCTTGACCAATGGCCTTAAAGCTCCAATCGGTACCCTTGCGGTAAAGTTCTCCTACGACAATGGCAGTTTCATTACTGAAATCTTCTTCCAAGTCGTAGCGCACGACTTGCGAATTGTTAGAATCATTAACGATGCGAACGTAAGCATTGGAAACTTGACCGAAGTTCTGACCACGAACATCAGCTTCGTGAATAGTTACGGTAAAGGAAATGCCAGTGATATTCTGAGGGACTTTTTCCAAATCGATGATAATCTCTTCGTCGTCGCCTTCGCCGTCGCCAGTTCTATTGTCACCCATATGCTCGACAGAGCCCGAGGGATGGAGCCTGTTATTGTAAAAAACGAAGTCGGTTTCGGTAATGACCTTGCCATTGGCACCCGTCAAGAAAGCGGCAGCATCCAAGTCGAAATCGTACCCACCGTCATATTTATTGGTATCCCAGCCCAGGCAAACGCGAACTTTTTTCAAACTGGGATTCTCCTTAGATAAATTGACTCTTCCACCCTTGCTCAAATTAACTGCCATGGTTAAGTCCTCCTCTAGTTAGATCTTGCCCTTAGGCCACTTTTCCCGAAGGCCGCCTTCCTAATAGCGAAAACGGACTGTAGAAAAAAACGCAACCGAAGGCAACTTTAGACGTACAAACTGAATGTTTCGCAAGTTCGTCGCCCTGAAGTATCCTCCTTTTAGCGATAAGAAGAAACATGGTGAAAACTAAAAAAGGAAAGCGAAAAAAAGAGCTGCCTTCCTAAGAGAAAGCAGCCCTCTATAACTAGACCGTTTACATTAAACTATTACTTGCTGTGGTGCATGATAGCTTTACGAATCATATCGATAGGAATAACTAAGAAAGCTAAACCAAAGCATACAGCCCAAGTTTGTATAGTAAGGGGCTCAACGCTTAAGGCTACGCCACCAAATTCAACAAATAAGAACTGGATAATAAAGATAGCACCCATAACCAGCAAGAAATTGAAGTTCAGGCCCAAGCCCTTAAAAGTGTTGATATGTTCGGTTCTAGCATTAAAGCCGTTGAAGGTAATAGCCATCATGAAAGTCGCAAAGAGAGCCGATTTAAGATAAGTAGTATCGGGGGCGGCAATATTGACACAACCGAACCAATTCCAAACGGCTGGGCAAAAACGAATGGCTAAGCAAAGAGCGGTAATATAGAAAGCGCTAATAAGCACTTCTATAAACATATCCTTGCTGACAATGCTAGCTGAACGAGGGATAGGCTTTTCCTGCATATACTCTTGCAAAGCAGGCTCACTACCAAAAGCGATAGCTGCCAAAGTATCCATGGCCAAGTTGACTAAGAGCAACTGAATTACGGTCATCATTATATTTTCACCCATCATCGGGCCGATAAAACAGGTGAGTACGGCAGCTACATTGACGGTAAGTTGGAAGATGAGGAATTTGCGAATGCTCTTAAACATGGTACGGCCGTAAAGAATGGCCTTTTCGATAGATAAGAAGTTGTCATCCAGAATAGTAATATCGCCAGCTTCTTTAGCTACTTCAGTACCGCTACCCATAGCGAAACCGACGTCGGCTTTCTTCAAAGCGGGAGAGTCGTTGACGCCGTCACCAGTCATACCTACAACCAAATTGAGCTCTTGAGCAATACGCACCAAGCGGCTCTTGTCGGTAGGCAAAGCGCGAGCAATGACACGCAAGTTAGACAAGATCTTCTTAAGCTCTTCGTCACTCTTCTCGCCCATTTCAGCAGAAGTTAAAGCTACATGTTCGGGCTTAGTAAGTAAACCGGCTTCTTTAGCGATAGCTACGGCGGTCTCTTTGCGGTCGCCTGTCACCATAACTACCTGAATGCCGGCATTTTGCACTTCTTTAATAGCAGATACCGCTTCTTGGCGCACATTGTCGCGAATACTAATAACGCACAACAAGGTGAGATTTTCATCATCTTTTTCGCCATCGACCTTAGCTACAGCTAATAAACGCATAGAGCGTCCGGCTTGGGTATCGATATAGGAAGTAATCGTTTCTTTGTCGGTAAAAGGCTGAACGGTACCATTTTCATCAACAAAGCTGGTGCAGCGAGCGATAATCTTTTCCGGGGCACCTTTGACGAAAGTAACTAACTTGCCGTCGCGGTGGACAGTTACGCTAGAACTCTTCTTGTTGGAATCGAAAGCGTTGAAAGCTTTGACATTACTCTTGTCGATAGATTCGGCTTCTTGGGCTTCGATTAAGTAAGCCATTAAAGCGCGGTCGGTACTATTACCACCAATAACGCTGCCATTACTAGCAGAGGCGCTATTATTGATACCGACGCCAGCGACAATATCGGTACGTAAAGCTACATTTACTTCACTTAAGGAAGAGAAAGTTTTGACGACATTTCCGGTAGCCATTTCGACTACAGAAAGGCGACCTTCGGTAATAGTTCCAGTCTTGTCACTAAAAAGCAAGCTCAAGCTGCCGGCAGTTTCCAAACCGTTGATCTTGCGAACCAATACATTGTCTTTGGCCATTTTCAAACTCTGGAAAGAGAGCAAGATGGAGGTAAGCATAGGCAAACCTTCAGGAACGGCACAAACGATAATAGTAACAGCCACAGTAATGGCGTTGATAAACAAAATAACCCAGGCGTAAAGATCCTGAGGGAGTTGGCCGGAAATAAAAGTTTTGGCTAAAATGCTCAAGATAATGGCGATAGCGCCGACATAACCGAAAGTGGAGATTTGTTGAGCCAACTTACCGAGCTTAACTTGCAAAGGAGTTTCGCGGGTATCTTCCTGAACTTCCAAAGCCAACTCACCAAAGAGAGTTTTATCACCGACAACCTTAATTTCCATGTGGGCTTCGCCGCCACAAACTACGGTGCCTCGGTAAGCATAGTGGAGATTAAGTAAGTCTTTAATATCGTATTGTTTTTCGGATTCGTCAGCTACCGGCCGCTTAGTGGCTTCTTCTGTTTCGCCATTTAAAGCGGCTTGGTCGACCTTGATTTCGCCTTCGACTATTTCACCGTCGGCAGGAAGCTTATCGCCAGCTTGGAGGAAGACGATGTCGCCAACAACTATTTCACTGACGTGAATTTCGCTAAGTTTGCCGTCACGAACGACTTTAGCCATTTCTTTGGCTTCTTCTTCAGCTTTTAAAGCTGAAGCTTTGCCTTCTTGCTTACTTTCGCTAATAGAAGCTACGCCGTTAGCAATGATAATGGCCACCAAAATGCCGACAGGCTCAAACCATTCGGCCTTGCCCAATAACCAAAGCAAAACCTGAATAACCAAAGCTACGCACAAAATGATGATCATGGGATCCTTGAATCCCTCCATAATCTTTTTCCATAACGGATCCGGAGGGATTTGCGTTAAAGCGTTAGTTCCATGCTCTTTCCGACTAGCCTCAACCTGAGACGCAGTCAAACCTTGTTTAAAATTCATAAAGGATACGTTTACCTCTCTGATTGTTTGACACAATAAAACGACCGACTAAGCAAAATACAACCCATATAAGAAGGCTACTTACCCAAAAATGCCAAGCACCCATTATATTTTTTAAGCATTCGCTTCGTAAAGAATCAGTCGATTGGGGGCTATTCTATGCCTCTTCTTTAACTACTTTTATTTTTTGCAAAAAAAGCTATTTGGCAAACGAGTTCTAAAGTTAGGGATAAGGATTTACCTCTCCCAAGTAGAACTCTCTTAGGGGGCGTTTTTTTGTGTAGAAATTAGTATCAATTTTACCCTTCACTTCAAGTAAATGGAGCAAATGTAATGGAAGTAAAGCGTGGTCTTAGGGATAAACTGGGCAAATACCTCGATACCAACAGCACTTTTGAAGTGATAATGAAAACTGTAGGCAATGCAGATTATGATTACAGTTGTTTTGGCGTGAACGCTCAAAATAAGCTATCTGACGATCGCTATATGGTCTTTTATAACCAAGTTTCTTCTCCCAAAGGGGAAATAAAATATCAGGGTGATAATCGTAGCGCTAAATTTACTGTAAAGCTGAATAAGTTGCCTGATTTTATAAATAGGCTAGCCTTTACGGTGAGTATCGACGGCGACAGTGATATGAGCCAAATCCAGTCGCATCAGCTCTCTATCGTACAAAATGGGCGCAGCCTTATTGTTTTTAAGCTTAAGGGAAGCAATTTTCAAAAAGAGACTTCGCTTGTCTCTATGGAAATTTATAAAAAGGGCGAGTGGCGCTTTGCTGCTATAGGTAGCGGCTTTAATGGCGGCTTAGGCGATTTGCTGCGCAACTACGGCGGCGAGGAAGCTACTGAAGAGGAGCCCCCCCAAACGAACGCTCCAGTTGTGGTCAATTCCCAACCTAGTAGACCAACAACCCAAACTCAGCGAGCTTTTACTCCGGCAGCTGGAAGCTCAGTAGGAGCCAATACCGCCAAGCCGATAAAAGATAGTATGCTCAACGGAGCTATACAAAACTTAAGGAAAGTTCTGCCTAGCTTAAATTTAATGCAGTTGCGCGCTCGCGTAATCCTGGTGATAGAAGCCTCCCCATTTACGGCCAAGTTCTTTTCCGATGGTTCTATGCAAAACTTAATAACGAAGGTGCTGCCTTTAGCTTGGCAATTTAGCGACAACGCCCAGTTAGAATATTGGCTTTACGGCGGACGTCCTAAAAAGATGTTCCCACTTGGGGAAAGGAATTATACTTCGGCTATTCCTAACGATTGGGGAAGTTTAATGTGGTCTTTAGGTGAAAATAAATCAGAAACGACAGCCATGACCGAAGTATTATCGAGCTGTCAACCTTTCAGTCTTCCTACCTACATTTTATTTGTCACTAGTGGAAATATACCTTTAAATAGTCAAATAGAGCAAATGACCGTTTATTCTTCGCAGTTTCCTGTATTTTGGCAATTTTTGGGCATGGGTAGCAACCGCTATGGGATATTCGAAAATATTACTAACTTAGCCGGTTCAACCTTATGTAATGCGAAATTTGCTGCTATCAGCGGTTTTTCTCAAAACTCTACTCCGGAACTATACAAATTCTTACTAGACGATTTTTCCAAATGGCGTAAGGCAGCAACTAAAGTCGGTATAATTTCTTAATTTTTACTTTCAACGAAAATGACAAAGTATCGACAAA
This sequence comes from uncultured bacterium, assembly GCA_934644775.1. Classification (GTDB taxonomy): domain Bacteria; phylum Vulcanimicrobiota; class Xenobia; order Xenobiales; family Xenobiaceae; genus Bruticola. The sequence continues at coordinate 12,958 of CAKUDB010000019.1, read as the reverse complement.
GATTGAAAGAGGGATAAAATGGAAATCCAGCGCGGATTTAGAAGCAAGTTGAAAAGTTACTTGGATATTTCTCAAGAATTTACTCTGGAATTACAAATTTCCGGCCCGGTACAATGTAGTTACTGCTGTATGGCAGTAACCCCCCAAGATATTCCCTATTGCAGCGACTATATCGTTTGGAGCGGCCATACAAGCTCGCCTAAAAATGAGATAGTCTATCAAGATACAGAGCTGGGCGCTCTCTGTACTATAAATTTACCCCTTATGCCCAATCAAATAAAGAAACTAGTTTTCTTAATAAATATTGAAGATGAACACGTTATGGGCGATATAACTTGGCAAAAGGCCGAGCTTAAGCAAAAGGGAAAAAGCATCTTCGTTTTTCAGCTCCAAGGCCGAGATTTTCGTCGAGAGAAGCTAATTATCTGTTGTGAAATTTATAAAAAAGGTGGGGACTGGCGCTTGGCCGCTTTAAGTTGCGGCTATAACAAAAATGTTAACGAAATAGTCGAAGAAAAGAAAGCTATCTCTACATCTGCCCCCCTGGGACTAGGCACAACTGTCGACGCCACCTTCTTTAGTAATAAACCGATAAAATCGAAAGAGCGCCGAGTAGATCTAACTATAAAAGGTCATATTTTAGCTGAACCCTTCGCTACAGAAGCCAAAAAGAAGCAAGCCTCTGTAAAACTCTTGCCAACCAAAGTAATACCTATACCCATAAAAAGGAAGAAGAAAAACCGTTAATTTTATTGGAGCTTGAGATCTCGACATACTAAGAATTGGAAAGGATTGGAACTTTTTTATGGACATGCAGCGCGGCTTTAGAGACAAATTAGAAAAATACTTAAATATTAGTCAGCCTTTCCAAGTAGTTATGAGTATAGAAGGGGGTTCCCAGTACGATTTTTGCTGTTTTGGGGTAGATAAAGATAATAAACTTTCCGACGATCGCTATATGGTCTTTTATAACCAGCCTACTTCTCCTCAAAATGAGCTCAGCTTCTCCCAAACTGACAATAGTGCCGAATTTAATATCAATCTTAGCCAATTGCCAGACTTCATACATAAGATAGTCTTTACAGCTAATATAGACGCTAACAGTCCAAGTTGTATGAGCGATATAATCTCTCATAAAGTTTATGTTAAGCAAAATGGTCAAGCGTTATTGGAGTTGCCCTTGACCGGTCAAAATTTTACCAAAGAAAGGGCCATTATCTCCCTGGAAATTTATAAAAAAGGGGTTTGGCGTCTAGCCGCTGTAGCTAGCGGATTTTTTGGAGGCTTGGGCGACTTATTGCGCTTCTACGGCGGCCAAGAGCTGGTAGAGGAACTGACAGCGCCAGCTCCGTCAGTTCCGTCAGCGCCCCCTACTTCTGCTACTGTCCACCAGATCGCACCTATTCCCCCTCAATCTGACCCCAAACCAACTGAGCCGCCCATTAAATTAAAAGTTTCTTTAGAGAAAAAGATCGAAAAAGAAGCTCCACAGTTAGTTTCCTTAGCTAAAACTTTCGTAGTTTCACTTAAAAAGAATAAACTTGAAGATTGCCGAGCCAAAGTAGCTTTAGTCTTGGATATGTCCGGCTCAATGTCAGGTCGTTACCAAAGCGGTATGGTTCAGGAGTTTGTCAATAGGGTTGTACCTGTAGCCGTCCAATTTGACGATGATGGCGAGTTTGATTGCTGGTTCTTCGGTGACAGATACAAGAAGATGCCTTCGGTAAATTTGCGCAATTACCAAGATACGGTTCCGAAAAATTGGTTCAATATGATGAGAGATTTGGACTTTATAAATAATGAGCCAGAAGTTATGCTCGACGTTATGAGAGTTTTCAAAGACTCCCAAGAGCCAGTTTATGTTATTTTTCTTAGTGACGGCGGTGTAAGTCGAACTGAAGAGATTAAAAAGATTTTAATAGAGGCCTCTCGCTATCCTATCTTTTGGCAATTTGTAGGTATAGGCGGCAAGATGTACGGCGTTTTGGAACAGCTTGACACTATGCCGGGACGTTATATAGACAACGCTAATTTTTTTGCTTTGGACGACTTACACGATGTAAGTGACGCCGAGCTCTACGATCGTTTGCTCCAAGAGTTTCCCCTTTGGCTTAAAGAGATAAAAAAGCGCGAGATGATTTAAGTTTTTAGTCAGTCGATTAAGTCTGAAGAGTGAGTTTAGAAAGGGATTAGTAGCCGTATGAATATGCAGCGAGGTTTTAGGGACAAGTTAGAAAAATACCTGAAGTTACAGGACAGCTTTGAAGTAGAGATGAGCGTCCAAGGACGGGCGATCTACGATTACTGTTGCTTTGGTGTAGATAGCAATAGTAAGCTTTCTGACGATCGCTATATGGTATTTTATAATCAGCCTTTTTCTCCTAAAAAAGAGATTAGCTATAACCGGATCAACAATTCGGCTATTTTTAAGCTTAATCTTCCCCTTATCCCCTCTACTATCAAACGTATAATATTTACCGTAAGTATAGACGGCAACGGCACTATGGGACAAATTAGTAATCATAAAGTTTGTCTCAAACAAAACGACCAAGAGGTTCTCTCTTTAATTTTGCACGGTCGCGATTTTAAGTCGGAAAAGGCTATTATTTCTCTAGAAATTTATCTTAAGGGAGTTTGGCGTATAGGCGTTATTGCCCAAGGCTTCAACGGCGGCTTGGGCGATCTGCTGCGCCATTACGGCGGCCAAGAGCTGGTAGAAGTAACCGATACGGTAGTGCCTATGCCGCAAATAAATAATTCCTGGGCAACTAACACTAATCTAACTACCAACCTAACCGCTACTCCGTCGCCTCTTACTGCCCCAGTAGCTGCCGCTAGGGCCGCCGGGCCTGTCCCCTCTTGGTCGGTAGCCCCTCAACCGACAGCAACTACCAAAGGAGTGTCTATTTCCACAGCTCCCTCTTCTGTAGCTTCCCCATCCCGCTCAACTTCCACCAGAAGCCAAACGACAGACGCACGGCCAGCGGCTATGGATCAAGCGGCAGCTATAGCGCCAGCAGTTACCTTACAATCGACAACAGGAGAGACTCCAACCACAATTAGCACTTCTAAAACCTTAAAGCCAGTAAGTTTGAAAAAAGGCCAAAAAGTTAGCTTAGAAAAGAAAGAGGGCGGCCGATTAAAAAAAGCCATGATCGGTTTAGCCTGGGATGAAGCCGAAGAAGTAAAAGATTATTATGACAATTTTGATTGTGACGCTTCGGTTATAGCTTGCCAAGGTAGCCGCTTAGTGCGCCATGAAGATTTAGTTTATTTCCAAAATTTGCGCCACGATTCCGGTTGCATTATCCATATGGGTGACAACTTAACTGGCGAAGGCCAAGGTGATTGTGAGCAAATTTATATTGATCTTGATAATTTGCCCAAAGTATACGATCGGTTGATAATAGTAGCTAATATTTATCAGGCCAAGAGGCGACGTCAGCATTTCGGTTTGATAAATAATGCTTATATCAGAATTTGCGATGCTGACGCCAATAAGGAGTTATGTCGTTTTGAGCTTACTAATAAATACAACGGCATGATGGCTATGATCTTCGGAGAGTTAATACGCCAGCAAGATGGTTGGGAATTTAAAGCTCTCGGAGAAGGTACCCAAGACGGTTCTATTAGAACTTTAGCTAAAAGATGTATGGACAACATCTGGACAAGCCCAGTTTACTTGTAAAAAAGCTTGGCCCAATCGAAAGGCATAAAAAATGGCTCCTCAGAATCTTAAAACAAATGACCACCCTAAGAACTATGAATACGAGCGTACCGACGACTCTAAGTTGGAATCGCCTTGCCCCGAATATACACGAGGAGCCATCCACTTAGCCGATGTAAAAGCTACCAAACAATGGCCTGTAAAGCTTGAGCTTGTGCCCGAGAAGGCAGAGTTTTTCGAGGAGGCTAAGTTGCTTTTAGCCGCCGATTGCGTAGCTTATATTTGTGCCTCTTTTTACAAAGAATATATTCACGGACGTACCGTTCTAATAAGTTGTCCTAAATTTGATAGTCAGGAATACAGCCAAAAGCTAAGTCGAATTTTACAAAATAACAATATCAGAAGCTTAATAGTTGTGCGCCTAGATCGTCCCTGTTGCGCACCTTTAGAGCAAATGGCCATAGAAGCTCTCAACAACAGCGGAAAGTTTATTCCCTGGCAAGTTATTAAAATCTCTACTGACGCAGAGACATCAGAGCAAAGGTAAGTTGAGGCAAAATGGGAAAAATATTGCGTCGCCAAGATATAAAGATAAATGAGGAGCCTACTCGCCCTAAGAAAAGCAAGACAGTCGACAGAGCTCCCCAGAACGACTCTCACCAAAGGAAAAACCGGGCTCAGTTGGCTTCCCAACGCAAAGAGCAGATCTTACAAGCAGCTTTGCGCGTTTTTGCCCGCTCCGGCTCCAAGCAAGCTACCAATCAAGCTATAGCTAAAGAGGCCGGTTTTTCTTCGCCAGCTCTCATTTATCACTATTTTGCCGATCGTCAAGATCTTTTAGTTCAAGTAGTCAAACGCTTCCATCCGATCGTCCACTTTTTGGAAGAAGCTAAGCGTCAAAATATTGACGAAGCTCCTTTCGATTTGCGCGATTATTTACGCAAATTAGCCGAAGCTCTCTCGGCTATAAACCAAGATAGAGAAAAGTGCGCCTGTTTCCGAGTAATTTTCGGCGAATCGTTAAGCCATAGCAGTGTACTCGACAAAGTTATGGAAGACGATATAACCAACCAAATTACCGGCTACTTAAGTAAACTCTTCACTAAAGCTCAAGAACTGGGTATAGTTCGCCGTGACTATCCAGCTATACAGTTAGCCTACAGTTTCAGCGGCCTTTTTAGCGTCCAATTTATTCACGTATGCCTATTAAATCAGGCCGATTTTAAACTAGATATGGATATGCAAATCGATTGCTTCTTAAACGGAGCCTTAGCTAAAGATGTATGAGTATTTTTCTATCGCCATGTGGATTCTCGACGGATCTATTTGGGCTGTAGGTTTGTTCTTTTGGATATTTACCTATATCGCCGCCCCTCTGAAAGCCAAGAAGAGCGGCCATAATGTTTCCGGAGCACCAGGTGTAGCCTTTTTATGTTTTTTAACAGCCGGCCTATTATCCCCCATTAAGTGGCTGGCCTGGCTCAGTTTGCTCGATTTTTCGGTAATTTGGTTGATATTTATTATCTTACGGGGCGATTTCAAGCAGAAGAAATAAAGAAGCTCACCTTTATACAAACCTAACCTGTAACTAGATGCCCAAATTGAAACTACCTGGCTAAACTATAAAAAAATATCTATAATTTTTTATTTATACAGTTATATTGATAAAGATTTTCTGATACAATGGCCTTACGTTCTAGAGCAACAGGACTAGATTTAATAATAGAACCACGGAGGAAGTGACTGTGAAGGGTTTTGCAATGCTGCGAATTGGCGCTACTGGCTGGGTAGAAAAAGATATTCCCCAGTGTGGCCCCGCTGATGCTATCTGTAAGCCTCTCGCTCTGGCTCCCTGCACCTCAGACGTCCATACGGTATGGGCTGGTGCTATCGGAGACCGCAAGGATATGATTCTTGGCCATGAAGCGGTTGGAGAAATTGTAGAGGTTGGATCTTTAGTACGTGATTTTAAAATAGGCGACAAGGTTTTAGTTTCGGCCATTACCCCTGATTGGAATTCATTAGAAGCCCAAGGCGGCTATGCTATGCACTCTGGAGGTATGCTTTCTGGCTGGAAGTTCTCCAATTTCAAAGACGGTGTTTTTGGCGAATATTTCCATGTAAATGACGCTGACGGAAACTTAGCTCATCTTCCTGAAGGTATGGACATTGGCGCTGCAGCCATGATCGCCGATATGGTACCTACCGGTTTCCACGGTGCCGAATTGGCCGACATTCAATATGGCGACAATGTAGTGGTAATCGGTATCGGCCCGGTGGGCTTGATGGCTGTGGCCGCCACCGCTATTCGAGGAGCGGCAGAAATTTACGCAGTCGGCTCGCGTCAGAACTGTTGCGACTTGGCTCGGGAATTTGGAGCTACCGATATTATAAATTACCGTGAAGGCGATATTGTCGAGCAAATTATGACAAAAACTCACGGTAAAGGTGTAGACAAAGTGATCGTAGCTGGAGGCGATAATGATACTTTTGCCCAGGCTATGAAGATCCTGAAGCCCGGCGGCATTATTGGCAATGTCAACTATCTGGGCGAAGGTGATACTATAGGTATTCCCAGAGTCGAATGGGGCTGTGGTATGGGCCACAAACAACTTCGCGGCGGTTTAATGCCCGGCGGACGCTTGCGCTCTGAAAAGTTAGCTCGCTTAGTTATGACTAAACGAGTCCACCCCGAGAAGCTTATTACCCATAAGTTTACTGGTTTGGAAAATGTCGAGCCGGCCTTAATGCTTATGAAAGATAAGCCCAAAGATTTGATTAAACCTTTGGTTATTATCGAATAAGCCGTTCTATAAGCGCCCAGCCCACCCTAGGGCTGTGCCTCCAAAGCAGAAAAGAAGTGTTGCCGCCCAATAAAATTGGGCCAACACTTTTTTTGATCTTTATTTTTTTTCATTGACTGACTAAACAGTTAATGTTAATCTAAGCCCAGGAAAGAAGAACTATTTAGTATGTTTAATCAGTCTTTATCACCCCATAAATATCTATTTACTGTGGCTCTTGTAGCTTGTTTACTTAGTCCGGGCTCGGTGCTAGCCGAAAAGACGCCTAGCAGCGCCACAGTACCGGAAGTAGTGAAAGCGGCCCAAAAGAAATACGGTCTGCCTAGTGCGTCCAAGCCTATTCCGGTTAGTTTGCCACAAGTTACTTCTTTAACGGATCTAGTTAATTTACAGCGCCAATCTTGCTCTTGGGCTTGCGTTACCAGCACTTTTTATGATTATCGCTCCGTCTCTATGTATCGCCGCCGGGCCGGCTTGCACCTAGGCTACGATATTGCCATGCAGGCTGGAACTGCCGCTCGGGCCGGTTGGCCAGGTACGGTAGTATCTATTGCCCCCTGGGCCGACGGCGAATGGGGTGTCACTGTAGCTTCTTCCAACGGCCTGGAAGTTACTTACGGCCACATAGTACCAGTAGCTAGGTTAGGCCAAAATATCAATGTCGGCGACACTGTAGGCACTATCGCCGTCAACCATGTCGACGTAAAAATGCGCGGTGCTGACGGAGCCTATATTCCCTTTGGCGAAAAAGATAAGCAAGCAGTTATGGCTGGAGCTTTGCAAGTACAACCTATCACCAGTCGCGAACAACTTATGGTCGCTTGGCTGAGCGCCCATAACAACGAAGAGACCGTCAAAGAAGAAGCTGAAGCCCGAGCTCGAGAAGATAAACTCAACAAAATCGAAAGACAAAAACTGGAAGAGCGCTACACCGAAAAACGGCTGGCCCTGCGCAATATGGAAAGATATTTTGAAGATGGTTTAGTTTCACGCCGCGAAGTGGAGCAGACACGCCGCAACTTGGAAAATACCCGCCGCGATTTGCTAAAGGTTAAAACTTCCCAACAGGAGACCCCTAGCGAAATTAAAAAATTGCAAAAGCAGCTCGATCTTTGTCATAAACGCACCCTTAAAGCCCAACAGGAGGCCCAAAAGCGAGGCTTAAGTTGGCAAGATGTGCAAGATTTTGTCAATAATTTAGTGGCTAAAGATCAAAACTTAAGCAAAACTGTAAAAGATTACAAGAAAGACAAGCAGGAGGCTTATATTCAAGAGCTTTTACAAGTAAAGAGCGAGCTAAACCAATGTGAGCGCACTTTAAATAGCCAAAAAGAACTGTTTGAAGCTGGCGGCTTACCCCAAAAAGAGATCGAGGCCACTCGCCAAAGACAAAAAGCTTTGCAACAACGGCTCAAAGAATTGCAAAGCCAAAATAAATAAAGACCTAAAGCCTGTGTTAAGTTTACGGCTTGTACATAAGCCGGTTATAGCCATCATTGAAAACTTCGCTAACACGAAAAAAAAGACGAAAAGAGCCAAGCAAAAACAATTTCGCCTGGCTCTCTTTTTTGTCTGAAGATCTAAATTTCTGCAGCCTCGGAAGCCTTTTGTAAAACTGCAGAGCGTTAAGCGCCGATAAGTGTTTGCCGCGGACAGCCTAAACCTGCCTCACTTTTCGGGACTTCCTACTTGGACATTCAAACAAACTGGCACCCCGATCGGCCAAAAGCTTAAATAAGCACCGATCCTAAGGTTTATTCTAACTAATACTTTATAGTTAAACTCTAATCTATCACTACCAAGGAATTGCTATTACCGTTAGCGTCTGTCACCCACTCATCGGGAGCTTCGTCATTTTCCCAACGGCAGTCGCTTTCACCGGGATTAACTACATACTTAAACTGATAGCTCTTACCTGCCTCTAAAGTAATAGTAGCGCTAAAAGAACCGTCCTTCAAAAGGGACATCTCCTTACCCTGCTCTACCTTCCAATCGCAGAAATCGCCCACTACCACAACGTGACGAGCATTAAAGTCGTCGGCTTTGTCGCTACTTAACCTAAAAGTTACCCTGCTCTTGGTACCAGTTTTGGTAGCATTCTTAGTTATAGACATATTCTACTCATACTCCACTTTACCAAAGCTGCCCTACCACCAACTCCAGACAGCCAGACAAAACTTATTAGTTGTATCTTCATCTGTCCCCACCCACACTTGGCAGCACAAGACATAAGCAGCACATTTTACTTGCTACATTTTAATGATTCAAGAACTGATTGTCAATGTTAAATGTATATACAAACACAATATTTCAACAAAACTTTTGCCAAGTTTTACCTACAACTTGCACACATAATCGATATTTAAGCTTGCCTACCGACGGCTCGCCCCGCTCAGGTTAGGCCCAATTATGGCTTTTTAGAAGCTGCCGCCTACCTTCAGGCCACACTTTTAAGGAAGGAAGACAAGGTCTAAAAAAGAAAGAGGTTCAGGCCTTAGTAAATAGGTTTAGGCTTTCTGTTTCGGGCCTATTTAGGCTAAAAAGCGGGGCGGCTTAAATCGGGGCAAAAGTCTACAGCAATAGTATTTCGGAGTTTATCGTGCGCAGTTATCGCCTTTTGATATGGACATTTGTCTTTGTGATATTTTTGGGCGGGGCGGCAGCCCTGGTCTGGTATTACACTCAAAATGAGCTTCCCCCCTCATTTGAAAGAACTATCGGCACAGGTTTAGCTGGCAAAGGAGCTGGCGAGTTAAACGAGCCTACCGGAGTAACTGTCGACGCCAGCGGCAACATTTATGCCCTAGATACCAGAAATTGTCGCATTCAACGCTTCGATCCGCAAGGCAAACTTATCGACGTTTGGGGAGCTCCTGGTTCAGGCGACGCTCAGCTGCGCGAGCCTTTGCGTATCAAATTAGCCCCAGACAACACTATTTGGGTATCCGATACCGGCAACAACCGCTTACTCCACTTCACAACTCAAGGCGAATATCTGGGCGAAGTGGGCTCTTTAGGCCAAGGAGAAGGCCAATTTGCCGCCCCTATCGGTATTGCCTTCGATAGCGAAGGCTACATGTGGGTGACAGACGCTCGCAATAATCGCTTACAACTTTTCAATCCTAAGGGCGAATTTGTCTCCGCTCTGGAAAATAACGGTTCTCTCAATTTAAATCAGCCCTGGGGCCTGGACTTAAATGTCAACGATGAGATTTACGTAGCCAACACCAAGTCCAACCAGATCTTGAAATTTAATGCCGACGGAGAGCTTTTGCTCAAGTGGGGACTTCCTGGCAAAGGCCCAGGCGAATTTGACAAACCTACCGACGTTTTGGTTATGTACGACGGTAACATATTGGTTTCCGATACTGGCAATAATCGCATCCAAAAATTTACTGGCAACGGTATCTTTATTACCGAATGGGGCGTAGGTGGCAGTGAAAATGCCGCTTTACATCGTCCGCAACAAATTTCCGAAGGTTTGGGCCAAATGTTCTATGTGGCCGACGCGGGCAGCAACCGTATCCAAATAATCCACCAGCGCGATCCTATCCACTTGTACGGTCCCAAGCCTGCTCCCTATCCTACTGCCAAACAACAAGTTAGGAGCGAAGGCGGCTCAGATTCTATGCTCGACGAATTTAGTTCCGAGGGTAGTTCTAGCAAGACTGAAGCTAAAAAGAATAAAAACTCCCTTGATACTCAAGATTCTAAAAACTTGCGCGACAGTGCCGTCGAAAATTCTGCTGCTAAAACTTCCGACAGTAAGAGTAAGGATAAAACGAACAAAGCTTCTGCTGCCGATAAACAAAACAAGACTAAAAAGGCGGAAGACAATTTAACAGATACTTTATAGTCAAAAAAAAGCTCTGGTCAAAGGGGCTGCGATCTGCTAGAATGGGGCCGTCAATTTTAGGCGGCCCTCCTTCCCCCTCAAAGTTGTGTGCCTAAAAAGTAAGAAGCCGATCTTGTTATTTTACCCCTCAGAAGTTTCAATCGGCGGCATGGATAACAGCTAGTAAATTTAGGCTGTTAATCAATTAAGGAGCTTATTTATTTTGGCTAGTAATTACGAACTCTTTACCTCAGAATCTGTAACTGAGGGACATCCTGACAAGGTGGCCGATCAGATTTCTGATGCTATTTTGGATGCTTTTTTAGCTGAAGATCCCCAGTCTCGCGTTGCTTGCGAAACTTTCCTCCATACCGGTTGTGCTCATATTGCCGGTCAGATCACCTCTTCAGCCTACATTGATATTGCCGACATCGTGCGCAAAACCTTAGTCGAAATTGGCTATGATTGCCCCGATTATGGTATCGATGGGCGCAGTTGCGGTGTGCTCATTTCTATCGACGGTCAATCTCCCGACATCGCTCAGGGCGTAGATTGTGCTTTAGAAGTGCGCGAGCAAAAAAATAAGACCGAAGAAGATGAAGAAGACGCCGTAGGGGCTGGCGACCAAGGTATGATGTTTGGCTATGCTTGTGACGAAACTCCAGAGCTTATGCCCTTGCCTATCCAGCTCTCTCACGCTTTGGCTTTCCAGTTAGCTAAGGTTCGCAAGACCAACGTTTTAAATTATCTCCGTCCCGACGGTAAAACTCAGGTGACAGTCCGCTACGAAAACGGTAAGCCTGTGGCTATCGACACTATCGTTATTTCTACTCAGCACGATCCCGACGTATCTTTAGAGCAAATCCGTAAAGATATGATCGAGCGAGTGATCCTTCCCGTTGTGCCCGCCCAGTTCATTAAGAAGGAAGGCGACAAGATCGTCTCCCCTCGCATTTTAGTCAATCCTACTGGTCGTTTCGTTATCGGCGGCCCTCAGGGTGACACTGGCTTGACCGGGCGCAAGATTATTGTCGATACCTATGGCGGTATGGCTGCTCATGGCGGCGGCGCTTTCTCTGGCAAAGATCCCACGAAGGTCGACCGCTCTGCTTGCTACGCTGCTCGTTATGTGGCTAAAAATATCGTAGCTGCCGGTTTAGCTTCCAAATGTGAAGTTTCTCTGGCTTACGCTATCGGCGTAGCTGAGCCGGTAAGCGTCTCTGTCGATACTTTCGGCACCGAAACTATTCCAGTAGCCGATATTATCACTCTGGTACGCAAGAACTTCGATTTGCGTCCCGGTGCTATTATTCGCAAGCTCAAATTGCGCCGTCCTATCTACAAAGCTTTGGCTGCTTACGGCCACTTCGGTCGCACTCTTCCCGGCGCTACCTGGGAAAAGACCGATAAAGCCGAAACTTTGCGCCAGCAAGCTGCTGAACTGAAAAAGCAATCTAAGTAATTAGCGCTTAGCTCAGCCTCTCTAAAATAAAAGCCCTTCCTCCAGTATAAAAAGGGGGAAAGGCTTTATTTTATTGGCTAAATTTACCACTTTTATGGTACAAAAATATTTTTAATAAAATCGAAAAAACTGCCGCCAGCTTGTTTTTTTAAGCGCTTAACTTCCGCAGCCAAATTTTCCATAAAGGGCAATGGACAATTTAAGCGAGCGGCTTTTTCAACTGAGCATTCGGCTATAGCAAAATTTTTGTTGGCTGCAGCCGACAAAGCGTGCAAATACCATAAACGAGCTCGGTTTACCCCTCGCTGTACGGCAACTTGCAAAAAGTCGAAAGCTTTGTTGTAGCGCTGCAACATATAGAACATTTCGCCCAGACGTTGGCACATATTCAAATCGTCACCAAAATGTTTTTTCCAATCTTCGACAGCTTTTGCAGCTTCATCGAGCAAGTTGGCTTTGTATAAAACGAAAATACGCTCCATTAAATAGATAGAATCTTCGCTGTTTTGGCGCACCTTTTCAGGACTGTAAACCGTATTGATAGCTTCTTTAAGCTTATCGGAATGGTCCTTTTTCAAATGGTTGGCCAGAGCATAAAGCCAAGTGCTCTCCGCTTTAGCTAAATGGGGAAAAAGCTTCATATAGTTTTCACCGTAGCCCACCGCTTGCTGGGTATGGCCTTGAGCTAAATGGCCGTGAATAAAACCGCGTAACCCCAATATTTTACTCTGTTCTTCCTCTTCTTGAGAAGCTTTATTATAAAAAGAGATAGCTTGCTCAAAATTGCCTTCTAAAAACATCAGATCGGCCTTAGCTAAGTTGGAAGTGCTCTGAGTATCTTCTTTAGGACTGGTATAGGTGTAATGATTATATAATTGACTATCTTGCCAAGTATCGGCACCACTTTTTTGTTGGGCTAATTCAGCTACCATAGAAAAAATCCAAAGTATAGAAAAATTGCATAATCCCGAAGAATTGCGCCGCTGCAAGCTTTCTTCTTTATAGAAAAAAGCCTGCCTGCCTTAGAAAAAGTAGCTTTTTCCCTTTTAGGGGCTTGACCAAAATAGATGCCAGTGTTAAAATTCGCGTGTTCCTTGGGAGAGGGACGGAGAGATTCCGACATAGCTCAGCGGTAGAGCAATCGGCTGTTAACCGATCGGTCGTAGGTTCAAATCCTGCTGTCGGAGCCA
>CAKUDB010000018.1 GCA_934644775.1 uncultured bacterium | reverse complement strand
ACTAAGCTCGTTTTGGTCGCGCAGTATCGTTGCACTTACTGCGCCAGTACGTTTGAGCTATAGCACGTTCATTTCATAGCTGGCGAACAGTTTATAGCGGGAGGCGGAACTAAGGTACAGGGGCTAAAGTCTCCGTCTCTCTGCCCGCTGGCTACGTTTACGCCTATAGCAAGCTACAGGCGTATAAGAGCCTTTCGCTTTGCTATAGGCTAAACTCCGCTACAAATATTACAGAAACGGAGACTTTCCCAGTTTGTTGGTTCGTCCAAGGCTTCCGGCCGAGATTGCCGGCGTCTGCTTCGCCTGACGGCTACGCAGCCATACCGGCAATAGGCCGAAGCCAAGGACTACACCAAGTTCGTTTAGGCTCAACGCCTTTGGCGCTGCGCGGCATAGTTTACAATTGCTGCGCCAGCCTTCAGAGCCACGTACCAACTATGCCATTTAGCGAGCTGGGGTAATTTGCAAAGGTGTAAATTTAGGTAAGCCCTCTACTTGAAAATCGCCAACTTTAAGCTCGTGTGTTTTTGGTGAGTCATACAAATGTAACAAATAGTAATTGCTGCCATTATCAGCACGTTTGAAAATTTCAGTGTACATTACAACTGATGGACTAGCTATAGCCTCAGGATATTCATTTGCTCCTACTAAGCTTTCATCAATAAAGAAAGGCTTGCTATAGTTAATTGTTTGACCGTAATTAGTGATAACTTTAAAACGACCAACCACGCGCATATTCCAATACAAACTTTCATGACGATTTGACTCGGGAACATAGCTGAGATTTCCGTCCATGTCCTTGGCAAAGCAAATGTCAGATTCGGCATAACAAACTGAAACATTGGTTTTATCAGTAAAACTACCATATGAAGCTGTTACGTTGTAGTGATCAGCATAATCGGTAACAGCACCTGTAGCTATCACAACGCCGTTTTCAACTTTAAGATAAGACTCATGTCCGCCTGCAGGAGTAAAGCCTTCATCAAAACTAACATCAAACTGAACTTGTTCGGTAATATCAATATCTTGAGGCTGAGGCCCTTTCTCGTCTATTTTATCGTCTGTATAAGCAGCGATAACTTGCACAGGCACTTTATCGACGCCCACAACTAAATTGTCAACAGTAACGGTTTCCTTACCTAAAGCAGCATTGGGAATATCGTTGCCCTCACCATCTTTTTTAGATATATAAAGCATTAAGAAGCTCTTGTCATCACCACCGTTAAAAAGCTCACTGTTGATAGGGGTAAATTTTATGCCATTTATCGTTTGTTTAGTAGCGTAGATAGGCTTAGTGACAGTATCGCAAATAACTGAGTCTATAGTAGCTCTAGGTTTTACGGTACCATTGGCAACAACGCTAAACAATCCTTTAGAAGTAGCCTCGGTAAACACTGTTACCTTTTTATCAGCTATATCGTTAAGTTCGCTAAAAGTAGCAAAGGGAGTTAAATCGTAAAATTCGATGGAAGCTTTATCACCAGGCAGAAGTTTAAAGCTTAAACCTACATTGTCGCCAGGCTCGAAAACTCTTTTATCTTTATTGTCTGTGGGATCGTAGGAAGTTAAAGAAAGCTCAGAATTATTGTCTATGCGATACAAGTCAGGACTAGCTATAGCGGCATCTTTATTGTCCCAAGCAATCTTATCGTTATGACCGACAGATACTAACTTACCGTCTTTATCGTAATAAGCGGCGCTAACAGCGTAAATATCAGTATTAAGCTCTTTTACTTCATTGCTGTCAATAACAATATCTTGTTCGCGAGTTTTAGCTTCATGCTTAAATAAATGAGCTCCAGGAGCAGTAGCTTGAGTGACAAACTCTTTATTGTCGGCTTTACCATAAAAAGCGTATCTCACTTCGACAATATCATTAGAAAGATCTTGGCGACCTAATCCTTTAGATAAAAAATTATATTGGAAAGTGACTTTATAAGGAGAAGGAGGAGACGGTGGCTCGGGAGAGGGAGCAGGTTCAGGGGCGGGAGGCGTTGGAGTTGTACCATCCAAAGGGTTAGGCGTTGTACTTCCACTACTGCCGCAACCGCTAAGCATTAAGCCTATGCCTAAGCCTATAGCTGCTGCCAAAGTTATAAAATTGGGTCTATTTTTTTTTGTATTGCATATGCAAAAAACATGTCTCCATTTACAATAATTAGGCGAGTGCTGGTTTCATAGTAAACCGTGTCCTCTCTAGCTGCCGTTGTTAGCAGCAACAGGTTGAAAATTCACGAAAAAGCTTCTTTTCTCCCCCTGCACTGGGCGGCATTCTTGCATTTATTGTACCTACCTTTTGAGGTCGCGCAGCATTGTTTCCACTCGCTGCGCCTGTACGTTTGAGCTATAGCACGTTCATTTTATGGCAAGTGAACAGTTATAGCGGAAGGCGGGACTAAGCTCGTTTAGGTCGCGCAGTATCGTTGCACTTACTGCGCCAGCTCTTGGGCTAAAGCCAGTTCATTTCATAGCTGGCGGACAGTTTATAGCGGAAGGCGGGACTAAGGTACAGGGGCTAAACTCTCCGTTTCTCCGTTGGCTGGCTACGTTTACGCCTATAGCAAGCTACAGGCATATAAGAGCCTTTCGCTTTGCTATAGGCTAAACTCCGCTACAAATATTACAGAAACGGAGACTTTCCCAGTTTGTTGGTTCGTCCAAGGCTTCCGGCCGAGATTGCCGGCGTCTGCTTCGCCTAGCGGCTACGCAGCCATACCGGCAATAGGCCGAAGCCAAGGACTACACCAAGTTCGTTTGTGTTTTTTTAATTTTTTTATTCACTTGTACCATATTTTCCCTTGACACAGCTAGATAAAGGTTATAGTATGCAGATACTTTCTTGTACCACAACGAGAAACATTTAGGTTGCTATGATCAGATAGTATATCTTAAAGCAACGGCCCAGCCGCACGTTTTTCGTGTGACCGGGCCGTCTTTTTTTACCATATTTTGTTCAGATATTGGTGATCTGAGCCTGATATGCAGTAGCTAAAACGACCAACTTTTGCTTTGTATTTTTGATAATTCGTAAATTAGGTGCGAAAGTTGGCTGGAATGTGACAGCCTTCTAGTTAAGGGCACCTTTTTTTGGAAGGGGAAATGTATGCACTACATTCTAGGCCTAGATATTGGTATAACCTCAATCGGTTGGGCAGTTATTGAAAGTGACCAAGACGGAGTTCCATTTAAAATTGCCGATCTGGGTGTACGTATTTTTAAGGCAGCCGAGCAACCCAAAACCGGGGCTAGCCTAGCTTTACCTAGACGGGAGGCTCGCTCTCTTAGACGCCGCTTGTGGCGTAAAGCTCACCGTAAAGAGCGCATTAAACTCCTTCTGGATAGAGTTGGCCTTATCAGCAAAGACAATTTAGAAAAGCTATTTTTAGCCTCAAGTTTCGAAAAAGATGTCTATACTTTGCGCTCTGAAGGCTTAGATCGCCAGCTCAATAACGAAGAGTGGGCTCGTGTTCTCTACCATTTAGCCCAGCGTCGCGGCTACCGCTCCAGCAGCAAAGCAGAAGAAGCAGATAAAAATAACAAAGAAGCCGGCAAGTTACTTAATGCCGTTAAAAGTAATTCTGAGAAAATGAAACAGAACAATTTCCGCACAGTTGGCGAGATGTTCTGTAAAGATAACGACGCTCTCTTCCAAGTAAAAGACGGCAGTGGCCATATTATAGGACGCAAAACTCACAATACCTCAGGTTGCTACGATCTTACTGTAGCTAGAAAATTTATTGAAGAAGAAGCGCACAAACTTTTTGCTGCTCAAAGACAATTTGGTAACGCTTTTGCCACTGAAAGTATTGAAAACGAGTATTGCAAAATTTTACTTTCTCAACGCCATTTTAGCGATGGCCCTGGCGGGGAGCGTACTTTTAAATTTGACTTGCGCGGCAACTGCACCTTTGAAAAAGACGAATTGCGAGCTTTTAAGGCTTGTTATACCTTTGAGTATTTTAAATTGCTACAGGATATCAATCATCTGCGCATCGTTCCTGAATATAAAAAAGGTTCTACCAAACAAACTCGCGAGCTTACGCCTGACGAACGACAAAGAATTATCGATTTGTGCATAAAATCTCCGAGTATAAACTTTAGTAAATTGCGTAAAGAGTTAAAACTCGAAGATAATGAACTCTTTAACCGCGTCAATTACGATGTCAAAAAGAAAAAAGGCAAAAAGAAAGACGCACAAGAGCAATCAGAGGAGCCATTAACTCCCGAGCAACAGCGTGAAAAATGTGAAGATGCTGCTAAGTTCCAGCAAATGCAGTCGTATCACGAAATACGCAAAACCTTAGATAAGGTTGCTAAAGGTACTATTAGCAAATTTTCTCATGCTCAATTGGATGAAGTTGGCGAAGTTCTTAGCCTTTATAAAGCTGACGATAAGCGCCGCGAACGCTTCGAGCAACTTGGCCTCAGTAGTGAAGAAATAGAAGCTTTGCTGCCACTTAATTTTACTAAAGCTGGTAACTTATCTTTAACAGCCATGCGCAAGCTCATTCCCTATTTAGAGCAAGGTTTAACCTACGACAAAGCTTGCGAAATAGTTTATAGCGATCATCGCGCACAATATAAGGGCGAGCGTATGCCCTTACTTTCTTTTGGTAAACTCAAAGAAGAGGGGGCTTTAGACTCAGTAAATAATCCAGTCGTATTGCGGGCTATTGCCCAAACTTTCAAGGTAGTAAATGCCATCATTCGTCGCTACGGTTCTCCCCAGGCTATCCATATCGAATTAGCCAGAGATATGAAGCGCAACTTTGCAGATCGCCAAGACATAAAAAAGAAGCAGGACGATAACTGGTCTAAGAATGATAAAATACGCCCAAAAGTTGAAGAGCTTAAAGGCTCAGCAGCTACTGGTCAAGATATTGTTAAAATGAAACTCTATGAAGAGCAAGATGGTTATTGCTTATATTCAGGCAAAAAGCTCGATATTCGTAGACTTTTTGAAGTAGGTTACGCCGAAGTTGACCACATTGTGCCATACAGTAAGTGTTTCGACGATAGCTATAACAATAAGGTACTGGTCTTCTCTTCAGAAAATCAGCGCAAAGGCAACCGCTTGCCTTTGGAATATATGTTGGCTCAAGGCGATGAAGACAAGCTTGACGATTACGTTACTTTAGTGGAAGCTATCGTTAGGAATTATCGCAAGAAGCAGAGGCTTTTAAAGCCTTGTTTAACTGCTGAAGACAGTAACGACTGGAAAGAGCGCAATTTAATCGACACGCAATATATTACCAAAGCTGTAGCTGATATTTTACGCAATTATTTAGCCTTTGAAGAAGATTCGCCTTTTATTAAAAAGCCGGTTCGCTCTATAAATGGTGCCGTTACCGATCAAGTGCGTAAACGTTTAGGCTTGCAAAAGCACCGCGAGGAAGGCGACTTGCACCACGCTATGGATGCAGCCGTTATAGCTATTACCACTGATGGTTATATAAATAGAATCAGTCGTTATACTCAACGGCGTGAGTTTGGTAAACGTATTGGTTGCTATAAAGATAAGCAAACTGGCCAAAAGGTTGAAATTGAAAAGCAACAAGGACAAGCCCCTTTATATGTAGATCCTGAAACTGGCGAAAAACTGACCGAGCAAGCTTTTGATCAAAAGTATGCCCCTACTTTCCCTGCCCCTTGGCCGGAATTTACTAAAGAATTAAAAGCTAGAATGGCCCCCAATGCCGACGAAGCCATCCGCCAGCTTTATTTACCCAGCTATGGCTCTGAAGAGATAAAGCCTATCTTTGTTTCGCAAATGCCAAATCGCAAAATTACCGGCCAAGCTCATGCCGAAACTATCCGCAGTGCCCGAGTCGATATTGACGAAAATGGCCAAGAGCGAATCATTGCTGTAGCCAAAACGCCTTTGACCAGCTTGAAGCTCGATAAAGATGGTGAAATTGAAAATTACTATATGCCTAGTAGTGATCGCTTACTTTATGAAGAGCTTAAAAACCGCTTAAAGGCTTATAACAACGATCCTAAAGAAGCTTTTAAAGAGCCAGTTTATAAACCCAAGAAAGACGGCAGCCGAGGCCCGCAAGTTTATAAAGTAAAAACTTGGAAGCCGACTACCTCTAATGTAAAAGTAGCTGGTGGTATTGCTGACAATGGCAGCATGGTCAGAATCGATGTTTTTTACATTAAAGAAGGCAAAGATAAAGGTTATTATTTTGTGCCCATTTACGTAGCCGATACAATTAAGAGAGAATTGCCACAAAAAGCGGTAGTTGCTGACAAGCCTATCGACCAATGGAAGGAAATGGATGACAAAGATTTTATTTTCTCTTTGTATCCTGGCGATTTGATAAGAGTTGTGCATAAAAGCCAAATTGTTCTGAAATCAACACAGAAAAACAGTAAAGACACTAAAATAGGGAAAGAATTTTTCCTTTACTATAAAGGTGCTGACATTAGGAATGGTGCCATTACAGCAAGCTATCACGACAGAAGCTATGAACCAAAAGACTTAGGTATAAAGAGACTACAATCGTGGGAGAAATATGAAGTTGATGTTTTAGGCAACTACCACAAAGTGCGTTTACCGGAAAAACGTCAAGCTTTTAATTTGAAATATAGCCAAAAGGGACAATAACCAAACGGAGGGCCGGTGGAATTTAAGTCCATTTATATAGCCAATCCGGCCCGCCTGACGGTGCGCCGAGAGCAATTGGTAATAGCTCAAGAGAGTGAAGTTACTATTCCTATGGAAGATATTACCAGTTTAATGGTTGAATCGCGTCAAGTTTCCATTACTGCAGCTACTTTGCAAAAACTAGCTGAATATGAAGTAACCGTTTACTTTTGCGATGAGCAGCACTTGCCCTCGGCCCTCCTCTTACCTCTCAATTCTCACTGCCGACAGCTAAAAGTATTGCAATCTCAAATAGCTTTAACCAAGCCTCGCCAGAAGCAACTTTGGCAGCAAGTAGTGGCCGCTAAAATCAATAACCAAGCCAAATGTTTGGAGCTATTGCAAAACAATGGCTACCTTTACTTGCGAACTTTAGCTAAGCAAGTGCGTCCAGGCGATCCCAATAACTTGGAAGCTATGGCCGCTGCTTTTTACTTTCCTAACCTTTTTGGAGTGAATTTCACTCGCGAACTTCCCTGTCTAATTAACAGTGCTCTAAATTACGGCTATTCTATAGTGCGCGGTGCTGTAGCCCGCAATTTAGTTACTCGCGGTTTAGAGCCTTGCTTAGGCGTATTTCACCACAGTCAGCTTAATCAATTTAATCTGGCTGACGACCTTATGGAACCGCTGCGACCTCTAGTCGATCTTTTTGTAGCTTCCAAGCTTAAAAGTGAAGACCAAGAGCTGACTCCCACTATCAAAAAACAACTTTTCAACCTTACCAACTATATGTTAAAGCAAGGCCCCAAGCGCTATCGCTTAATTTCTTCTATTGGAAAAATGGCCGATAGTTTTAAACGCGCTTTAACTGACAAAAGTGAAATTTTAGAACTTCCCGAGCTTATACCTTTGGAGTCTTATAAATATGAGTAAGCTTATGAGAATGATCGTTTTTTTTGATTTACCCGTGCAAACTAAAACTCAACGTCAAGCGGCCACCAAATTTCGCAATTTCTTGCTAAAAGATGGCTACTACATGGTGCAATTTTCCGTCTATGCTCGCATTTGCAACGGCTTCGATTCGGTCAGTTTACATGAAGAGAGGCTAAAGAAAAATATCCCCGAGCGCGGCTTAATCCGCTTACTGACAGTTACCGAAAAACAATATGGCAACTCAAAAGTATTATTAGGCCCGCGCAACGTCTACGACTACCCTATCCAGTTAGAAGAATTTTAAAAATAAAGAATCGCCAATCTTTACGAAAAAAACTGGCGATTCTTTATTTTGTGAAGAGCAAATCTTCACTTTTTTTCAAGCTCCCAGAGTGCAATTTTCGCCTTTTCATCGGCAATTGCACTCCGTCTATTATACCACAACGAGAACCACTAGGGAGCTACAACTAATATAATACTCAAATTTTACGTTATAAGATTATACCACAACGAGAACCACTAGGGAGCTACAACGCGAAAAGAAATAATAACCGCGTTCTCTTCATTATACCACAACGAGAACCACTAGGGAGCTACAACAAAGAAGATAGCGAAAATTGCTTTTTGTTTATTATACCACAACGAGAACCACTAGGGAGCTACAACTAAAAATTAGAAACAATAAACCAATATCTTATTATACCACAACGAGAACCACTAGGGAGCTACAACTCGCGATCTGTTCCATGAACTGCTGTTCTTAATTATACCACAACGAGAACCACTAGGGAGCTACAACGATACTAGCGGCGTAGCTACTAAGAAAAATATTATACCACAACGAGAACCACTAGGGAGCTACAACCTTCTGCTTGGGAGGGCGTTAGAATTGCTGATTATACCACAACGAGAACCACTAGGGAGCTACAACAAGAATAACACCGTCGTTTTGAAGTCTATATTATACCACAACGAGAACCACTAGGGAGCTACAACGCTTTCGCCAAGTAACTCCAAAGCATAAGATTATACCACAACGAGAACCACTAGGGAGCTACAACCCTGCGGCTCCTGCTCCTCCTGCTCCTCCTGATTATACCACAACGAGAACCACTAGGGAGCTACAACCTTAACACGTTTTTTCCCTTGCTTACCTAAATTATACCACAACGAGAACCACTAGGGAGCTACAACAGTACCAGCGGCAATATAGCGATTTTTTTCTATTATACCACAACGAGAACCACTAGGGAGCTACAACCATTTCCCCTCCCTTAAAAATGTTTTTATGATTATACCACAACGAGAACCACTAGGGAGCTACAACAAAATTTTAGAAATTTTACTAGGTTCAAAGATTATACCACAACGAGAACCACTAGGGAGCTACAACTTCAAACAAGTAACAATACCTGCCGCAGGGATTATACCACAACGAGAACCACTAGGGAGCTACAACAAGAAGAGCTTGTTAGTAAGTTTAAGGAACAATTATACCACAACGAGAACCACTAGGGAGCTACAACCCATCTGCGCAGGAGAATTACTCTTGATAAGATTATACCACAACGAGAACCACTAGGGAGCTACAACTCCAATGCATTTAAGGTTTCACGATGCAAAATTATACCACAACGAGAACCACTAGGGAGCTACAACCAGTTTTTGCCGCCGTAGGCAACTTTCTTAATTATACCACAACGAGAACCACTAGGGAGCTACAACTCCATACGATCACTACGATCAAGCCAACTAATTATACCACAACGAGAACCACTAGGGAGCTACAACCTTATCACGTGAGCATAGTATCATAGCCCCATTATACCACAACGAGAACCACTAGGGAGCTACAACCAACACAAAATTCCAAGGAACTACAACTCGAAGGCATACTACCTGATCGTGGCGTTGATTATACCACAAAAGCCACAACGAAAAAAAACTCCCCTAGCCTTTTAGCTGGAGGAGCTTTTCGGAAGGAAGAATTTCTTATCGCCGTAGAAAGCGAGCAAGAAACATTTTTTTAGCAGAGCCAAGAATCAGACTCGAACTGACGACCTGCTCATTACGAGTGAGCTGCTCTACCAACTGAGCTACCTTGGCAACCGCCGGTATTATATCATAAAAATTAGTTCTGGCAATAGGCAGTCGGCCCAAGATTGGGGTGGCGCTTTTTTAGTTAAAAGGGCCCTGCCAGAAACAAAGCGAAAACCCTAGGCGATTTTTGACAAACTGCACAAAGGAGACTCTTATTACAATGGAGCAGAAGCACAATTGGCTTAAATTTAAGGACTTATTCTTCCACGATGTAGAGAGTGGCCTCTCTTTAGACATTAGCCGTATGGGCTTGGACGATAAGTTTTTTGCCTCTATGGAAGAGCCTATGCAAAAAGCCTTCCAGGCTATGCGCGAATTGGAAGGGGGCGCTATTGCCAATCCTGACGAAAACCGCATGGTTGGCCACTATTGGTTGCGCAACTCCGATTTAGCTCCCCAAAAAGAGCTTAAGGAAGAAATAGATGCCACTTTTGAAAGCATTTTAGACTTTGCTTCTAAGGTGCATAATGGCGAAATTCGTCCTGAGCGGGCCGAGCGTTTTACTACTATACTTTCTATCGGTATCGGCGGTTCAGCTTTGGGCCCCGAATTTGTCTCATCGGCCCTCTCTACTCCCGACGATCCTATGCGCATCTATTTCTTCGACAATACCGATCCCGAAGGTATCGATCAGGTGTTGGCCCAAATTGGCGAAGAATTGCGCCGCACCCTTTGTGTGGTTATCTCTAAGTCCGGCGGCACCAAGGAAACTCGCAACGGTATGTTAGAAGCCCAAAATGCCTACGACCGCTTGGGCCTCCACTTTGGCCGCCACGCCGTAGCTGTCACTGGTAAAGGCAGCCAACTAGACAAATATGCCCAAGCCAACCAATGGCTGGCCCGCTTCCCTATGTGGGACTGGGTGGGCGGACGCACTTCCGAGCTTTCTGCCGTCGGTTTATTGCCGGCCGCTTTGGAAGGCTTCGATATTGACGATATGCTTAAGGGTGCCGCCGCTTGTGATGAACTTACCCGCAACCCTGTTACCAAGCGCAACCCAGCCGCCCTCTTGGCTTTAGCTTGGTATAAAGCTACCAATGGCAAAGGCGAAAA
Organism: uncultured bacterium; assembly: GCA_934644775.1. GTDB lineage: Bacteria > Vulcanimicrobiota > Xenobia > Xenobiales > Xenobiaceae > Bruticola. Next base: position 42,987 of record CAKUDB010000018.1, on the reverse strand, counting down.
GGATATGGTTATCCTGCCCTACGCCGACCGTTTAATGCTCTTTAGCCGCTACTTACAGCAACTGATTATGGAATCTTTAGGTAAAGAAAAAGATCTCAGCGGCCAAGTGGTCAACCAAGGCATTACCGTCTATGGCAATAAAGGGAGCACGGATCAGCACGCCTACGTACAGCAACTGCGCGACGGCGTCAACAATTTCTTTATTACCTTCCTGGCTGTACTTAAAGATAGACACAATATCTCTATGGAAGTAGAAGAAGGCGTCACTACCGGCGACTTCCTCTCTGGTTTCTGGCAAGGTACTCGCCAAGCTTTGACTGAGAGCGGCCGCGCCTCTTTGCTTATTTCTATACCTGAAGTAAACGCTTTTACCGTAGGTTTGCTTATTGCCCTTTACGAAAGGGCCGTCGGCTTCTATGCCTCTTTAGTAAACATCAACGCCTACCACCAGCCCGGTGTGGAAGCAGGCAAAAAAGCGGCCGGCAAGATCTTAGAGTTACAAGCCAAAGTAGCCCAAACTCTCAAAGATGCCGCTCGTCCTCTGGACGCTTTAGAAATAGCCCAAACTTTAAATATGGAAGAGAATGCCGAAGCCATCTTCCATATTGCTCGCCATTTGGCAGCCAATTCTCGTTTAGGCATTACCGCCGACAATCTCAGCGCCGAAGCCAAATTTGTTTATGACAAACATTTAGATTGCTAGTTGGCAAATTACGCTAAATAAGACAAGGCTGCTTTCCACTAATCTTTTAGACAGGTAAGCAGTCTTATTTTTTTTGTAAAAAAAACAAAAATACTGAAAATTTATATTATATTTTTGTACCAATTAGCAGGACAAAGGGTATAGTTTCTAAGAAGGGGGCACAGGTTAGCACTTGTTAGCTCCAATAATTTACCAATCATTGCTGAAGTGAACTGGTGCCGATTCTCCTATTTTCGCTCTAAAAATAGACCGAAAATAAAACTTAAAAGGGAAAGTATACTTGCGGTGTCTATAAATAGGCGTTATATATCTGCTCTTATACTAGCATCTGTGCTTTGTTTGGGATCATTAGCTTGGGCCAGCCCAGAAAAGAAGCTATCCGAGGCCACTGCAAACTATTCTCCTCTTTTGGCTCAGGCTACGGATGCGGATGGATTTATTACCCAAACTAATTCTGATTTAAGCGACGGACATACTAGATGTGGTTGGAGTGTCCGTATTCCCAACACTTGGGTTTCTATACCGGATATTACGCCCGGATGGCCTATTGCCGAAGGCTGGCGCACTCCTGACGGTAAGACAAGTTTTATTATTACTTGGCTTAAAGAAGTGAGTGAAGATGAATATGTTGCCTTACGCGCTCGCCGTTACTTAGAATCTTCAGAGCAAATTGCGGGATTAACTTGTAAATTTTTCCGTAAAATAAACGGCCCGACCTTTGAACAGATCCTTTATATCCACCATCAGGAAAGTTATTATCGCTTAGCGGCCTTTGGGACTACCCAAAATAAGGCCACTTTGCAAAAGGTTATGGAGAGCTTCAAGTTTTTAGTTCCCGGCTTAAAAGCTGCCGAGAACCAAACTTACACTAATGCCAACTTGGCCATTAGTTTTTCCTGGCCTCACGGATCTAATTTGACGGCTGAGCCTTCAGCTCACGGTGTCAATATCCTCAACTCTGCCAAAAAGAAGATAGCTTCCTTGACGGTACGCTCTTTTACCGCCGCGCCCGGCCAATCGTTTAGAGGTATAGCCAGACAAATCGGCCGCGAAGTTATTCCAGAGGCTTCTAAGCTGACCCGCTTCGAGCCTTATCAAATAAATGGACAGACCGGCTATTTGGTGGTATGGGAAACTTCTGGTGGTCAGTATGTCGGACCGATCATATATATGCCGTATAAACGCGGTTCTTACAATATTCTGGAGTTGGAATCTGAAGATCCCCAAGCTCTAGAGCAGTTTTTCAAAATTGCGAACACACTTAAGATCGATACTGTTTCAGCCTATTGAATTGGTATCAAATGAGCTAAATATTAGTATGAATGGGATGGACTGACAGATATGGCTAACGTAAAGTTAAAGCTGTTATATGTGTTAAACTTATTACTCGACAGCGACGAACACCACACCATTAACGCCACTCAAATCGTCAAACAATTGGCGAAAGAACACGGCATTACCACTGAGCGCAAGTCTGTTTGCCGCGATATTGCTACCTTGCAAACTTACGGCCATGATATTATTGCCGACCGCGATAAGCGTAAAGGCTGGTACTACGGCAAGCGCCGCTTTGAAACTTGGCAAATTCGTTTATTCTTAGACGCTATTGCCAGCGCTTCTTTTATCCCCAAGAACGAGTGCAAACGTATTGGCAACGAACTCATTAAAGAGCTGGGCCCGGACGATAAGCGCATGTTCCGCGAGTTGCTTCCCATTGTTTACAATTCTCGTAAAGTCGTCAATAGTAAGCTTAAAGACGTACTGTGCGAAATTTTACAAGCTATTGCTTGGGAAAGAGCCGTCGAATTTCAGGTTTACTCCTACAATAAAGTATTTAAGAGCGTCTTGAAGCGCGGCAGTTTAATTTACAAAGTAGATCCCTACTCTTTAGTATGGATAAATTCTAACTACTACTTGGTAGGCATTAAAGAGGGTGAAAACTTCCTTCGCTATTTCCGCTTAGATCGTATTGCCAATCCTCATACTACCGGAACTCCTCGTCGCAACGCTTCCGAAGTTTTGGGCGAAGATTTCGACAAAGCTCTGCAGCGCTTTACTAAAGATACTTTCCACGGTAGTAACGATCGTTCATTTGAGAATGTCACTATCAGATTTAAAGACGAAAGTTTTGCCAATATGTTCGTCGACCGCTTTGGTTTACCCAGCAAAGTGGAAGAGAAGAAAGGTTGGGTCTTCGCTACTCTCGATAAGGTAGACTACACCAACGCCGTTAGAGCTTGGTTAATTAGCTACTCGAGTGCTTTTGCCGTGACCGCTCCCCAAGAGCTTAAAGATCTTGTTATTAAAGATCTGCGCAGCGGCTTAGAAAACTACGAAAAATCTGAAGGCGTAACTCCTCAAGAAGACGTCTTGATAGACGGCCCTAAAGAAGAAGCCCTCTAAAAAAATAACCACTCCCAACGGAGCTATAAAAGGCTATAAAGGCCTCCCGTACCTCAAAAGAGGTCTCAGGAGGCTTTATTTTATTGCCAAAAACTAATTATTTTTCCCAAATTTGCTTCTATTGATCTATTTTTGCTGTATAATAGCGCTTAAATATTTTTAGGGAGGCCCAAAGTCTGGTGAGCAAAAAAATCTTAAGCCGCCGACAGCCTTTTTAACCATGAATAACCAACCCAACCAAAACGGCTCGACTGCTCCTACCGAGCCGACCCCTGGGGCACCAGCTCCACAACCTAATCCTTCTCCAGGCCCAGCCACTTTAGTAAGTGATCAAGAAGCCGAAAGAATAGCTATAAGTGTTTCTAACTGGAGCATTCTTGTCAACTTTATTTTAACTGGCCTTAAGTTGCTGGCCGGCTTTATAGCCAATTCGGCTGCCATGATTAGCGACGCTATTCACACGGCTTCCGATGTGCTTAGTACACTGATAGTGATAGCTAGCGTTAAAATGGCTAATAAAAAATCGGACAGCGACCATCAGTATGGCCACGAGCGCTTTGAAAGTCTGGGCTCTCTAATTTTGGCTATTATGCTCCTAGCTACCGGCCTAATTATAGGTTGGGGCGGTATAGAGACCCTTTGGAAGCCGAGCAATTCTCTAAAAATTCCCGGCCTTTTAGCTCTTTACGCAGCTATTCTTTCTATAATCGTCAAAGAGGTCATGTATTGGTATACTATCGTGGCTGCCAATAAGATAAAATCGACCGCCCTCAAAGCCGATGCTTGGCACCACCGCTCCGACGCTCTCTCTTCTGTAGGGGCTTTGGTAGGTATAGGCGCAGCCCAATTAGGCTATCCGCTGGGCGACCCTATCGCTTCTTTACTTATTTGCTTATGTATTATCAAAACAGCTTGGGATATAGGCAAAGACGCTGTAGAGAAATTAACGGACAAATCTTGTGATCCCCAAACTGTCAAGGCCATGCGCTCTATTGCTGCTGCCCAGCCGGGAGTAATCGCTATTAAAGAGCTAAAAACTCGCCTTTTCGGTACTAAAGCTTATACCGATATAACTATTGTCTGCGACGGAGAATTAACTTTGCACAAGGCCAACAATATAGGAGAAGGAGTCCACCTAGCTATCGAGCGCAACTTCCCTCAAGTAAAGCATTGTAACGTCCATGTCGATCCCGATAAAAGAAGTAGCCAGCTAGAAGTTAAAGAAAATACTGCTCAAGAAGAGCTTATCAAGAACGGCTGTTCCCTCTTGACTTAATGTATTTTTATGCTAGAATATCACTCGGCCAGAGACAGTGGGTGTCATGTTTTTTGACTTAATTCCCCTATTGAGGGATCCTGCCGAGGCGAAATAGTATAAGTTTCGTTTCAACTCTGCGTCTCCGTTTGCTTTTTAGTAGGAGGCGTTTTTATTTTACACTTTAGTAAGATAGAGGCCCGAATCGATCTTCGCTCTTAGTGAGTAGAAGAGAGGAAGGGAGAGAAACTAGAGATAATGAACGCACAGAACTTACAGCGCAAGGCTGAATCCTTAGAGCATTTACGCGAGTGCTTAAAGAAAGCCAGCATCATTATCCTGACTGACTATCGTGGTCAGGCTGGCGGTTTAACCGTAAAAGCCATCACCGAGCTTCGTGGCAAGCTCCGTGAGTGCGGCGGTATTTACAAGATTGCAAAGAATACTCTCATTCGTAAAGCTTTAAGTGAGATTAACATTGAGTGCGAACCCGGAACCTTAGAGGGCCCTACCGCTGTAGTATTCGGCATGGGTGATCCCGCTGCTGCCGCTAAAGCAGTATTAGAGTTTGCTAAAACTCAAAAGCCTAACAGTCTGCCCGTGGTTAAGGGTGCGGTTATGGACAACCGTCTCTTGAGTGTCGACGAACTTAAAGCTATTGCCGCTCTGCCGTCACTCGAAGTACTGCGTATGCAGTTGCTCGGACTTATGTTGGCTCCTCACCGCAACATCCTTGGCGTGTTGAATGCCACTGGTCGCAGCATGGCTACCGTTTTGGACGCTTGGAACGAAAAGCGCTCCAAAGAAGAAGAAGCTCAGGAAGCTTAATCAGTTAATTTCATCAGTTTAATTAAGTATTAGGTTATAATTTTTTGGAGGAAATCATGGATAAGTCCGCTTTGATCGATGCTATTTGCAACCTCACTCTTCTTGAGGCCGCCGAAATTGTTAAAGAGTTGGAAGAGCGCCTTGGCGTATCCGCCGCTGCTCCCGTTGCCGTAGCCGCCGCTCCCGCCGCTGCTGCCGCCGCTCCCGCTGAAGAGAAAACCTCTTTCGACGTAGAGCTCACCGCCGTCGGTTCCGAGAAGATTAAGGTCATCAAAGTCGTACGTGAAGTTGCCGGCTTGGGTCTCAAAGAGTCCAAGGACCTCGTAGAGGGCGCTCCTCAGATGCTCAAAGAGGGTCTCTCCAAGGCCGACGCCGAAGCTATCAAAGCTAAGTTCGCTGAAGTTGGCGCTACCGTCACCCTCAAGTAAGTTTAGTATATAGGCTTAAGTGATGAAAAATAGCGACTGGGTCTGTCCGGTCGCTATTGTTTTATGATCGAGTATGGCTCCCCCCGTTTAAACAGAGGAACGTATGCCGAATGTTCGCATTAGAGTAGCTGTTATAATCCGTAAGGACGATCAAATTCTGTTGGTTGAACACCAGAAGGGCGATCAGAAATACTGGCTTTTGCCCGGAGGAGGCGTTGAATTCGGCGAGTCTTTAGCCGATTGTGCTGTGCGCGAGCTCAAAGAAGAGACCAATTTAGATATAAAGGTTGGTTCTTTGGCATTTGTAGCCGATTCTATAGCCCCAGACGATTCACGCCACGTTGTGCATATAGTTTTTTATGCTCAAGAGCTGGGCGGTCAGTTGCAAGTAGGCCAAGAAGAGCGTCTATACACAGCTCAATATATCGATATAGACGACTTAAACAACCTGGTTATCTACCCCCCTATAGCCAAAGATATAATTGAGGCAGTAGAGAATAAGAACACCTACAATCCTTCTTATTTGGGCTCAATGTGGATTGATTAGTTTCGTTTCCCCTTAAAATTCGTAAAGGAACTGACTATTTTATGCAAGTTATCAACGACAACAGTTTTAAAAGTGAAGTTCTGGAGTCTGAGTTACCTGTAGTGCTCGACTTTTTTGCCGAATGGTGCGGCCCGTGCCAAATGCTTCTTCCCGTGATTGAGGAGATGGCCACTACCTACGAAGGCCAAGTAAAATTCGTCAAGATTGATACTGATGAAAGCCCCAATGTGGCTAGAAAATACGAAGTCAAGAGCATCCCTACCCTTCTGGTATTTAAAAAGGGACAGCCTGTAGCCAGAGGTGTGGGTTATATGGACAAAGGCCGCCTTCAAGACTTCATTGAGCAAAACGCCCTCTAAGCTTTACCGTAAATCACAGTCCCAACGTTTTATTAGCTTAAAGCCATAAGTATTCGAAGAAGTTTTTTCCGTATTTATGGCTTTTTTTATTGCATAAAGTGGCTATAACTGGTATCATGCCCACATAGAGAAACGCCCTGCGTATCTTTTAACTGCACGAGATTAGTAGTTGAGCCGATATGTACTATTAGGGAGCATTACTCCACATCCAGAGTAGAGTTATGAATCTTGGTTTGAGACTTCTTTCTCAACTAGAAATAGGTTCAGAGTCCTCAACGGTGTCGGGACAGAGGAGCGCCCACCTGCTAAGGCAGGTTCGAGTACCTCTCGTGTTGGTATCCTTCTCGTAGGGCTCTTTTTCTATCCTGTACCAATTTTTGCTAGATCCGCCGCCTGTACTTATAGCGAAGCGGATTTTTTTATTTTAAGCTCTAGCCTTTAGGGCCTTCTGACGTCTCTCATAAACCCAAGCTGCTGTCCAGTGGATACAAAAGATCTGGATCCCCAAAAGAAAAGCCTGTTCTGGTAGAGTAAAAGCAGCTATTAAGCCATCGCCGCCCAGACGCACGGGATTTAAGCCAGAGAATAAGCCTAAAATAGGTAAAAGGCCGGCCCACTTGGGCTCACAATCTAAGAGGCGAGCTAAGAGCCAGCCTAAGCAAGGATAAGCGATTAAGCTGCTTCCTAAAGCTAAGTAGAACCAGTGCATATGGGGAGCAATTAAACTAAGTATATCGATAAATAATTGATCGCCTGTGGTGCCGGAACTTAAGATCTTAGCATACTGAGCGGCCAAGCCTTTATTCATATAAACTAAATACTGAGCGTCGAGGCCGCCTAAAAAAGCCCAAAGTAAATAGACGCTAAAAAACATAATTAACCCCACCTGAGCATAGGCGGCCAAACGCCCGATCAGGCTGGGTGTTTTACTCTTATTTTGGTCTTGTTCAGTATTCATAACATCTCCAAGGCAATCTTAAACGCTTGCAAAGCCTTCTCACGCAAAGCGGCGTTATTTTGGCCGATCTTCTTCCCCAGCGCTTCTCGCTGGAGCCAAGTTTCGTTTAAACTTTTGCTTAATGTATCAGCACTCAACTTTTCTAAAGCCACCCAGGGCACCTCGCACAATTTACAGATACGACTGACTTTAGGATCGTAAGCGATACCTAAAGTGGCTTTAGAAGCCGAAGAGGCCAAAATAATAGCATGTAAGCGCATAGCCGCCACCATTTCAATAGGCTTGGCCGCCAGCAAGGCCACAATCTCGGCAGCATTTAAGCGAGGGGCCATAGTACAAGGATACTTTATTAAAGAGGTAAAACGCCGAGAAATTCCCTCGTCGTACCAATATTGCAAAGGCAAAACTAATAGATGAGGCCTCTCCTCTGCCGAAAAAGTAGCCAGCCATTGGTTAAAAGCTTCGGCTTTGGCAGCCAATTCTAATTCAAACCAAGAGCGCAAAGCCACTACAACTATTGGAGCCTGTACTGAAGCTAAACCACATTTTTCCAACATGGCCAGCGACTTTTGCTCGTTCTGAGCTTGCAAAAGGAAAGCTGGATCGGCTGTAAGGACGGCTTCGACTCCAGGAGCGAATTTTTCAAACTCCTGCCGAGACTCTTCATCACGAAAAGAAGCCTTAGTGGCCAAAGGTAAAAGCAACTTAGCCAACCACTTGCCCAAATCGGTGCGAATAGGGCCAAATCCTTGGCTAAAAATAAAGCTAGGCTTATTGAGAATAGCCGCTATAGCTATAATAGCGCCGTAATACATTATACTGCCTATACCGGTCGAGTCTTGAAAGAGGCCACCGCCGCCGGAAATAAGCAAATCACATTGGGAAATAGCTTGGTAAATTTGCCAAAGGGACTTACGTCTGTAAGCTTTTAAGCCTAATTCTTCAGCTCTAGCCTGATTGTCGATTAAAGCGCTTAATTCTAAACTGGGATCGAGCTGACGCAACTGAGTACATTCAGCTTCCAAAATAGCTTCGTCGCCTACATTGTCAAAACCGAAATAACCTGAAAGTAAGATACGCTTACCCATACCGTTTTACTTAGCCTCATCTTCTTCAGTCTGACACTGAGCCGCCGCTTGCCCTTGACTAGGCTGCACCAACAACTTAGTGTAGGGAACTAGTAAGTTTTTTAAGGCGTAAGCCAGAAGAGCCAGCGCTATACCTATAAAGCAACCCAAAATGACGCCGTTAGTAGTTCGTTGTAAAGAGATTAAAATGGGAGTATGGATATGGCCGTAAGTATCGGAAAGAGAGGCCATACCGACAGCACCAGCCAAAACGGCCAACGGTATACAACTGCGCCAACGCAAAAATACCAAAGTAGGTAACAATAATAGAGCCGGATTGCCTAAAAGGAACTCTTTGAAGCGCGGCCGCACTCCCAAAGTAGTATCGAGCCAACGTCTGAAAGCTCGTTCCGATTCGCTTACTACCAAATCTCCACCATTATTACCAGTACGAATTAAGTAGAAAGCAGCCACTATGGCAAAGACAAAAAAGAGCACAACATGCCACAATTTAACTTCCGATTCTAAGAACCTAATTAAACTATCTAAGCCACCGCTGCGCCCTTGCTGAACTAACCAAATAGTAAAAATAACCAGAGGAACTAATAAACTGTGTAATTTTACACCTCGGAAGACATCTAGGCTGAGCATATAATTTAAGTCACTGAGTAAAGCGCCAGCCAACAAGCCGCCGTATAAAGTTAAACTTACCGAAACGGCCATTACCACCAAACCGTCGCCTAGAGCGCTCCATATAGAGGCCCCCTCTTCAGCCTGCTCCCAAAAAGGTACCAAAACTACATAAGCCAAAATCGGCATAACGGTCACTGCCGCCAAGGCTAATAAAACACGTACCCAATGGCAACCTAAACCGCTAAGACAACTTAAGGCAGTAATACCGACAACTAAAAGAAAGAGAATAGTAGCCTGGCGAGCCCCCCAAAAAGACTTACTTAGACTATTTTCACAACTAAGTAAGTTTATAAGCAAAATAAAGCATAAAGTAACGCTGGCGCTAATTAGAGTAATAGCCAAGCTCCACAAAGTAAAACCAGTTTGGGCCAAATTATCAGCCTTACTGTAAGTAGAAGCCTGACCTTTGAATAAAGGGGCCAAAGTCTGGTGGATACCGCTCATAAAAGCCGAATTGGCTTCTTCTAAGGAGAGCTTTTCTACACCGTCAAGATAAGGGCGACAGTAAACTAAGCGAATAGTACGCTCTCTAACGCCTAAGCTAAACATAGAGATGACGGTATCGGGATCGAGTTTAGCTTGGTGAGAAGGAGAAACGGCCATTACCCTAACGACACGCTCAGGACAAAGCTTAGCTAAGGTGACAATGCCCTTTTGCTGAGTTTTGGGAGCCAATTCTATAACGCCAAGCTTTAAATTGGCCTCTTCTAAAAGAGAAGCTGTAGTAGCTAAATTTTTGGGATAGCCATAGACTTCGTTGCGCAAACCGCCGAAAATCAAGCCTTCAATTTGACCATCCTTAGCTAATTGAGCATATACTTTAAAAATATTGGCTAAATTAGTTTCATCTAACTTGGGACTATTCCAAGGGCGTAACCAAACTTGGAAGCCATACTTATTGTGCAGTTCTTTAACAATATCGTAAGGAATGCCCAGTCCTAAAGTTGGCAAATCGCGAATATCACAGGCCAGCTCTACTACTTGGCCCTTATCGTTAGGAAGTATACGAGCCCTATCGCTTCCTAAACTATAGGCGGCCCCTTGCTTAATTTTAGTAGCGGTATCGTTATCTTTAGCTACATAGTAAGCGCACATAGGATCGAGCTTAATGGCTTGGCTAATTCTTTTTTGAGATTGCAAATCGCTCATTTCGAAGTAATCGGCCGCCCTAGCTAAACCGCGCCCAGATAAAGAATCGCGACTATTCTCTTCTACAGCTATAGCGGTAACGCCATTAGCTTTACACCAGGCCAACAACGTATCTAAGGAAGTACCGCTGCGCCTGGCATAATCGTTAAGAGCTGCGTAATCGAAAAGGACTTCGGTTGAATTGTTGCGCTGCTCGCTGCCCACTCTACTCACAACTAGAGGCAGAGCGGCTACTAATCCCAAAATAACGATTAAAATAAGGGAAAGACCAAATGAGGTATTTTTTTTCATGGCTTGTTCTTCAAACAATCTAAAGCTGCCTGACGGGCCAAATATTTGGCCTCAGTATCGATATACTCTCTGTATTCGTCACTTAAATGCTGCTCGCCTTGCTGATAAAAACGGCAACTAAGCTTACCTACTGTATAAGTACCACTCCAGGCTACAGCCGCTTTGGCCAAAGGGCCTAAAGCTGGCATAAGACCGACAGCCTCTCTAGCTAATATACGCCAGCCCCAAGCTCCGCCCACTACCGGTAACAATTCACCAATACGAGCCCCAAAATCGATAGGACGAGCGTAAATGGCTCCAATAATTAAAGCTAAATGGAGCTGTTTGGCCGTAATGTAAATAGTTTCTCCAGATACGGCCACTAGGCCCAAGAAGGCTCCTACAAAGGGCAACGAAGTAGTAAAACCAGAAGCCAGTGCAGCGGCTGCCGAATCTTGAGCAGCCTTAGTAATCAAATAAGAAACGACATTTTCGCGCAGCAAACTGTAGTCGCGAGCTAAAGTATAAGCCAGCGCCCCCAGTTTCCTCACTATACACTCGTAAAAACTAGCTCCCCCATCGCCTTTTCTTAAGACAATAATCGAGGGCAAAGTAGAGTCGAAGCGGGGCACCAATTCCACGATATTGGTATTTATAGGCGAAACTATATAAGCGGCTAAAGGATGGCTACTCTTCCAAGCGGGGCCCAAACGAGGCTCTTTGTCTAGCTTCGGCCAGGTGGCCAACAACTTAGACTCCCAATCATTATTCTTAACTTCAGCTAGAGATGATCCCGCGAGCTGTCGTTCTTCATCTTGCTCTTCATATAGTTCTTCAACTTGTGGCTCATTAGAAACAGAGTGCCCAGACGCTAACCAAGCTGGCCTAATACTTTGACTCTCTGGGGAAAATTGCTCTAGAGGCTCTTTCTTAGTCTGGGCCAACGCTTGGGCCGCCAGACGTTTAGCTTCAGCCTCGCTAACGAAATTCGGCCTAGAGGCACCACTACTAAAGGGGCGACCCATAATTGGAGCTAGAGTAGTTCCCTCTAAGCAAGTGCTATCGGCTAGAAACAATAATTTAGTTTGGGCCGAAAAAGTATCGCAACAAAAACGCAAATATTCCAGACTCGGTACAGACTGGCCCAAGTGAATAATGGCTACATTTAGATTTTGGTAGCTTGCCAGGGGCGAATGGCGACGATCAGGCAGAGGCAAAAGGCGAATCTGAGAATGGGAAGCGAGATTACTTAAGTTGATTACCGGCTCGCCTATCAATTCTAACATGGTGGCCACATTATCTTTAGAGCCAACTAGAGCTACCTTGCCACCACTACTAAACTTTTCTCGCAGCTCTTCTATAGAGTATTTCCAAGAGAAAATTTGGTAAAATATATCCAATTTAGAAGCCATGCCAAACCTCGAGGCCAAAACTAAGCCAGCCTAAATTTCCTCTGAGCTGGGTGGTTCCTGCCAGGCAAATAAATGTAAATACAAAAAAAATCCCACTTCCCTGCGAAGTGAGATTTTTTCTAAGGAGTGGTGGGCGCGAACAGACTTGAACTGCCGACCCCTACGATGTCAACGTAGTGCTCTAACCAGCTGAGCTACGCGCCCATGTTCCTTTGGAGGCGTCGAGCAGAATTGAACTGCTGTAAGAGGTTTTGCAGACCTCCGCCTAGCCACTCGGCCACAACGCCATCTAGCTTTTGTACCTGGAGCGAGAGACGAGATTCGAACTCGCGACCGTCGGCTTGGGAAGCCGATGCTCTACCGCTGAGCCACTCTCGCAGACCACCGAGAAATTTCTTATTCCCGCTTTGTCGTTAGCCTCTGCTCTCGACGAGTGAGAGTATAGCAGGCCAAATGGTATTTGGCAAGGGGGTCTATCCAAAAAAGCTATCTTTTTTTTCTAGCCCCTTGCCAACGCTTACCCAGTCCTTATTTTTTATTCGATTTAGGATAACGACTATCGTCAACTAAAGCTTGACCAGCCCTATGGGCATTCATCTCTACATCTTCATCCAATTCAGCCTCGTCACTATCCCACTGAAAAGGAGGGATGACAGATAATCCTTTAACCGTTTCACTAAGGATTAAGCCATCAGCAGCTATTAAACGTTTTATATAAAAGACTAAGCCTTCAGGGCAAGCATATTCGCCAAAAGCTACCGAAGTGCCATCAGACTGGGCTTCAGCTATCCCCATAGTTAGACGACCATCGGGATAAGCCCCAGCCACCTCACTCAAAGGACTGCCTACGCCTACGTTATTTTTGGCAGCAAATTTAGGATCTTCGCTGTGAACTTCGATAACTTCAGAAGTTTTGCCATCGAAATGTACCTCGACGTTGCGATCCGGCATATGGTAAATAACAACCTCACCCGACCAAGTGGGATAGACATCGGGAATAGCCAGCTCGTATACTTCTTTGGCCGTAGCTCCCAAAAAGACTCCACCTAAGAACTTACCCGCTTCCAGCTTATTTTTAAGAGCTGCGCGTTTAGCCAAAGTTTTGGCAATAGCCGCCTTTCGCTCGTTTTCTTTAGCCTGCTCGGCTTTCAATTGTTGCAAACGGTCGAGCCACTTTTGACAATAAGTACGGACGGGCTCCCCTAATTGGTTGGCTTTTACCGCTCCTAAAAGTTGATAAGCTTGGGAGCCCAATTTATCTTCGTGAGGATCGCGACTAAGTAAAGAATAAGCCAGCCAAGCTTTTAAGTCTTGATCGTTGGGCTCGACTACCAACATATCCTCAAGGCTATCTATAGCCAAATTGTAATCGCCAGCCATAGCTCTGCGTATAGCCACAGCACGCCTATCCATGGGCAAAACCAAACGCAAACGCTCAGTAAGCAAGTACAAGTTGCCTACTTCTTTTACTTGTTCTCCGTAGAGATATTCCCCACGCTTGCCGGTAACTTTTTGTACCGATTCGGGCCCTTGGGAAGGATCTAAAGTAATGTCCAAATTTAAAGCGCAATTGCCCGGCGCAGTAGTTAAATCTAGAGTGACGGCAAAGGCACCATTTTTAACGACAGTCCCCCCTTTAGCCAAAACTTCTTTATCTTCGCGCAGAACTACGCTGACTGGAGTCTCGTCTGGCATACTAGTTCTGCCTTCTACAGCTAAAAGGTGATTTTTATCGTTGGTAACAGAGACCGAGAGGTTGGCGTCAAAATAGCCCCAAAGCGAACATCCGGCTAAAAATACCGACAGAACGAATAAAGCGACTAAGCGTATATAGACAAGTCTGACTTTCATCCTTTTCATAGGCTCGCTATTTTTGGCCTCACTCCCTTTTATATTCGGCTACCTTTCATCCACGCAAAGCTTTTATAGCCTGAGCATAGTCTGGCTGAGCGAAAATAGCCGTAGCCGCAATTAAAATATTGGCACCAGCAGCTAAACATGGCGGAGCCGTCTGGCTAGTTACTCCCCCATCTACCCCAATAGAGACCTTATCACCTAACATAGCTCTAAGCTTGGCTATTTTCTTTACGGCTGAGCCGATAAATTTTTGGCCGGAGAAGCCGGGATTTACACTCATAACTAGAGCGAAATCGATCTTATCGATAACATATTCTAATACTTCTGGAGGTGTAGCTGGATTTAAGGCTACTCCAGCTTCCATACCGGCTTCACGTATTGTAGCTAAAGCTTTATCCAGATGGACTACTATCTCAGGATGGATAGTCATAGTCTTTACTTTACATTGCCGACATAGATCTACATAATCTAAAGGATTTGTCACCATAAAATGGACGTCTAAAGGCACTGGGCTCGTTTTGGCGAGCGCTTTTAAAAGGGGGCCGCCAAAGCTTAAATTGGGTACATAATGGCCGTCCATAATATCGACATGTAATTGATCGGCACCAGCTTGACAAACGCGCTCAATATCATTGGCCAAGTGGAGAAAATCGGCTGACAATACGGAAGCAGAAACAAGGATCTTATTCATAATTAACTTAGAGCTTATCCCTCATAAATAATTTGTCATTTAAGTAAACTTCGGCGTCGCTGCCCCGAGGGCCAGTAACCCAAAGGGTGACAACATCGTTGACCACATGGGAGGCACGATAGACTTCTTCTTCACCTTCAGGACTGAGCAAAACTACGCGCACTTCGCTAGGCTCATTGCCGCCAGGTAAGAAAATTTCCAACTTGTGGTGGACTAAAATACGGCTCGAGGAAGAACCGGCCGAAACTTCTAAAGCCACTTCACTGTCGCTCATGACGGCAGCCCCGCTGGGTGGATTTTGAGACAAAACTTCGCCAACTGGACGTTCAGAAACTGACCAAACGACTTTGCCTAAATTTAAACCGGCTTTCTTCAGTACCGGCCCAACCCGGCCCAAAGCACGGCCGCAACAGTCGGGAACGCTCACTTTAGCCATGCCCAATCCCTGATTGAGCACAACATTAACTTTGGTACCTTTAAGAGCTAAAGTGCCAGCTAAAGGCTTTTGTTCTAACACTTCGTCAGGACGGTTGGCATTTTTGGGAGTATACGTCACCTTACCTAAGTACAGCTTGTTATTATTGAGTGATTTTTTAACTTCGCGCAAGCTCAATCCCTTAAGATCGGGCACTTTATATTGCTCTGGCCCTAAGCTGACTACTGCCAAAATCTCTCTATTCTGGCGAACGACTCGCCCTCGAGGCGGCTCTTGGGAGATAATAATGCGATCGGGAAACTTGGTATTATGGCGTCCTTCTTCTATACGCAAACGCAAGCCAACTTTTTTAAGCATTTCGTTGGCTACGGCGAAATCTTTGCCCTCGATAGCTGGCACTTCAATTTCGTCTGGAATGGCAAAGTAAGTGCGATAAACGGTAACTCCCAAAACCGTTCCAAAGATAATGGCAGAGACCACAACTACCAAAAATAGGGCCGTCTTAAATAATCCACAAAGCAACTTTTTCCAACAGATAAAAGAGACCCAAGGGTTGATCTTGTCCGACTCTTCTTTAGTCTTATTCAGATTAGCTCCAGCTCTAGGCGAGCTATCCTGCCTCTTTTCTTGCTCATCTGCAGGCAAAGGAGGAGCTAAGTGTCTAGCCTCTTTTCCTGGCTCATGGCCACTAGCAACCGGCTGTACAGGGACTTCGGCAGCCGCTTGGGGCTGAGCCTCTGTCACTTTGGGCTGAGCTTCAAGCGACTTAGCTTCAGCCTTTGCTACTTTAGGTTGAGCCTCGACGCTGGACTCTTCCGCCGACTTAATGGGCAATCTTAATTTAAGCTCGGCTGAATCGACCTTCTTGTCTGGTTTATTAGTATCGGAAGGAGCAGCTTGATTATCACTTAGGCTCTTGCCATTGAGGGCGTTGCTAGGTTTAAGCTCCAGGTTTTTCTTGCTAAGCTTCGCAGCTTGGCCCGGTTGATTATTTACCTCGTCGCCCATAGTTTCCAATCGGATCCTCTCTCATATAGCATCTCTCTACCTCATAAAAGGTTGTTTTTAGGGTAAATCTCCGGGAAGTTCGATATTGATGTCGTTGCCGGAGCCATTGTGGTTATTATCTGCAGAAGTAGACTCAGAATCTGCGTGTCCTGGAGCGGCCTGGCTCGGAGCTACCGGGCTAGGTTCCGGCTCGCGCAAAGGAACAGCATTGATATTGACAGTCTCGTCTCCTCCATCGGCGGCCTTATCTTGGTTGGCAGCAACTACCTTAGTAACAGTTAAATCGACAGAGCTACCCAAGGGCATCACTTGGCCGGCACCGGGATATTGCTCAATAACAACATTATCGGTTTGACCGGCAGCTGCCGAGACTTTACCTAATTTGAAGCCTGCATTTTGCAAGCTATTGAGCGCTTGCTCATAACTCTGAGTGCAGACATCGGGCACAGTCGCCTGAGCCGAAGCCGACACTACCAAGCGATTATCGGTTAAGAGGGCCCCCGGCTTAGTCTTTTGGGTTAAAACGCGAGCATTCTCAGAAGTGTCGCCTTCTACCACTAAGTCCAATCCCAAACCGGCCGCTTCAGCTTTAGCTTCGGCTACACTCTTACCGATCAGTGAAGGGGCCGCCTTCTTAGTCTCCCCTCGGTGATTGACTACCACATATACCACCAAGCCGCGCCGCATAGCTTTGCCAGAAGCAGGCTCTTGAGAAAGGATAATACCGTCAGCCGCTTTGAGATCGCTCTTTTGCTGGCTTACCTTAACACTGCCGCCCAAGCTAGCCAATAAATCGGCCGCGCTCTTTAAGCTCATGCCACTTAAGTCGGGCACAACATCTTCGCCTTTACCTAAGCTGATAAAGACGGTGACTTCGTTGCCAACAGCAATCTCTCGTCCAGCTTCGGGTTCTTGAGCAAAAACAGTACCGATAGGGGCACTACTCTCTTTAGGTACAATAGTATAGACTAAACCGTCTTTATCCAATTCTCCACAAGCTCTAGCTTCGCTCAAGCCACTTAAATCAGGCACGCTTACCAACTCGCGGCCGATACTTATATCTACCCAAACCACACCATCTTTAACCAATTGCACCCCTCCGCCCGGTTCTTGGTGCAACACCACACCGGGCTTAGCGCCAGCGGTATATTTTTGGGAGCGCACTTCCAAACGCAAACCAGATTCTTTAAGGGTTTCCCGAGCTTGGGCTAATTTTTGACCTACTACCGAGGGTACGTTGACATTGGGAGCAGAATTTAAGTTTACCCAAGTCACCCCAGCCACAAAGGCGATCAGGATGGTTAAGCTTATGGCGATAATCATACCTAAGCCTTTATTGGCATAATTAAACTGGGCTCCATCTTCAGTTTGAGCGTATTCTTCCCCTAATCCCTCTCCAAAAGGCTCACCATCTTCAGAATAATACTGATCGTACTCGCCTGGCTCTTGGTCTTGATAATCTTCGTCGTCGTAGTGGCTTATATCGACAGTATCTACAGGCGAAGAGTCGTCTAAGGGACGGACAGGGCCAGCTTGGGAAGCTTCCTGCATCTTAATTAAATTTTGGGGCAAACGGGTACGTAACATAGTCCGTTGGGCCGCCATATCGGTTACTGGTGGCGGTGGCCCAGCAGCTCCCCCATTGGGCTGGATATAGTTAGGCCCGCTGGGCGCGGGAGCACCGGCCCCTACCGAAGGAGGCGGCCCCAGCGGAGTTTGGGGGCCAACTGTTGGGGCTACAGGTAGCTGGGCAGCGGCGGTATTACGCAAAGCTAATAAGGCGGCACTCATCCCGGCGGCGCTGCGATAACGCTGAGCCGGATTTTTAGCCATGGCCTTAAGGACAATATTATCTAAAGCTTCGGATATTTCTGGGCAAGTGGCCGACGGTTTGGGCACTGGCGCTTGCACGTGCATTAAGGCCAGTTTGACTACATTGTCGGAGCTAAAAGGTAGTTCTCCAGTAAGCATTTCGTAAAGGAGGACGCCGGTAGAATAGATGTCCGCCGCCGGAGTAGCATGACCGCCGCTAGCTTGTTCTGGGGATATATATTGGACTGAGCCGATAAGCTCGCCGTCTTGAGTGAGAGTACGCTCACCGACAATACGAGCAATTCCGAAATCGGCCACTTTGACGGTACCGTCGCGACTTAGCATTACGTTGCGAGCCGAAATATCGCGATGGACGACGCCTCGAGAATGGGCAAATTCCAACGCCGACAAGACGTCGAGAGTTATACGTACAGCTTCATCAATTTCTAAACGGTCGCGTTCTTGTAAGTAATCGCGTAAATCACGCCCTTCGACCAGCTCCATAACGATAAAGACGTCGGAGCCAGCCTCAAAAAAATCGTATACTTGAACGATATTGGGATGAGTTAGAGCGGCACTGGCTCTAGCCTCACGACGAAAGCGTTCTCTAAATTCCGGATCGCTGGATACAGACTCAAGCAACACCTTAAGGGCCACGTCACGCCCCAAGTTTAAGTCTTTGGCCTTATAAACTTTGGCCATTCCCCCTACGCCAAGCTGAGAAATTATTTCGTAACGATCTGCAATGGTAGTACCAATCATAACCAAGAGTCTTTCTGATTTGGCCTTCTTTGTCCTTTAGAAGTAAACTGCCCGTATTAAGTTAAAGCCCACCTATATTTGAGCAGGATTTTAGCTAATCGTAGTAAAAGGTGCTCTGGAGTTGTGTGCATTGTTTTCCAGCACAGAACATTCCGGTTCCTAACTGGGATCGGGAGAGAGAAAATACCGTGGGACACACGGAAGTCCAAGCTTGACAAGAAACCTATTCGAAGGGCAGCTCTAGCTGCGAATGAAGGTTTCTGTCTCAAGAATCCTCTTGGCGCAAGTTTTGAGGAATGTCAAAGACCCCAGGTGGTTAAGTCCCCGCCTGTGAGGAGAGTGCGATGACTCCAAAGTTCGGTTCCAGCAAACAATTTAAGCCCGCTATGCCGGGTAAAGATCAGCAAAGCGCTGATCAGGGCAAAGGTCTAGTACGTAAGCAAGCCCCTGTTAAGGGACAAGTTAAGACTGATCGCTTTGGTAAACCGGTTTTCGGCGATATAAATGAGCCTCTCGACGAAGCTCTTGAAGAAGTAAACCAAAATCTGCTGCAAAATCCAGACGATCCGGATCTCTATAAGCGCAAGCTGACTATTTTGCGCAAGCAAAATGACAATAGTGGTATGCAACAAACCTTAGAAGAGGCTATGGAGCATTGCCCCGATATTTTCTTTGCCGTAAAGTTGGCTGACTCTCTGGAAGGTCGGGGTGCTTATGCCAAAGCGCAACAGTTGCGCCAATGGGTATTGGAGCAACAGCCTGACGATCCCGATTCAGTGCGCCGTTTAGCCGCTACCTCTGCCCGAGCTTTCGATTTACCTACAGCCGAACGTAGTTATTTGCGCCTTATCGAGCTGCGCGATGAAGAAGATTGCCCCTTAGGTGCTACTTTCTTTGAAGAGATGCTGGGCAAAGGGTTGAAGCCCGAACAGCGCTCCCAGTTGCAACAAATGGGCTTGCGCTTAGTAGCTAGGGCTCTGATCCACCACGACAGCAATGCCAGCTTGCTTGAGGCGGCTGCCCGTTTGGCTTACAGAACTAAGAATTATACCGAATCCCGCGGTGCCTACGAGCAAGCCATAAGAACTAATCCTGACCATCGCAATATTCTCATGTGGAAAGTTGAGCTCTTGCGCGTTTATGCTCAGTTAGGCTTGCAGAAGCATTGGGCTAAGCTCAGCGAAGAGTTTATCGCCGAACTTAAACAAAGGGTCGCTAAAGATCGCACCAATCAGCGCACCTGGAACTTATTAGCCACCCAGCAAATCCAGGCCGGCTTATTCGACGAAGCCATCGTCACTTTAAAAGACGCCCTTTCAGCCGACTCCAAAAATGCTCAAGCTCTCTGGGAATTGGGTCGCCTTTACGTGCGTCGTGGCGAAGCCCAAAACGCTATCGACTACTATCGCGATATTGTGGAAGATCCCAACGAGCGCAAGTCGATACGGCGCGGTATCGAGAAAGCTTTAGCCGAACTTTACTTTAAGCTGGGCATGTATGATCAAGCTTTAGCCATCTACATGAACGACGAAGATAACAATGCGGCTATGATTGCCCCCATTTTGGAAGCTACAGGCCAAATGGCTGAAGCTCAAACCTTATATATTAAGTCGGTAACTCAGTCTCCACGTGACGCCAAATGCCACTTGGGCTTAGCCGAATATTGGGTACGCCAAGACAATTGGAGTAAGGCTATCCAAAGCTCTAAAGATGGTTTAGAGTGCAACTACGCTACTGAAGAAGTACACACCAATTTAGCAGTGGCCTTAGCTACCGCTTATATGAAATTGGGCCAGTTTGAATCAGCTTTGCAAGCTATGGACGAGATTTGCGAGCTTTATCCCGATTCGATCCATTGTGTCTTCCGCAAGGTAAAGTTGTTACTTTTGCTTAAACGCGGTCGAGAAGCGGCCCGGTTGGCCGAAGAAGTGCGTCAGTCGGCCGAGCATCAGACCGGTTGTGCCCCCGCCTCTTCGGTTTTGTGGTCACTTTTGGGCGACACTTGCTCACTGGCTCACCGCGAGACTGAAGCCGAACATGCTTATACCCAAGCGGTCAAATACGACGCCATGAATGCTACGGCCGTGCGCGGCTTGGCCATTTTGGCTGAGCATAAAGGCGATCTGATTCGAGCCTATTCCGGCTATAAAAAGTTTATCACTTTAGAGCCGCTGAATTTAGCTACTCCGGTAGTAAAGAAGTTCCTCGGGCGTATTGCTGCCAAACTGACTAATGAGCAATTGCAAATTGCCGAAAATGGTACCGGCTTACCTGATGTGGCCGCTATGGAAGAAGCTCAAAACGCCGCCCAGGAGGGCTACTTAGGCTACTCGACCCCCCACCAAATAAAAGTCCACCCCTTCCCCGGCTTACCTTCCCTCAATCCACCCAAGCGTCAGGATCTCTCCCAAGTAGATAAGACCGGCTGGCTGGGCGACGGTACCGGCAGCGACTACGGCTACGACAACTAGTTTGGCGGTTGTCACAGCTAAGAATAAAAATAAAATCGGCCCGCTCCTTTGGCTGCCAGTTGTAGCCACTAAAGGAGCGGGCCGATTTTTAGCTGAGCGCTAAATTAAAAGCCCGAGGGCCAAACCTAAGATCTGGCCCTAAACTAAGCTTCGACCTAGTCTAAGCTCTTTCGGCTTTGCGACGCTCACAATCGATAGCTTGCAAAGCGGTAATAACTACGGTATCTACTATATCTTCGGCTTTGCAACCGCGGGAGAGATCGTTGGAAGCGTAGTCGAAGCCTTGCAAGATAGGGCCAATAGCAATGCCGCCGGACATACGCTCAGCCAGCTTGTAGCCGATATTGCCAGACTGGATGTCGGGGAAGATCAAGACATTGGCGCGGCCAGCTACGGGAGAGCCGGGAGCCTTAGAGCGGCCGATAGCCGGGATCAAAGCGGCGTCAACCTGCATTTCACCATCGACGTTAAGATCGGGACGACGAGCTTTAACGATACTCATAGCTTCAGTTACTTTGTCGATCTTTTCGCTCTTGGCACTACCTTTGGTACTGAAGCTGAGCATAGCAATGCGAGGATCGGCGTCCAAGAAGAGGCGACAAGAATCGGCGGTAGTAAGGGTAATTTCGGCTAGTTGTAAGGGATCGGGGTCGATAACTACGCCACAATCGGCGAAGATCATGGCTCCTTTTTCGCCGAAGGTCTTGTTGGGAACGACCATCAAGAAGAAGCTAGAAACGGTCTTGAGACCGGGTTGGACGCCTAAGCACTTCAAAGCGGCGCGTACAGTATGGGCTGTAGTGTTGGTAGCTCCAGCTACAGTACCGTCAGCTTTACCAGCACGAACCATCATGTTGGCGTAATAGAGGGGGTCGGCCATAGATGCGTGAGCTTCTTCGGGAGTCATACCTTTGGCTTTGCGCAACTCGTAATAGGCGTTAGCATATTTTTCGAAATCGTCGGCCGCTGTATGGTCCAAAATTTCTACATCGTCTAAAGGAAAGCCCAATTCTTTAGCGCGGGCGCGTACTTCTTCAGGCTTACCAATAACTGTCACTTTAGCATAGCCACGGTCAGTGACCAGGCGGGCAGCTTGTAAGGTTCTGTCGTCTTTTCCCTCAGGCAGCACAATGTGACGGCGATTAGCTGCGGCCTTAGTGCGCAGAGCATCGAGAATTTCCATAACACACCTCGTCTTATTCTTCTTTTGCCTCTTCTTACCTAAAATAGATACTTAATTATCGATTTAGGCCCGGCAACTTAAGCGAAAAGTTAATATTAAAAGTAACAGTCTCGCTAGAAAAGTGGCCTTGCCTTCTTCTCTATTATCTCTAACCCTGCTATTTTTGGTCAGGGGGAAAAATATTTCTTTTTTTGAAGGGGAGAGGTCTCCACAAGTACAATTTTTTGCTTTTGTAGACAAAGAACAGCGGGTGGGGTTTTTTATACAACTAGCGCCAAAATGGCGTGGAGGATTAGTATTTTTGCTTACCAGATATAAGTTTTTTGCAGTAGCTCTTTTTATATCGCTGGCCTGGTGGCTGGTTGCTACCGTTTCGACAACACTTCCCGCTACGGCCCAGACGGCAGAAGGCCCGATAATATCAGATCCTAAGGCCGAAGCTCCCGCCCAAGGTACTGCCCCAACCACCTCTTCAGCTGAAGCTACAACCGAAACTACCGCTCAAGATGCTGCTCCAACCACCTCTTCAGCTGAAGCTACAACCGAAACTACCGCTCAAGGTGCTGCTCCAGCCACCTCTTCAGCTGAAGCTACAACCGAAACTACCGCTCAAGATGCTGCCCCAACCACCTCTTCAGAGCAAGAGGCGGCCAAGAGCTTGAATGAGCTTAACGCCGAGTTACAAAAGGGCAAAGTTAAGACTATCGATTTAGAGATGGACAAAAAGCCTCGCCTTAGCATACTCCAATCTTCCAATCCGGAAGATTATAAGCGTTTAAGTGGTATTTGGATTTCCGATACTGGCAACGGCCGCATCGTTTATATGAAAAATTTACAAGGTGAAGATTTCTATCCCTTGGGTTTAAGTGGCAACGGCTTGGGGCGCTTTCTTAATCCTGAGCAAATTTGGGTCGACATTACTGGAAAAATTTATATAGCTGACCGGGGCAACAATCGCATTGTCCGTTTAGACGATATTCGCGGCTTAGGCTGGACAGAGATGGACAACGGCTTTAGCGGCCCACGCGGTGTAGCTTTTCATGGCAAGCGCCTTTTTGTGGCCGATACTGACAACGACCGCATTTTAGTTTATGAAAAGTTCGGCGATACTACTCCCATGGCCGAACTTAAAGATGACAAACTTAAACAGCCCGGCTATTTATGGTTAGATATGGAAGGGAATCTTTACGTATGTTGCGGCCAGAACAGTATGCGCGGCCAAATTGTGCGTATTCCTTTCGATTTAACCTCTTTGCCCAGCACTTGGACGGTCTATCGCGGCCAAGGGCTTAGCGGAGCTACCTTTACCCCTACCCAATTCGTCAAAACTGAAGACGGCTCGTTCTTTGTCGATACGGCTAACCAACGCTTGGTAGAAACAGACAATTTTAAAGGTAAAAATCCTTTGGAAATAGGATCTTACGGTCGAGGTACCTTCCAATTTTTGGAGCCCCAGGGCTTAAGTTGTAGCGAAGACGGTAGCAAAATATATATTGCTGATACTGGTAACGATCGTATTGTCTGCTTAGATCCCAAACAAGCCAATTCTTGGGAAGTATACGACAGTTTGGAGCCGACTTTCGGTTTGCGCTCTCCCAAATGTGTCTTTGTCTGGTCGCCTCGTCCTCTGCCCGAGGAAGATGACAAAGATAAGGACAAAGACGAAAACAAAGATAAAGACAAAAAATAAAGACAAATAGAGAGCTCTTACTTTGGCAAAATTGGTAAAACTCTCATAAAAGCAAAGGTTCAACCCCTACTAACCTAGAAAATCGGCTCCGTGAGTAACAAATTAACTTCCCGTCAGTACGTAGAACAGCTTTTAGAACGCTCCCACCGTGAGCCCAACAATGTTGACTTACATGTCAGCATAGGCGAAGCTTGTTTGCGCAACGGCGACACTGACGGGGCTTTTAAAGCTTTTAACAGAGCCGCCGAGTTAGATCCCAGTTCTTATTTTCGCTCTCTCGTCTACGAATGGTCAGGCTATATCAATCGCAAAGCCGACAAAGTCAGCGAAGCCATTACTGCTTATAATCAATGGGCTCAAATAGATAGGGCCAGCAGTTTTCCTTTGGATCGCTGGGGGGCCGTTTTAGCTCGCGAAAATATGGCTGTAGACTTGCTCTTATTGCGCTCTATGTATAAAAAACGCTTAGAGCAAGCGCCCGACGATCCAGACTTACGCGCTTCTCTGGCTTTGCTCTCTTTTGTGCTGGGCCAAGACGCTATCGACGAAGAGACTACCTTGTTGGAACTAGCCAGCAGCGCTTTGGAAGCTGAGTATGACAGTTTGCCTATGCGCTATTTAATGGGCCTTCTGTATATGCGTATCGCCCATTTCGAAAGTGCCGATTCCGAATTTAAAAAGGTTGTCGAATTAGATCCCGAACAGACTTGGTGCGAATATCGCTTCAATCTCAATTGGTCGAGCGAAAGCGCCATGCTTATGCGAGCTCGCATTGCTCATATCCAAAGGCGCTACGACGACGCTTTGCGCCTTTGCTCCGATTGTATAGACAATTCTGATAAGCTCAATCCCTTTGCCCCTATTGAAGAGATTATATCTATCCATATGGAGCGGGAAGAATATATCAGAGCCTTACAAATATTCAGCGCTTTTGGCCCTCTGCTTACCGAGTTGCCCTCTCTGCGCCGCATGTATTCGCGCTGCCTCTTAGGGGCCGGCCAAATCGAAGCGGCAGCCCAAATTTACGAAAACGCCAACAAAAAAGACGAATCTAAGGCTGAAAAAGGGCCGGTTAGCTCTCAATCTAGCGCTGAGCCTACAGCCGTAGTTAAAGACGAAATTGCCGCCGCTTCAGCCAGCACTACTTTGGAAGCGGAACTTTTATGCGACAGCGGCGAATATGATAAAGCGATCGAAACTTGGCAAAAGCTTTTACTCACTTACCCGGATAATCTGAGCGTTACTGCCGAAGTGGCTCTAGGCGCAGCCAAAGTATATGCTCGCCAAGAGCACTACGATAAGGCCATTGCCGTTTTGGAAGGCTGTATGAGCACCAATCCTAAAGTGGCCAAGAATTTGGAAATTTGGAAATTCCTTTCCAACTATTACAAAAATTCCGATCAGACCTTAAAATATCGCTTAGCTCGTATCCAAGTCCAATCTCTTACTCCTGCTGAAGAAGACTCCTTTAATAACGAGATTATCGCCGTACCGGTACCTAATAGCGGCGTAGTAGCTTTAGGTATTAGCGCCAGAGCTATGGATGGCAGCGGTATTGTTAAAGTGACTGGTACAGAAACTGTAGCTTCCACCATGGAGATTGCCTGGACTTACTTGCGCTCGGAAGCCAAAAATTTAGGCTTACCCGATCCCAACGCTTACGATTTCCATATCCATTTGCGCGACGTAAGTGCCGATATAAATCGCGAGCTCAACCTGCTTTCTGAATATTTGGGCAATGAATCTTTAGCTGACGAAAACTTAGGCGCTGGCGAAGAGTTAGGTTTAGCCTTCCTTTTAGCTATGGTAGGAGCTCTCAGCGCCACTTCCGGCGGCGCTTTATGCGTAATAGGTGGACGCCTCGATTTGCAAGGGCGCGTTTATAGTTCGCCCCAACTGGCTGCCGGTTTGCAGCGTATGTACGACGCCGGCGTAAGGTGGAAGAGGCTTATTTTACCTCGCGCTATCAACGCCGATATGGAACACATGCCCCAAACTATTTGGTCTACGCCCAACTTAACCCTTTGCTCAAATGCGCGTCAGGCTGTCAAAGCTTGGCTTATCGATTCTTAGTTTTGTCAAAGGTGAAAGAGTCAAAATGAAACTTTATACCAGCAACTTAGAAAAAGTAAAAGCCCAAGCTAAAGAAGAAGCTACCAAGCTTAGGCACCAATTTGTCACTGCCGAGCATTTGCTTTTGGCCATTTTAGCCCTAAAAAATTGCCAAGCAGCCATCTTTTTGCGCGGCAAAGGTATAAGCTATACCAAAACTAGCAAAAAGTTAATCGAGCTCTTGGGGCGCGGCTCTAAGAAAATAGACGATCCTCCTCGCAGTTTGCGCAACATCATGATGTTCCATAGCGCCGAAGAGTTTGCCCAAACTTACAATAAGCCGGTAGGGACGCTCCATTTGTTGTGGTCCCTTTTAGATGAATTTAGCTGTGAAGCGGCCCAAGTTTTGGTAAAAGACGAAGACGAGTCGAAACGCTGGTGTTCCGATATTGAAGACTTGTTGGCCGAGCCTACTACCCGTCGTCCCGAAGTGCTCTCTTTCCGCAGCAAAGGCAGCACAGCCGAGCAGAATAATAAATGGCGGCGGCGTCTTTCCCAATGTGGCGACGAGCTTAAACGCAACGTCGTAGTCCAAGAAGCGGCCATTGCTCGCATTGCTGATACTCTCACCCGCTCTTGGGCTGGCTTTTTGGGTGGCAGTCGCCCCATTGCTAGCTTCCTCTTTGTCGGCCCCCGCGGTTCGGGCCGCTTAACTTTGGCTCGCAACTTAGCCAAGTTCCTCTTTAACGATTCTGACCGAGTAGCTCGCCTAAGCTTGGGCGATTTTAGCGACGAAGCTCGAGCCGCTCAACTTATAGGCAGTGGCGGCCAAGATTCGCTTTTGGGCGTACTTAATCGCGAATTTCCCTTCGGTGTTATCTATATTGAAGATATAGAGCAGGCCCACCCCAAAGCCATGGAGTGTATCCACCAGATCTTAGAGCGGGGCCGCTTTATGACCAGCGACGGCAGCCGCCTCGACTTTCGCGATCATATTATCATTCTCTCCCTCTCTATCGACGCCGAATTTTTCAAAAATGCCAACGTCGGTTTCCGCAAGAGTAAAGATAAAGAAGATAGCTCCCAAGATCAGTACGAGCGCTTACTTATGCCCGATCTGGAGACGGTACTCCGCTCCGATACCATAAGCTTAGTAGATGAAACGGTCTTCTTCCCGCCTATTAGCGACAAAGATCAACTTAAATTATTAGATACTTGGATCGACGAACTGGCCAAAGAGCTTAAACATGAGCACAACTTAATTTTAAGTGTCGACGAAACTGTAAAGGTCTACCTGATTAAGAAAAATGAAGAGGTAGGCCACGGAGCTGCTTCTTTGCACCGCCTCTTCTCCAGAGAGATCGGCAGCTTTATGGCTAAAGCTCTGCTGGCTCGTCAAGTTAGTCGCGGAGACAATATTTTACTTACTGAACATGATAAAGTATTGTCTATTGGCCAACAGCCCAAGAATTCTAATAAAAATTAGTCTACTTTCTACCCTACGGCAAGATCTTTTATCAGGTCTTGCCGTTAGTTTTATCTAGTATTGTTTAGGAGAGCCGTTTTTATGAAGTTTACTTCCCACCTTTTGGCTTTGGCCTGTTTTATCAGCTTGCCCCTTTCTGTTTGGGCTCTTCCCTCTAGTCCTTCAGAAGGTCAAGATTGCTCAGTATCTCCCTCTCTAACTAGCGTATCGGCACCTCAAATGGCCACTTCAGCTCTCGAAGTCAATAAATTTGTTGAGGAAAGCATTGAAAAATTGCAAGTTATGCAAAAGGAGGGGCGCAATTTTCAAGTTTCCGACGCTCCTTGGATCGACAAATTGAGTAAAATGCTGGGCACCGACAGTTTAGAAGTACCAGACTTAAATAATTTGCCCCACAAACACAAGGTCGATTGTCGCTTAACTTGGGAAAAGTTGGCCCAAACGGAAAATGGCCTGGCCATTTTGCTTAATACTTTAATAACTATGCAGGCGGCCACCCAGCTCACTTACCAAACTTTTGTGGGGCCCGACTACCAAGTGCCAGTTTACAACCAGGCCATCTTTGCCCTTATGCAGCCTAAATATAATAGTGCTTCCCTATTAAAGCTGCGCGATTTGGCTTTGCGCCATCAGGTTTTTCGTATCAATCTCGACGAAAAGAACGGCTTAATTACTACTAGTGATATTCCCCAAGGGGAAAATCCAGAAATGGCCAGTCGCTCTTGGGTGACAGATACTATTTATGCCGGCCTTTTAGAAAAGGAAGTCAATCCCCAAGCCTGGACTAAAGCTTTAAATACTTTAGCTAAGTTTTATACTGGCCCAGTTGAACAACAAGCCTTTGATAAGGCTATTGACGATCCTAAATCGTATCGCGAGGGCGGCCCCATTGAAGGCGTAGCCCATATCTTTTATCCAGCCACTTTAGAGCGCGATAAAAATTGGTTCAACAATAAACGCTTAGAGTCACACGGCTTAGCTTTAGGCGCTTTTATGCAGGCTTTGAGCGACGGCTACTTTAAAAAGCAAAAGGACGGTATAGCTAATCCTTCGCCCCAATTGTTACAAGCTATAGTAAATTTGACGGCTTATTTTGTCAGTATCGATTATTCGAGCGCTCCTTCAGCGGGCAACTGGGAAGAAGTTCCCTTCCCCGGCGGCTTAACTTGGGATACCCAAGCTATTAACCAAGCTTTAGAAAAAGTGCTCGATATTATGTATAACCAAGCCTACGATTCGAATAAGGATATTCTGCGCTTGCGCAAAGCTCTGCGCTGTCAAAAACATGGTGATATTTTTAGCCGTCGTTCAGATATTGAAAAAGCTTTACAAGCCGGTCGAGAGCGAGTACGCCGCACTTACTATGCTGAGAGCCCTGGCAATCGCGAAAAAGATATTTCTTTAGCCTTGCTTTCATCTACCCAAGTCCAGTTAAATGACAACCTTTTAACTAGCCTGCGCCATCATATCGACAACTTAAAGATGCTAGAAAGCTCTTTAGTTAGAGCTCACGGTGCTTTGCGCTACGCTCCTTTTTATTTAACCTTAAAAGACGGAACTAAAGCCCTCTCGCCAGATAGCTACTTAAACTTAAATTACAATATCGCTTGCGATCCTCAAGGCCACGTCAATTTAGCCTGGCACGATATATTAAAAGAATTTGGCTCTAAAGACGCCAGCCAAGCCGATATTTTTATGGCTCGCTCACAACTGACAGCCCCCAATTGTGAAGCCCAGTGGTTTTTAGTTTCCGACTTAGCTTGCGCTTACGCTACCCAAGCCCAAATTATTTACGACCAAGCGGCCTATCGAGCTAAGTTTAAACACAAGATCCGATTCAATCGAGCTGAGCAAAAGCTGCTTAATGAATGTTTAGCTGGAGCTAATCGCAATATTAACCGTGCCTATGGCCGCATTACTCCAGAACAAGCCACCATAAAAGCTAACGGCGCTCCGGCTCCTGCTTGGTCGGTTCCCGAAGCTTGGCAATGTGTAAGCACTCTGCCTCCCAATTCGCAAAAGGCTTATCTTCCCGGAGTAAATACCCCTTTAACCTGGGCCGAAGCCTCGCTCTGGCAAGCGACCAACCGTTACTTAACTGTGCTTAAGAACTTAGAATCACTAAACAATAGCCCTATCCACTAAAATAGAAGTGCCCCCGCCGAAATTATCGGCGGGGGCACTCGTTTAAAGGATTAAACTATC
This sequence comes from uncultured bacterium, assembly GCA_934644775.1. Classification (GTDB taxonomy): domain Bacteria; phylum Vulcanimicrobiota; class Xenobia; order Xenobiales; family Xenobiaceae; genus Bruticola. The sequence goes on along the minus strand of CAKUDB010000018.1, from coordinate 13,262 downwards.
AATTTCCAAATTAGGCGATAATAGTATTCTTTTCGATAACCATATTGCCATCGATCCAACGAACGACACCGGCGTAAGGTACGCCATCTTTGTCGAAGAGATCTTTAGTCTGGAGAGTCTGGTTGGGCTCGGTGTAGAGAATGCGACCAGCGTCGATCAAGCGCTTCATGTCGTGCTTAAGATCGGCAGCTTCCGGACGGGTAGCGTCGCTAGCATACATCTTGTCGGCGTCGACTAAAGTATCGACTTTAGCACCAGAGAACATGCCGAAATCGCCATCTAAGGATACAGTCATAGAGCGGGTATTTCTCATACCGTAGTCGGGAGTTTCGTTAATACTCATACCATCGGACAAAATATCGCGGCCGACGAAAGCGTTGCGCAAAATCTCTTGATTCTTGCCACCCATATGCTCACGATCAGCTTTAAGCATACAATTGGCCATCTGCTTATAGGTGAAGTCGCCCTTAGGAGCATCTTTCAAAGTAGCAGCGTAAAGCTGGATAAATTGCTGTCCACAATCTTTGATTGCCTGAGCAGCGCTCATGCCCTCTTCTTCCATGCCACGCTTGACCATAACGGTAAAAGCGTCATACATAGCACCGGTATAGACCTGAGACCAGCTGTGCATCTCGGTGCCTAAACCACCTGGCGGAGGATTCTCGGGTAAAGTTTTGGGATCGACCCATTTGAACTTATTATTGGCATTGCGGATATTGTTGCGGCTGGCGTCACCGGTAGCATGACCGAGAACTGTGCCCAACTCTTCGCCGGTAAGAGACAAGCTATTGTCTTTGGTGAGATCGCCGCCGGTTTGCTGAGCTACCAATTCGCAAGTAGCGTCGTCTTGGGTAGCCATCATAAAACCGGTCATATCGGCGAAAGACTCATGGAAGCCACCGGGATCGGGACTCCAAGCTTGCAAATATTCGGGGTGCAAACCGTCGAGCATGGCGTGGCCCACTTCGTGGGAGACAACTTCGCCGGACTGGCCGGAGTAGACCATCTCGTTGGTGGTGGGATCGACAGCGTGGAAGAAGTTTACAGAAACATCTCTGCGAGAATAGTAAGCGTTAAGCATCTCGCCGCCATCGGGAACGACCTTCATTTGATCGACAGGACGGGCCCAAGGAATCTTCTCGCCGTAAGCGTCTTGGAACATTTCCAAAGTGTTGTTGACAGCCGCAAAGACGTGAGCGGCGGTAAACTCTTTGGGCTTAATTTTCTGATCGTAAACGAAGTTGCCTTCTTCGTTGGCTTTCAAACTTCCACTCAATTTGGTACGCTCGGTGGAAAGGGTACTACCTTTGGCACCTTTGCTGATAGTTACGCCATCGACTTCAGTAGTACCGGCGGATTTTACCAGCTGATCCTGAGAGTTGTAAGAAAATTCTACGCTCTTGGCTTCATTAGCTGAGGGCTTACTAAAAATGCCCTGCACATTGTAATTGTTGTAACTGGGAGTGCTAACTGAACCTATCATCTTTTAGTACTTGGAACCTCCACGTCTTTTATGGCGAGGATCTGATGAATCAAAAACCTTCGTAACTATTCTACCCCAACTTAGAGGCAGAAACTGTTGCTTTATTTTGAACAAAAGAGCAAAATGCGCCATAAAATAGGAAAATCTGGGTCTTCCTGTTTTTTCAGCAAGATCCAGACTTTCAACATTTACCTTCTCCTCCCCTTTCAGGGACTAGAGATATTAAGCCCAGCGCTTTCTCAATTAGGCGATAGTAATATCGTGGTTGAGATAGACGTCCTGAATGGCGTGGATAAGGCGAGCGCCTTCTTCCATAGGACGCTGGAAAGCTTTACGTCCGCAAATAAGACCGATACCGCCGGCGCGCTTATTGATAACAGCGGTGCGAACAGCCTCGGCTAAGTCGTTGGAACCGGAAGGCCCACCGGAGTTGATTAAGCCCATGCGGCCCATGTAGCAATTGGCTACCTGGTAACGGCAGAGATCGATAGGATGATCGCTGCTCAATTCAGTGTACATGCGCTCATCTTTCTTGCAGAAACCGATCTTCTTGAAGGCACCATTTACGGTAGGCAACTTCTGCTTAATAATATCAGCTTCGATAGTTACGCCAATATGATTGGCCTGGCTGGTCAAGTCGGCGGCGGTGTGATAGTCTACGCCATCAACCTTGAAAGCGTCGTTACGAGCATAGCACCACAAAATGGTGGCCATACCTAACTCGTGAGCTTCGTGGAAAGCCTGAGCAATTTCTACGATCTGGCGGCGAGAATCTTCACTGCCGAAGTAAATAGTAGCGCCAACAGCGACAGCACCCATATCCCAAGCTTCGCGTACGGTTCCGAAAAGGATCTGCTTGTAGGAGTTAGGATAGGTAAGCAGCTCGTTGTGGTTGAGCTTAACAACGAAAGGAATTTTGTGAGCATACTTACGAGCTACGGAGCCCAAGACGCCGAAAGTGGAAGCAACGGCGTTGCATCCGCCTTCGATGGCCAACTTAACAATATTTTCCGGATCGAAATAAGCAGGGTTAGGAGCGAAAGAAGCGCCGGCGCTGTGCTCGATACCTTGGTCGATAGGCAAAATGGACAGATAGCCAGTGTTGGCTAAACGGCCGGTGCCGAATAATTGCTGCAAACTGCGCAATACCTGAGGCTTGCGGTCTGATTCGCAATAAAGGCGATCGACTACATCTCCGCCGGGAAGGTGGAGCATTTTTTTATCGATAGTTTTGCACTCGTGCTGGAGCAAAGACTCAGCTTCGTTACCCAAAAGCTCTTCAATTACGGAAGTCTTTGTTGTGTCGACATTCAATAACATGAAAACAAAATATTCCTTTCCAAAAATCGGCTTTTCACTTCGCTTAAAATGGTTATTACCTGCTAATTTTTTTGATTTGTCTCCAAGTTTTTAAGTATGACTTCTGCCAGTTGGAGCCTATATGCCTATATATAATTCTCGTATGCGCAGTTTTTTTTCTATTCGCAAACTTCACCCGTCTGATAGCAGACATAAATATATTCTCGCGATTGATAATAAAAATCGGTATTATAATTAGAGATAGCGTCGCTGATCCAAGACGTATATACAGCTATTAAATTAGGGATAATTTGTGTTTCATCATCGCCGCAGACATCTTCAATTAAACGCTCATATACTTCCCCTATTGTCCAATAGTCAGGCACCAAATAACGACAAGCGGCTACATTATCGAAAGTACCTTGGGGAATGGCATAATTGGTAATAAAATCGTCAGCCGTTTTAGCTATAGGCTCACAGTGAAATACGTCAGCATAATTATATATCCGAGCTATAGTTTTTTCTCCTAAAAATTTAACTAATTCCGAACGCTTAAGTTTGCGTTCTCTAGCGATAAATTCTAACAAACTGCAAGTATAAAATAAGTCGCTATTGTTCTTCATTGCCAACCTCGCTGTATTTAACAAAAGATAAAGTGGTTAAAGCTCGCGCAGTATGGAAGCTAATTTGATGTGTTGGCTTATTAAATTTAGCCAACGCCCAAAAAGCATCGCGGCTAATTCTTCCGTCAGCAAAATTTTGCACATAATTAAAAATTGTGTCATTAGCCATAGGGCCTTCCACAATGTCATAATCATGAGTTTTGCCTAAACGACAAGCGACTATAAAGTCCAACCATTCTTCTGTCATTTCATCAAAGTGCTTAATTCTCAAACTATCATTATGAATATATTCGTATTCATTTAAATAACCTATTCCATTAAAACGAGTAGCCCAGCGAATAGCTTGTTCCGGTATTAGCGTACAATAAAATCCAAAATAAAAATCTTTATTATATCTTTGAATGCGAATTTCTGGTGATTTTACAATTTCTTTACTGCCGTGATACAGAATCATAACTCGCCTCCTCTGCTTGGTATATTAGTTGTAACTTTACTACATTGCAAAATTTTACTGCAAAAAATGTGTTACCACTCTTGACAATAGTTCGATATCGAACTATATTACAGCCATGGAATATCAGTACATTTTCCGTTATGCTTCTCGTCTAAGAGAAAAGGGCAATATTTATTTGCTAGCCGAGCTAAAAAAAGCCGGTTTGCAAAGTTTGTCGCCTAGCCACGGAGATATGTTAGCCTATTTGTTTAAGTACAAAGTGTGCACTATGAGCGATTTGGCTAAGTTTGTACGGCGCAGCAAATCTACTTTGACGGTTTTGGCCGACAAGTTAGAAAAGAGCGGGTATATTAAGCGTTGGCCCAATCCTGAAGATTCGCGCAGTACTTTGGTTGGCTTAACTGGAAAAGGTTTGGCTTTACAACCAATCTTTGAAAAGATTTCTCAAGGTCTGACTAATTTAGTTGCCGAGAAACTCACCAATGCTGAAGCCGAAACTTTGGAAAAACTTTTAGGTAAATGTATTGAGTAAAAATTTGCTTTATTTGCCAATTCAGCAATTTTTTATCCGGTTTTAGTTCGATATCGAATTAAAGCTATAAACTAAGGAGTAACAAATCATGGCTAATTATAAATTGGGACATATCAATTTTAAGGAAAACCGCGTTGAATTGCACGATATGCTCAGCTTAACCGGAGCCGAAATTTCTTACAATTCTCTGCCTGCTGGAGCTAGTGTGCCTTTTGTTCACTCTCACAAAGAGAATGAGGAAATTTATATCGTTTTGGACGGCAAGGGCCTTCTCTTTGTGGACGGAGTTGAAACCGAAATTAAAAAGGGCGATTGCTTCCGCATTGATCCTAAAGGTCAGCGTTGCTTAAAAGCTGCTGCCGATTCCGCTTTGCAATATCTTTGCATTCAGACTAAAGCTGGCAGCTTGGAGCACTTCACTATGACTGATGGCGTAGTCTCTGAAGATATGGCTAAACCCAGCTGGCTGTAATTTATAGCTAAAAAAGGCAGCTCACCATTGGTGGGCTGCCTTTTTTGCACTAGTGTTGGCTAATTACCATCTAACTACGCGAGTGCTGTACAACACAGGATAGGTAGCTTCGGTAGGGCGATCTATTTTTAAATAGGTTTCAGCTGAAGGCCATCCGCCTAACTTCAAACTGTAACTATTAGCTCCAGTAGCAGTTTGCTTATATTCGGTAATCTTACTTGAATCAGCATCAACGTCTTTTACATTAGGATACTGTCCTTCAGCAATCCAAGTTGTAGGAATGTCGATAATGTCACTTACATATAAGTCACATTTTTCACCATATTTCCAGATGCTGTTAGTACGAACCATAGCCGCCAAAGACATATTGTAGTCATTTACTCCACCATTTACGTACTTAATTTGATTAGGCATCCATTCACCAGTATCTTTATTGACAAAAGCTACATAAGCTGAAGCGCTGCTGACGGCCACAGTAAGTGAATTGCTAGTTACATCGTTATATTTAGCAGAAACGGAATAGAAGTTGTCGCTAGTATTGACGCCGTCTACATGGAGCACGTTGCCATTTACGGTCATATAATCGACATCAGTTGCGCTGGGAGTAGCCCAAGTGCGAACTTCGCGCTTAGACTCAATAGTGGTATTTTCATCGTTGGTTACATCCATTTGTGGCGGAACGGGGCCTTGGCCTTCAATATTGCTATAGGAAGCAATAACTTGCATAGGCTGATCGTTAGCTGATGCATTTATAACCGGAGCTTCCGGAGTAGCGCCGCTATAGTCATTTTTAGGATGTAAAGTTACAACTTTTTTACCTACAGTGCTAAGCATGTAGCCATTATCTTTTAATACTTCGTCGCTATAAAGCATATGGAAGTACTGGCCGCCTTCGTAGGGCTCATAAAATTCTTGTTTATCTAAAACAGTAATTTTGACGCCATCTATGTCAGCGGGCATTATTTCCAGAGAAGTGAGCTTCTGATCGGTAACATAAATAGGCTGATCAACAGTAGCTTTGATATTTTTGCCAATAGTAGCTGTAGGCAATAAGCCGGCCTCGCTGCTGTATTCTACACCGGTATAAAGGCCAGGCTGTTCAGCTACAGGGGCCAGCACTTTTTCGTCAATATCACTAAAGGAAGCAAAAGCGGTCATATCGACAGCGTCAGCCCCATCTATGCTGGGAGTTACCATTAAAGTAAGAGCGGTTTGCTCGCCTTTAGTCACCACATAAGGCTCGGCAGTTAAAATAACTGTGGAATTTTCGTCAATAATATCTATGCGCGGTTGGCTGACGTGAGCTATTTTGCTATCTTGATTCCATTCCAGATCGTTAATACCAATAGCTACTAAATTGTTGTCGCTATCATAATAAGCGGCAGTAACTTTATCGGCACCAGTATTTACTTCGTCGATAGTCACTTGCTGCTCGTAAGCTTCGCTCTTGTGCTCAAAGGTGTAAGCGTCCCTAACATCGGTAAAGGCTTGCTTCTCTGCATTTGTGCCGCTAAAAGCATACTTTACGGTAGCGATCTTGGCATCGACATCAGTTTTGGCCAAACTTTCACTTAAAATATTGTAGTCAAAAACGACTTGACCATTTACTTTTTGCGGCCCTAAAGGATTGGGCGTAGTAGAACCACTGTCGCCGCAACCATATACAGCTAAGCCCAAACTTAAACCGACTACTGCGGCCCCAATAGCAAAGCCAAAAGTATTTTTACGCATTATTTTTAATAAACAACCTCTCTTAAACATTAACTATTATACCAGCTTTAATTTATGCGCCAAATTTTTGCTTTTAGCGCGTTCATTTCATAGCAAGCGGACATTTCATAGCTAAAAGCGATACCAAGGCACAGATATCAAAGTCTCCGTTTCTCACATCTGTTGGCTGCGTTTACGCCTATAGCAAGCTCCAGGCGTAGAAAAGCCTTACGCTTTGCTATAGGCTAAACTCCGCTTTAAATTTGCCGAAACGGAGACTTTTAGTGTTTGTAGGTTCGTCCAAAGCTCTCGGCACTAATGGCCGCGTCTGCGAGCTTATAGCTCGCAGCCATACCGGCCATTGGCCAGAGCTAAGGACTACACCATGTCCGTTTGTGTTCAGCCCATAACTAGCGAATACCAAAAGTTACAATTAATTTCCCATCAAATATAAAGAGAAAAATCTCGGCCATTTGGCATCGTCTGGGCGCTTAACATCTACTGTAGTAGTCTTTTCCAAACGCTCAAGCCATTCTAGTACATAGCCATTTTTGCCAGCTTCAGCTTGGTAGCACTTAGCTTTATCAGTGCTAGGCTGAAGAGGGGCAACTTCGGGATATTGATCGGCAGGAATCATATCTTCGGGAATATCTAAAGGTACGCTATCATGACTAAAAGCAAAAATATTGCCAACCATCTTTAAATTGTACGTTTTAGGATCATCAAAACTTAAAGCGGACAAGAGTTTATTACTTTCCGTATCCATAAACTGCGTATAAGGAACGGCTCCCTGAACCCAAACTCTCAGAGAATCAGTCAAGCCATCTGCACTGCCATCATCAAATTTAGCCGCTACTTGGAAGTAATTGTTTTTCTTATTAAGGCCATCAAGGTACAAAATGCCATCTTTCACTGACAGTCTGTTGAGATCGCCTTCATCGGGAGTTTCAACTAAGTGCTTAGTTTCAAAAGTAAGTTTACTTTCATCGGAAATGCTTACACCTTTTTCAGGCTGCGGCCCTTTGCCGTCTGTATCAGTGTAAGCTGTAACCAATACTTTAATAGGTTGTTCATTGACAGCTATGTCAATATCAGTTTCATTACTGAAACGGGCCGGAAAATGTATTACCTTGTAGCCGAATGAAACGTACTTACTTTCATCGGCATAAAGCATATCTAAAGTGCGCGGATCTTCAGCAGTTGCCTCCTCTACGGCCACTTCTTTACCTTCAATTGGTTGAGGTACAATAGTTATGGCTGCAGGCACCTGGTCGGTAACATAAATAGGCTCATCTAAAGCCACTTTAATTTTTTCTCCGATAGAAGCACCAACTTGTAAGCCGGCGGCACTGCTATACTCTGCGCCGGTATAAACACCGGGCAAAGCCTTTTCATCTTGAGCTAGTATTTTTTCGTCAATGCCGCTAAAGTGAGCGAAAGCGGTCATATCGACAGGTTCGGCTCTCTCTTGGCCGGGAGTTATCATTAAATTAAAGGCGACTTGCTTACCTTTAGGGATAACGTGTTCGCTAGCGGTAAAGTTTACCAGGGAATTTTCATCAACAGTTTGTACAGTCGGTTTTTCTACCTTGGCTATATCGGTAGTTTTGTCCCAATCCAGTTTGTTGACACCAATAGCTACTAGTTCATTATTTTCATCATAGTAAGCGGCGGTAACTTCAGTAGCATTTAAGCTTACGCCTCTAATGACAACTTCTTGATCGTAATCTTTATCTTTATGGGTAAATTTGTAAGTGTAGTCTTCGCTGCGCTCGACAAAAGCTTGTTTATCTTCGTGCTGGCCGCTAAAAACATATTTAACGCTAGCAATATTGGCAGGAATCTCTACTTTAGCGCCCAGCTCTTGAGCTAAAACGCTATAATTAAAAACTACTTTGTTGAGGGATTCGTCTAAAGGATTGGGCGTAGTAGAACCACTGTCGCCGCAACCATATACAGCTAAGCCCAAACTTAAACCGACTACTGCGGCCCCAATAGCAAAGCCAAAAGTATTTTTACGCATTATTTTTAATAAACAACCTTTCTTAAACACTAACCATTATACTAGCTTTAATTTATGCGCCAAATTTTGGCTTTTAGCGCGTTCATTTCATAGCAAGCGGACATTTCATAGCTGAAAGCGATACCAAGACACAAATGTCAAAGTCTCCGTTTCTCACGTCTGTTGGCTGCGTTTACGCCTATAGCAAGCTCCAGGCGTAGAAAAGCCTTTCGCTTTGCTATAGGCTAAACTCCGCTTTAAATTTGCCGCAACGGAGACTTTTTAGTGTTTGTAGGTTCGTCCAAAGCTCTCGGCACTAATGGCCGGCGTCTGCGAGCTTATAGCTCGCAGCCATACCGGCCATTGGCCAGAGCTAAGGACTACACTATGTTCGTTTGTGCAAACACTTTTGCAAATAGTTTAACTATCCCATTCAAAGTGCCGTACAATAGGAGTCCAGAGCTCAGGATAAGAGGCATCTTCGGGGCGATCAATATCCATTATCAGTTGTACTTCAGGCAAACCTGTAGTAGTTATTTTGTAGTCGTTGCCAGAGCCAATGTGTTCGTAAGTGGTAACAACTTCATAAACAGACTTAGTAGCTTGTTCAGGGGATGAATATCTAGGCTCTTTCAAATTGGGATACTGATCGGCAGGAATCATACTTTCAGGAATATCTAATACGGTGTAGCCGTTATAAAGGAAGACAACTCCTTTAAGTACCAAAGAATGCTCAAATGTTTGGCCTTCTTTTACCCAAATATTGCCGGCATAAATATCATCGGTAGTTAATTCACGACCCAAAGCGTCTTTTTCGACAAAAGCCAACTTACCGTAAGTGTTTTCCAATCTTACAAATATCTGATTGGTTAAACCTTCGGAAGTAGCGTCATCGTACTTGACTGTTACTTTGTAAAGCCTCCTCTCATTATCATAATTAACCCCAGTAGCCTGAAGAGTAAAATGATCTTTAACGGCCAAATAATTTTCCTCACCGGCAATATTTTCAGTATATATAGACAACTTATCACTATCGGTAATATCTACAGCATAATCCGGCTGAGGGCCTTGGCCGTCCTTGGAAAATTCGGTAGCTAAAATGGCTAGAGGCAACTCGTTGATAGCAAAGTTGTATCTTTGTTCTTTTATATAAGCTACATCGTTACTAGCTATTTTTAGACCAAAAGTTTGCTCTTGATCGGCAGAATAGAACAAAAAAACGCCATCAGTGTCTTCATTATACTTGAGCACTGATACTTCTTTACCATCGATAGGCGGAAAAGAGATCTTAATTTTAGTCGGAACTTGATCGGTAACGTAAATGGGATCAGCTAAAGCCAGTTGGCGATTTTTCCCAACAGAAGCGGTAATGGATAAACCTGCAGCGCTGCTATAGTCTAGGCAAATATAAACGCCAGGCAGAGCCTTTTCTTCTTGCCCAAACACTTTTTCGTCGATACCGCTAAAAGTAGCAAAAGCAGTTAGATCGACAGGAATAGCGCCCTCTTCACTAGGAGTAACAGTAAGAGTGAGAATGAGCTGCTGGCCTTTAGATAAGACATGCTGGTTAGTTGTAAAAGTAAAGGGGGAATTTTCGTCGACAGTTTGCACGGCAGGCTTATCCACCTGGGCAATATCGGTAGTTTTGTTCCACTCCAATTGATCGACGCCTACAGCTACCAATTGGCCCTCAGTATCGTAATAGGCGGCGGTAACTTCGGTAGCTTGGGTACTTACATTGTCGATAGTTATCTTTTGCTCATAGGTTTTATCCTGATGAGTAAATTTACGGATGTACTCTTGATTGCAGTCGACAAAAGCTTGTTTATTTTTGTCAAAGCCTTTGAATATATATCTTACTTTGTCGATATGGTTAGGAATAGTTTTGGCATGTGAGTCTTTACCTAAAACACTGTAAGTAAAGACGACTTGACTAGTAGGCTCCGGTGGAGACGGAGAGGGCGAGCCTCCTAAAGGATTAGGTGTAGTTGAGCCACTGTGACCGCAACCGGTAAGCATAAGGCCTAAGCTGATGGCAGCTGTAAATAAACAAATACGGCAGTTGTTTTTTTTGTATTGCATACGCAAAAATAGTTTTTCCTCGCTTACAATAGTTGGACTAGCGGGTGTTTTTTATAGCCAACCAGTCCTATCTAACTGCCACCAGTCGGCAGCAATAAGCCCAAAGTTCACGATAAAGCCGCGCTTCTCCCCCTGCCTTGCACAGCATTATTACACTCGCTGCGTCAACTTCTTAGGCTTAACGCCTTTTTTGCTGGCGTGACATAGTTGCACTCGTCACGCCCTACTTTTAGCCAAAGCGCGTTCATTTTATACCAGGCGGACAGTTTATAGCGGGAGGCGGAACTAAGGTACAGGGGCTAAAGTCTCCGTCTCTCCGTTGGCTGGCTACGTTTACGCCTATAGCAAGCTACAGGCGTATAAGAGCTTTTCACTTTGCTATAGGCTAAACTCCGCTATCGATATTACAGAAACGGAGACTTTCCCAGTTTGTTGGTTCGTCCAAGGCTTCCGGCCGAGATTGCCGACTTCTACTTCGCCTAACGGCTACGCCGCCATATCGGCAATAGGCCGGAGCCAAGGACTACACCAAGTTCGTTTGTGTGGCGCAGTATCGTTGCACTTACTAAAGCAGTCGGAGCTTAGCTATGGGACAACAGATGTTTCATGTAGATCAGGATAAGTTGCCCCGGCAGGACGTTCTATCTTTAACTCTACCTCGGCAGCCGGTTTTCCTGAAACTTCCAAGGTATAACTGTTGACCCCTTGGTTATCTTGCTCATATTTTGAAACTCCAGTCGGGCTAGTGACTACAGGTATTACTTTGGGGTATTGTCCCTGGCCAATCCAAGCAACAGGGATATCCACCATCTCACTTCTGTAGAAAGAATAACTCTTTCCATCTAAACTCATAATTCCAGCAGCTAAACGCATATTATAAGTATCGACACCAGCTCCACTGTATTGTATTTCATCAATAATAAGAGCTCCAGTATCTCTATTAACAAAATATAAATAGGCTTCATTAAAAGTATCAGCCAAAGTTACAGTAAGAGGATCACTGTTAAATTCTTTCCATTGAGCAGAAACGGCATATTCATTAAAGCCAGTAGAATTTTCACCGTTAATATGGATCACCACCTTATCTTTTACTTCCATATAATCGGTGGCTGATGCCTTATATTGATGGCTGATAGTTACATCATTGTCGTCAGTAATATCAATATCAGGAGGAGTGGGCCCTTTATCCGACACTGTACCGTAAGCCGCCCAAACCTGCATAGGCTGCTCGTTGACAGCGGCAGTGTATGTATCTTTTTCATTACCCACATTAGTCATATGAAGAACATTTTGATCGGCTAACTTATTTTTGTCGTCGGTATAGAACATACGGAAGGAGTTGTCTTTGACAGTAATTGCTTTGCCTTCAATGGGGGCAGGAATTAATTTAATAGAAGCAATTTCCTGATCGGTGACAAAAATGGCCTTATCGACAGCTTTAAACTTCGTACCGATGTAAAGAGCGGGCTTTTCACCTTCGTTATTGCTGTAATTTATACCGATATATCTTCCGGGTTGTTTATCTACAGAGGCCAGCACATTTTCGTTTATATCTTCAAACCTAGCAAAAGCGGTCATATCGACAGCTTCTTTACCGGCAGGGGTAATTTTTAAAGTTAAAACGGTCTGCCCATCTTTAGGTATTATATAATCACTTACTTCTAAAGAGACATTAGGATCGTCACCAAGGTGCCACACTTGAGGATTGGTAACGTTAGCATTTTTAGTAGTTTGATCCCACTGGAGCTCATTTACTCCCAAGGCTACCAGTTCGCCTTCAGTATCGTAATAAGCAGCCGTTACTTTTGTTGGTTCGGTAGTAACATTGGCAATAGGAACTTGCTTTTGGTAAGCTTGATCCTTGTGCTCAAAATCATAAGTGTAAGTATCTTGAATATCAACTAAAACATTTTGCTGCTCATCAGTATAATAAAAAGCATATCTTACTTTAGCAATATCGGCAGAAATGCCAATTTCCGCTATTGTACCTGCAGGCAAAATATTGTAGTCAAAAATAACCTGATTGGTAGGCGGAGGCGTAGGTGGAGTGGGACTTGGGGGCGTGGGACTGGGAGGAATTGGACTTGGAGGACTAGGAGTCGGAGGAGTAGGACTGGTAGGACTCTCTGTAGGAGAAGCTGTAGAAGTTGAGCCATTTAAAGGGTTGGGCGTAGTAGAGCCACTCTCGCCGCAACCAGAAAGCATTAAGCTTAAACCTAAGCCAACAGTAACTATTAAGATGACAAAATTAAAAACGTTTTTTTTTATATTGCATATGCAAAACATTATTTCCTTTCATTGATAATAGCTGATATGACACGTCTATCAGCTTATACTAACAAATCTCCTTTAGCCTAAATTTTTAGGAGCTGCATTTATTCCTAAATGCTTTTTGTACCAGCGCAGCATTGTTTACACTCGCTGCACTAGCACTTTTGGGCCCTAGCCCGTTCATTTCATAGCTAGCGGACAGTTTGTAGCGGGAGGCGGAACTAAGGTACAGGGGCTAAAGTCTCCGTCTCTCTGCCCGCTGGCTACGTTTACGCCTATAGCAAGCTACAGGCGTATAAGAGCCTTTCGCTTTGCTATAGGCTAAACTCCGCTA